>NZ_JABEPE010000010.1 GCF_026788005.1 Alteromonas sp. a30
CTTTGCTAGACTTGCTGCCGCCGCATTTGCCTTCACCGCATTTGCCTTCGCCACACTTACCTTCTTTGCTAGACTTGCTGCCGCCGCATTTGCCTTCACCGCATTTGCCTTCGCCACACTTACCTTCTTTGCTAGACTTGGCGCCGCCACACTTGCCTTCGCCACATTTGCCTTCGCCGCACTTACCTTCAGCAGCTTCTTGCATGTAACCAGAATCTAATGTGTTCATTGCAAAAGGGTTAGCATTAGCTTCAATTGATACAGTGGCCAAAGAGCCTAATACAACTGCACCTAAAGCAGTAGCGATGTTCGTTTTCTTAACTTGTTTCATATTTGGTTCCTAATAACTAAGTTACGAGAGTCACGTTTAAGTATTACGCTCAAAGGCGTTTTCAAGTTTATAGACCTATAGTGCTAACTTTTAATTTCAAAATCAGCGCCACAAAAATTCTAGTTCATGTTCACTAATTTTTATCATTTTGTTAGTAGGAATATTGTGTTTACTCGTCTTAAACCCTCTAAATATTAACAAAAATAGGGTTGGTACTTCTCTATAAAACTCGCTAATAATTAGACATTTATGTTCTAACCACCAGTCGATAAGGAATTATTTTAACCGAATCAATTGGTACATCAACATCTTCTATTTACAAAGAACTAGGTCAATTCATTTAAAGTGAAAATTTGAATTTGAAGGTAAGACTTTTGTTGTAACTAAATATAAATAAGCAATCTCTACTCTAAAAGAGATATTAGATTTTAGGCATTAAAAAAGGCTCCTAGGAGCCTTTTTAGTTTAGAGCTTGATGCCCCGATTTTTTGCTTTTTCCTTGATGTAAGGTTCCCAAGCTTTAGCACTTCTAGAAGTGGAAGAGTCTTTACCCGCTTCTTTAATATGCTTGTAAGCTTCTCTGAACTTACCTTGGTAGAAGTAAGATTCCATTATTGCCATATGCACTGAACCCTTCTTCTGAACACCTGCATCTAAGGCTTTCTTAAGCGCTTTTATCGCCTCAGGATACTTCTCTGCACCCAGTAACAATGTACCTTGTTTTCTGTAATGCTCCGGATCTGAACTTAGCGCAGCAGCTTCGCCATAGTAACGAGCAGCCTTAACAAACTCCTTAGCTCTGTGGAAAGAGTTAGCAATTCGCGCCAAATTAGTCGCATCTTTCTTCAATAAACCCGAATCCACATATTTCTCGTGTAAAACAGCCGATTTATATGGAATTTCATTGGTCGCATAAAGCTGAACTAATGCGTTAATCTCGGATGATTTCGACAAATAACCTTGAGTATAAGCAAGTTCAAACGTCGCTAATGCCTTTTTGTAATCTTCAACAAGCATGTAGAAGAAACCAAGCTGAGTCCACCACTGTTTACTATCAGGGAATAACTTCACTAATGTTTCTGCTACCTTGATTGTCTCAGGGTACATCTTTCTCTCATAATAAGAAGTCATCTTAAGAACATAAGGGTTCTTATTTGGCTTCTCAAAGAGGGCGATAGCTTTGTCCGCAGGAGCAATCATTTTGGCTAACTGCTTAGTTTCGTAATACGCTTGAGCTTGACGCGTGAAAATGTCAGGGTCTTGCTTACACGTAAAATCGATCCAAGCGTCATACCACTTGATGGCGTCCTCGTAATTTTTCTCCTGCATATTCAGGTCACCAATCAATCTTAGAGTAATAGCGTGTTCGCTATCATTAAGTTGTTTGGTTTTCACTGACTTCAATAAATAAATCAAAGCTTCTTTACCATGCCCCTCTTTGCCGGCAATCAAATTACCAACAAAGCGGTTAACATAGGCCTGATCGAACTCATCTGAAGCATCAATATCCTTAAGAATAGCGATTGCTTCATCGACTTGATCATTGTTGTAAGCTTCAAATGCAGCTTGAACTTTTTTACCAACTCGTTGACCCGGGATTTGAGTAGGTCCTTGTTTGTAATTCGGACATACTACTGCGGCTGTAGATTGTGCGTATGCAAAATTAGCCGACAATGCTCCCACGACAACGAATGACGCAGATAAGCTTTTCAATAGTTTTTTCATTAACCAGCCTCCAATCTAAAGTCTAATTGGACTTTCATGTTGAACTGTTTAACGGGCTTACCTTCGACAATCTTAGGCTTGTACTTCCACTTACGGAGAGCACGCTTCGCCTCGCGGTCGAAAACACGTCTAGGCTCAGCCTCAATAACTTCAACATCATCTACACCACCAACTTCGTTAATGGTGAACGATAATCTAACCCAGCCTTCTTTACCGTCACGCGCAGCCTGAATCGGATAACGCGGTTCGATACGAACAATTGGAGTTGCCTCGCCATCTCGTTGTAATGCACCAGGTGAACCAATATCGATAGAGTTACCACCAAGATCAACTCCTGGCATATTAAATGAAACCGCACCTGCATCAGGATCTGATGCCTCAGGCTCCTGAGGTTCAATCTTAGGAGGTTGCTGAGGTGGTGGAGGCGGCGGAGGTGGCACACGTTGGCGCACCTCTGTCGCATTATCGGGTTCATCCATCACGATATCGATTACCGGCGTTGGTGGCACTTCATCTGCTGGTCGTTCTGAATTTTCGATCAGCTTAGCCATCAAAACGAACAAGGCAAAAGTTACTGTGGCACCTAATAATACTGATACTATTAGACGTCCCATATTAACCACCTTTTGCTGCGACCGAAATCCTAGCAATACCTGCTGCTTTGACTTGATCCATTACTTCCACAACTTTGCCGTGCTCAGCTTTTACGTCTGCTTGGATAATAACAACTTCGGTTGGTTGTTCTGCAAGCATTCTTTCAATGTTCGCGCGTACACGCTCAACATCAACTTCACGCTTATCCATCCAAACATCACCATCTTCATTAATTGCAATGAAAATATTTGCTGATTTTTGCTTAGTTGCATTACTTGCATCAGGTTTATTAACTTCAATACCCGCCTCTTTCACGAAAGAGGTAGTTACGATAAAGAAGATAAGCATGATGAACACGATGTCGAGCATCGGGGTCATATCAATGCTTGCATCTTCTTCTTCTGCACGATGTTTACGAGCCATATAAAAATCTCTCTAGTGATGAGGCAAACTGTCAACTAACTTTTCTTTGGCATATTTAACTTTCGCTTCAAGTCTGGTGCTGAAGAACAGACCAGAAAGCGCTGCAACCATTCCCGCCATAGTCGGGATTGTTGCTTTGGAGATACCTGCTGCCATTAGACGAGGGTTACCAGTACCCTGCGTTGCCATGGTTTCAAATACCTCAATCATGCCAGTTACCGTACCAAGTAGACCAATTAATGGACACATTGCTACTAAAGTCTTAATTAACAGTACACGCTCACTTAACTTATCGGACGCTTCTGAAATCCATGCGTCACGGATTCTATGCGCATACCAGGAAGTGGTATCCGTCCGCTTTTCCCAATCAGCAATTATATTGCTTTGTAACTTAGGGAAAACCGAATTAAGGAACCAAAAACGCTCTACCATGAAAATCCACATTAGAAAGAGCGCAAATGCGACAACATAAAGTACATCGCCGCCAGTAGCGATAAAATCCCTGACAGATTCCCAAAGTTCTATCAGGAATAACATCTTACTTCTCCCCTTCTGCTCTAGCCGCTACGATACCCGCAGCCTGCTCATCGAGAATGTGGATGATTGATTTACTACGGCCTGCAACAATGCTGTGCAACAAGATTAGAGGCAATGCCGCAATGATACCCTGTGCAGTTGTTACCAATGCCATTGAGATACTACCAGCCATGATGCGAGGGTCACCTGTACCAAACAATGTGATTTGTTGGAAGGTTGCAATCATACCGATAACTGTACCTAGTAGACCTAGTAAAGGCGCAATAGCTGCAAGAATCTTAATTAAGTTAATACCACTTTCGATTGATGGTAGTTCACGAAGAATCGCTTCATCAAGTTTTAACTCTAGGGTTTCAGTATCAGCACCTTTGTTCTCTTCATAAACCTTAAGGATACGACCCAGAGGATTAGAAGTAGAAGGTGAGCTTAGATTATTTAGCTGTTTTCTAATTCCACCACCCATTACTGTAAGAACAATAATTTTGTAAAGTGCAATCAATAAACCAAGCGCTAACATACCAGTGATAACATAACCAGGTAAGCCACCTGCATGGTATCTTTCCATTAATGTTGCTTTAGCTGTTAACAATCCTAGAATCTGACCTTGTGAAGGGTCGATATATACTGGGAATAAACCATTTGAGCTAGCAGAGAACTTAGATGCACTGTTTACCATGTAGCCATCAGGTTGACGACCAAGTGGTTGAACTTGCTTCAAGTCATCTTTGTAAGCCAAGTAACCTTGCTCACTTATTAGGTTAAATGTACCAATACGAACTACTTCAGTTTGTTGAGAGCCACCATCTAGGCTTACAACTTCTGTAGTAAAGCGAGACACCTTACCAGACTGTGTCATTTCCGTTTGAAGCGCGAACCATAAGTCTTCTAATTCTTTAATATCTGGAAGACCTTTAGATTCGTTCGACATTCTTTCCAAGAATTCTGAACGACCAGGATACTCAGCACTAACAATTGAAGTAGAAATTCGACCATAAGCCTCAGCTGATGCTTGGCGTACAACACCGAACATCTCGCCCAAAGTACCCACGGCGTTTTTCAATTCAACTTCTTTATTTGCTAAAGTAGTTTCGTTTTCAGCAAACTGTGCTTTCAAACGTTCACCACGATCTTGCTCTGCTTTTAGCATTGCTTGCGCTTTTCGCAAAAGTGCTTGCTTATCGGCACGCGCTGCTTGGAACTCTGCTTCACGTTGTTTATTAACTCGTGCTTCAGAAATACGGTTCTTTTTAACTTCTTCAAGAAGTGCGTCTAGTGAATCCGCCGCCTGTGCAGAAACAGACGTCAAAGCTACAGCCCCACCGACGAATAGTAGTTTAAACAAATTCTTCATTGTCTCTTACTCCGCAGCTCGGATTGGCATCTTGATTAGGTTAACAGGAACAATCTTACGTGCCATTTTAACTGACTCAACTACGGCACCTAAGTATTCGCCACCCAATTCTTCCCATACACGAGATTCGTTATTCCAAACCCATGCGTTTTTCTGATCAAGAGACAATGCTAACATCGCAGTACGACCTAAGTTGAAGAAGTCAACCGCAATATTTGTACCATTGTATGATAGCTCACCTTGATAAGCGCGGATGCTTGAACCATATTCAAGTTCCACTTGATAAGCTTCTAAAACTTGGCGGAATTGCTCAGAAGTAGAAACGTTAGAGTTAGACATTAAATCGCGTAAACGTGCTACGCGTGCTTGTCTTTCCTCTAGGTTAATAGGTACGTCAAGATTGATGAATTGCTCTAAAGACTCAATCATCTTGTACATTAAAGGTACTACGCCACGCTTAACACCTTCGATACTGTTGATTTGGCGTTGTAAGTCGTTAATACCTTCTTGTTGGTCTGCAACCAATCGTGCAACATGATCGTTGTAAACTTTCAAGTTTTCAGTTTCATCTAGAACCTGACGATACTCAACCAAAAGGTCTTGAGTCTGCTCGTAAAGCTTATTAATACGCGTTTGGGATTTAACCGCAGCGGCGTGATTTTTTGCTTCCTCTTTTTGCAGGTTGACGAGAGGATCTGCAGAGACTGCGGGGCTGCTACTAAGGGCGAAGGCCCCCATAATTGTAGAAGCAATAATATTTCTCTTGCTCATCTTGGACATAGTTCCCAACCAATTGTCTAGTTTTGAATCCTCGTTTTCAGCATCCTGATGCCGTTAACAAGGGACGATTAAAAACGTTTTATTTTATTGGATTTCAGCATCGACCGAGACATCAAGGTCAGACACTGGAACTCGAGGATATTCACACGGAAGACAACGCTAAGTCAAGCCGATCTGGCCTAAAGAACTATGGTAGAAAACACTATTTAAACATCATTTATAGTTATTTCGGCACATTTGGAAACATTTCAAAGCATTTTATGGAAATCCGTAGTAAATTTAATCTAAATACGTAATTTTATTACGGTAAATTAATGGCACTACCCACGTTTATTATTTAATCAAAATATATAAAATGGATTTTTATGCATATTTTAATATATTAAAATTCAGGATATTCAAATTACCATATCGTTTTCACGAACATCAAAAGCAATGGTTAATCTCTTATCTGATAGGCCATTCGGCAGAGTCCCGTGCCACATATAAGAAGGAAATAGAACTAACTTCCCTACCTCCGGTTTTATATATTTAACCGGCTCTGTCTTTGCACTTCTTTGCAATGGAAGACTTCCAAAATGCAACCAGCTTTCTTTTTTCACCTCATCGCCGACAACAACGTCAAGGTAAAAAACACTGCTTAGCCAGCCTTCTGGGTGTATGTGACTATTATGGTGCCCATTGTGACTTAATTTAACCGACCACGCCCCAGCAAATTCAACTTCGCCAACATCCCTTTCACCATGAAAATTTCTCGGTAGTGATGCACATGTGTTTTTATAGTCCTCTACACACTCTAATAAGATTTCTTTTAGCGTTTGAATCAAAGTTTCCTGACTCTTAAACAAATTTCCTTTTGTTTGTGTCCCTTCGACTAGCGTTTGGTTTAGTGGGGCACGTTGGGCAGAATGTTGTTTCAACAAGAACACTTTTATGTCATTTAGGTAATCTTTTCCAAGCTTTTCTTCCAAGCGTTGCAGAAGGTTGTATTCTTTAATCATACCTTCGTAATCATTTACATTTTCTGCCCATTCAGGATTGCTTTTCTCTCGACAATAAGCCAACAGTGCGATTCCTAGTTGATCATTTGGCTCTTGCGTTAATAGTTCAACTAACTGGGCTTCTGCCTCTTCTAGACGATTAGCTTCAACCAACTGATGCCCCAGTTCTCTCTTCAACCCTTGGTGCTTGGTTAAACTAACACCAAACCGAAGCGTGTCGATAGCTTCGTCATAATGCTCTAGAGCAAATTCGCAGCTTGCTTTGAATCCATAAAATTCTGCTTCGGACTCAAGCATATATTTATATTGCTCAAGTGTGGTTAAAGCAGATTCCCACGCTTTAGCAAAAACCAACAGTTCGATATATGAAAACAGTAAAGGTGGAGATATTTGACCAGTATTTAGAAGAGGCTGAAATGAAAGTAAAAATTCTGAATTTCGCTCTGATTCCCATAGTAGATGATTAAGATTTTTATGCGTTTCTACGTAGGTTGGGTTGTATTGTAGCGCCACTTCGTAATTCGCTATCGCCTCATCAATATTCCCCATATCAGAATAAGTATTACCTAAATTATGATAAATTGAGAAGTTTTCGGGCTTTGCTTGTTTAACTCTCTTGAAGCAAAGCAGCGCTTTATCCAAGTCTCCATTCATTCTGCAAGCAATACCTAAGTCATGCAGAAAGCTTATATTGTTAGCCTCACCTGCCAGTAATTCTTCAAATACTTCAATCGCGGTGTCATACTTACCAACAAAATTCGCAGCCTTAGCGTATAAATACCGAACATCAGTATCCGAATGCATTTTTAACATCGCGTTATTCGCTGAGCGCCAAACCGCGGCAAGATCCTGCTGCTGCATAGCCAACTTCACAATATTTTTATGTGCGCTTTTAAAATCAGGCTTATGTGCTATCGCCTTTTCGAAACATTCCATGGCTTCATCTAACTTATTCATACGTTTAAAACACGCACCTAAGTTATTCCAAACATGGGGCTGTTGTGGCTCCACTTGCAAAGACTCTTGCATTAGCCTTGCCCCTTCATCTAGGCGATGGGTGGACATTTTCAAAAGCCCAAGCAATTGCAAAGTGTTGTGTTCTTGTGGCGCTTCTTTTAATTGTTTCTGATAAAGTTCTTCTGCCAGCAAAGCATTTCCACTTTGATGGGCCGCGATAGCTTGTTCTAGATGTTTCATTCTCACACTTTTTTCTTTTTCAGACGTAGGATCCATCCGATGCAGTCATCGATTTTTTCAGATTTATCTTGTTTGACACCATGCAGCGGACTTAAAGTTTGAATCAACTCGGCATTTGCTTTCTGATTTTCTCGGCAAGCATCAATAATTTGATGTAGTGATATTTCGGATTGAGCACTCTCAACCATTGAAGCCATTCTTCGCTGGTAGGCTTTCATTTCAATGGACGTATTATCAATCCAATCCGAAACATCTTGGCTGTTATAGCTTTGTATCTTCGAAAACATATGCCCTAATTCAGAGAATATGCGAAATAAATATCCACCGGCGATGTGTTGACTGTATTCGGCGAATATAGCTTTACATTGATTTACGCACAAAGAGAATGCCTTATCTTCAGAGGCAAATGCAGATTGTGGTTTTCTATTTGCCATCACCTCTGCGGCGGTGGCGAAGACACGTTTTCCTTGGGCAAGCACATTCGAATCAAAAAAGGCTTTGGTGGCCTTCGCATTGGCAACACACTCCTGATAAATAGAACCATTTTTTGCGTGGACAATAGCGACAAATTCGCCATTATCACGAAGGCAACGTATTGCTTCTTCAAATGCCTTTTGGCCGGAATATTCAATGCCATATTGACTGATAATAAGGTCAAAACTTGCACTCGCAAAGGGTAAATTAGCAGAGTCACAACAAACCGCGTTTATTTTAGCATGACGTTCTAACGTCTCTGCGCAAGCACTTCGAGAGTAGTCGCTTGCATATAAATTTAAAGCCGTATTGAAAGTGTTATATTTAGCGAAATGATGTATTAAAGCCCCATCCCCACAAGCAATGTCCAGCACATTTAAATATGGTCGTTCTGCTAACGTTAATGAAGAAAATAGCTGTTCCCATGTGCCCTGAAGTGTTGCTGTTTGCTCACCAAAACAAGGCATCTGATTATCTTTAGCAGTATGCTTCCAAAAGTTATCCCAGCTATTAGCGCTCATGACAGCACCTCGCCTTTAATGTAACTTTCTAACTCCGGTAGGTTTGAGATAAATGGAAGATAATGCTTGGCGACGCCATTAAAATTGGAAACTTTATCCCTAACCTGTAAAGCACTGAAGGTAGTAAATGCCTGAGCTTCTATACCTTGCTGCAAATCTATTTCTTCACCTTGTAAGCCTAATGTTTGCATTAGAGATTCAAAAAAGCTTTGGGGATTTTTTACCAGCTCTTCATAGGAAATATTGATAAAGTGGCGACTCTCACTTCGCCAATTTGCAATAAATCTCTGATACACGCCGTATTGGTGAGCTATTGACTCTAAGGAAGTTGCATAAGACCATAAATGACTAAACTCATGCCTAAAGATAGAAAAGATTGTCTCTAGTGGCTCTCTCTCAATATTAATAATTAAAGCATTGGGGAACAAAGTGCGAATTATCCCAACACTCATATAATTGGCAGGATTTTTATCAATAAAAAAGCAACTTTTGCCCTGATTATTGCCTTTCGTAACATATTCATCAACGAAGGAGGTTAAGACCGTTCCGAGTCGCTCTTCATCAATATCTCCTTTTATAATGCTACTTAGTAGGTTAGGAAATTCGATTCTTTCACCCGTCTTATGGATACTAGGGTGGCACGCCAACATTCCTTCCAACAGCGTCGTACCTGAGCGAGGCATTCCAATGATAAAGATAGGACTGCATTCATATTGCTTCGAAGCAAACAATTCAGAAAATTTATGATGGAGAGATGTTGAAGCGTCCAGAACACGCTTAAAAAAGTCTTCTGCATCATTTTTGTTGTATTCAGCGCCTTTCTCTTGATTGCTTTTCTGTCTCAACTCATTGGCTTTTTGATACCACTCATAGGCCAGAGAATATTCTTCGGCATCGTGATAAAAGTGCGCTACAACAAACGCAAGTGAGTCATTTTCAGGATGATCACTACCAGCTGCTTTTTTTAGTAATTGCAATTGCGATAGAGAAATAAGCCCAGACTCAATTCGGACTAGCTGAATGAAAATAGTTAAGTACTCGGGAAACTGCTTTATGCACTCTAAGCAAAGGTTCTTGGCAGTTTCTTTATCACCTTGAAAGATAGCTAATTGTGCTTGTGCATTGAATAAACCAGGAGCATTAAACGACACCGAAGTTAATTGTTCTATTGTTTCTTGCGCTTTCTCAAGCGCTAAAGAACTGACACATAACTCAACATATTTCGCTTTGTCCTTCAAAGTTTCAACGTCATCCTGATTTGAAGGCAGCGAAAGCAGTTTTTCATAGACAGAAATAGCCTCGTGCTGGCGACCAAGTTGAAAAAATGCTGAGGCAAGAAATCGATACCCATTTTTATCTGTATCAAACTGAGTACACCACATTTGAGCCGCTTGAGAAAGTTTACTCCATAGGTGCTCAGCATCATATAACCAACACAATACATGCCAATAGGACGCATCATATCTTGCTTGTGCTTGATATTGTTCAAGTATGGCGATTGCTTCATACTTTTTATCCATTCTTACAAGCAATTGGGAAAGTGAAATTAAGCGCTTTAAGCTAAACTGAATTGTTAGCAGCTTTTTTAATGCCTCGACTGAAATTTCCTTTTGATTTGATGCCAACGATGTACTGACGAGGCATTGCCACGATTGCTCATTCATTGAGCCATCAGGAATATTTTCAATTAATAAAGAGGTAGCTTGTTTTGGATCTCCTTTTCTCACGGTGTGAGTTGCTAGATTAACCCAGAAACCTTCCTCTTTTGGCTCTAACTTCAGCGCGCCTTTGAGTAGATTTTCAGCTTCATCAAACTGGCCTAATTGAGATAAGACACTTCCCTTCAAACTTAATAATTCTGCATTATTGGGGGAATGGGTAAGGAGGTCGGAATAAAGAGAGAGAGCTCGTTCAAGTTCTCCCTTTTGGTGAGCTGCTAACGCAGCTTCAAATGTATTTTGTGAATTAGTCATATTACTTTAGATTAGCCACTGCTTAAAGAAGCTAACTTTCGTCGCACTTCTGATCGATTCGGTTGCACCGAGTATATCGACGACGAGAGGTAGACTCCAGTAGTACCAGAGTCTCAATGAATCATTTTGACTAATTCTTACCGACTTAACGGCTAGTAGAGGTAAAACCTCTTTTTTGCATGTGATCTACCATACCTTGGCTAGCTTCTGCTTCTCGTCGACGTTGCTCAGCTGTAGTACAAATGCGTTTAGGTAAACGGCTTCCCGTAACCATTTCGTTTCTGCACACTAATCCCGTTCTAGCAACGGATTCTTTAGAAACACAATCTTCTTTGTGCTCTTTATTTTCTTTCATGCACTTGGCAATCTTTTCTTTTTTAGTGTCAACATCTGCTGTTTTAATATCAGATGTTGCTCCACATGCACTTAGTAATAGGCTTGCCACAAATACGGCAATGCTTTTCTTAAACATAACTTACTCCCAAAAATGTTATGAGCTATCTATCCTCACCTTTTACGGACGATAAATCAATCAACTTGCTATTCTAAATCTACAAAAAATGTATATTTTTCACACTCATATGTTACAATTTTTTTCAGCATAACATGTTGTTTTATATGGCTTTTATTTTTTGAGTTTAATTTTTACCTGCTCTTTTGGATATAAAAAAGGCCAGCTATAAAAGCTGGCCTTCTTCATTACTCATCAAAGATTAGAACGATACGTTCACACCCATGAAGATGTAACGACCTAGGTTGTCATAGTGAGGGAATGTATTACCATTCGCAGAACCAGAAGGCGCATCAGGAAGTAGTGGTGGCTCTTCGTCAAATACGTTGTTTATACCTAAACGTAATTGCGTAGATTCCAATACATTCCAAGTCGCCGCTAAGTCAAAGTAAGCTTGGCTATCTAATGTAGTTTCGCCATCTGTACGGTTGTTATTACCATCGAATACAGCTTCTGTAACTTCGTCGATATAACGGATTGTACCCGTAATCGTTGCATCCCAAGGTGTTACCCAAGAAGCACGAACGTTGTAGCGAAGTTCTGGAGTAGGTGGTCCACAAGTACCACGGTCCCATACACCAGCACAATCTTGAACACCTTCACCTGGTACAGGTTCTTGATCCCACTTAGTTAGGTAAGTACCAACTAAGTTAAGTTTCAAGTCGCCCATATCAGCTAAACCGAACTCGTAAGAAACATCAAAGTCAACACCAGAAGTTTCAAAGAAGCCAATGTTAATGTCTGTAGATTGGATGAAGCTTTGGTTGTTGATCCAAAGGTCACCGGCAGCACCACGATTAATGAGTGAACAGAACGCTGCGTCACCTGATTCGGCACACTTAGCCAAAATAGTTGCAGGAGGAACTTCACTGATTGCATCTGTTACTTCAATGTTGAACCAATCCAATGCAATGTTTAGGTTAGGAATAGCACTTGGCGCTAATACCAAACCAAATGAAACTGTATCAGACTCTTCTGGCTCTAGGTCTGGGTTACCACCACTCAACTGGTTGTATTGACCAGCAGGGTTAGCAGAAATATTTCCGTACTGAGCACTTGTTACGCCGGTACGAGCACATTGTTCTTCTGTAAAGTCAGGGTTTGTGCCTGCACAAGGATCAGTATCTAAGTTAAATAGACCCACTGTTTGAGGACGGAACAACTCACGTACGTTACCTGCACGAACGGCACGTTGGAAGCTCGAACGGAAACGAACATCGTCATTGATATTCCAGTCTAAGCCCACTTTATACGTATCAGTTGTTTTATCAGTTGAGTAATCAGAGTAGCGATATGCTAATTCTAAGTTAATTTGCTCAGCAAAAGCCTGACCTTCAACCAATGGAATTAACGCTTCACCGAAGATTTCTTCAACGTCGAAATCACCAGAAACGGATGCTGTTGGACCACCTTGACCCGCACCGTCACCTGATTGGTAACCTTGGTCAGGGCTGTATACTAACTTCTCAGTACGACGCTCAACACCTAATACAAGGTTAACACCAGTAGATGTACCAGGTACTACGAAACCTGCGTCAGTCAAGTCACCAGTTACGAAACCACCCACTTGCAGTGATGTTGTTTCACCTGTTGCAAATAGCGGAAGCGTGATGTAATCAAGCGCTTCTTGAGTTACACCGCCAGTTCGGAAAACATTCCAAGGAACACAAGCTGGATCTACAGCTGGAGCACCCGTTACAGGGTCAGGTAATGCGGTACGGCAAGCTGGGTTACCATCTGCGTCTTCAACTACATCGAATGCACGACCAATGCGAGTTGTTGATAAATCGTTTTGATAAACTTCAGCTAACACTACTCGGCTGAAGTTACCAAATACGTCGTAAGACCAGTTGTCGTTAATTAGACCACGAATCCCCATTACACCACGGTAAGAAGTGTGACGTAAGTCATTTGAACGCTCAGCGCCCTCAACGTTACGACGACCGATGAATACGTTAGCAAAATCGTCTTCAGTTAATCCGTTGATTCCACAGATTGCATCGAACTGTTGCTCAGAAAGAAGTGGGTTACCACAAGAAAGTGAGCTAGTTACGAAGAACGCACCAGAAGGAGCGATTTGCGCGAAACTTCTGTCATCCATGAACATCATTTCAGCATACACATCTGCATGCTCATTGATTTCATAGTGACCAAATGCACCTAATGTGTAACGTTGGTCAGGACGTTGGAAGTGGTTGCCCGGTGCATAGTTATAAGTCAAACCGTTTCTGTCGACGAATTGGTCGCCTTGAACGATATAGTCGAAACCTTGAAGACCTTCAGCAGCGTTCAAACCAAAGTCCGTAATGCGGCCTTCAGGAAGAGTAGATGAACCTGAACAGAAGAAGTCATCAGGAGTACCACCAAGAGCACAGTTACTGTAGTCACGGCTGCCTTGGCGAATTTCATCGATGTTACGGTAAGTAGCATACATTGTTACGTTACCGCGACCATCAGCAGTATTACTACCGATAACAACAGAGAAGTCACGAGTGTTACCGTCAGTGACATTATCAGTTGGCGCGTTATAACCGCTTTCAGCGTTTACGCCTTGAAGGTAAGCATTGTCATTATCGTGTTGATAGAAGCTGTATTGGAAATCGAAGTCGATGCCTTCGAAGTCATCTTTCATGATGAAGTTAACAACACCACCGATAGCGTCAGAACCGTAAGTTGCTGATGCACCACCAGTCAATACTTCTACACGCTCAACCATAGCCGCTGGAATTTGGTTGATGTCAGCACCGATACCACCTGCGATAGGAGAACCTGAAGGCATACGACGACCATTGATAAGTACCAATGTTCTTTCTGCACCTAGGTTACGCAAGTCAACTGTTGCTGTACCTGTCGCGCCGTTTGCCGTATTCGCTGTTTGCGAAGCAAAGATTGCAGGCATATCGTTAAGTAAATCCTCAATCCTTGTAATACCACTAATCGCGATATCTTCGGCAGTAATCTCTGTTACCGGGCTTGAGCTAACCATATTGGCACGTTGGATACGTGAACCTGTAACAGCGATTTTTTCAACATCGTCTGCACCTTCTTGAGCGAAGGCAGTATTTGCTGAAAGAGCTGTAACAGAGGCGGCACCAAAAGCTAAAGCTAATCGTACTGACTTAGCCAGTTTTGAGTTTGTATACATGTGTTGTCTCCCTGGAGCACTCGTTCTTGTATATATTATTTTTGAAGGTTACCCAGTGTGTGGTAGGTAACTTTTTTCAGTAAGGTTAGAACACCTCGACCCGCATCATACAACCTTGATTGAACTTCGGTCAATAATCAAAGTCTAAGGCTAGTTACTCCTATCAACTTAACAAATAATCCACGACTTGCAAGCGGATTCTTTGTCTAATCCCTAAGCTGAAAGTATTTATGTTCTTAGATATAACCAAATTTGTAACGTTGTCTTTGCAAAGTAGCTGGGTAAGTATTAAAGCCTTGTTCTAATTAATAAAGGCGTAGTAGAAAGTGTTAAATGTGTCAATAATCACACTAAAATAGTGTGGATTTTTCAACATTATAAGAAACCACGAGGCAGCACCCATCGCACCTACCTCGTATGGAGTCCTAATCAACAAACTGTCTTGATGAAAAATAGACTAACTAAAACCAAGTGACTTCTTAACGTTATCAGGTAATGGAGGTAAAGCGGACTTAGCGAGTATAAATGTTGCCATATTGAAGAAGTCTTTAAATATACGATTTGAATCGGTGGTTTTCTTCAGGTAATCATGACCTGATGATCCTCCAGTCCCAATTTTCGTTCCCAACATTCGTTGCACCATCATGGCATGACGGTAACGCCAAATCGTCAACTTCTCATCAACTTCTGCCAGTTGATGCAGAAATTGGCACGGTAAGTTGAAAATAGGCTCTTCTGAATATTGCTGGATAAACAGTGCAGACAATACCGCTTTTTGTGACATTCTAAACTGACCACTATTTTTTACTTGCTGGTACTTTTCTGGATCAAGTAGTGCATCAAAAGAGTCAGCGGTTGACGCTAAATCTTTTAACTCCTTGGCTTTATCGGCGTCACTAAGATACTGGTTGTTTTTGATAATAGCCTCATCACTTTTCAGCATATCTGACGTTGCTTTGCGGTAATGCTGCCAAAAATCGAAATTCTCAAATTTTAAAAATGGCATACGTTCTAGCCACTTTTCTACAAGTTCAAATAAACTTGCTTTTTTCTCTAGATCTTCCAAAAACGTTCTATCTTCTGTCTTTAAACGTTGAAAAAACGACTGTTTGTCGAATTCAATTCGATATTGATGCTTTAAACCTAAGCTAATTTCCAAAATCTTAAACTGGATACTTTGAAAGCCGGAAGCGGGAACTAAATAATCACGGAATGCGAGAAACTGCTGAGGCGTCATGGTTTCCATAATCGCTATTTGATCATTCAGCAGGTCTTGTATTGCAAGAACACGCTTCAAACGATGTACAACAATAGTTAATTGTTCATCTTTAACTTCACATTGCGAAAAAATATCAATTATTGAACTCAATTCGTGCAAAATTTGTTTAAACCACAATTCGTACACCTGATGCACTACAATGAATAACATCTCTTCATGGGCAGGATCTGTATACTTGCTAGACTGAAGGGATTGAGCTGAGAGAAGTTTATCTAGCTGAAGGTAGTCACCGTAATAGACAGGGTGTGTATTTTTTTTCATATCTTGTCCGATTGATATTGTTATATTATTGCCTAAATGAGCTGAAATTTAGGTTATCAGAGTCTGGAGTTTGTATGAAATTAGATGACGATGTTCACAACTACTATGAGCACTTAGTTTTAGAGCGGATCGGGGAGTTAGGTTTACAAAACACTAAGGATGCCGATTATCTGGCCGATTTATGTTGCCTTGCGTTAAATCAGGTCCCACCACGATATATTCGGTTTGAAGTCGATATGGCGTTTTTTCTGAGCTCTAACGATAGAAGCCAAATGCAAAAAGAAGTGGCACAAGCGATTGATAAATCGATGAAGATTCTGAACGAACGTAGAGCCGCTGTCGACTAAAAACACACTCCGTCGTTTTCTTACTCACTTAGTCAAAGAAAGGCAGGTAATCACTTCACCTGCCTTAGATCTACTGATATTCTCCGCCGCTTTTTAAGAGCAAATACCTGTGTACAATTTTGCAAAGCAAGATGCCGTTGAGTGGTTACAAAGCCTAAATAACAACAGCATTGATCTAGTTATCACCGATCCCCCCTACGAATCCTTAGAAAAACACCGAGCAAAAGGTACAACTACAAGGCTCAAAGTCAGCAATGGCTCAAGTAACCAGTGGTTTGCAATTTTTCCTAACAGTCGGTTCGATACACTTTTCAAAGAAATTTACCGCGTACTTAAACCTAACGCGCATTTTTATTTGTTTTGTGATCAAGAAACTATGTTTATTGCTAAACCCATTGCAGAACAAGCAGGATTTAAGTTTTGGAAACCTTTGGTGTGGGATAAGCAAGCGATTGGTATGGGCTATCACTATCGTGCTCGTTACGAATTCATTCTATTCTTTGAAAAAGGTAAACGTAAACTTAACGATCTTGGTATTCCAGATGTATTGTCATTTAAACGCGTATGGCGGGGTTATCCTACAGAAAAGCCTGTGGAATTAATCGAAACGTTAATCAAGCAAAGTTCAATCGAAAACGATGTAGTTGCCGATCCTTTTTTCGGTTCTGGCGCGACTTTAGTGGCAGCAGATAATTTGAACAGATATTATTTGGGGTGTGATATTTCAGATGCCGCACATCAACATGCCAGCTTAAGATTGAACACATAAAAAGGAATTTGGGTGGCAGTCCAACCAGCCACATCTCGGCACATGAGTCACTCGCTACGGCTGCTCCCTTCCGGGCCTGACCGGGTTCACCAGTTATCATTGCGAGAGGACCGAAAGGACCACCATAGAAATTATTAAGCGCTTATTTAACTAAGCGGCGGGCATTATGCCCAATGACTTCGAGATATGCAACGCTGTATTCACGCTTACATAATCTCCTTGAGCAAAAGGCCAGCAAATTGATGATATTTACGTCACCTACTGGCCTAAAATTCATGGCTTGTTATTTACCGAAGCGCTCTTCTGCAATGGTATTAGCAATAATATTTGTAGCCTCGTCGGCCTCATCCGCTCGCCGATACACCTCAACTAACGTATCGCCTATTGCATCCAAGTGCGCTTTTAATTCTGCGGGCGTCCCATCCTGCGTTTGATGATAGATATCAATAATGCCACCAGCATTAATTACATAGTCAGGGGCGTACAAAATTCCCTGTTTACGTAACGCCTGACCGAATGATTCATTTGCCAATTGATTATTGGCTGCTCCTGCAATCACTTTCGCCTTAATCTGAGGCAAGGTCGTCGCGTTGATAATAGCCCCCAACGCACAAGGTGCAAATACATCAACATCTAAACCAAAAATATCTTGCGGCTCGACAATTGTTGCGCCAAATTCTTGCTGCGCCTTTTCAAGCTGCTCAGGATAAATATCGGTAACAAAAAGTTCTGCGCCAGCCTCGTGTAAATGTCGCGCTAAGCGATAACCAACATGCCCTAGCCCTTGAATGGCAACCTTAACACCCTGTAGGTCTCGGTTAAGGCCATATTGAACAGATGCTTTTAAGCCAACAAACACCCCATAGGCTGTACCGGGAGCGGGGTTTCCATCAGCAGGGCTACCATCGTAAGTAAACTTGGCCTTGATGCCAGATACATACTCTGTTTTTTGCGCCGTTATTTGCAGGTCAGATACACTAATTCCAGAGTCTTCCGCTGTAATGTAATCGCCGCCCAATTTCTGAACAAACTCACCAAGCACTTCAAACATTTCTTTGCTTTTATCGGAGCGAGGATCGCCAATAATGACGGCCTTTCCTCCCCCTTGCTTTAGATTTGCCATCGCCGCTTTGTAAGTCATGCCTTTGGACAAACGTAATACATCGGTAAGCGCTTCTTCGCTACTCGCGTAAGGAAACATACGACAACCGCCCAAAGATGGGCCTAAGTTTGTATTATGAACTGCAATTATTGCCTTTAAACCTGATTTCTCATCATTACAAAATACAACTTCTTTATGCTGATCAAATTCATGGTGCTCAAATAACGACATAGTTTGTAGAGTTCCTTATTTTTAGTTTGGCGAGAGTTTACATTAATTTTTCTTGGGGTAAGACGCTTCAAGTTGTGAAAGCAGTGGTCAGACCTAGTAGGATCTGTAATCTTTTTATTCCAATGCTTATATAAGCAGCGATATGTAAACTCTTCACCCCATTTTAATCATTTTCATCGACACCACAGAACACAAATAAATCCACCCAACAGGCCAATAAAAGACACATGAAAAAGAAAATGAAAACGCTTTACTGATACATTTTTAACTCTAATTACATAACTTCTTACCATCTTATCTAATAACAAATCTTGGTTGCCACAGAAGCTTATATTATAGTTTGCGCTTCTATCTGAAGCGGCGCTCATATTAAAACCGCAATCGAATCACGGACATTAGCAATATCATGAAACTAGATAAGTTTGATAAAGAAATCCTGCGCGTTCTGCAAAAGGATGCAACGATTTCAATGGCTGAGTTGAGTCAACGTGTTGGGCTTTCTCACACACCTTGCTGGAGACGTGTAAAGAAACTAGAAAAACAAGGCATTATTAAACAAAAAGTGACGATTCTTGATCATAAGAAACTAAACCTTGGCGTGAGTGTGTTTATCTACGTTTCAATCAAAAACCACGATAGTGTTTCACTAACCGCCTTTGAAAAAGCCGTTCAAGATATTAACGAAATTGTGGAATGTCATACAACAAGCGGGGACAAGGATTACCTGCTGAAAGTTATTGTAGAAAGCGTTGAAGAATACGAAAAGCTACTAAAAGCGAAATTAACTCAGTTGCCTTGTGTAGATCATATCAGTTCCACTTTTGCACTTAAGCAGGTAAAAAATACCACGGAACTTCCTCTTTAGCTGGATACAATGAGCTTCTTACCTCATGTAGAAGCTCATTACATTATCCCCTATTCTGCTGCATCCGGTTGATTCTCAGGCAAAGCCTGTATGAATGCAGGTTGGAAATTGCAATGCTCGGCAACCCGCTTGATTGTTGGGAATGGACTTAAATCGATATTGAATCGCTCAGCATTATATACCTGCGGGATAAGGCAAACATCAGCTAAAGACACCTCATCTCCCACACAAAAAAGACCTGAGGTAGGAGCTATTCGAGTCTCTAAAGATGCAAGTCCTTTTGCAATCCAATGTTTAGCCCACGCTACCTTACCCGCATCACCTTGTGCTAAGTCTTTTGCGACATAGTTAAGCACACGCAAGTTTGCAATGGGTTGCGTATCACAGGCAACGTCGTATGCAATAGTGCGTATTAGCGCTTTTTGTCTTGCTGAGCCTGAAATTAAGGGAGGCGACTCAGGAAAGGCTTCCTCTAAATATTCAATAATGGCCAAAGATTGGTTTAGCGTGACCGCTTCTTTTTCATCCACTAACGTTGGAACTAGCTGTGCTGGATTGAGTGCTTGGTATTTCCCCGAGTATTGCTCACCGCCATTTTTCACTAAATGAACGGGTTCGTACTGATATTCAATCCCTTTAAGATTGAGCGCCAATCGAACTCTGTAGGTCGCTGATGAGCGCCAATAACCGTAAAGTTTCATACTTGACCTATTTGGAATATGTAACGAATTGCATAAAAAAGGGAGCGTCGGCACTCCCTATATATGATTAAGCTTGCTTAACTGTTTGCTCAATACTACCGAAGACTGATGCCCCTGATTCATCTAACATTTCGATTTTAATCGTGTCACCAAAGCGCATAAAAGATGTGCTCGGTTTGCCATCGCGAATCGTTTCGATCATTCTCACTTCAGCAATGCAGGAGTAACCTACACCACCTTCGTCAATGGACGTACCATGATCTGTTCCTTGCTTATTTGATACCGTTCCCGAACCAATAATTGCACCTGCACCTAAATTTCGAGATTTAGCGGCATGTGCAACCAACTCAGCAAAATTAAAAGTCATGTCTTCACCGGCCTGAGGCTTACCAAAGGCTTTTCCATTGTATTCAGAAAGCAGTGGTAAATGAACTTTGCTATCTTGCCACTTATCACCCAATTCATCAGGCGTTACCGCAACAGGAGAAAATGCACTTGCCGGTTTAGATTGGAAAAAGCCAAACCCTTTCGCTAATTCACCGGGAATCAGACCACGAAGCGATACGTCATTTACTAGCATTAACAAACGAATATGCTTACCTGCATTTTCCGGTGAGACACTCATTGGTACATCACCTGTGACAACCGCAACTTCGCCTTCAAAATCAATGCCCCATTCATCACTGGGAAGTAGTACATCATCACGAGGGCCGATAAAATCATCCGAGCCACCTTGGTACATAAGTGGATCAGTCCAGAAGCTTTCTGGCATTTCTGCACCGCGCGCTTTTCGCACTAACTCAACATGATTAACATAAGCACTGCCATCTGCCCATTGGTAAGCTCGTGGTAGGGGTGATTCACAGTTTGCTTGTTCAAAATCGGTCGCTTGCGCCATTTCACCCGCATTAAGTTTTTCATAAACGCTTTGTAAGCGCGGCTCAACTTGGTCCCAGTTATCTAGCGCACTTTGCATGGTGGCTGCAATTTCGGTTACGGCAACTGCTTTAGATAAATCTTTACTGACAACCACTAATTGCCCGTCTCGTGTGTCATTTTTTAACGTAGCTAATTTCATATTATCTGCCTTTATTGAATGCTCATTTGATTCAATGGGAATATTTTAACGACAAAAAGCGAGGTTTTCTCGACCTCGCTTTTCTCTACTAATTTGATTTAGTTAGGGTTATTCAGAAATAACACCACGGCGAATTTGATCAAGTTCAATCGACTCAAACAATGCCTTAAAGTTACCTTCGCCAAATCCTTCATTACCCTTACGTTGAATAATTTCAAAGAACACTGGACCAATAACCGTATCGGTGAATATTTGCAGTAAGATGCCGTCTTTCTCGGGGGCACCATCTATTAGGATACGCAATTCACGCAACAAATCGACATCCTCTTGATGTCCTTGTACACGCTGATTCACTTGCTCGTAATAAGTATCAGGCGTATCCATGAATGTCATTCCACGGCCTTTCAGCGTACGAACAGTTTCGTAAATATTGTCAGTGGATAGCGCAATATGCTGTATGCCTTCACCATTGTAGGCTTTCAAATATTCTTCGATTTGAGACTTATCATCAGAAGACTCGTTGATTGGAATGCGGATCTTACCACAAGGACCTGTCATCGCCTTACTGACCAAGCCTGTTAACTTACCTTCAATATCGAAGTAACGGATTTCGCGGAAATTACCAATATTCTCATAGAAGCTAGACCATACAGCCATATTGCCACGTTTAACATTATGAGTTAGGTGATCGAGCGTATGTAAACCCGCGTCCATTTTCGCTAAACGCTCTTGGTAGTCTGGATAGAAATTAAAGTCAACATCATAAATCGTTTTGTCACCATAGCGGTCGACAAAGTAAAGAGTACTTTCACCAATACCATAAATGGCGGGGATATTAAGCTCCATTGCTCCGATATTACCGGCAAACTGTTTACCACCATTTTCTAACGCATGTTGCAACGCAACAGAAGCATCCTTCACTCTAAATGCCATGCCACACACGCTTGGGCCGTGGACTTTGGCAAATTCCTCAGCTTGTGATGAAGGCTCTGCATTAACAATAAAATTCACGTCTCCTTGTTTGAACAACCAAACATCCTTTGATTTGTGTTTTGCAATTTCTGCAAAACCTAACGATAGAAACAAATCTTTAAGAGCTTGAATACCTTCAGCATCAGCAGCCGTGTATTCAACAAACTCAAAACCATCAGTACCCAAAGGGTTATATGCTTCATTAACGCTCATTTTTTATCTCTTTGATAACAACTAAATAGATACATGCCTGCATATTAGCGACAAAAGCCAGAATGCAGTAGAGAACGCTGTTTTGAGATGTAAACCAAATGTAAAGGAATATCCGTAAAAATTGATTTACATCAAAGGATAGGGACAAAAAAGCAGGCTCAATTGCCTGCTATCTCTTGTTTTTTATGTAAAGGAGACAATACAAGTTTGTCATTATACCTTTACAGTCTTCCGATTAATGCCATATTCCCGCAGCTTATTCGCTATAGCAGTGTGGCTTAAACCTAACTTTTTGGCGAGTTGACGAGTGCTTGGGTAGGAAGGATACATACGTCTAAGTAGGTCACGCTCAAAGCGCTTCACTTCTTGCTCCAATGTGCCATCAAAATCTTCCGAAATATAATTGATAGTTCCAGCGCAAGAAGGCAACTGAATGTGCTCTTTACTTAACTCTTTACCATCTAACAAGGACAAGGCCCGATAAAGGGCATTTTCTAACTGACGAATATTTCCGGGCCAAGGGTAGTTTGTAAGGAAGTCTACGCAAGACTTATTCAACTTAGGTGGACGTCTACCTAGCTTCGCGGAATTCTGTTTAATAATGTCTTCTGATAATGGGATAATATCTTGTTTACGTTCTCTTAAGGCTGGTAAAACCAAACTCAGTACATTTAAGCGATAGTACAAATCTTCACGAAATAAGCCATCGGCAACCATCTGCCCCAAGTCTTTTTGGGTGGAGCAAATAATACGAACATCTGCAGAAACTTCTTTTTCGTCGCCGATACGTCGAAAACTCCCGTCTTGTAAAACACGAAGTAATTTAACCTGAAGATGCGAGGACATATCTCCTACTTCGTCCAAAAATAAGGTGCCGCCATTAGCAAGTTCAAACAACCCCGGCTTGCTATTTTGATTGCCGAATGCCCCCGGGCCGTATCCAAATAGCTCTGTCTCAGCAACATTATCGGGGATCGCCGCACAATTAAGCGCCAAAAAGGAGCCATTTTCTCTGCGGCTTGCTTTGTGACAAGCCTTAGCAATGAGCTCTTTACCTGTACCTGTTTCGCCAAAAATCAGAATTGGCGCGTCAAGTTCAGACATTTTCTTCGCCTCCCGTACAACACGTTTCATACTTGAGCTATTTGCCTGAATATGAGCAAAGCCATCCTCTGTACTTTGGTGAAAGGCGTGAACTTGCTGGCCTAAACGAAATTCTGACTTGAGCATAATAACCGCACCGGCCAGTACGTTTTTCTCGCCGTACTCTGTCACTTGGACAGGGAGCATTTCAGCGACAAAGTCTTGTTCAATAAATTTAATTCGGTGAGTTTCAGAGGAAATGCTTTTTGAATTTAACCATTTGGCAAAGTTAAAGCCTTTTATTAAATCCCCGATTTCTTTGTCTTTAACGTCTTCAAGTTCCATCTCTAAACTTGAAGTGGCGGCCTCATTTGCGAGGATAACTCTTCCTTTAGTATCGACTGAGAAGATAGGATCCGGCAGGATTTCAAGTAATGCTCGAAGCTCTTTCTTTTCCCTCTCAATAGGCATGAAAGGAATGGTTTTCACATCCATGACACCATCTAGCTTTCGAATTTCTGGCATCAAGTGTTGGAATTCTTCAAATTCGATATTAGGGAAATTTAGAAAAATCTTTCCAGTTCCATCAATCTCAATGTCACGCAAATCGATTTGATATTTAACCAGAATGTCTAACAGATCTTGTACAATACCCAATCTGTCTTGGCAGATAATCTCGAGTCTCATTCGAATTCCTGAACACAGCGAAATGTAAACTAATCAGTACAATCTAACTCAGATCTGCTCGATAGCAAAGCAAAACCACTCTAGTACCCTGCACTTTGAACGAAATTTGCAATGTCTTTGCTAAAAAATAGGGATCTGAGAAAAGATTTCTGCGAACTTACCAATCCATCGAAAATCTATTTCACCAACTTCCTTGTTGGTTCATGAGTAAATGCAGATTAACTAACTGGCTTTCTTAATTTTTGGTGGAAACAAAGGTTCATGTAAACCAAGTGCTTTAGCTTCTTGAACTTTAGCAAGCAAATCCATTTCTGAAAGCTCGTATAACTGGTCCATACCATTCAATAAGAAATAAGCGGGCTGCATAATATCAATGCGGTAGGGGGTTCTCATGACATCAATTACATCCAGATCTGTTCTACGTACAGACGGATCTTCAAGCGCTGCGATGGTTTCCCCCGGAGAAGACAAGATGCCACCACCATAGATGCGCAAACCTTTCTCAGTTTTTAACAAGCCAAACTCAACTGTAAACCAATATAGACGCGCTAGAAATACACGATCCTCTTTGCTTGCACTGTAGCCTAAACGACCATAAGTATGTGTAAAATGTGCAAAGGCTGGATTCGTTAGCAATGGACAGTGACCAAAAATTTCGTGGAAAATATCGGGTTCCTGTAGGTAATCAAATTCTTCTTTGGTGCGAATAAAAGTCGCTACAGGGAATTGTTTATTGGAGAGTAAACGGAAAAACTCGTCGAAATTAATCAATGCTGGTACTTCCGCTACCTGCCAACCTGTCGTATCACCTAACACTTCATTCACTTGATTAAGCTGAGGCACTCGATCATGAGGTAAATCGAGTAGTTTCATACCATTCATGAATTCATCACATGCACGCCCGGGCATCAACTCAAGTTGCCGTGTGACAAGTTTATTCCACGTATCATTCTCATCAGCAGGCCAATCAATCACTCCATTAGCATCTGATTGTCTTGAAGTATATTTTGATTCTTTTGCCATGTTCTTTCCTGTCGTTTTCTGCTTTTCTTTATATTTTTGTTTAAGGGCTTTAAGTACACATTTGTGCACGAAGGCTCAACGTAACCTGAAAAGTCATTACTGATAGATAAGACCGAGTCTACTGAAATTGATTAAGGGGAAAAGAGAGAGAGGGATTAAAGCGATTATCACCTTTGTAACACTTTCGTTACAAATACACCCTAAAGCACTAATACAAAAGAACATTCACAACATGAATAGTTAAACAAAGCTTTATTTATGAGTAAAAAAGCAACCCTGCAAGTTGCTTTTTCATGTCAAATAGAGTGTGGAAGACTGCAATTAGAGCTTGCTAAACTCCCTGTTTAATTGAAACTCTGAAGAAGTCACATAACTTTCCATCTTACGTAACCTTTGCTCCAATGAGTCAAAGCTTTTATCAATATCCTGAAAGGCTTGAACAGGGGGTTCACCCGCCTGCCATACGCGTGATTTCACTTCGACTTTATGTCTGGTTTTGTCTTCATGACCAAAAAAATTCAATTTAGATTCGGTTTGTTTTCCAGTTGTTGGTTTTTTATCCAAAATTAACCACCCAACGATATAGGCCAGTAAGAAAAAGCTTCCACCAGTCAGTAGAAAACCGGAAATAAAGACGATTCTGACCATCCAAAGTTCCCAGCCAAAATATTCGGCAACCCCAGCACAAACCCCTGCTAACTTCCCTTTTTGCATGTCACGATGTAGTTCTCTTCCATTACTCATGCTTTTTTCCTCCATTCAGGCGACTCTGCATCTAATATCGCTTCAAGCGTTTGGATTCGGTCTGCCATTGACTCTGCTGTTTTCGCCAAATTATTTAAAGCCGTAACCTGATCTTCTGACAGTCCTTGGTTTATCTGCTTCTTGCTACGGTAGTGTAAAATTAGCCAAATCGGAGCAACGATGACTAAAAATACGATGATTGGCGCGATAATCAAACCAATGATATCTTCCACTTTGCTATCCTCTATTGATTAGTTTTCGGTGAGTGAGCAGGCTCCACCTGCTCACTATTCGCCACTTGAAGACTTATTCGTTTGCATTTTTTTCTTTAATGCAGCCAACTCATCTTCAACTTTTCCTTCGCCTTCTAATTCAGCAAACTCTTGAGCAAGTGAACGTTTGCCCAAATCGTAGGATTCAACCTGAGACTCTAGCGAATCAATTTTTCGCTCGTACTGTTCGAAACGACCAATAGCATCGTCGACTTTGTTGTCATCAAGGCGCTTCTTCACTTCCAAACGTGTTGATGCTGTTTTCTGACGCATCAAAATCGCTTTTTGTCGCGTTTTTGCGTCTGCTAATTTATCTTGTAATTGCTGAATTTCATCTTGTAATTTCGCAATTTGCTCTTCAACAAGATTAAGCTCGTTCTCTAAAACTTCAACTTGTTCACTACACTTTTGTTTTTCTAAAAGTGCTGCACGAGCCAAATCTTCTCTGTCTTTACTTAATGCGAGTTCGGCCTTATTTTCCCACTCTGAAACTTCCTGCTTCAGTTGCTCAACTTGGCGCGCTAAATCCTTTTTATTTGCCAAGGTTTTCGCCGATGCTGAACGCACCTCAACTAAAGTGTCTTCCATTTCTTGAATGATCAATCTGACCATTTTTTCTGGATCTTCCGCCTTATCAAGTAAAGCATTGATATTGGCATTGATAATATCTGTGAAACGAGAAAAAATTCCCATATTCTAATACCTCTTATGGTTAGCTTTAGGTATCTATTGATGCCTGATTCATTAATGTTGATGTTAATGCATTCAATTTACAGGCCAAGTCACAAACAAACCACAACCAATTGAATAATAAAGAAATATTTATATCTGGGCTTTTTTCCAATTGTAGAATATTATTAGTTAAGGCTACAAATTAGTGAAATTAACTAATTTTTGAGGTTTTTAATGAGTCAGTTTCGCCAGCAAGATAATTTACTTGGGCAAGCCAATAGCTTTCTCGAAGTATTAGAGCAAGTTTCTCAGATTGCTCCCCTTAACAAACCCGTCCTTATTATTGGGGAACGAGGCACAGGTAAAGAGCTTATCGCAGCCCGCTTACACTATTTATCTAAGCGATGGGAACAAAATTATATTAAATTAAATTGTGCTGCACTGAATGAGAATTTACTTGAATCAGAATTATTTGGTTATGAGGCAGGTGCGTTTACGGGTGCTAGTAAACGCCGTGAAGGCCGTTTTGAGGTAGCCCACAATGGCACCTTATTCTTAGACGAATTGGGTAATACTTCAGGACTGATTCAAGAAAAGCTACTCAGAGTGATTGAATATGGTGAATTTGAGCGCGTTGGCGGTTCTCGTTCTATTAAAGTTGATGTGCGATTAGTTGCTGCCACCAATGAAGACTTGCCCACTCTGGCAGAAAAGGGGGAATTTAGGGCTGACCTGCTCGACCGTCTCGCTTTTGATGTCATCACCATTCCACCTTTACGCGAAAGACGAGAAGACATACTTCTTTTAGCGGAACAATTTGCCATTAATATGGCTCGAGAGTTGGAAATGGAATTATTCAGTGGCTTCACCGAAAAAGCTAAACAAACGCTACTTACGTATCATTGGCCTGGAAATGTAAGGGAATTAAAAAATGTCGTAGAGCGTGCTGTTTACCGTTGCAATAACCCCTATTTACCTGTGCATGACATTGTATTAGACCCGTTCGAATCGGCTTATCGGCCTAAAGCAGTGATAAAAACACATGATCGCAGAGTTGATCCCATCCCCCACCCCACTGCTCCACCGGAAACAGAAACAACAAACACGGCTGAAAACATCGAGTTTTCGGTAAGAAAAGTGGAAGCTCCTCTGAGCTTTCCGGTAGACTTAAAACAAAAGAGCCAACAATACGAAATTGAGATGATCAAGCAAGCATTGATCGATAGCCAATATAACCAAAAGAAGACAGCGGACAAACTCACTTTGACTTATCATCAACTGCGCGGTTATTTGAAAAAATACAATTTGCTGGATCAAACTGAAGATGCCGAAAGTTGAGTCTCTAAACATCACAATTAGGCCATTATTAACTGCATTAATTAGCAGCTTTTTACTATTTGCATGTGGTGAAACGAACCCGATAAACACTGAAAAAACCGGACTGATATATTGTTCGGAAGGCAACCCATCTACGTTTAATCCTCAGCTAGCGACATCTGGCACAACCGCTGATGCATCCTCATACCAAATCTATGACCGCTTGCTAGAGTTCGATCCTGAAACGAATAAAATCGTGCCCGGGCTCGCTTCTCATTGGCAAGTCAGTAAAGACGGCCTGACCTATACATTTACTTTAAGAAAAGAGGTTCACTTCCATTCGACCCAGTTCTTCAAGCCTACGCGTGAATTTAATGCTGATGATGTCATTTTCAGCATGGATCGCTGGCGGAATTGGGATCACCCTTATCATGATGTGTCAGGCGGCAACTACCCCTATTTTGCTAGCTTAGAGTTAGATAACTTGATTGACGCTATTTACCGTGTGGATAGCCATAAAATTAAAATCACTTTAAGTAAGCCCGATAGCTCTTTTCTTGCAAACCTCGCTACCGACTTTGCGATTGTATTGTCTGCTGAGTATGGTGATTTCTTGCTCAATAAAGGCACGCCGGAACTCATTGATGAACACCCCATCGGAACGGGCCCTTTTCAATTCATACATCATCAGAAAGACCGGTATATTCGATATAAAAAGAATGCAAACTATTGGCGAGATATCCCCCTTGTCGATCAACTCATCTTCGATATTACCCCCTTAAGTTCGCTGCGCCTTGCTAAGCTCATGACGGGTGAATGTGACGTATTATCCCTTCCTGCTCACAGTGAATTAGAAATCATCCGAGAGAGAGAAAACTTAATTCTTGATGAAAAACCGGGACTGAATGTCGGTTTTTGGGCATTTAACACTTCCCGCGCTCCTTTTGACAACATCGAAGTTCGCAAAGCACTTGCTATGGCGATTGATAAATCAGCACTGGTTGAAGCGGTGTATTTTGGCAGTGCAGTTAAAGCCAATGGAATTGTTCCTCCCTCTTCCTGGGCGCACCAAAGTGATCTACAAGGTACGAGTTACAACCCGATATTGGCTAAAGAACTGCTTAAAAAAAATGGAATAGAAGATGGCTTCACCTTGGATATTTGGGCGATGCCCGTAGAGCGAACCTATAACCCAAACGCAGTAATGATGGCCGGATTGATGCAGGGCTTTTTGAAAGACGTCGGCGTCAACGTCAACATCGTCAGCTTTGAATGGAATTCATTCAGAAGGCGGCTCGCAGAAGGTAATTACGATTCTATTTTAATTGGCTGGTCAGCAGATAATGGCGACCCCGATAATTTTTATCGGCCTCTGCTTAGTTGCCCTTCCATAGACTCAGGAACAAACCGAGCAAAATGGTGCTCGCCACAGTTTGATGAACTCATTAATGAAGCCTTAACTTATAGCGATGAGAGAACTCGAGTTGCTCTTTACCAAAGTGCAAACGCCATCATAGCGGACCAAATACCACTCGTTCCCATTGCACACGCTTATCGTTATCAGGCGTACAGGAGCAACGTAAACGACTTAGTCATAAATCCTTTCGGCGGCATTCGATTTGGTGGGGTATATAAGCAGTGATAACGTATATTCTTCGGCGTTTAAATTTACTACTGCTAACACTGCTCATCTTAGCGCTGGCTTCTTATTGGTTGGTACATGCATTTCCGGGAGACCCTGTCGCCAACCTATCTGGCGTCAGTTTTATCACAGCAGAGCAAAAAGCTTATCTGGATCAGTATTATCACACCGACAAGAGTTTTCTAAACCAATTCATTCGCTACTTAGAATTGCTCTGGCTGGGTGATTGGGGAAAAAGTTTTGTATCGGGTCAGCCCTTAGTTGATGAAATTGCTACCTTTCTCCCTGCCAGCATCGAACTTGGAACATATGCACTTATTCTATCGCTCTTATTTGGAATTCCTCTCGGCTTTTGGGCTGGAATAAAACATGGAAAAGTGAGTGATTACTCAATTCTATCATTTAGTTTACTTGGTTACTCTGTTCCCGTTTTTTGGCTCGCATTGCTGCTAATTCTATTTTTCTCCTTGCAGCTCGGTTGGCTACCTATCTCGGGCAGAATCAGTTTACTTTATGATATTCCTCAAGAAACCGGGTTTATTGTTTACGATATTCTTGCTTCGAATATTGAGAATAAATATGAAGCTTTAGTCAATGCTGCCAGCCATATGCTGTTACCAACTATATCCATTTCCATTGTAACCAGTACCATTATCATGAAAATGACTCGTCATTCTGTTATCGAAGTATTGTCGAGCGACTATATTCGAGCAGCCTACGCTAAAGGACTAACTAGCCGTCAGGTACTATTAAAGCATGGCTTACGTAACGCTTTACTCCCGATTGTGCCGCAAGTTGCGATGCAGTTTACGACGCTGCTAACGAATGCCATGATTGTCGAAACGATTTTTTCTTGGCCGGGTGTCGGCAACTGGCTAATACAAGCCATTTATCAAGAAGATTACCCCGCAATACGAGCAGGTATGTTGGCAGTGTCAGTATTGGTGGTTGTCTTTACTGTATTTATTGACCTAACACACAAGGTTTTTGACCCAAAAAGGATGCATCACAGACGTGTTAAAAACTAGCTTATATCAGGAAGAGGCCCCCCCTTCCCCATTACAACAAACTTGGCTGGAATTTAGCAAAAGCCATGCAGCCTTTTTCGGCCTGTTATGCATGTGCTTCTTTGTCTTAGTAATTAGCTTTGGGCCTTTAATAACACCATATTCTCCCCTAGAACAAAATACCGACGCCTTATTGGTGCCTCCTGCATGGACTGCCAGCGGAGGAATCGATTATATGCTCGGGACTGATGCCTTAGGTAGAGATATTATGTCCAGAGTGGTGTACGGAACACGCGTTACATTGGGGATTAGCCTATTTCTCGTTATTGTTTCCATGATAATTGGCATTCTAATTGGCGCCTTCGCGGGGATGATGCGTGGACTGCAAAGTAGCATTTTGAATCACTTACTGGATTCTCTTATGGCTATTCCCACGCTATTAATCGCCATCATTATTGTCGCTATCCTTGGACCGGGTTTAATCAACTCAATGTGGGCCATAACACTTGCACTTGTCCCACAATTCATTCATTACACTCGAGACGCTGTCCGTTCTGAACTGAGAAAGCCCTACGCTGTTGCAGCAAAGCTAGACGGTGCTTCCAAAGCGCATATGTTTCGCTCCACTATTTTTCCAAACATCATCGAAATGCTTGTCGTCAGAGGCACGCAGGCGCTATCAACAGCAATTTTGGATATAAGTGCACTCGGCTTTCTTAATCTGGGTGTGCAAGCTCCTGGAACTGAATTAGGCGCCATGTTGTCGGAAGGTTTGGACATATCCTATATTGCGCCTTGGAGCATTGCTGCACCGGGAGGCGCAATATTCCTAATGATATTATCCATTAATCTCGTCGGTGATGGTTTGAGAAGCGCACTTCATAATAGGTTCTTACACTAATGCCTTTACTCGACATCAAAAACCTAACACTAGAAATAGAAACAACAAATGGTTGGGTGAAAGCACTTGATAAAATTAGCTTGACCATTGCGCCTAAAGAAATTCGAGCATTGGTTGGGGAATCCGGCTCAGGTAAAAGCCTAATTGTAAAAGCGATTGTAGGAGCGATTAACGAAGGATGGCGCTTAACCGCTGATCGACTAAATTGGGGTGGCAAGGATTTGCTAATGTTATCCGATGAAGAAAGGCGGCAAATTACTCGAGAAGATATTGCTGTTATTTTCCAAAATCCCACACATTCTCTCGACCCGACGGCAACATTAGGTGAGCAACTTGAAGAAGCAATTCCTGACCACTTGATCGGTAAAGGCTGGTATTGGGAAAGACGGCAAAGGCGCAATGAAATAGTTGCTTCACAATTACATAAAGTCGGCATTAAAGAGCACGATGCCTGTGTTAGCAGTTATCCACACCAAATCCCTGATGATATATGCCAGAAATTTATGATTGCGATGGCATTAGCTTCTGAGCCCAAGTTATTGATTGCGGATGACCCAACAAAGGGCATGGAAACGACCACAAAAATCCAAATTCTTAAACTACTCAGCCGCCTCAATGAAACCAAAGAGCTTAGTATTCTATTTGTTAGCCATGACCTACTTGCTATTGCCTCTTTAGCTGAAACAATGACGGTATTGTACTGTGGTCAAACGGTTGAAAGTGGACGATTGATGCAGCTAAGAAGGCGCCCTCTGCACCCATATACGAAAGCCCTACTCGACAGCGCACCAAGTTTCAGAAAGGACTTATTACCGAAAACAGAACTCAATGCATTAGAAGGCACAATTCCAACATTACAAAATCTACCCGCTGGTTGCCGGCTTGGTCCTCGTTGTCCAAGGGCACAAAAAGAGTGTGTAAAAATGCCTGAGGTTCGCTATATACAGAATCATTATTATAGTTGCCACTTTCCATTGCATAGGTATAAATAATTGACTCCCGTTCTCGCAGTAAAACAGCTTTATTATAAACGTAAGACCGTTCGAGGCTGGCGTCAGGCAGCAGTTGACCAATTCGTTGTAGGTCCGATTAACTTTGAAATAAATGCAGGGGAAACACTAGCGGTTATTGGTGACAATGGCTCGGGGAAGTCCACTATTGCCAACTTACTTGTTGGTGTAGAAAACCCAACATCTGGAAGCATTTTATTAAACGGACAAAAAATCCAATATAACAATTTAAAACAGCGTAGTTTAAATATCAGGATGATATTTCAACAGGCAAGAGAGTCGCTCAATCCAACTGTCCCCGTAGGAAAGATACTTGAAGAGCCATTAAAGCTAAACACTGATTTAACAGCGCAAGAACGCCATGAACGGATACGAGAAACGTTACAGCAAGTTGGTTTGCTATCGGATCACGCACACTTTTACCGGCATATGCTTTCCGACGGACAAAGCCAACGCGTTGCCCTTGCAAGAGCTTTAATACTGAATCCACAAGTGATAGTCGCTGACGAGCCATTCGCAGCACTCGATCCTTCGGTTCGCTCTCAAATGGTAAATTTGTTAATGCAATTGCAAAAGAAACTGGGGCTGAGTTATATCTTTATATCTCATAATTTGGGGATTGTTCGACATATCAGCGATCGTGTGTTGGTTGTTAATAACGGCAGGATAGTGGAGTCAGGAAAAGCAGAAGTGATTTACAATAATCCGAAAACAGACTACACAAAGCGCTTAATCAACGCCTTTAATACACTAATTGATAATCGCGTATTCTAACCCCCTACAGAAACCCTATTCCCTTAGGCATAAAAAAGCCAGCTCCTAGAGCTGGCCCAAAAACTGTCAATCTACCCTAGTAGGATAGGCATCACTTAAATTAATTAGTTTCAGCGGTTTTGGCATAAGTAATATCAGCCGAAGCCTTTAATTCTTCCAACATACTCTGAAAACTAGATGCACCAATTTGTCTCGCTAAACGCTGCTGCGTGCTTTTCACTTCGTTCTCATCAAATTGTTCTGGATTAGCAATTTCTTGTAACTCTACTAACGCCACATCGCCACCGGCCAATTCAACAACATCAAACTTATCATCTTGAGAAAGTTTAAATAATGCAGTGCGCACCTCAGGATCAACTTCATTAGATGCTCGAATAATCGCTTCATGGGTCTCCCATGCAAGTTCTTTAGACGCAAGTAAGGTTTCCGCCTCACCTGTCTCTACTAACGCATGTTTCACCTCATTTGCCCAATCCTTTGCCGCTTCAAGAGCCTTTTCTTGAGTTAGCGCTGCATCCACTAGCATTTTTACTTCTTCTAATGCCTGAGTACGACGAGGGCTATGCTCTATAACACGAACAACTACAATATGATTATCACCAAGGCTGAGTACATCGCTATTAATCTTTTCATCAATCGCATTTTCAGAGAAGACTTGCTCCAGCAAGATAGGATTTGCCAATACCCCTTCTGCTTCATCTCGAGAGAAAAGCGCGGATGTCATCACATCAACATTCGCTACCGCTGCAACTTCACCAAGGGAGTCCGGCACTTCAAATGCTAGCTCTTCTACTTGAGTTTGAATATCGTAGAATCGCTCAACAGCTTTTTCTTGTTTGATGGCTAATCTAATTTCATCGGCGACATCTTCTAATTCTTTGACCTGCTCTTCTTTTAAGTCCGTAAGCTTAATGATATGAAAACCAAACTCACTTTTTACCACATCAGAAATATCACCCACCTGAGCAAGTGAAAAAGCGGCTTCTTCAAAGGCGGGATCCATTTGACCTTTCTCGATCCAATCTAAGTCGCCCCCATTTTCACCACTGAACGTGTCTGCGGAATTTTCTTTTGCTAAAGAAGCAAAATCAGCTCCTGTGCGGGCAATATCTAATAACCCCTGTGCATTTTCTAAGCTGGCCTCTTCGTCATCACCAAGCTCGACTAAAATATGCGACACACGACGTTGCTCATCACTACGATAACGAGACTGGTTACTTTGATAATAATCTTCTATCTCTTGTTCAGTGACTTCCATTTCAGATGCCAACTGACTCGCTTCCAACTCGATATATTCGACCTTCACTTTTTCTTGGGTATCGAAATCGGTGATGTTTGCACTGTAATAGGCGTTTCTTTCTTCGTCATTAATTTCAATGCTATCGCTGAACAAAGAAGCGGGAACCTTCACAACACGCGCAGTACGTGTTTGTTTTTGAAGCCTTAAAGCTGACTTAGCTTCACTAGGTAAAGTAAAGTTGCTCGCTAACACCGCATCAGATAACTGACGACGAGTTAGGTCTCCACGCAATAGTTCTTTAAATTCATTTACCTGCATACCTGACTGAGCAATTAAGAGCTTGAAACGTTCATTATCAAACTGTCCACCTAGCTGAAAAGCGGGTGTTTCAATTATTGCTCTTTTAACGTCTTCGTCACTTACACGCATTCCCGACTCTGTGGCAAATTGATCAAGTAATTCTTCACTTACCAGTCGTTCTAAAATTTGCTGCCTAAAGTTACTTAAATATTCAGGGTTAGCGGCTAGCTGAGAGAACAACTCACCGAGTTGTGACTCCATACGTCCACGCTCATTTTGATAAGCTCGCTCTAGCGTTAGACTTGAGATTTCCTCACCGTTAACAACAGCCGCAGGAACTTCACTCCCTGAGTTGATATAACTTCCTACACCCGCAAAAACAAAGCTTAGGATGACTAATCCGAGCACCACTTTTGCAAAGATGCCGGTTGCCCCTTCTCTCATTTTTTCCAACATTGTATTTCAAACTCTCCAATTTACGTTCCGCCATTTAGGTCGTAAGTGACTCAACAAGCCTATTAGTCTTACTGGAACTCGATGTTCATTCAAAATATCTACGAGTTAACTTATTTAGGCGTTTGTTCGGCATAAAATTTGACGCTGCATTATAGACTAATAATTAAATAGGGAGTACCGACAATTTTGATTCTTAACACTAGGAATTACTCTATTGCTGGAAAATCAAACAATATTTGAAGGTAACAAACAATTAGTGAAACGAGCGACTTGGTGGGAAAATAAAAAAAGCCTCCATAACAGGAGGCTCTTAGAATCTTTAAAGACAGCTAATGATTAGTTACATGCGTCTTTCAGAGCTTTACCAGCTTTGAAAGAAGGAACTTTCGCTGCAGCAATTTGGATAGTTTCACCAGTTTGTGGATTACGACCACTACGAGCTGAACGCTCACGTACAGAAAAAGTACCGAAACCTACAAGAGCCACTTGGTCGTTACTTTTAAGTGCTTCAGTTACAGTATCTGTAAACGCGTCTAAAGCGCGAGTAGCAGAAGCCTTGGAAATATCAGCACTAGCAGCAATCGCGTCGATAAGTTGAGCTTTGTTCACAATATCATCCCCTTCAATTGTTATTATTAATTGTTCCGCATTTGTAATTGCAGAGACGTTATAGCAAGCCTGAAATGTAACTTCAAGCAAAGGCTAACAATTCTATAAAATTTGACGAATCGCTTTCATCCCTTTGTTTACAAGGCTTCCAGCAAATCTGCTCCTAAGGCTACCACAACTTTTACGTTTGGGAAGCCCCTTGGAGTCAAATAATTTAAAAAAAGTGCGAACAGGTCGATACTTTCCCCCATTTACAAGCTAAAACGCTTATGAAACGGGCGATTGAGCATACTTAGCCTGCCAATTCTATACCTTCTGGGTTCTCCTGAAGCGCAATTTTCAAAACATCATCAATCCACTGTACAGGATGGATTGAAAGATCTTTTTTCACGTTTTCAGGAATTTCTTCCAGATCACGTTCATTATCTTTCGGAATAACGACGGTTTTGATCCCACCTCGATGCGCAGCTAGTAGCTTTTCTTTTAAGCCACCTATCGCTAACACTTCGCCTCGTAGCGTAATTTCACCTGTCATGGCTACATCACATTTCACAGGGTTTCCAGTTAAACTAGAGACCAGCGCCGTGCACATTGCAATACCTGCACTAGGTCCATCTTTAGGCGTAGCCCCTTCTGGCACGTGGACATGAATATCACGCTTTTCATAGAAGTCATCGTTGATACGCAGTTTTTCAGCTCGACTTCTCACGACTGTCATCGCTGTTTTGATTGACTCCAACATCACATCACCCAGTGAACCGGTAAACGTCGTTTTGCCTTTTCCGGGAACAGAGGTCGTTTCAATCGTTAACAAATCACCACCAACTTGGGTCCATGCTAGACCAGTAACTTGACCAATTTGATTGTTCTTATCGGCCTTACCATAGTCAAAGCGTTGCACACCTAAGAAATCTTTCAAGTTATCTTGGTTAACAATGACCGATTTACATGTTTTATCAGTTAAAATATTTTTAACGGCTTTGCGACAAATCTTTGAGATTTCTCGTTCCAAGCTACGCACACCCGCTTCACGAGTGTAGTAACGAATAATGCCGATGATGGCAGAGTCATCAATGGTCAACTCCCCTTCTTTTAGACCATTTCTCGACATTTGTTTTTTAATCAAATGGCGTGTAGAAATATTGAGTTTTTCGTCTTCGGTGTAACCCGACAAACGAATTACTTCCATACGATCTAGTAGCGGCCCAGGGATATTCATACTATTAGAAGTAGCTACGAACATAACATCAGATAAATCGTAATCCACTTCCAAATAGTGATCGCTGAAACTGTTGTTTTGTTCTGGATCTAAAACCTCAAGTAGTGCTGAAGAAGGATCGCCCCGCATGTCTGACGACATTTTGTCTATTTCATCTAGTAAAAATAGTGGGTTCTTTACACCCACTTTTGACATCTTTTGAATTAACTTGCCCGGTAATGAACCAATGTACGTTCTACGATGACCACGGATCTCAGCTTCGTCTCTAACACCACCTAACGCCATACGGATATATTTACGCCCTGTTGCCTTAGCAATAGACTGACCCAGAGAGGTTTTCCCTACTCCGGGAGGACCAACCAAACACAGAATTGGGCCCTTTAGCTTACGCACACGCTGTTGCACGGCAAGATATTCAACAATACGCTCTTTGACTTTATCTAAACCATAATGATCTTCATCAAGAACACCTTGCGCCAAGGTTAGATCTTTTTTGACTTTACTGCGTTTATGCCACGGCACACTCACAAGCCAGTCGATGTAACTTCTTACGACTGTTGCTTCTGCTGACATCGGTGACATCATCTTTAATTTATTGAGTTCAGCTTTTGCTTTATCTTCAGCCTCTTCAGGCATCTTAGCTTCTTCAATTTTTTTAGATAACGCTTCAAATTCGTCAGGCGTATCGTCCAACTCGCCCAATTCTTTTTGAATTGCCTTCATTTGCTCATTCAGGTAATACTCGCGCTGGCTTTTTTCCATTTGCTTTTTCACACGAGTACGAATTTTCTTTTCAACTTGCAGCAAATCAATTTCGCTTTCCATCAAAGCCATTAGATATTCCAAACGTTCTGAGACGTTGGTCATTTCCAATACTTTTTGCTTTTCAGCAAGTTTTAAAGGCATATGAGCAGCCATGGTATCCGCTAATCGAGCCGCCTCATCAATGCCATTAAGAGAAGTTAGCACCTCTGGTGGTACTTTTTTGTTTAACTTTACATAGCCTTCAAATTGAGAAATGGCAGAGCGAATCATCACTTCCTGCTCTGCTTCGGGAAGCTCCTCATCTTGATTACGGCTTACTTCAGCCACAAAGTAATCATCTGTTTGCGTATATTTATCGATAGAACCGCGCTGATTACCTTCGACCAACACCTTTACCGTACCATCCGGCAATTTTAGCAACTGTAAAAGAGTCGCTACTGTACCAACCGTATAGATGTCGTCAGTTTTAGGATCATCGACGCCAGCGTCTTTTTGAGCGACCAAAAATATCTGTTTATCTTTATCCATGGCGGCTTCGAGACAACGAATTGACATTTCACGCCCTACAAACAGAGGGATGACCATGTGCGGATACACAACGACATCTCGCAACGCCAATACCGGCATTTCGATACTGGTTAGCTTTTCTTCACTCATCTTGATTCTCTTTTACAATCGTTCAATTCATTAAGATGGAATATGGGGATAGCCATTAAAAGATCAAATGCTTATCCGTACTTTTCTGAAAAATTTAGACATTAATTGCACATTTAGACATTAAAAAAGGCCCATCGGGCCTTTTTTCAAACTTGCTATATTTACTCAGATGCGGCTTTTTTATCAGATGCACTGTCATAAATCAGTATGGGCTTGGATTCGCCTTTAACAACTGTTTCATCAATAACAACTTTACTGACGTCATCCATTGCTGGGAGTTCGTACATCGTATCAAGCAAAATTGACTCCACTATGGAACGCAATCCACGAGCCCCTGTTTTACGCTCCATTGCTTTTTCTGCAATAGCGTGTAAAGCATCATCTCTAAATTCTAACTCAACATCCTCAATTGCAAATAAAGCCGCATATTGTTTCGTTAATGCATTCTTTGGCTCTTTCAAAATACGGATTAACGCGTCTTCGGTAAGTTCTTCCAAACTGGTGACTACTGGTAAGCGCCCAATAAACTCAGGAATTAAACCATATTTAATGAGATCTTCTGGCTCAACCTTTTGGAACAAAGAACTTAATGACGTTGTATTGCTCTTGGACTTTACTTCAGCGCCAAAACCAATACCAGTACCGATATTTGCTCGTTGCTCAATAATTTTATCTAAACCTGCAAACGCACCACCACAGATAAATAAGATTTTCGAAGTATCGACCTGCAAGAATTCTTGTTGAGGATGCTTACGACCACCTTGTGGCGGCACTGATGCAATTGTCCCTTCAACTAACTTTAGTAGTGCTTGCTGAACACCCTCACCCGAGACATCGCGAGTAATGGATGGGTTATCCGACTTACGAGAAATTTTATCGATTTCATCTATATAAACAATACCACGTTGAGCCTTTTCAACATCGTAGTCACATTTCTGAAGTAACTTCTGAATGATGTTTTCAACATCTTCACCAACATATCCAGCCTCGGTCAATGTTGTTGCATCTGCCATTGTAAAAGGCACATCAAGTAGACGTGCAAGCGTTTCCGCTAACAAAGTCTTACCAGAGCCTGTTGGACCGATTAATAAGATATTACTCTTACCCAATTCAACGCCATCATGAACATCACCATTACGCAATCGTTTATAGTGGTTATACACCGCTACAGACAACACTTTTTTGGCGTACTCTTGACCAATAACGTAATCATCTAAATGGGTATGGATTTCAGTTGGTTTAGGTAATGCATCTTCCTTTTTCTTCGGGGAAATTTCTTTAATTTCCTCACGAATAATGTCATTACACAACTCGACGCATTCGTCGCAGATAAAAACAGAAGGGCCAGCGATTAATTTACGTACTTCGTGTTGGCTTTTGCCACAAAACGAGCAATACAGTAATTTGTTATCGCCGTCTCCACCTTGTTGCTCACTCATTTAATACCCCACCTGTGCATTGATTTGAGCCGCTTCATTAAAAACGTCCTAGAAATATCTATGTGTTACTGTTGATTTTAAGCCTCTAATCACTAGACACTTAATACCACTAATTCTATTTCATTCCTAAACACATAGTAGAAGCTTAGGGCGCTTCTCTTCTTAATAGAACAGCGTTCTTTAGCTAATGTATAGGTTGCAAAGTAAAAACCCAAGTTTCATTAAGAACGACGTTCACAAGTCATTGCTTTTATTATTTATTAATTAAGGCATCCGCTCTGCTAGATAGCACTTGGTCAACCAAGCCATAATCCATAGCCTGCTGCGCACTTAGAAAGTTATCACGATCTGTATCTTGAACCAATCTTTCATAATCTTGACCGGTATGTTCAGCAAGTAATCGGTTTAACTTCTCTTTAATTGCTAATGTTTCTCTAGCATGAATTTCAATATCGGATGCTTGACCTTGATAGCCACTTAAGGGCTGATGAATCATCACACGAGAATTATGAAGACAATAGCGCTTACCCTTTGCTCCACCAGAAAGTAGGAATGCCCCCATACTCGCAGCTTGACCAATACAAACGGTACTCACATCTGGCTTAATGAAGTTCATGGTATCGTAAATAGCCATTCCCGCCGTTACTGAACCACCCGGAGAATTAATATATAAGAAAATATCTTTTTCTGGGTTTTCAGCTTCCAAAAATAACAACTGCGCGACAATCAGGTTCGCCATATGATCTTCAACTTGACCAACAAGGAAAATCACATTTTCTTTTAAAAGACGGGAGTAAATATCGTATGAACGTTCACCCTTAGAGGTTTGTTCAACGACCATAGGGACTAACGCACTGTTTATATCAGGAATAGGATTCATCATATTTGGAAGTCTTTTTTAAATAAAAAAATGCTCAGAAAATACTGAGCATTTAAGCAGGATGAATACTGAAAAGTCAATTCAATACAAACAAATTATGCTTGTTTGTTCATGATCTCTTCAAACTCTTTATTTACTTCTGTTACTACAGCTTTTGCAGCAATGGCGTCAATAGCTTGATCTTCAAGTGCTAAATTTTCCATTTGCTGAAGCAACTCTTTGTTGCTCTTGTAGTAATTGATCACTTCTTCAGGATCTTCATACGCAGAAGCAGAAGTCTCGATCATTGCATCAACGCGAGCAGGATCAACTTTCAACTCTTCGTTGTTGATGACCTGACCTAGCAACAAACCGATTGAAACACGGCGACGCGCATTTTCTTCGAATAAGTCATCTGGCAACTCTGGCATATTACCTTGCGCTGCTTGCTGACCGAAACGTTGCATTGACTGTTGACGCAAAGCATCGATTTCTTGCTTAACCAATGCTTTTGGCAAATCAACAGGGTTATTTTCAATCAGACCCGAAATAACTTGTTCTTTTACTTGGTTTTTCAAGTTTTGATCAAGCTCTCTTTGCATATTACGTTTAACTTCTTCACGCAATTTGTCTAAGTCGCCGTCTTCAACACCAAATAATTTTGCGAATTCGCTATCTAATTCAGGCAACTCTAATTCTTCAACTTTTTTCAAAGTCACAGCGAATTGTGCATCTTTACCTTTCAATTTTTCAGCGTGGTATTCTTCTGGGAAAGTTACGTCGATAGTAAACTCATCACCCACTTTTTTGCCTACGATTGGCTCTTCAAAGCCCGGGATCATTCGGCCTTTACCCATTTCTAAAGCGAAATCTTCCGCTTTACCGCCTTCAAACTCTTCGCCGTCTACTGAGCCAACAAAATCGATAGTGACTTTATCGTCTTCTTTCGCTGCACGCTCCACTTCTTTCCAAGATGCGTGTTGCTTACGTAGCGTTTCCATCATATTGGCAAGATCTTCATCTTTGATCTCAACAACCGGCTTTTCAATTTCGATTTTTTCCAAATCGTTCACTTCGATTTCTGGATAAACTTCGAAAGATGCAACGAACTCTAGGTCTTGTCCGTCTTCATCTTTATTTAATTCAAACGCTGGCGCACCGGCTGGATTGATCTTTTCCTGCACAACTGCTTCGTAAAAGTTGCGCTGCATCACTTCGACAGCAATTTCTTGACGAACTGCTTTGCCAAAACGCTTTTGGATTACAGAAACAGGTACTTTACCGGGGCGGAAACCATTAATGCGTTGGGTTTTAGCCAACTGTTGCAAACGGGCTTTAACAGCAGAATCAATTGTGTCCGCTGGAACAGTAATAGTAAGGCGGCGTTCTAAACCTTCTTTTGCCTCTACTGAAACTTGCATTCTTTTACCTCAACTTTAGTGCATCTGCACTTCTAAACATTGCTTCCAGTTCCTAGTCAATTAAATGTATTGACCCACTTAAAAGGCTACTTAAAGTCAATCTACCTAGGGAAACCGGAGACATTACCTGACAAAAAGACGCCGTAGTATACCGATGAGTTATGCATGAGTCGAGGGCTAAAACACAGGTTATTTTCTTGGGAATAAAGATTTTGAAAAAAATAGGAACAAAGCCGATAAAAGCGTAAAAGTAAGGCTCAATATTAATTGGAGGATACAGACGAAATATTGAATAAACTTAAGAGGGAGTGGGGTGGACGATGGGACTTGAACCCACGACAACCGGAATCACAATCCGGGGCTCTACCAACTGAGCTACGCCCACCACTGGAATTGCGAGATATATCGACTGTTTTAGATATTTCTCTGGAAGCTAAATTTATGCTAAACGCTACTTGCTTACGCTAATGGCGCGTCCGGCAGGATTCGAACCTGCGACCCACGGCTTAGAAGGCCGTTGCTCTATCCAGCTGAGCTACGGACGCATCGAATTTAACCGAACATCAACGCTTGACGTTGCTAAGCATATTTATCGTATAATCGACTAATTTAGCTTTTACAAGATGGTCGGTGAGACAGGATTTGAACCTGCGACCCCTTGGACCCAAACCAAGTGCGCTACCAAACTGCGCTACTCACCGACATAACTTGTATACTGCTAACCACTGTTTTGCTCAGTGGCTACGGGTGGCGAATACTACGGATTTGAATTTAATCCGTCAAACACTTTTTTCAAACTTTTTTCCGTTCGCTGAAAAACACGCCAATAACAACATAATTTAATCAAATAGAACAATTATCGTCCTACACAACAAAGGCTTGGCACGGATTTGCTATTTCCTAATCAATCCAATTGCGAGGCGCACAAAGTTCATGAGAAAATGCGCTTCCCTCTTTTTTAGTTAATGGCTCAAAATTAGTATGACGGCACAAATCATCGACGGAAAAAAAATCGCTAAATATTTAAGAGAAGGTATCGCCACGCATGTATCTTCTATTGTTTCATCGGGAAAACGTCCACCCGGTTTAGCCGTTGTCCTTGTTGGTAGCGATCCTGCCTCAAAAGTTTATGTAAAGAATAAACGTAAAGCATGCGAAGAAGTAGGATTTGTTGAACATGCTTACGACCTCCCTTCCACCACCAGCCAAATTGAGCTCATTGCCCTTATCGAAAAACTTAATCAAGACCCGCAAATTGATGGCATCCTAGTACAGCTTCCTTTACCTGCGGGTTTGGACGCCAGCGAAATCCTAGAGCGCATTCATCCGCATAAAGATGTAGATGGCTTTCACCCTTACAATATAGGGCGTTTAGCACAACGCATCCCATCGCTTCGTCCTTGCACGCCGAAAGGGATTATCACCATGGTTGAGTCCACCAAACGACCACTTAAAGGGTTGGACGCAGTGGTGGTTGGTTCATCTAACATTGTCGGCCGCCCAATGGCGCTAGAACTGTTGTTGGCAGGCTGCACCACTACAGTTTGTCACAAATTCACCAAAGATTTATCTAAACATGTTAGCCGCGCCGATTTACTGGTTGTAGCAGTTGGTAAACCAGAATTTATTCCCGGTTCATGGATTAAAGAAGGGGCAATTGTAATTGATGTTGGCATTAACCGCCTTGATTCTGGCGAGCTAACTGGCGACATCGCCTTTGAAGAAGCGCAAGAACGCGCTGGCTGGATTTCTCCGGTTCCCGGCGGTGTTGGCCCAATGACAGTCGCAAGTTTAATGGAGAACACGCTAGAAGCGTATGTGAAGTATCATAGTTAAGGTTTAACGCGCTCCAGATCGATGAATGAGAACTGGAGCGCTTAAATCATCAAATAGGACTCAACTACTCTTCTTGCTCAGGCTCCTCCTGCTCCGCCAAAAAGTGGCTCAGTTGTTTATCAAACTGCTTCACCGAGAACGCGGAAACGTCGTACACGTACTTGGTAAAGTAGTCATTCTCCGGTGACGAAAACGTGGCTTGATAACCGTCATCGGTTTCAACAAACTCAACCATTATTTGCCCGCTATTAGTCAGCGTTAAGCGAAAAGACAGCACCGATTCTGCATCTACTGTTTGCGCTTGTTCAAGATCCTGTTTTTGCTCTTTATCTTGGCCTTCGCCCAAAAGTTCAACGCTATCGAAACGCAAGTTAGTAATGTTATTAACGGTGTTTTCCAAAATTGTGGCATAGGCGAGTTCTGCATCTTCATAACCCTTTAATTGCCATTTCCCGCTGTCGCTTTCATTTTCGTTTTTGTACATCTCCCAACCCTTATCGCCCAATCTAGCAAAAGCGCTGACTTGTGAAGCATCAATATTAAGAATGGGTTGTTGCAGCCAGTCGGTACGGTTAATTGGCGCAGTTAAGCGTTCGTTGACCAGCCACGTTTGCTCTTCTGCGAAAAGGCGCACATACGTACCGCCTGAATTCGCTTCATTACCAATGACCACAGAAGCTAGCGGCGTATTTTGAGAAAACACCTCCACCAACACAGAGTTGGCATTTTCAGCATCAATAGGCTCAACACCAAGCCGCACATAGTTTTCTGGTTTACTGGTTTTGGGTTGTTCACGCTTAGCCTTAACCAAACCTTGCATCAAACTCGATAGTTTTTTCTGGTCTACCGGATAATCATGGAAATTGCTTGCAAGCCAACGCCCGTCTACTAAATGTGCAACTAATACTTCTCCTTCCGAACTTTTGATTCGGATTTTATCAACCGAATTTGCCGAAGTCGCAAGCTCAGCCAATAATGGGCCTTCAAGGGTGGTTTGCTTACTGGTTTTTGGTTGTGTCATCGCAATCAATACAATGGCAATAACGACTAAAATGCTTAACGGAAATATCGCTTTTTGCATGATTAAGCTCCTACGTGTGAATAGGTATTATTCATTATTTCCCTCGAAATCATTTTCAAAACTTCTCTGGAGCTTATTCTCTAAACTGCCTTGCCGTGACGCGTTTTGCGCGCATCACCAGCATTAACAACAACACAAGGAAAATAGGCGCAATGGCAATGTTTGCGAACTTTAATAAAGAGCCAAGTTTTTCTATATCTTTATCGAGCTGATGCCTCACATCCCGCAACTCTTTTCGAATGGCAATACGCTCTTTATTAAACTTTTCGATAGCTTGAGTTTGCTCATCTGAAAGCACCAGTCGGCCATCCTCTGTTTGCTTGGCTTCCAACTCAGACAGTACCGATTCGGTTTCAAACAAACGTTCTTCCAAAATAGCTTCTTGCTCTTGGAATTTCATTTGCGCTTCGAGCATTAAATCATCTACTTTAGTGAACGGGCGCGAATACGTGCCTCGTCCTCGAATGCTAATTAGAGCGCTGCTTCCCCCCATATTTTCAACCAAATTGGTTAACAATGAGCCGTTATCCGCAAACGCTGTATAAATAGTTTGATCAAACAAACGGGACTGGCTCACCCAAAAGTGATCGGCGAGCAAATCGCTATCTCCCACTAACACCACGTTGATGTCACCTTGATTGGTATGTTCTGCTAGCTCAGTTTCAGGTGACTCTACAAAAGCCGATGTCGCGGGGCCAGAAAAGCGTGCTGCCAATGTGCGTGTTTCTGTGTTTTGTGAGAGTAAATCACTTAGATTATTGGGATCTTGCACCGCAGCATATTCTGAGCCTTGCGCTAGGCTTCCTAGCTCAGATGAATGCATCAACGGCAGCATGGTTAATTGGCTATCCTCACTGAGCATCATCGAAGCAAACGAAGCACCATTAATCACTTCTAAATTGGCCGAAACCACATCGTTTTGGTCAATCAAATCACGACTTAACCCCAACACGCCTAAGTGCTTCAACGGTCCCATTTGTGTGTTTAATTCCAAACCTGTAGCAGGGTCTAAAACAATCTGTTCTAAATCAAGATTAATCCCCCACGCCGCTAACATTTGTTCTAGTGCTTGCGCGTCTTCCCCCGCAGAAACATTTGCGCCACTTGAAGCCATAGGTAGCATTGGGTCGCTCTCATGATGCGGATCGAAAAACGCAACCAACTTGCCACCAGACAACACAAACTGGTCGATGGCATAACGCATTTCCTCCGAGAGGGAGCGCGGGTGAATCAATAAGAGCACATCCAAGGCTTCAGGTAATTCACTGGCATTAGAAGGTAGCGTTTCCACATCGTAAAGCGACTGCAATTGACTGTAGAAGTGCCATGGTGGATCAAACTGCCCTGTCATTGGGTTTTGCCCACCAGACACAGAAAGCCCGGAAAGCAACCCTACTTTCACTGGCTTCGCATTGCTCAACTGATAAATCATTTGGCTAATGTCATATTCTAGAAAGCGTTCTTTTTGTGGATCGAAAAAAGGAATCACTTGCTGGTCATCCAAGGCATTTCTGGCTGCTAAACCGAAGTAGATAGCGTCATTTTCTGCTGCCAGTGCTGCTCCTGTTAACCCAAAATCGACCGCTTGATCTTCGGCTTCGGAAAATGGCTCTGGATCAATCCAATGCAGTTTCAACATACCATCGGAAGCAGATTCGTACTCTTTCAGTAAATTTTCCACTCGAGTGGCGTAGTTTCTAAGTGTGGTTGCACCTTCGGAGGCTTGCTCCGAAAAGAAAAAGTACAGATGAATAGGTTCGTCGATGTGTTGTAAAATCGACTTACTGCCATCAGAAAGCGAATAAACCTGATCTTCCGTTAAATCAACCCGTAGCGGTTGAAACAAACGTTGGCTCAACAACACGGAAACGAAAAATAAGACTGCAAGTAGCAGCATAGCAATTGGCGTAGAAAAACGTTTATTCATGAGGTTGTTACTCCGCTTTTTTCTGCTCAATAACAAGTAACCCGGCATACAGCCACACGGCTATCACGATGCCAAAATACATCAGATCATTTAAAGCGATAACGCCGCGCGACATGTTTTCAAAATGCGTCATGAAGCTAAAGGCTGCGAGGGTATCTAAGAACCACAAAGGCACCCAGCCTTTGAAGGCATCGAGCACCACATCTGAGCCACTTAGCACAAATAAAAAGCAGACTACCACCGATAAAATAAAGGCAATCACCTGACTTTTTGTCAGTGCAGACATGCACACACCAACCGCTAAAAATGCCCCTGCCATCAACCAACTCCCAATATAGGCAGCGATGATAATGCCGTTATCTGGCGCACCAAGGTAGTTAACGGTTATCCACAACGGAAAAGTTAGAATAAGAGAAAGCCCTAACACCGCCCACGCTGCAAAGAACTTGCCTAACATGGCATGCAGTGTGGAAATCGGTAAAGTCATGAGCAATTCAATACTGCCGCTTTTGCGTTCTTCCGACCATGTTCGCATTGCCATCGCTGGCACCAAAAACAAGTACAACCACGGATGGAAATTAAAGAATGGTAGCAAATCGGCCTGACCGCGCTCGTATAAATGCCCCACGTAAAAGGTAAAAATCCCCGAAAGCACTAAAAAGATGGTGATAAATACATAAGCGACGGGGGTTGCGAAAAAACTGGAAAATTCGCGTTTAAACAGGACGCCAACATGATTCATGATAAGTTTGCCTCCTCGGTTAATTCTCTGAATACGTCGTCTAATCGGCCTTGCTCAACATACATGGATTTTGCTGTTAGCCCCTGAGATTGCAGCGCAGCAGAGGCTTGCTCTAATAAACCTGTCCCTAATTGATCTTCGGCATTCTCTGGAATAAGAGTAACGGCACAATTTACCTCATCAACTTCAACCGACTTTACTCCTTTGAGCGCCGAAAAAACCTCTACCGCTGGCAAATCGTCAAACAGAATATTTACCGCTTGATGATATTTGGATTTCGCCTGCAACGCTTGCGGTGAGCTATCGAACAGCATTTTTCCGCTAGCAATTATCATGGCGCGATTACACACGGCGGTCACTTCTTCGAGAATATGCGTGGAAATGATAACAATTTTATCTTTCGATAAGTTTTGGATAAGTTTTCGAACTTGATGTTTTTGATTTGGATCCAAGCCATCTGTTGGTTCATCAAGAATAAGAATATCGGGATCGTGCAGCAGCGCTTGAGCTAGCCCAACGCGTCGCTTAAAGCCTTTGGATAAATTCTCAATGGGCTTATCCAACACGGCTTCTAAATCAACAAGCTCAATCACTTTATTGACCCGAGCCCGCTTGTGCTTACCCGTTAAACCGCGAACATCAGCAATAAAGTTCAACATCTGAATAGGCGTCATATCACCATAAGATGGCGCCCCTTCTGGCAAATAGCCAATGCGTTTTTGAATGGCCTGTCGAGAGGTATCAATCGCCATATTGGCAATGCGAATCTCGCCACTATCCGGTTCTAAAAACCCGGTTAACATTTTCATTGTGGTAGATTTACCCGCCCCGTTTGGCCCAAGAAACCCAACCACATCACCTGAATGAATTTGAAAAGATAAATTATCAACGGCAACAAAATCGCCGAAAGTTTTTCTAATATTAGTTGCTGTGATCATGTTAATCCCCATATGATCAAAGGAAGGACATAAAATCGCTGAAAATATGGCGCTGACAATCCAGATTTCAAGTGATTAATTTGAAGTAACTTTCTTCCAACTTGTAACGATTTTTAACAGAGCTGACGCGAGGTCATGGTATGGAATTAACGCCAATTGCTTATATTAGCACTCCGTATAAAGAAAAGTTTGCTATTCCTCGCCAACCGGGATTAGCCCCGGCAGTGAAAGGCAAAATCACCATGCAGCCAGACTTCAACGACATCAATGCTTTTCGAGGGTTAGAAGGGTTTAGTCACATTTGGTTAATTTTTCAATTTCATCAAGTTCCTGACAATAAATGGACGCCATTAGTTCGCCCTCCAAGACTCGGTGGGAACAAGAAAAAAGGCGTATTTGCCACGCGCAGCACACATCGCCCCAACAATTTAGGCATGTCGGTGGTACGTTTAGAATCCATTTCTCACGACAATGGGCAAGTGTGTATTGAAGTCTCAGGGATGGATTTACTTGATGGCACGCCTATTTTCGATATTAAACCTTATATTCAATATGTAGATAGCTTACCAACTGCCCAAAGCGACTTCGCTCAACAGCCGCCTATGCAATTGGCCGTGGAATTTTCTGAACAAGCACAACGAGCGCTAGCGCGACACAGCGAACACTATCCTGACTTGGAACAAGAGCTAACACAGATTTTATCTTTTAATCCCTGCCCCGCTTATCAGCAAGACAAGGATGAACAGCGTATTTACGGTGTGCGATTATATGACTTCAACGTCAAATGGCGTCTTTGTGGTCATATTGAAGTGTGCGATATTGAAACCGTGTAGGCTCACTAGACTCATATAAAAAAGGCCCCAAACAGGAGCCTCCAGACGTCACTCAATAAAAATAAGTGGGCTAAAAACCGCTTTAGATAATCGACTTAAAAACCAATATTGGGAGCAAGCCATTTTTCTGCTTCCTGCAACGACCAGCCTTTACGTTGTGCATAATCTTCCAGTTGATCTCGCTGGATTTGCGCCACCGCAAAATAACGCGAATCAGGATGCGAGAAATACCAACCTGAGACCGACGCACCGGGCCACATAGCATAACTTTCTGTTAACTTTATACCTGTTCTAGCCTCTGCCTCTAACAAATCCCAAATCACTTGCTTTTCGGTATGTTCTGGACACGCTGCATAACCGGGTGCAGGGCGAATACCTTGGTACATTTCGCGAATGAGCTTTTCGTTGTCTAAGCCTTCATCCTCAGCAAATCCCCAGAAGACTTTACGTACTTGTTGATGCAGATATTCTGCAAACGCTTCTGCTAAACGGTCACATACAGCTTTCACCATAATATTGTTGTAATCATCGTGCTCAGCTTCAAAAGCCTTCGCTAAAGCATCTTCTTCAACCCCCGCAGTCACCGCAAACATGCCAATGTAATCTTGTTTATCGCTATCCACTGGCGCAATAAAATCACTCAGGCAGTTATTCGCGCCTTTGGGCTTTTGTGATTGCTGGCGCAAATGATGGCTAGTTGCCAATACTTCTTTTCGCGTTTCATCTGAATAGATTTGGATGTCATCTTGCTGGGCATTGGCAGGAAACAGGCCGATAACGCCTTTCGGGTGTAAAGAATCTTGCGCGATTAACGATTTCAACATGGCGTTGGCATCGGAAAAAAGCTTTTTCGCTTCTTCACCCACTACGTCATCTTCAAGAATACGGGGATACTTACCCGCCAGAGACCATGTCATGAAGAATGGTGTCCAGTCGATGTAGTCCACCAAGGTTTCAATAGAAACCTCCACCTCCTGAACGCCCAACTGCTTGGGTACAGGCGGCTGATAGTTGGCCCAATCAATTGGAGCGGCATTGGCTCGAGCTGCTTCTAGGCTAATAGGCTTACTTTTCGGACGCTTACGCGCATGTTGCTCACGCACGACTACATATTCATCACGAACCTGTTGTGCAAACTCTATTTTCGCGGTTGGTGACATGAGCTTCTGACACACACCTACCGCTCGAGAGGCATTAGGCACATAAACGGTTGCACCTTCATAGTTTTCTTCAATTTTGACTGCGGTATGAGCTTTAGATGTCGTTGCACCACCAATAAGCAGAGGGACATCCATGCCTAAACGCTGCATTTCTTTTGCCACGTACACCATTTCGTCCAACGACGGTGTGATAAGCCCTGACAACCCAATCATATCGACATTTTCTTCTTGTGCCTTTTGCAAAATATTGGCACAGGGCACCATTACACCCATATCGATAATTTCGAAGTTATTACATTGCAGCACTACGCCCACAATGTTTTTGCCAATATCGTGAACATCACCTTTTACGGTTGCTAACAAGATTTTGCCATTACTGCTGCCTGCAGCTTTACCTCTTTCGATATATGGCTCCAAGTACGCCACTGACTTTTTCATGACTCGCGCCGACTTCACCACTTGTGGCAGAAACATTTTGCCTTCGCCGAATAAATCGCCAACCACATTCATGCCGTCCATTAACGGACCTTCAATAACATGCAACGGCTTTTCGGCTTCTAAACGAGCCGCTTCGGTGTCTTCTTCAATATAATCGGTGATACCTTTTACCAACGCATGCTCTAGCCTTTTACTAACCGGCCACGAGCGCCACTCTAAATTTTCTTTAACTTCTTCTCGTTTACCACCTTGATACTTAGGCGCAATCTCTAATAACCGATCGGTCGCTCCATCGTCTTTATTCAAAATAACGTCTTCTACGGCCTGGCGTAACTCTAGTGGAATATCATCGTAAACCGCTAACTGACCGGCGTTAACAATCGCCATATCCATGCCTGCTCGAATGGCATAATACAAAAACACTGAGTGCATCGCCTCGCGCACGGGATTATTGCCGCGAAACGAGAAAGAGATATTCGATAGTCCACCGGAAATATGTGCGTGCGGTAAATGCGCTTTAATTCTGCGCGTGGCTTCTATGAAGTCGACCGCGTAATTGTTGTGCTCTTCAATGCCAGTGGCCACCGCAAAAATATTCGGATCGAAAATAATGTCTTCTGGTGGAAAACCCAGTTCATCAACCAAAATACGGTAAGAGCGTTGGCAAATTTCAAACTTGCGGTCTTCGGTATCGGCTTGCCCCGTTTCATCGAAGGCCATCACCACCGCCGCCGCACCATAACGGCGAATTAATTTTGCCTGATGCTTGAACTGAGCTTCACCTTCTTTGAGTGAAATGGAATTGACAATGGCCTTGCCTTGAACGCAACGTAACCCGGCTTCAATCACGCTCCATTTAGAGGAGTCGATCATGATGGGTACGCGGGCGATATCGGGTTCGGAAGCAATGAGGTTCATAAAACGCGTCATCGCCGCTTCGGAATCCAACATGGCTTCGTCCATGTTGATGTCAATAACTTGCGCGCCGTTTTCAACTTGCTGACGAGCGACATCCAAAGCCGTTTCGTAATCCTCTTCAAGGATCAATCGTTTAAATTTGGCAGAACCAGTAACATTAGTACGTTCACCAATGTTGATGAATGAGGAAGATGCGTTAACCATAAATTCTCAATCCGTTAGCAATTAGTGAACAAAGGGCTCAAGGCCGGATAAACGAAGCTTAACTTCTTGCTTGACAAGCGGTCGTGGAGCACACCGAGCAACCTTTTCGCCAATCGCTTTAATATGCTCGGGAGTTGAGCCACAACAGCCTCCCACTAAATTCACTAATCCCGCTTCAGCCCATTCACCAATTTGTTGCGCCATTTCTTCTGGGGTTAAATCGTATTCCCCAAATTCATTTGGTAAACCTGCGTTGGGATAGGCAGAGACGTAACTTTCACTAATATTCGAGATGTCTTGTACATATTGGCGCAAAAGGTCTGGCCCTAAGGCACAATTCAACCCAAAGGTAATAGGTTGGGCATGACGCATGGAATTGTAAAACGCTTCTGCGGTTTGACCCGATAATGTTCTGCCGGAGGCATCGGTAATCGTGCCAGAAATCATCACTGGCAAACGTGTATCTAATTCTTCAAATACTTGCTCAACTGCGAAAATAGCGGCTTTCGCATTCAAGGTATCGAAAATGGTTTCTATTAATAGTAAATCCACGCCCCCTTCAATCAAGCCTTTTGTTGCTTCGGCGTAAGCCTCAACCAATTGCTCAAAATTAACGTTGCGTTTACCCGGGTCATTAACATCTGGAGAAATGGAAGCGGTACGATTTGTTGGGCCTAACGCACCTGCGACAAAACGGGGTTTGTCAGGGGTTTTCTGGGTGAACTCATCCGCAGCAGCGCGAGCAATGCGCGCAGACTCAACATTCAACTCATAAGACAGCGATTGCATATCGTAATCGGCCATTGAAATTCGATTGGCATTAAATGTATTGGTTTCTAACACATCCGACCCTGCCTCAAGAAACGCCTCATGAATAGCTTTAATGATGTGAGGCTGAGTTAAGGACAACAGGTCGTTATTACCTTTCAAGTCCGAAGGCCAATCTTTAAAGCGCTCGCCGCGATAATCTTCTTCAGTCAGGTTATATCCCTGAATCATGGTTCCCATGCCACCATCCAACAACAATATCCGTTTGGATAGTTGTCGTCGAAATAAATCAGCAGTGCTATCAGTCAAGGTATGTCTCCAAAATCATGTGTTTTAATTTACCGCTACTACAGATCGTTAGCAGACAACTCCTTCAAATCATAAGGCGTGGTTTGATAAACATAGTAATTCAGCCAATTGGTGAATAATAACGTACCATGTGAACGCCAAGTCATTTGAAGGCCAAGCTCGGGGTTATCTTGTTTAAAATAATGCTTGGGTTTTGACACCCGAGTGCCATTGCTTAAATCCCTATAATACTCATCCCGTAAAGTACGAAGATCATACTCTGGATGCCCTGTAAGAAAGACGATACGTTTATCTTCAGAGGCAATTATATACGCCCCAACTTCTTCTGAGCCAGCCAATACGTGCAAGTCACTCACACCTTCATATTGTGTTGTTGCAATATGTCCGTATCGAGAATGAGGCGCCCAGAAAAAAGGGTCAAAACCACGCACTAACTCATCTAAAGGGCGATACACTTCATGTTCAAAAACACCAAACAACTTTTCATCTCTGAATTTTCGCTGCACATTAAAATGGTGATACATGGCTGCATGTGCCGCCCAACATAAATACAAAGTGGATTGCACATGGCTGGTCGCCCAATCCATGACTTGTGTAATCTGCTGCCAATACGCTATTTCTTCATATGGCAAGTGTGCGACTGGCGCACCAGTGATAATAAGCCCATCGTAGCGTTTATGCTGAACATCCTGAAAGTCGTGATAAAACATATCTAAATGTTGCTTCGGCGTATGCTTCGACTCACGACCGTCAATCCGAATCAAATCAATATTAATTTGCAATGGAGTATTGGATAACAACCGACATAACTGTGATTCTGTTTGAATTTTATTCGGCATCAAATTCAAAATTCCGACTTCTAACGGACGAATATCCTGACGTTGTGCAACTTCGTCATTCATCACAAAGATATTCTCTTTTAACAAAATATCTTGTGCGGGAAGTTCAGATGGAATTCGAATCGGCATAGTTAAACCTGCATAACTAATTATGAACACTAAAATAAAAGCCAAGTGCAGCACCTATGAGCTTACTTTGCCTTAATGACAGACGGTAAAGTGCTCTCAACCCTATACCGAACAAAGTTAACATCTTTCCATCTAGACGTCTATATGGGCAAAGTGAATAATCATGACTTTCGCTGGATCTATGTAATGCAGCCGCTAAGATACGGGTCCACTCATCGATATAGCCGTTTAACTATAGCAACTAGGCAAAACCTATCAGGAAATAAGATGCAAGCGACGATCTGCAAACTCCATGTTTATCCCGTAAAATCACTACAAGGCATTGAAGTAAAAGAGGTTACTTGTTGGGAAACAGGGTTCGAACTCGATAGAGAATGGGTCATTGTAGACGACAAAAATTTGTTCGTAACCCAAAGGCAACTGCCCAAAATGGCAAGTATTCGCACCGCATTGACGGAAAATAGCTTGGTACTTTCCCATCCTGACCATGAGTCCTTGCATGTCCCCCTAACACGCGAACATTTAAATGAAGATGAGCAAGTCACCTTTACTATCTGGAAAGATGAAGCCCAAGGTGTTGATGAAGGCAAAGCTGCCAGAACTTGGTTGAATGACGTATTCGGCGAGTACCGTGGTGGAGGTCTACGTTTACTGCGTTTTTCAAAAAGTTATCGCCGTGATGTGCGTGAGAAATACTCCACGCATCCGCAAGCTCAACTGAAGTTTGCTGATGCATGCCCTTACTTAATTGTCAGTCACGACTCACTCGAGGCACTCAATTCAGTGTTAAGCAACTCGGGTCAACATGAAGTCCCTATTGATCGGTTCAGAGGCAATATTGAAATCTCTGGTGCAGCGGCATGGCAAGAGTTTCAGGCGGAAGAACTGCAAATTAATGACGTGATATTAAAAAGCATCGGCCCATGTATGCGTTGCCCTATGATCGGTATGAATCAACAAACCGGCGAGGTGATTGACCCAGGACAGCCATTTAAAACCTTGATGGCACTCGCTATACCAGAAGGAAAAGACGGTGCGTTCTTTGGTATACACGCCAGCTTCTTAACAGGTGAAGGTAAACGTATAAAAGTGGGTGATACTCTACATATACAGCCTAAACGATAAAGCCATTGCATAGTTCTAATAATGGGATAGAATCTTTTTTGAACAGCAATTGGGTTCATGTCAGTGAAAAGGTGGTTCTGACATGTGCGCGAGATCATGTATCGATCTATCCGTTCCCTATTTAAGTAGTGCTAAGGGCGTGACATCTGTATGGCAGACAAGTTCTTTTTCACTGACGTCGTTGAATCAGTGCCGTTCTAAAATTGAACATTCATCTGTTTTGTCACGTTAACGCAAAGAAAATAGGAACGACCTTGGAACTGCCAATCCCCCAAAATATCATACCGTTAGATAGCATTTTGCCTGATGAGCCTTTGTTGATGATGGGAGCTGGCCCAGTGCCAATTCCAGCAAGAGTTGCAGCGGCAAATGGTATTGTTATCAACCACCTCGGGGATACTATGTCGCAGATCATCGAGCAAGTTAAGGTGATGAGTCGATACGTATTCCAAACACAGAATGGCTATATACTGGGTGTTGCCGGTCCCGGATCTGCCGCTATGGAAATGGCGATTGCCAATATTGTTTTGCCGGGAAGTAAAGTCTTAAATATCTGCAATGGCTTTTTCAGCAGCCGTTTATGGGAAATGTCTAATCGCATCGGTGCTGACACCATTAAGCTACAAATTGATAATGCTAATGCTGCCTCTCCAGCGTTAGTCGAAGAATATATCATCACCCACAAACCCGATGTAGTGACTATTGTTCAAGGCGAAACATCAAATACCGTTTGCAACCAACAATTACCCGAAATCGCTAAAATAGCCAAGCACTATGGTTGCCTATTAATTGTTGATGCCGTTTGCACCCTCAGTACCATGCCACTAAAAATGGATGAATGGGGCGTTGATGCAGTTATTACTGGCGGGCAAAAAGGCTTATCCTGTATTCCCGGCATATCCCTCGTTGGTTTTTCCGAACAAGCGTGGGAACACATCCAAAACCGCCAAGATAAACTCAAACATTGGTGTTTAGATGCCAAGCTAGCGGATCAATTCTGGAACAAAAACTCCTATCACTACACAGCACCTGTTTCAGGTATTCTCGCAATTCACGAAGCATTACGTTTAATCTGTATAGAAACGTTGCCATTGCGATTTGAACGGCATAAACGTTGCTCCGAAGCTCTGCAAGCTGGCATCGAAGCTATGGGATTAACCCTACATGTCGAGTCTAACTCTAGACTTAATTCCGTTGTTGGTATTAATGTCCCGGACGGAATTGAATCGAAGCAACTATTATCTCAAATGTCATCCCGCTACCGCGTTGAGATCTCCGGCTCATTTGGCCCTAATATTGTTCGGATTGGTCAAATGGGAGAACAATGTCGAGCCCATAATTTGTTTAGAACCGTTCATGCATTAGGCTCATGCTTAAATGCACTTGGCGCTAAGCTCAACTTACCAGAAGGGGTTGCTTCACTGGAAGACACATTAGGTAGGGCCAACTTCAATGGGGAATAAAGTGCTGTGTTCTGCAACTTAGTGGGGCACTAAAAAGTGCCTCCCTGCCCCATTTCAGTGTAAAGGAAAATACAAGGTATTAGCGAAACACTAGCAAATCGGCCGGCCCCAAAATGTGATAAAAACTTCCCAGAGGCATACTAAGTAAGATAAAGTAGCGCGAAGGTTCATTGAATACTTAATTCAATTTTCAGACAACAACTATAGGGAGCAACCCCATAAATACGCGGTGGGAGAAAAAGGATGTACTTAAAAGTTTTACTGCTCGACAACGACAAAGAAAATATTCGAAAACTGAGCCGAACATTGGGCGATTCTGGTTTTATCCCACTTTTTAGCCAGTCCAACTCTGAAGCCCTATCTATCATCGAACATCAAAAAAACGAGATACTTGCCCTTTTCTTCTCCAAAGATAACCTCGCGTTTATTGAGCAGCACCAAGAAGCATTGAAAAAGCTTGCACCACAACTGAAGTTATTTGTCATTGAAGAAACGGATAGCACATTTTCAACTATTAAAATAACAGACACAAAAGAACAACTCAGTAAAAAGCTAAATTGCCCCTTAGCTGGAACAGCAGAGAATTATTTGCTGGAAGAACTCGAAAACAATAAACAGCGAATAGCTAATAGCCATATTTTATTGGTAGAAGACGACAACATTAATCAGATGGTTGTTAAACACATACTCGAAGAAGCGAATATTAGCGTTAGCATCGCTAATCATGGTCAAGCAGCTATAGATATTATTCGTGCGACACCACACGCTTTTGATTTAATCCTCATGGATATTCAGATGCCGATTTTAAATGGGTATGAGGCTACTAAAGCGATTCGGCAACTATCCAATATTAGCCCAAAACTTCCCATCATCGCCATGACAGGACATACGCAAACGTGTGAAAAGAAGAAGTGTTTAGAATCAGGCATGAATGATCACATCGCTAAGCCTATTAACGCCCAGCAAATGTATTCGTCAATTGCCAAATGGGTGTCATATAAAACCTAAGCACAAATACCAAAAAGCCCACCTGACAGGGTCATATCAGATGGGAAGGATTTGCGCTTAGGGAAGTGCGCTACGCAAAACAATACAAGAATTTATTCAGCTTGGGGTTCTGCCTCTGGCTCAGCTTCCTCAGAAGCCTTTTTCTTTAACAACAATTCGGCACGTAATTTTGACTCAATATCTTGTGCTAAAGCCGTGTGCTCTTTTAGATATTTAACGACATTGGCTTTACCTTGGCCAATTCGCTCTCCACGACAGCTATACCACGCTCCCGCTTTTTCAATTAGCTTATGCTTAACACCCAAATCAATCAGTTCAGCTTCTTTGCTGATACCTTCACCATACATGATTTGGAATTCAGCTTGCTTGAATGGTGGAGCAACCTTGTTCTTCACGACTTTCACGCGGGTTTCATTACCCACGACTTCATCGCCGTCTTTAATCGCCCCAATACGTCGAATATCTAAACGAACCGATGAGTAGAACTTTAATGCGTTACCGCCTGTTGTGGTTTCTGGATTACCAAACATCACACCAATTTTCATACGAATCTGGTTGATGAAGATACAAAGCGTATTTGAACGTTTAATGTTCGCAGTTAACTTACGCAAAGCTTGTGACATCAAACGAGCTTGTAAGCCTACATGGGAGTCCCCCATTTCACCCTCGATTTCGGCTTTCGGAGTTAACGCCGCTACCGAGTCCACAATCACTACATCAACCGCACCAGAACGAACCAACATGTCGCAGATTTCCAGTGCTTGTTCACCGGTATCTGGCTGGGACACCAACAATTCATCTACATTAACCCCTAGCTTTCCAGCATAAATAGGATCAAGCGCATGTTCTGCATCGACGAAGGCACAAGTTTTGCCAATCTTCTGTGCTTCAGCAATAACTTGAAGAGTCAGCGTGGTTTTACCTGAAGATTCAGGACCGAAAATCTCGACGACGCGCCCACAAGGTAAACCACCTATACCCAATGCGACATCAATACTCAGTGATCCTGTTGATATTGCATCAATGTCCATCGCTTGGTTATCACCAAGGCGCATAATGGTACCCTTACCAAATTGCTTCTCTATCTGTCCTAATGCGGCGGAGAGTGCGCGAGATTTATTGTCATCCATTTTCGAATCCTCTAGTTATTTCAACGCCTGAATCTATGCGGCGTAAAGATAAAACATAATTAACATGCGAAGTGCTCAAAAGCGTGAATCAAAAGATATTCAACCCTCACTTTTTCTGGTAAATTCCGTCCTTCTTCAGCTCCATGAAAGTTGGAACTTCCTTAAAGCACCTTGCGTTTGATTTCTGTTGCAGGAGTATACTGTACATTCATACAGTTTCAATACTGTATCGTCACTTTTTTATTAACTACATGATTTTCTTAGTTATTTGCTATAACTCATTTTATTTCTCCGAGTTACAACGCGTCTAAACAATACTGTAACGCGAACAAAATTGCCTTTTCCCGGACTTCTTGCCTATCACCACTGAACACTTGTTTTGTTGCGGATAAATCACCATTAGCATAGCGACCAAACCACACCGTTCCCACTGGTTTGCCCTCTGTTCCTCCTCCCGGACCAGCGATACCAGTAACAGAAATAGCCATTTCAGATTCAGCTAATCTTGCCGCGCCTTCGGCCATCTGCAATGCGACGGGCTCTGAAACTGCCCCGTATTTCTCTAAATCCATTTCAACAACGGTTAAAATCGATGCTTTTGCTTCGTTGCTATAAGTAATAAAACCTTGTTCAAACCAATCTGAACTTCCAGCAACGCTAGTAATGGCAAACCCAATACCCCCTCCAGTACAAGACTCAGCGCACGTTACCTTCCACCCTTTTCGTTTCAACGTCTGGCCTAATTGACTAGACAACGCCACTATCGAGTTTGATAAGCTCATTTAGTTCCCCTCTTTAATAACTGTGATGATTGCCGCATTATGCCAATTGCATTTTAAGAAAACAGCCATGTGGTGACTTTTTTATTCACCTAAAAATAAATACCGACTTCCACCCAAATTGACGCCGAAATTCATCGTCGAAATTGTTAGAATAGTCTCTTATTTTAAAAGACAAGAAATTAACTTCTCCATCGGTATCTCTTATGTCCCGATGCTTCAAAATAAGTGATCTGAACACAGTGGCAAACGACATTTCTCAACACACTCCAATGATGCAGCAATATCTGCGAATCAAAGCTGAGTATCCAAATACCTTATTATTTTATCGTATGGGTGATTTTTACGAACTCTTTTACGATGACGCCAAAAAAGCAGCCGAGCTTTTAGAGATTTCCTTAACAGCAAGAGGCAAATCCGGCGGTAACGCCATTCCTATGGCGGGTGTACCTTATCATGCAGCCGATAACTACTTAGGTAAGTTGGTTAAACTCGGGCAATCTGTTGCTATCTGTGAGCAAATTGGCGACCCTGCCACCTGCAAAGGCCCTGTTGAAAGACAGGTTGTACGTGTTGTCACCCCCGGTACCATTACCGATGAAGCGCTGCTAAATAATAATACCGACAACCTTTTAGCCGCCGTTACCGAGTTCAAAGAACGATTCGGATACGCCACGCTGGATGTAACAAGTGGTCGCTTTAATGTTACCCAACACTTAAGCGCCTCGGAACTTGAAGCGGAGCTAGAACGCACCAAACCCGCAGAATTACTTTATCCTGACGGCTTCATGAGTGCGTATTTATTGCAAACTATCAGTGGTGCTCGCCGCCGTCCTGAGTGGGAATTTGATTTCGACACCTCCATAACGCAGTTAAACAAACAGTTTGGCACCCAAGATCTTTCTGGATTCGGCATAAAAGCGGATGCTATGCAGCACAGTATTTGTGCTGCTGGCGCCATTTTGCAATACGTAAAGGACACTCAAAAAGCCGCCCTACCCCATATTCGTTCTATTCACGCCTTGGAAAATGACAGCATTCTGCAAATGGATGCTGCAACTCGCCGAAATTTAGAACTAACCTTAAATTTGGCAGGCGGAACAGAAAACACCCTAATTGACATAGTTGATCGTTGTAAAACATCCATGGGTCAGCGTATGTTGAAACGTTGGCTACACCACCCACCCCGCAGCCGAGACATTATTCACGCGCGTCAAGATTGCGTATCTGAGTTATTGGAAACGGGTTATTCAGACATCCAAGACGAACTCAAGCATATTGGCGATGTGGAACGTATATTGGCCCGTTTAGCCCTGCGTAATGCGCGTCCTCGTGATTTTAGCCGCCTTGCCACATCCCTTGCAGTATTACCGCAATTGCAAGAAATCTTGGCGTCAGCAAACGCTCTCAGGCTGAAGCAACTAGCTGCTCAAATCGACACTTTTCCCGAGCAAGTTGCCTTGTTACAAGAAGCCATTGTCGAAAATCCTCCCGTTGTGGTGCGCGATGGTGGGGTGATCAAAGCCGGTTACAATGCTGAGCTTGATGAACTTCGAGCAATGGCAGATGGGGCTACCGACTTATTGCAAAAAATCGAGATCCGCGAGCAAGAACGAACTGGCATCAGTACGCTAAAGGTTGCTTACAACAAGGTTCACGGGTTTTATATTGAGGTGAGTAAAGGTCAATCGCATCTTGTGCCTGACGATTATGTACGTAGGCAAACACTAAAAAATAATGAACGATACATTATCCCCGAACTGAAAGTGTATGAAGAAAAAGTATTGACTAGCCAAAGCCACGCGCTCGCATTAGAAAAGCAATTATATGATGCCTTATTCGACCTACTGTTGCCCCACCTTGATGCGCTACTTGATAGTGCCTCGGCACTGTCCGAATTAGATGTATTAGCAAATTTTGCAGAGCGGGCCGAATCGTTAAACTATCAACGTCCACAGCTTACCAACGACATGGAAATTAGCTTTTCCGAAGGTCGTCACCCCGTTGTTGAACAAAAGACTGATAGTCCGTTTATTGCAAACCCCGTGTTAATCAACGACAAACGTAAAATGTTGGTTGTGACCGGCCCGAATATGGGGGGTAAATCGACGTACATGCGACAAACTGCGCTTATCGTTCTGATGGCACACATTGGTAGTTTTGTCCCTGCTGAAGCCTGTAAAATTGGTTTGATCGATAGAATATTTACCAGAATTGGGGCTTCTGATGACCTCGCTTCAGGACGCTCAACATTTATGGTTGAGATGACCGAAACCGCCACAATTTTGAACAATGCGACGCCGCACAGTTTAGTGTTAATGGATGAAATTGGTCGAGGCACAAGCACTTACGACGGTTTATCCCTAGCGTGGTCCTGTGCGGAATATCTCATCAAGCACTTACAAGCATATTGTTTGTTCGCCACACACTATTTTGAACTAACCGAACTTGCCACGCATTACTCAACCATGGCAAACATTCACTTAGATGCCGTTGAATATGACGGCGGTATTCGATTTATGCATGCGGTACAAGAAGGCGCCGCAAACCGAAGTTATGGTATTCAGGTAGCGCAACTTGCTGGAGTACCCAAAGCCGTCATTTCCGCAGCAAAACATAAATTAAGGGAATTGGAAAAAGGGGCATTGAGCGCTTCAATTGTTAGCCCTGCACCAGCGCCAACACAAATGGACTTAATCGAGGAAACCAACCCTGCGGTGCATACACTTAAGCGCACCAATCCAGATGATCTAACGCCTCGTGCTGCACTTGATTTGGTATATCAACTTATCAAACAAGTTGAAGAATAAGCAGCCGCTTCACTATTTTCTTGCGAGGTTGTCGGTATTTACACAACCTCGCCTAATCGCAAATGCTCAAGCAAGGTTAAGAAGTCTTTAATAATGATGGGTTTTTCCAAAAAACCGATTGCACCGGCGCGCTGCGCTTCCAGTTTAATATGCTGTGAAGTATTGGAAGAGCACATCACTACTTGCGTGTGGGGTGATTTTTCCCGAATCCGACGCAACACCGACATACCATTAGAACCGGGCAAGTTAATATCAAGCAACACCAGATGGTAATGTTGATGATCAATTTTATGCATCACTTCTTGACCACCGCACACACAATCAACATTTCTAAATCCAGCCCTGCCCAATACAATCTGCATAAAGCTTCGAATGGCTTCGACATCATCGACCACTAAAACATGATTTTCACTCGATAACATTACCATACAGCCTTGCTCCGCTTAAATTGAAAACAAATAAGGCACTAGTTGCTAGTCTGACCCTGTTTAACGATAGCTTAAAAATAACGTATCGACACAATTTCAAGGCGACAACCTAAGCTAACCAACGATCTTAGCGGGTCCATACCCCATATCATTCGTTTCCAATTGAACAACGCCAAGCTCATTAGGTTAGTATTTATACCCACACAAAATGCGGTATCACTTTTTGCTTAATATCATTGGAAAACAAACGAATTTCGTTTGTCGCATGACAGGCTATCGCGTATACTGTAGCGCCATCTGTTTGGGTCTTTCGACCCGCTATATTTGCAGCACTTAGTAGCAACAAATCCAACGTCTTAGGTTTCTCAATGACAAATTATATATTCGTCACAGGTGGTGTTGTTTCATCACTCGGTAAAGGTATTGCAGCCGCATCTTTGGCCGCTATTCTTGAAGCTCGTGGCCTTAACGTCACTATGTTAAAGCTCGACCCTTACATTAATGTTGATCCCGGCACAATGAGCCCAATTCAGCACGGTGAGGTATTCGTTACCGATGATGGGGCAGAAACCGATCTGGATTTAGGTCACTACGAAAGATTTATTCGTACCCGCATGACCAAAAAGAACAACTTCACTACAGGTCGTGTGTACGAAGATGTGTTGAAAAAAGAGCGTCGAGGTGACTACCTTGGTGCCACCATTCAGGTTATTCCCCACATCACTAACGAAATTAAGCGCCGTATTCAAGCAGGGGCTGAAGGTGCAGACATCGCAATTGTGGAAATTGGCGGCACGGTGGGCGATATTGAATCTCAACCCTTTATTGAAGCCATTCGTCAATTAGGTACGGAAATTGGTCGTAATCGAGCCATGTACATGCACTTAACGTTAGTGCCTTACATGCCTTCTTCTGGCGAGATTAAAACGAAGCCAACCCAACATTCCGTAAAAGAGCTTCGCTCCATCGGCATTCAACCTGATATTTTGGTTTGTCGCTCTGAAAAAGCCCTCCCCTCTAACGAAAAGAGCAAAATCGCCCTATTCACAAACGTAGCCGAAAAAGCGGTTATCTCTTTACGTGACGCAGACAGCATCTATCGTATTCCTTCCATGCTTAAAGCCCAAAACATGGACGAGCTTGTGGTTAATCATTTTGGTTTAACTTGCAAAGAAGCTGATCTCACCGAATGGGAACAAGTGCTTTATGCGGAATCCAACCCAAGTGGGGAAGTAACGATTGGCATGGTGGGCAAATACGTTGAATTGCCAGACGCTTACAAGTCAGTAAACGAAGCATTGAAACATGCAGGACTAAAAAACCGCGTCACTGTTAACATTAAATATATCGACTCACAAAACATCGAAAGTAAAGGAACACAATTACTAAACGATATCGACGCCATTCTTGTTCCCGGTGGCTTTGGGGAGCGCGGTGTTGAGGGCAAAATTATTGCTGCCCAATATGCGCGTGAAAATAAAATCCCTTACTTGGGCATTTGTTTGGGCATGCAAGTGGCATTAATTGAATTTGCCAGACACGTTGCAAACATGGAAAATGCCAATAGCACCGAATTTAATCCCGAAACCCAATATCCGGTTGTTGGATTAATTACGGAATGGCAAGACGCTTCAGGCAACGTCGAAACGCGCACAGAAACTTCCGACTTAGGCGGTACTATGCGCCTTGGTAGCCAACTGTGTCATTTAATTGAGAACAGTAAAGTTCTCGACATGTATGGTTCAAACGAAATCCATGAGCGTCATCGCCATCGCTATGAAGTCAATAATAATTTATTACCAGAACTAAAAAAGGCAGGTTTAAAGGTTACTGGGTTATCAACAGACAAAAAACTCGTAGAAATCATTGAATTAAGTGATCACCCTTGGTTTGTTGCCAGTCAGTTTCATCCTGAATTTAACTCTACACCTCGCGACGGTCATCCTTTATTTGAAGGCTTTGTTGCCGCCGCAGCGAAACATCAAAAAGAGAACGGCTAGCAAGCCGCTCTCAGATACTTTATTGCAATTTACGATAAATGGGACTGAATAAGCATGTCACAGATCACTAAAATCATTGGTAGAGAAGTTCTTGATTCTCGCGGTAATCCAACGGTAGAAGCAGAAGTCTTCTTGGATTCTGGTAAATGGGGAAGAGCGTGTGCCCCGTCAGGTGCTTCAACGGGTTCACGAGAAGCACTTGAGCTTCGCGATGGCGATACTTCACGTTACCTAGGTAAAGGTGTTGAAAAAGCCGTTGCCGCAGTAAACAACGACATTCAACAAGCATTGCTTGGTAAAAATGCACACGACCAACAAGCTATCGATCAAATCATGATTGACCTTGATGGTACTGAAAACAAAGAAAAGCTTGGCGCAAATGCCATTTTGGCAGTGTCTTTAGCAGTAGCAAAAGCCGCAGCCGAAGATAAAGGTTTACCTTTGTATGCACATATTGCAGAACTAAACGGTACCGCGGGCGAATACAGCATGCCAGTACCGATGATGAATATCCTAAACGGTGGTGAACACGCCGATAACAACGTGGATATTCAAGAGTTCATGGTTCAGCCAGTAGGTGCATCCAGCTTCAAAGAAGCGTTACGTATGGGCGCAGAAATCTTCCACAACTTGAAGAAAGTGTTGAACGCTAAAGGCTTAAATACCGCAGTTGGCGACGAAGGCGGTTTCGCACCAAATCTTAAATCCAACGAAGAAGCGCTTACCGTTATTGTAGAAGCAGTTGAAAAGGCGGGCTACAAAATGGGTGATGACATTACTCTTGCCCTTGACTGCGCCGCTTCTGAGTTCTATCACGACAACACTTACGACTTAAAAGGCGAAGGTAAACAGTTCGACTCTAATGGCTTTGGCGACTACCTTGCAGAATTGAGTAACAAATACCCTATCGTTTCCATAGAAGATGGTTTAGACGAAAGCGATTGGGATGGTTGGAGTTACTTAACCAAAATCGTTGGCGACAAAGTGCAACTTGTTGGCGATGATTTATTCGTGACCAACACCAAGATACTAAGTCGCGGAATCGAAAACAACGTCGCTAACTCGATTTTAATTAAGTTCAACCAAATCGGCTCACTAACGGAAACCTTAGCTGCTATTCGCATGGCAAAAGAAGCGGGCTACACTGCGGTTATTTCTCACCGTAGCGGTGAAACCGAAGACGCCACCATTGCCGATTTGGCCGTTGGTACTGCTGCTGGACAAATTAAAACCGGTTCACTTTGCCGTTCTGACCGCGTTGCCAAATACAACCAATTGCTTCGAATTGAAGAACAATTAGGCGACAAAGCCGTTTATCCCGGTTTAAGCGCTATTAAAGGCCAGTAACAGGCTAACGGAATTAGCCTTGTTTCAAAACAGATTGGAACAAGGCTAACCTATTCAAGGTTAAAGCCGTTAATCTGTTAAAACAGCACTCATTGAGCGTTATTTATGCCAAACTCGCCTAAGCAAACCACCATCTTTGGCACAAGAACGCCAAGGCAAGCGTTTTATGCTGAGCTTTGTAACGCACTCTATGACAAGTCCATACAAGAAGTCGCTGAAATCCAGCTTCCTCCCAAACTATTACAACAGCGGCTCGCCAGTTTGACTTATCACGTCAACCTCGCCACGGAAAAACTACTTAATTGTTATTCTCCTTTAGAACTAGATGTGCACAATGGCAGTTGGCAAGGCTCACAAGCCTCGACGTTAAAAATAGATAATGTTGATTCAGAAAAAACCCTGAAGTGGTTAGAAAAGAATGCTGCTGTTGGGCTGAACTTACCTGTTTATATTGGTCAAACTCGAGAGCAGCATATTGAGTTAGATGTGGTAGACAAAGTCGATCACGCGAACCAAAAACTTCGACTTAACAAAAATGGCTGGTTCGCTTTTAACGGCTCTCCCATTGCCAAAATCAACGAATTAGCACCTTCCCAAGAAGCAAACACCACGCTTCTGTTAAAACCGAGCAAGGCATTTTTAACCGCGGCCGTTTGCGGGCATTGCTGGAACTACACAGGAAAAACCATTCCTCGGCGCTTGCCTTTAAGAGAGTTGTTGCTAAGTACAAGCATCGACTGGAAAACCTATAAATTAACTAAATAACGATTATTCCTTGACCTCATCCTAATTTAACGTTATCAATAACACCACTTTGGTTTCAAAACGCAAAATTTCAGCAAAAATTAACATGATTATCCTCATTCTCAACCTCCTCACTCTCATGGTAGCCAAGACTACACGGGTAGGTTGTATTTAGGTTAACGCAAATAAACAACCAACAGCATTTCAAAAACCCGTGTCTTACACGGGTTTTTTCGTTTTTAAGGTTAAATAAAATCAGGTAAGTGACTATGTCTAATCAGATATTATTGTTCGACACCACGTTACGCGATGGCGAACAAGCATTAGCCGCCAGTTTAACGGTTAAAGAAAAGTTGCAAATCGCATTTGCATTGGAGCGGTTGGGCGTAGATATTATCGAAGCAGGCTTTCCAGTGTCATCTCCGGGAGACTTTGAATCAGTACGCGCCATCGCCCAACAAATAAAGCATGCTCGAGTATGTGGTTTAGCTCGCGCATTAGAAAAGGACATTGACGCTTGTGGCGAAGCATTACGTGTGGCAGAACAATTCCGCATTCACACTTTTATCGCAACTTCCGAGATCCACGTTAGTGAAAAGCTCAGAAAATCTAACGATGCCGTTCTAGAAATGGCCGTTGCCGCCGTTAAACATGCACGAAAGTACACAGATGATGTAGAGTTTTCTTGTGAAGATGCGGGGCGTACTCACATCGATTACTTATGCCGTATTACCGAAGCCGCCATTAACGCAGGCGCAAAAACCATCAACATTCCAGATACCGTCGGTTATACCACTCCTACCGAATTTGGTGGCATCATCCAAACCTTATTCAACCGAGTACCCAATATCGACAAAGCGACTATCTCCGTGCATTGTCATAACGACTTAGGCTTAGCAGTAGCCAACTCTTTAGCCGCAGTTGAACAAGGAGCTCGGCAAATTGAATGCACTATCAACGGTATTGGCGAAAGAGCGGGAAATTGTGCCCTTGAAGAAATTGCGATGATCTTGCAAACCCGCGAAGACTTGTTGGGATTGCAAACCAATATTAATAGCGGCGAAATTTCTCGTACATCAAAGTTAGTCAGTAATTTATGTAATATGCCGGTTCAATCAAACAAGGCCATTGTCGGCGCAAATGCATTCAGCCACTCTTCCGGCATTCACCAAGACGGCGTATTAAAAGCGCAAAATACCTATGAGATTATGACCCCGGAAAGCGTTGGCATTAACAAAAACAGTTTAAATCTAACCTCACGCTCTGGTCGTCACGTTATCAAACACCGAATGCATGAATTGGGCTACCAAGATGATGATTTCGATTTAACACGCTTATATGACGATTTCTTAGAATTAGCCGACAAAAAAGGCCAAGTATTCGATTACGACTTAGAAGCCTTAGTATTCTTCGACCAAATCAAGCAAGAAGAAACTCAATACGAGCTTAAATATTTACACGCAAGCGCAGGGCAAAGCGTGATCCCTAGCGCCACGGTTGAAATGCGAATTGGTCAACAAGAAATTAAACAAGTTGCTATTGGCAGCGGGCCATTAGAAGCCGCGTATAATGCCATTCTCAACGTAACTGGCATTGAAGCCTTTGAATTGGTTGACTTCAAACTCGACTCAAAAGGTGAAGGGGCTGATGCCTTAGCGCAAGTGAGTTTAATTGGCGAATATAAAGGACGAAAATTTAACGGTGTTGGGTTATCAACTGACATAGTAGAAGCGGGTGTCAACGCACTCATTTACGTATTAAATAACACTTACTTGGCCGACAAGATCGACCAACAAAAACAACAAAAGATTGCAGGTATTTAAATGGCAACACATCACATTGCAGTATTAGCAGGAGACGGGATTGGTCCAGAAGTCATGGCTCAAGCACTTCGCGTGTTAAATGTAATTAACGAGAAATTCTCTCATGACATTACAACCAGTGCTTTTGATGTAGGTGGATGCGCCATTGACAATCATGGTCACGCTTTGCCCGATGCAACACTTAAAGGCTGCGAGCGAGCGGAAGCCATTTTGTTTGGCTCCATTGGCGGCCCCAAATGGGATAACTTACCCCTCGAACAACGCCCAGAAAGAGCGGCATTATTAACACTACGTAGCCACTTCGACTTATTCGGCAATTTACGCCCAGCAAAAATATACGCAGGACTAGAGCACCTTTCACCACTTCGCGAAGACATTGCCAAACGTGGATTTAACACCTTGGTAGTACGCGAACTAACCAGCGGCATTTACTTTGGTCAACCTAAAGGTATTGAAGGCGAAGGCGAGGAGCAATTTGCCTACGACACCATGCGTTATACGCGCCCAGAAATTCGTCGCATTGCTCATGTCGCTTTTCAAGCAGCACAAAAGCGCAATAAGAAAGTCACCTCTGTAGACAAAGCCAATGTTTTGCTTTGCAGTCGTTTATGGCGCGAAATTACTGAAGAAGTGGCAAAGGAATATCCAGATGTTGCGCTTGAACACATCTACATTGATAACGCCACCATGCAGCTTATTCGCGATCCGGGGCAGTTTGATGTCATGCTTTGCTCGAATCTATTTGGCGACATTATTTCGGATGAATGCGCCATGATTACAGGCTCAATGGGACTTTTACCTTCTGCCAGTATCAATGGTTCAGGCTTTGGTATGTACGAACCTGCGGGCGGCTCCGCACCAGACATTGCAGGTAAAGGCATTGCCAATCCCATTGCACAAATTCTATCGCTAGCGATGTTGCTTCGATACAGTTTGAATTTAAATACAGAAGCGGATGCCATCGAAAACGCGGTCATGCAAACCATGAAAGCGCGTTGCTTTACTGGTGAATTGTTAGGAGCAGATGAGCGTCATCTTGCCAAGTCCACTCAAGAAGTGGGCGACCATATTGTGAACTGTATTATCGGTTCCTAAAACTTATCAAAGTGAGGATGGTAAGAACGATAAAGACAAAACTTACTTTTCATGGATGAAAAGTCAGAGCGTACAAGGATGTACTTGCAGCGTTTTTGTCATCATCGTTCTTACCAGCCTCTCTCACAACCCTATTTTTGAGGACATAAAGCATGTCGCGCACGTTATATGAGAAAATCTGGGACGCCCATATCGTTGAGCAAGTGGGCAACGACACCCTAATTTATATCGATCGTCATCTAATCCATGAAGTTACCACACCACAAGCGTTTTCCGGTTTAATCGAAAAAGGTCGCAAAGTACGCCGCCCAGACAAAACCTTCGCTACCATGGATCACAGCATTTCTACTCGCTCATTGGCTCTTGATGCTTGCGGCGAGAACAACGCATTACAGCTACAAACCCTCGCCGATAACTGCGATAAATTCGGCATTGAGCTATTTCCTGTTGGTCACAAAAAACAAGGTATCATTCATGTTATTGCACCTGAGCAAGGTTTGATTTTACCCGGAATGACAGTGGTTTGCGGCGATTCACATACGGCTACTCACGGCGCCTTTGGCGCATTGGCCTTTGGCATTGGTACCTCTCAAGTTGAACATGTTTTTGCCACACAAACACTAAAACAGTCCAAAGCCAAAACCATGAAGGTGGAAGTCACCGGCACGCTTCCTATTGGCATTACGGCCAAAGACATTATTCTTGCCATCATAGGCAAAATTGGTCACGCCGGTGCCACAGGTCATGTTATCGAATACGCAGGCTCAGCCATTGAATCACTTTCAATGGAAGAGCGTATGACCATCTGTAACATGAGTATTGAAGCCGGAGCCAAAGCAGGATTAGTTGCCCCAGATGCCACTACCATTGCCTACTTACAAAACAAAGAACGTGTACCAAAAGGGGAAGATTGGGAGAAGGCTGTCGCCTATTGGAAAACGCTATACTCAGATGCTGACGCCAGTTTCGATACACACGTTGTCTTAAAAGCCGAAGACATCGAGCCTCAAGTCACTTGGGGTACAAACCCCGGCCAAGTCGCTAGCGTAAACAGCGCCGTGCCTGCACCACATGATTTCACCGATGCCGTAGAACAAGAGTCCACGAAAAAAGCGTTAACTTACATGAACCTAAGCCCCGGTCAAAAGTTAACTGATGTGAACGTCAGTCATGTTTTTATTGGCTCATGCACTAACAGCCGGATCGAAGACTTGCGAGCCGCAGCTCATATTGCCAAGCAAGGACAAGTCGCCGATGGCGTCACTGCTATCGTTGTACCTGGCTCCGGTAACGTTAAAGCCCTAGCAGAAGCAGAAGGGCTAGACAAAACCTTCTTATCGGCGGGTTTTGAATGGCGTTTACCCGGGTGCTCAATGTGCCTTGGTATGAACGACGATATTTTAGGCCCTGGTGATCGCTGCGCATCCACCAGCAACCGCAACTTTGAGGGTCGCCAAGGTCGTGGCGCACGAACTCACTTAGTTAGCCCGGCTATGGCTGCTGCTGCCGCTATCAAAGGGCATTTTGTCGATGTCAGAAACTTTATTAAGGAGCACTAAAATGAGCCAGAATAACCAAGGTATTCAAATAGTAACAGGGACGGCTGCACCTTTAGACAGCGCCAATGTAGACACCGACCAAATCATTCCCAAGCAATTTCTGACGTCGGTTTCAAAAGCAGGTTTTGGCAAGCACTTATTTCACGATTGGCGTTACCTCGATTTACATGAACAAGAGCCAAATCCTAATTTCGTATTGAACAAGCCAGAACATGCTGGTGCCAATATTTTGTTAACGCGTGAAAACTTTGGCTGTGGGTCAAGCCGAGAACATGCACCTTGGGCCCTAATGGACTTTGGCTTTGAAGTCATTATTGCCAATAGCTATGCCGATATTTTTTACGGCAACTGCATCAATAACGGCTTGCTGCCGATAGCTTTAGAAGACGCAGCAATAGACGCCTTATTTCAAGCGGTTCAGGCATCACCAAACACCCAAATAAATATTGATTTACCCAATCAGCAAGTGAGTTGTAACGGTATCCATTATACTTTCGAGATTGAAACACACCATAAACACAATCTCATAAAAGGATTGGATGCCATTGGGCAAACGCTGGAAGCAGAGCAGGCAATTAGTCAATTTGAAGATAAGATCCCTGCTTATTTACAGTAGTTAACCAGTAATTTACTGATTCCACTCAATCTAAAACGTTATGCTGCTAAAGAAACATTGCCAATCATATCGCGATTGGCAATACTAACGAGACAGTACATCGCCCATTTTCTTAATTTTAAAGACGCGTTATGGCAGATAATCATTTTCTTCAGATCCGCATTGATGACTTAGCGCCCGGCATGTTTGTGAACAATGTTCTTGAACAAGAGGGCCAGCTGCGCATTAAAAGCAAAGGCATCGTCAAATCATGGGACATTATCGAGAAGTTGAAAGGTAAAGGCATTTCATTGCTCGAAATTGATCCTAGTCGGAGCAGCTCCAAAGCTATTCAAGCATGGCAAGATACCACAAGCGATACCCCCACCGACTCAGATCAAGATGACTTGCACCCTCCAGCGAAAAAGCTAACAGAAGGTGAAGCACTGAACGAAGCGCAGAAGCTTTACGACCAAGCTAAACTTGCTCATAAACGCTTTTTGAAAAAAATAAAAACGGGTGAAATAGGCAACCTAGATGCATTAAAAGAAAGCGGTGCCAAAATTATCGATTCCCTTTTTGCCAACCCTTATGCCTTACAATGCCTAACCTTGATCAAAGATGATCAAGAATACTTGCTCCAACACTGTTTAAACACTGCTATTTTGATGGGCGTTTTTGCCAAGCACATGGGCTTCGATAAACAATTAATTGAAGAACTTTGTTTAGCTGGCTTGCTGATGGATACAGGCATGAGCACGGTGCCACAAGAGATTTACGACAAACCAAGAAAGCTCACCGACAACGAATGGGACATTATTCATTCTCACGTTGATTTAGGCTTGGAAATGATTCAACAAATGGATAACTTGCCGGAAACCGTCAAGAGCATTATTGTCAACCACCATGAGCGTTTAGATGGTTCTGGTTATCCTGCGAACAAGTCTGGCGACAAAATAACGATTTATAGTCGTATGGCAGCCATCGTCGACACTTACGATGCATTAACCAGCGACCGACCTTGGCGCAAAGCCCACTCTCCCACAGCAGCTTTGAAAAAACTCCTCGCGGATGATTCTGGTAAACTTGACCAGTCACTTGTTCATCAATTTATTAAGTGTATTGGGGTGCATCCAGTAGGGTCATTAGTGCGACTCAAAAGCGAACGCTTGGGCATTATTGTGCAATCGAACCCTGAAGATCCATTAAAACCTGTTGTCATGACATTTTATAGTGTCACAGCAGGACACCACACGGAAATGAAGCGATTGGATTTGGCGAAATCTCAAGATGAGATTATGTCAGGCGTGAGACCGGAAGAATTCAAAATCAATTTAAACCGTTTCTTCCGCGAAGTGTTTTTATCGAAAATTGTCTAGGGCGTGTTGTTAGTAAGCGAGATAGGCTACTTCGCTATCGGCCCATGATGAGTTAAAGCAAACTCGCCTTAAAGTCATCCTTGGATTCTCCACAGCCGCTACTCTGCGGCTGAGCGACTGCTTTTAACCTAATCGTGGCAATATCGGGTTATCTGCTTCATCCCAAAAAAAGCCCCTACATTCGAATGAGCTGTTCATTTTCCTCTTTAAAGGTTTCAAAACCGATTTGACTCTTTTTCGCTAACGCAATTGCATCGGCATAAAAGTGCTGTTGTTTATCGGTCATAAAATCTGTCAGTAATACGGTTTTAAACACCATCACTTTTTGCTCGGTTTCGATGGTGACAACAAACACTTTATCGGGAAACACAACATACAGCGTTTGCCCCATTTCGAGTTTGTCTCGTTGTTCTTGGTTATAAATCAACAACATGGCAAGAGAATGCGCCACAATTTCCAATGCTGGTTTTAAACCATGTAAATTACTACGTTGGATCAAGCGAATGAAAAAGTGCGCGTGGAACATGGCGTCTGTAGCAAGATCCACTTTTAACAACTCTTCCAAATCACCTTTTATCAGTTTTTTTGAATCTAGGGTGCTCTTTTGCACCATAATCAGTTTGCCAATTCCTTCTTCATCAAATGCGGTTGGCTCCAAATAGAAAAACGTATGTTGATAATGCCACGGATGACGCGATGGCTTTTTGTATTCAAATAAAGTGACGTTTTGATGCACGTCACGAAACGCTTTAAGAAATTGCAAAACGTGTTTCTTAGAACTGAACTCATGAGGCAATTTATAAAAAGCCGAAATCGCTTCTCGGGACTTTCTTAAATCTCGTAAAAAATAGGCTTTAGCTTCACTTTCCTGCACAGTACCTTACCTTATCCTTCTACCATTCAGACAAAGCACGCATACTAAACTCATGCCCCTGAAATGTTAAAATGACATGTTGAGGCTCAATTCTTTCAACTCGCAATTGTCCATCAATCCAGTCCCCTTCCCCCAACTCTTTGCCATTCACTTTAACCCAACGGTCTGCGGGTTCGGTAGCATAAATATGGGTACTAAACGACATTTTGGGCAAGGATGACAGTACCCACTCAGGCATATCATTAATACTAGGCACATCCGGCGCTTGTTCACTTGTCTGTTGCTTTAAATCCGCATCTAAAGGCTCTTCTTGTGCATCCACTTCAGCAACAGCTTTTTGCAATTTTTTCAACAAGGCTTTTGAGGCTTCACTGTCTTTAAGATTACTGTCGTGCACATCGGTTAATACCTTACCGTTAACCTCTTCGCCGTTTTCATTTAATAGCTTTACTTTGTTTCCCGGCTGCATGCCAAGCACTAATAGCTCTTGCTCCGGCGCTTCTTCTTCACTTTCAGAAATAGCGGCTAGTGTTTGTGCAGCGTCTTGCTTGGCCTTTTTATTTTCCTGCTCTGCTTTCGCCACTTGAGCCTGTGTTTCCATAGCATCTGAGGTCTTTAACGCTGTTTCGTCATTGTTTTCGTCATTGCTGGGGACGCCTTTCTCGTCAGCTTTTGAGGCGCTTTGCGTCAGAGTTTGCGCATCAATAGGCGCAAACCAACCACCGTTTTTCAACAATGCTCCAAAAAAGCCCAAGCCAAACCCAAGCACAATCGTGCCAACAATCAACACTGCCCGTTTACCGTAAACCTGCCATGTATCAGGAATATCTTGCGCAGTTGGCAAAAATACACTGCGATTAAACTGCTCTGACAGTTGAGAGTCCTGCAATGTCGCAGCGGCACTTGCGCTTTGACTGATATTAGATTGGAGCAAAAACTGCGTTTGTGATTGTTTACTAACCGAAACCCCAGCGGCCACAGGGGCCATAGGAGCGTTATCCAGTTCAACGGTTTGTTCGGGGTCGATCGCTAACTCTTGAACCCCCATTTCACGCAGCCCGGCAACCATGGCATCACTTGTTACCAAGCCCGACTTTCGAATGCGTACCGGCCCATTTTGCTGAGTGATTTGCAGTATCACCATGCCCGGTTTTAAATCTTCAATGGCTACTCTATGCGCCATAACCACTCCCACTCACAAAACCAACCACTAAGGACACCACAAACAACGCCACCACACCGAATACCCAAGCACGAGATTGACGCTGAGCAACCACATCTTCTCCAAGAATTTGGCTCGCTGCTGCCAAGAAAATATGCGGTTTCACCGCTAACATTTGCTTGCTCGCCGTGAGTGTTAAAGCTCTATCGCACAACAAATTAATCACTCGAGGAATACCGCCGGAAATACGATGCACCGCTTGTAATGTAGGATGAGTAAAAATGTTGCGACTGCCATTGGCCACCTGTAAACGATGAGCAACGTACTCCTTTACTTCCGGGGCAGTTAAGGGAAGTAAGTGATAACGTGCAGTGATGCGTTGTGCCAACTGTCTCAGTTCATTACGCTTCAATAGTTGTTGTAATTCTGGCTGACCAATCAGCACCACTTTTAATAGCTTCTCACGATTGGTTTCAAGGTTGGTCAGTAAACGCAGCTGCTCTAGCACTTCTGGCATTAAATGCTGCGCTTCATCAATTATCAAGACGGTATTCATGCCTGCTTGATGATTTTGCGTCAACTTACTAAGAATTTTGTCGGTGTAGTATTTCAGGCTGGATTCTTGTTGTTTGTATTCAATATCAAGCTCATCGCAAATCGTTGCTAACAGCTCCATTGCCGACAATGTGGGGTTGAGGATCATGGCAACTTGAGTTGATTCCGGTAGCTCTTGAAGCAACTTACGCGATACGGTTGTTTTACCTGTTCCCACTTCGCCAGTTAACATCACAAAACCACCGCTTTCCTTTAACCCAAAGGTTAAATGCGCCAACGCTTCTCGGTGCCGAGGGCTCATATACAGGTAATCGGGGTTTGGTGCTATTGAGAAAGGATTGTCTTTCAGACCAAAATAATTGAGATACATAACTTATTATTACCTTTACGGTTTCTTCGACCAGAATCTCACACGAGAGCGCAATTATATCTAGATTGAGGCATAATACACCTATCACTTATGAATGACTAAATAACCGTGTTCTGGTTTTTATCATCTGTAGAAATTAACGCAGACTCGCTGTAAATCCATCCATGGACGCTCCGCAACTGCTTCTCTGCGGCTGAGGGTCTAGAGTTAATTTTCCATAGATAATCGAAATACGAATCCAGCAATCATGGCAGACGCTTTCTGAATCCATTATGACAATGCAAATATTTCTTGTTGGTGGTGCAGTTCGGGATCAACTGTTACAGCGCCCCGTTTACGATAAAGATTGGGTCGTCGTTGGCGCTTCCCCAAAAGACATGCTCACCCAAGGCTTTCAACAGGTAGGTAAAGACTTCCCTGTTTTTCTACATCCTGAAACAAAAGAGGAGTATGCCCTCGCACGTACTGAGCGCAAAACTGGGTCAGGCTACACGGGGTTTGTGTGCGACTTTTCCACGGACATTACCTTGGAACAAGACCTACTACGGCGAGATCTCACTATCAACGCCATGGCGCTAGATGCAAACAATAAGCTCATCGACCCGTACAACGGCAAACAAGATTTAGACAAGCGCATTTTGAGGCATGTTTCTCCCGCTTTTGTAGAAGACCCATTACGCGTTTTGCGTGTCGCACGTTTTGCCGCGCGTTATCATCAATATGGTTTTACGCTAGCACCTGAAACCCTCGAACTTATGCAAGAACTATCGCATTCTGGTGAACTAGAGAGCCTTGCCGCCGAGCGTGTATGGAAAGAAACCGAACGAAGTTTATTGGGCGATGACCCTCAACAATATTTTGCTGTGCTAAAAGAGGCTCACGCGCTCAGCTACTGGTTTAAAGAAATAGATTGTTTATGGGGAGTGCCGAATCCACCTAAACATCACCCAGAAATTGATACTGGCGTTCATACCTTGATGGTATTAGAACAAGCGGCGAAATTATCTGATGAGCTTGAAGTGCGTTACGCCGCACTAACCCACGATTTGGGCAAAGGCATTACCGATCCGACAATTTGGCCGAGTCATACTGCACACGATGTACGGGGCGTACCGTTAGTTGAAGCCTTAAGTGAACGCTTAAAGTGCCCCACAAAAGCAAAAGACATCGCAAAGTTGGTCGCCGAGCTGCATATTCGTGTACACACCTCGTTAACGCTGAAGCCCAGCACTATCGTCAAGTTATTCGACAAAATGGACGTGTGGCGCAGAGCCGAACGCTTCGAACAAATATTATTAGCCTGTGAAGCCGATGCGCGTGGCAGAACCGGTTTTGAAGACCGAAGCTATCCGCAAGCTAATTATCTGCGTGAATGCTTTAACGCCGCTCAAAATGTGGATGTCAAAGCCATCGTTGATTCTGGTGTTAAAGGCCCAGACATCAAAGAAGCTGTGAGGCAAAAACGTATTGAGCTTGTTGCTAGCGTGACAAAACCGCAATAAAACACAATGTACAAGGGGTTTCGCTATCCCTTGTACTACAATTCTTTTATAATCCTGCCCCTTTCCTAGACCTCGACGAGTATCCAACTGTGGCAAGTGTGTTTGAGCAATTTTTATTAGACGAGAATATCTGCAAAGCGTTAGCAGAAATGGGCTTTAAAGAGCCAACCAGTATTCAAAAAGCCGCCGTCCCTGTGGCGTTAGAAGGCCGAGACTTACTGGCAAGCGCTCCCACAGGCACAGGAAAAACCGCCGCCTTTTTACTACCTGTATGCCAAATGCTATTGGATTTCCCGCGCCGCGAACCCGGCTCAGCGCGAGTGCTTATTCTTACCCCTACTCGCGAGCTAGCGATACAAGTTGCTGAGCAATGTAAACAAATTTGTCAGTACACCAATCTTACCTGTGGTGTTATTACCGGCGGCATAAACTACGGTACGGATAATAGCTTGTTGGAACAAAGTGTTGATATTCTGGTTGCCACGCCGGGGCGCTTGTTCGAACACATCAATAACGAGCGCTTTGATTGTCGAGAAATTGAAAGCCTGATTCTAGATGAAGCCGACCGGATGCTAGATATGGGGTTTGGCGGCATTGTAAATCAAATCAGCGCAGAAGCGCGCTGGCGTCGCCAAAGTATGTTGTTCTCTGCCACACTTGAAGGTAATGGCGTTAAAACCTTTGCAGAAAACATTCTCAATGAGCCAGAAGTCGTTATCGCCGAACCATCGCGCAAAGAAAGACCCAAAATTCTGCAATGGATCCACTACGCCGATACTTATGATCACAAAGTGCAACTGCTAACGCACATTTTACAGAACGACACCACTTCTGTAATTGTGTTCGTTAAAACTCGAGAACGAGTGCAACAACTGCAAAGCCAACTGCAAGGCCAGAAAATCCATAGCCTTTATTTACAAGGAGAAATGGCGCAGGATAAACGCATGAGCACGCTGGAAAAATTCAAAAAAGGCGAGTGCCAAATTCTACTTGCCACGGATGTTGCAGCCCGAGGTATCGACATCCCAAATGTGAGCCACGTTATCAACTTTGATATGCCAAGAACTGCGGATGTTTACGTGCACCGTATTGGACGCACAGGTCGCTCAGGACAAAAAGGTATTGCCATATCACTAATTGAAGCCCACGACATGGCCATGCTCAGCAAGATAGAACGTTACACAGAGCAAAAGCTGAAGCCGCAATTCATTGAAGGCTTGCGTCCTAAGCACAAAGTGGCGAGCACTAAGAAAAAGCCTAAAAAGAAAAAAGATGACAAAAAGAAGAAAAGCGCGCCTAAGGTAAACAAAAAATCTAAATAAATGCCTCTGACGACCCGTTACTTTGGTTTGTTGAGTCATCAGTAAGAAAAGTGAATTCGTATAAAAGCAAAGGTTATGACACAGATAAAACAACAAATCGTGCTTGCCACCGGAAATCAAGGCAAAGTGAAAGAACTGCAATCCATGCTTGAGCCCCTTGGCATTGAAGTATTGCCGCAATCTCAATTCGACGTGCCAGAAGCAGAAGAAACTGGCACCACATTTGTCGAAAATGCCATTATCAAAGCGCGTAATGCAGCAAAATACACTGGGCTTGCAGCCATTGCAGACGATTCCGGTTTATCGGTTGATGCTTTAGGTGGCGCGCCGGGAGTGTATTCAGCTCGCTACGCAGGCGTCGATGCATCTGACCAAGCAAATATTCAGCACTTGCTTACTCAGCTAGCTTCGACGACAGACGAAGCGCGAAGCGCGCACTTTAACTGTGTGCTGGTGTTCATGCAAAGTGAGCGAGACCCTACTCCCCTTATTAGTCATGGAAAATGGGAAGGTAAGATTCTAACCTCACCCCAAGGTGATGCAGGGTTTGGTTACGACCCCGTATTCTGGGTAGAAGATAAGCAATGCTCAGCAGCGGAATTAAGTAAAGCGGATAAAAACGCCATGAGCCATCGTGGAAAAGCATTGCAACAATTACTTCAGCAACTAAAAACACGCGCTATTTAAGCCTATGCAGTCGCCTCCTCTTTCGTTGTATATCCATATCCCTTGGTGCGTGCAAAAGTGTCCCTATTGCGACTTTAACTCTCATGGGCTGAAACAAGATATTCCTGAAGACGAGTATATTTCTCACTTGCTCGCAGATTTGGAAGAAGAGGCAAAACTGGTAGGCGACAGAGAAGTGAAAAGCCTCTTTTTTGGTGGTGGTACGCCAAGCCTATTTTCCGCGGCGGGCATTCAGCGAATCCTTCAAGGCGTGCGACAACGCGTTAACGTTAGCCAACAGGCAGAAATCACTTTAGAGGCTAATCCCGGAACCGTTGAGGCAGGCAAATTTCTAGGTTTCAAACAAGCTGGCGTTAACCGCATTTCAGTTGGTGTGCAAAGTTTTCAGGCACACCACTTATTAATTTTGGGCCGTATTCACGATCCTCATCAAGCCATCGAAGCCATTAAACAAGCCAACCAAATTGGCTTAAACAGTTTTAACATTGATTTAATGCATGGGTTGCCGAAACAAAATGCACACTTAGCTTTGGACGATTTGCAACAAGCTATTGCGCTTAATGCCCCCCATATTAGTTGGTATCAGCTTACCATTGAGCCAAACACCTTGTTCCATTCCAAACCGCCATTATTGCCAGAAGATGAAATGTTATGGGATATTCAAGAAGCGGGACAAGCGCTGCTTCAAGAAGCAGGTTATCAGCAATATGAGATTTCAGGCTATAGTAAACCAGAGCATCGTTGCCAACATAACCTTAATTATTGGCGCTTTGGTGACTACATTGGCATTGGTTGCGGTGCCCACGGGAAAATCACACAAGCGAGTCATGGTAGCATTCAACGACGAGTAAAAGTGAAACATCCAAAAGGCTACATGGATACTAAGAAAGCCTATCTGGACCAAGCATGGTTGGTAGAAGCCGACGACCTTCCCTTCGAATTTTTCATGAATCAATTCCGTTTGTTCGAAGCTTGCCCAAAGGAAAGATTGGCCGCTCATACCGGGCTTAATTCCACCACACCGGTTATTCAACAAGGTTTGCAAAAGGCCATAGATGCAGGCTGGTTAGCGGAAACCCACACACACTGGGAAACAACCGAACTCGGAAAGCGGTTTTTAAATGAGTTGCTGACGTTGTTTTTAGATTGCTAAGTTTGGCTAGAGATTTAGGATTTATTTACGACTAAGGCTTAAGGCCCAACCACAATTGCATCATAGGGTTGAAGCTGTGGGATGGACTCTCGAAGGCGCTCTTCAATATCATTCAGGCTTTCAATGCGCTCACAAAACCATTGTGCTTTTTTGCGTAAAGATCCCGTTCTTGGCTCAATGTTGCGCTCAATGTGCGCCCCCATCAATTCAAGGCGTTCATATAACTCATTGACCCGTCTTTCCATATCGGCGTCTGAGCCTGATGTTAAGCCTGCAATAGCAGATAAAATTCCGCCTAAAGAAGTATCAATGGCTTGCTCGATTTCTTCTTCTAGTTGTTGATCCACCAACTCATCAACATTTTCCAGACTTCCCGGTCCAACATAGTAGTTATCACCAGAATGGATAAATTTCTTATCAACTTTCTTCTTTACTCGTTCCAGCGCTGAGGTTAATTTTTCATAACTTTTATGATCAGTGCCCACTAAACCAATGTACACCTGCTGTACCGTATCCACGGCAAGTTTAACACCATCAACCGCCATAAGAGTCATTTGTGGCATCACCTCATGCACACTTTCTGCCAAAGCACGCACATCTTCGCGTTGTTTCTCACTTAAAGTAATCCAGTGACCGCCAACAATCAGCTGATTAAAGTCATTGATTTGATAACGTGTAATATGACCGTCAACCACACGGATGCGATTGTGATCGATAATAAATCCGTATTTTAGATCTACATTACAATCTAATGCCGCACTCACGGTTGCACTAAATAGACACGATAAAATGGTAAAAACACGTAGCAAGGCAAATAGTCTCAACTCGTTAAAAATGTAATAAAAAGTTTTCCCGAAGTATTCGGCTGGAGCATTTTGCCTTAAACAGAAGTAAATCACACCCGTTTTAAGATAAGAAGATAGAATTTTAGGATAATCAACCGAATATTAGACACAGATTTTTCCCGCTACTACACGACTTTTTCACCGGCTTTCGCCAACTTTTCGCGCAATTCATTTAGCGTCACCTCTAATGCTTCGCCACGTTTCTTATTCGTTGCCACATCGGTCATGTCATATATCATCATGCACACATAATCCACCTTTCCAACTACGTTACTAATAGGTGATATGGTTATATTTTGATACATAAAATCTTCAACCCCTGTAATAGGGCGATAATTAGGAAATTTAAAAACATAAGGGCGTTGTTCCCAAGTAATAAATGCTCGCCCCTTAAAATCAAACACCGGACGACATTTATTTCTAAACCAATTCTCTTGCAGTTCTGGAAACAAACTAAAAATGCTTTTGTCTCTTACATCACTTGGCAATTTACTACTGTGGCTTTCCATAAAGGCATTCCACACTCTAACTTTAAATTCACGATCTAGGACAACAATGCCAACATCAACGACTTGAAGCATGTCCATCATCCAATGAAACTCTGCAATATCAGACAATTGTAAATTGGTACTCATCGTGGCCTAATCCTCAAGTAAGTGAGAAAGCTTATAATTCAACACTTGCATTGATTCCTCTGTTAATAAAAGAATCAAATCACAACGCACATTGTAACCTTCAAGTCCATAACTTAACTCAATGGCAAGGGTTTTACGCCAGCGTACTTTATTGTCTGAAATTAACTCAGAAATACTTCGATGCTGACCCAAAACAATGGGATGCCCTTGGCTAAAATTTAAATCAAGCTGCCCAGATAATCCCGTTAAACAAGTACCAATTAAAATATTGGCTGCGTCCATCAACAACTCAAGTTGCAGTTGATCATCCACTTCACCTTCCACACCCAAAATGTTGGCAACATCCTCAAAGCTAGAGTCGCTTAACATAAACAGCGCTTCCCCGCATACTCCGGGGCCTATAAATCCCTGACAAATACCGGATACCTGATCTTTGAGTTCAATATCCTGCAACATCATATGCAGTTCAGAGACTTCAATTAGGTTAACGTTTGGAATAGGTAAACGCACAAACACATTTAAAATGCGGGCAAGATGGTCTCCAGCCTGTCCCATGGCAATGTTAGCCACTTCTTGATAGCAATCTCGAATATCAGTATCAAGTTTATCCACCTGAAGCGGTTCAGGGGTTTCAGGCTCTTTCGTTTGTATAATACCGTACTGACGAAGCAACTTTCGTAAAGAGCCGGCGCTTATGGGTTTTTCAATAAAATCGAGTGCACCTAGCCGCTTAACACGTTCATGTGCTTCAGGTTGTATATCTCCGCTAATGACAATGACTTTGGGAGAGAGTTCGGACTGATGAATGAACTCCAAGGTTTGGTATCCATCCATAATGGGCATATTAAGATCGAGCAGTAACAGGTCGCCTTTTCCTGCCTGCATGGCTTCAATGGCTTCTTTTCCATGTTTAGCGAAATGAACCGCCACTTCCCAATCTTCTGGAAGACATTTTGCGGCTTGTTTCCTCGCGACCATGGAATCATCACATATCAATACTGATAACATATACCAACGCTTCTTAATCAGTTAAGTTGTTGTATTAAGCTATCCCGCTCGTTTTGAAAATGACTCGTATTTGCATAACGCAGTCTATGCAAACAGTTGTTCAATAACTTTACGATTGCGATCGTCTTTTTTCACGACTTAATCCGAAGTAGAGAAAAAAGTTAGGCGTTTAGATACAGCCGCGCCTGTTTCTGTAAGGGTAGCACCATTTTTGACCATATGCTTAGCAGGATCAGTGTTATAGGATAAAAAAGACATGACATCAGAGCAGAAAATTACGTTCTTCTGTACAATAAAAATTTTCGCATGAAATGGGAAGATGTGTGTACCTGTAATGAAGTAGGCACACACAAAAAGAATATTAGGTAGTTAGGTTAGTACAGGCTTATATAACGCTGTCTTGATGGATCTTAATAAATAGGTCGCTACCAGCTTTACTGTAATCAATACGGTATTCTTTACCGTTAAGCATCTGTACAAACAATAATGTTTTTTCATCACCGAAAACATCAGCTAAAGTTGTATCAATCAACTCCATATCTAAGCGTTTCGCATCACGCTTAGTTTCTGGAATCGGACCCGTATACAACTTAATTCCTCGGTGAGTTACGATAACAACAGGATTCTCTTCACCATTTACGATAAGCAGATCCAGTTTACGCATTTTATGAATAATTGTATTTCTGCCACTCAGCAGATAGGGCTTTTCAGTCATTTATCACTCCGCCACACAAACCTATATTCTTGTTTTTGGCTATTTTTATCACTAATCTGGGGGGAAACCTAGCAAATTATTCACTTTTTATCCTGAACACAGCGACATGTATAATATTTAGCCGAAGAACACCGCTATTATGGGCATATTGTACTTACAGCTTGATACGACTTGATACATTAGGGTAAGTTTACATAACTAATTACGGCACAGTGAGAGCCCAATATCATGCTTTTTTTCCGTTTTATCAGCTTGAGCTTTACACTCGTCGCCTTGCTATTCCCATTCAATGCGCATTCACAAAGTTCCCTGCCATATAATATGACCTTAGTTGACTTCAATTCACAGCAACCTGTGCCACTGGCTCAACACCGCGGACAAGTCGTTTATATAGATTTTTGGGCTTCGCGGTGTCTGCCCTGCCGAGATGCCTTTCAATTTACGAATGAGCTCACACACACTTTCAAAAATGAAGACCTAGTAATTATTGGCGTTAATTTAGACACCGAAAGAGACAGAAGCAAAGCGTTAACATTTTTAAAAGACTATCCAGCCGAGTTTAGTCTCGTTTCTGACCCGCAGAAGCAGTTTGCCCAAAGCCTTAACGTTAATGTCATGCCAACTTCACTTATTTTTGACAAGGAAGGCCAGTTAGTTATGCGTATGGTGGGGTTTAATCGCTCCAAAGCAGAGAGAGTAAAAGACCAAATTCATCAACTCATCCACCCTGCCCCTTCTGTAACCTCCTCTTCAAAAAACGCACAACAATAGTGATTTTCTGGCACGACAACAGTCTATTAATGCCAACACGGCGGAGCTAACTTATCAACGCCTCTTGAAAGCACTGATGGCTGCCATTAGTGTCAACAAATTCACTTTCTTAATAAATTGTAACAAGCGTTCTTTTGCAGGTTAATTAACACCTATCAACATTTTCATAAGCAGGGAAATCAAGTAGGATTAAGTTATCTAAGAAGATAAGAGACCGCATCTTGTTAAATACATATAGTAAAGCCTTCCGCCTCGTATTTCCGTTATCATTTTTACTGCTTCCAAGCATGGCTTCGGCAGCTATCACTGTTGAAAAAGCGCTTACCGAAGACGAGTTCAAAGCTTGCCGTAGCGAGTTACAAAGTAAAGCGCGCAATGCTGGGGTAAAGGAAAATATCGTAAAAGACGTACTCGGACAAAGTCAGTACACGGCTAAAGTTGTAAAGTATGATCGGAACCAACCTGAATTTGTACAAACATTCCCAAGTTATTTTGGCAAGCGTGTAACCGACTGGCGAGTCAATAAAGGACGTCAGCTATACCACGAGCACAAACCGATGCTCGATAAACTCACCGAACAATATGGTGTACCAGCACATTATCTTGTGGCATTTTGGGGTCTCGAGACTAATTTCGGTAGTTACAAAGGCAAAATGCCTATTATCGATTCATTAACCACCCTAGCTTGCGATCCAAGACGCTCCAGCTTCTTTACCAAAGAATTAATACAAGCTCTGCATCTCATTGACCGAGAAAGCATTGTAGTTGAAGACATGGTTGGATCTTGGGCAGGTGCAATGGGCCATACTCAGTTTATGCCTTCAGCCTATATGAAGTATGCTGTTGATGGTGATGGTGACGGCAAAGCCGACTTGTGGAACAGCATTCCCGATGCCTTAACATCCGCTGCCAATTTCTTGAATAATTTAGGTTGGCACACGGGTTATCGTTGGGGAAGAGAAGTCATGCTTCCTGAAAATTTCGATTATCAATTTACCGGAAAGGATCAGCTTTATCCCTTAACCTTCTGGGATGAAAAAGGCTTATTAAAAATAGACGGTTCTGCACTTGGTCAATCGGATATTAAAGCGTCACTACTTGTACCTGCGGGACACAAAGGACCAGCCTTTTTGGTGTACGACAATTTCGATGTCATTATGAAGTGGAATCGCTCTGAATTTTACGCCATTGCCGTTGGCCACTTAGCCGATAGAATTGCTGGGCAAACCAAGCTCAGTAAGCCACTGCCTGAATTACCCACTTACACTCGTAGCCAGCTAAAAGGCTTACAAAGTGACTTAAACGAGCTGGGCTTTAACGTGGGCAAACCGGATGGCATTATGGGCCCCGCCACACGTAAAGGTATTCGCAACTTTCAAACGTCAGTCAATTTAACTGCGGATGGTTTCCCGTATTCTGATGTTCTTCAAGCGGTAAAAAAGGCGGTTGAAGTTAAAGCAACGGCCTCGAATTCAGGGTCCGACGCTGAGTAATTATCGTCACTAATGCGCTAACGTAAAAAGCCAGCAATCGTCGCTGGCTTTTTACGTTTATACAACCAATCTTATTACTAGAAACTGTAAACGATGGCTTTATCTAACAAGCTTTCTGGTTTTACTTTCCCATTGACACAAGATTGAATATCTTTCACTGAGAATACGTAAATTCGATCACTACTCGCTTTTTCGCCTCGATGCTCTGAATGACCAAGCCCCTCAACAATCACATTCACTTTTTCATCATTTGCTAACGCATTTAAACCGGAGCCGTAACGACAAAAAGTATCCACTAAATTCGCCTCCAGACTAGATAAGAAGCGCGTTCTCGCAGCATCTTTTTGCGCTTTCCGTTGTTCCAATCTACGCGCCTTTTCTTGGCGCACTTTAGCGGTTTTTGCCTCAAGTTCTTGTTGTTCCGCGAGGATTTTCTCTAACGCTTGATCTAACTTTGCTAATTCAGCCTGCAACTCTTTTTTCCTGTCGGCATCCGCTCGCTTAAGTTCAAACTCAATATCCCTTTGGCGTCTTACTACTTCACGTTTTTCATAGCTAATATCATGTCGTTCCAATTGCAATTCATGAAGCCGCTCTCGCAGTGACACTGGCTCAGCAACCTCAAGGTCTTCAGCATCATTTTCCGCATCAAACCCCTTACCTAAGTAAATAAACTCCCGGAGCGACTCGGGAGAGTCCAGATCGAAACCTAAATCAACACCCAGCTCACCTAAAAATCCCGTTCCTGGAATGCGCATTTTATGCCCTGTATTAATACTAAAAACCACGCCTTGGGCTTTTAAGTAAGTAGTTTCAATGCTTTTTACTTTGGTTTTCGAGTCTTTTATCGTTTGCGATAATGACGTGTTGAGTACGGTTCCCATAATATTAAGATCTTGGCTTAGCCTGTCGAGATCATTTGGCGCCGCCATTGCTGATGCGAAGAATAAGCTGCTACAGGTCATTACTAACTGTTTTTTCATGATTTTCTACTCCTTAAAAGCGCCTTGACTTAGATTTGCTTCTAATAGGTTGAGTTGGCGGGCATAATAAATTTGATCATCATTACGCTGTTGATTGACGTATTTTATCAGTTCTGCAAAATCTTCTTTCCTTTCAGTTCGATTCGAACTCAGAATGTAATCTGCCAACTGCGTACTAAACTGCTGCTGTTGCTGCTGTAACTGTTGTTGATACAAAGCCAATTGCTGCAAGTTTTCTTGATTGATGTCTTGTACTTTTGTCTCAACCAATTCTGCAATTTGTGCTTCGGTGTAGCGGTTCGCCAATCCAATTAAAACGCCATCATCTTTCAATTGAACCTGGACGTTAAGCGAAACCATACAAATGGCGGTCACGGAAGCTGCCAGCGATAACCAAGAAATGCCTGCACCTTTCCACCAAGCTCGAGGGGGCTTCTCTGTGGTAAGGGCAACATCCATTGTGGCCTCACGATCCCACTGTGGCACATCGTAATCCTGATACTGCTGTTCTAGTGTTTGCATCCGCTCATAAGTAGCCACGCGTTTGGCAAACTCGGCATCGTTTAAACATAAACGTTGAAACGTCACTTTTTGCTCTGCGTTAAGTTCACCCTCTACCCAATGGGCAAACAGAAGACTTTTATCTTGCGCTTGCATGACTGTCCTCCAAAATAATCTTTAGTTTATCAAGTGCCGTGTACAATCTGGACTTCACAGTATTGGTCGAAATATCCAACTGTTCTGCAATTTCTGCAAAAGTGAAATGTCCAAAAAATTTCAATTCAACGACCGCTTTTTGATTAATAGGTAATCCTTGCATCGCTTCTATTAATTCACGATTTTGCTGCTGGCTAATTAAGAAACTCTCCGGTAGCACCGCCTCACAAACGGGTTCATCGGTACTTGAAAGCTCCTGCATCGGTCGTTTTCTCCGGTAAAACTCAACACAACGAAAGCTCGCAATTCGAAACAACCATGCTCTGAAAGTGCCTTCCCCGCTATAATTCAAAAGACTCTTATGAACAGAAATAAACACTTCCTGCATTAGATCCAGAGCGTCATCCTTATTGCTGGTCATTCTTAAGCCGTAGTTAAACACGGACTTTTCGTATCGTTTCACCAAATTTAGCCACGCAGTCTTGTTGCCTTTAAGGGCTTTTTTTATGAGTTGTTCATCGCTTTGCTCAAACACGCTGCGTCCACCACATATCCATTTAATGGAATGAATTTTTTAATCTTGATTTATATGTCGAGACAGGATGAAGAAAAGTTTTGGAAATGTTGAGAAAAATTTAATAAAAGTGTTGGCCCCCATCAAATGACTGCATTTAAAGGGGGCTCGAATGATAAGAAAAGTAGCGCGAGGAATTAGTCCAAAACAGGAATCGGTGTAAGTGGACTAATGATTTCAGCCAATTGACGGAACAAGCGCATTCGGGTTGTGCCGTTACGCCACACTAAGCCAATCTCTCTATAGGCATTTTCTTCTGTTGGTAATGCCACTAAGTCAGAATCTTGCAATATATTGTCGTTCAGCGCTAACTCGGGCAAGAAGGTTAGTCCCATTTTGCTTGCGGCTAGTTTGACCAATGTATGCAAGCTACTTGCCGCCAGACTACTCACTTGCTCTTGATGCCTCAAACCACATGCACTCACAGCATGATCCGTCATACAGTGTTCCGATTGCAGCAAAAATACACTTTCATGAGGCAAACGCGATATATCAGGAATACCTTTTTCCAAACCACCATTTAGGTTATCCAACACCTTTTGGTTCGCAACGAGGTGAAAAGGGTCATGCCCTATAATCAATTGCTTACACCCTGGAGTTGGCATTGGAAGTGCTAACAAAAGCAAATCCAACGTCCCCTCATTGAGTTGTTTCAATAGGTTGTTGGTTGTATCTTCCTGAAGTTGTAAGTTTAACTTAGGTAGCTTCTCAGTAATTTCCCGAATCATAGGCTCGAATAAAAAAGGAGCTATAGTTGGGATCACGCCGATTTTTACCGAGCCCGCTTGCCAATCCCCCGCGTTTTGAGCAAAGTCCATTAACTCATTTGCCTGTGCAAGAAGCTGTTTGCTTCGTTCTACGACTTCTAAACCAAAAGCAGTAAATATAAAGGTCTTATGATCCCTTTCTAACAATTGCCCATTAAGCTGCTCTTCAAGATTTTGAATCGCGGTACTTAAGGTGGATTGACTCACATGGCAGTGTTGAGCTGCACGATTGAAATGCTGTTCCCTATGCAAGGTAACAAGGTAATGCAAATGCTTTAAATTTGGCCACTTCATATATGAATCCTGAAATCGATTGAACTTGAATTCTTAATTCGTATTTCCTAATCGTCAAGGAAGTAAAAGCGATTCGATTAATTAAATTTTTTGATATAGAGGTGGAGAGATATAAGCGGTAAGCATAATTACCTCAAGTGACACTATTGCATCATTTTTAATGATAAAAAATTCACCCAAACAAAAAACACTCACTGATCCGATTCGCTTATTTTGCATTCAAAACAATTATTTCCACGTTTGAACGCTTTTCCATGACGACAACTAACCGTACCAGATTTTTGTGAAATCGATAAAAAAACGGCTTCTTTTCAGAAGCCGTTTTTATTCAATTATGTATCTTTTGGATAACAAAAAGTATTGCTACAAGGTAAATATTGAACGGATGATAGTAAAGAATATGTAAGACAAAATCGCCCCTGCCGGCAATGTCACCATCCACGACAAAATAATTCGACGAATCGTGCTCATATTGAGTGCAGCAATGCCTCGAGCCATACCTACGCCCATTACCGCGCCAACCAACGTTTGTGTTGTGGATATAGGCAACCCTGTACCCGACGCAAGCACAACGGTGCTAGCTGCGGCAAGTTCAGCTGCAAAGCCACGACTGGGCGTTAAATGAGTGATGCCTTGGCCAATGGTACCAATAACACGCTGCCCAAATAATGCGAGTCCTAACACAATTCCTACAGCACCTAATGGCAAAATCCACCAGTCAAGCGCCGCTGACTGATTAATTTGCCCTTCACTGTTAACAATACTCACAACCGCAGCCAAAGGACCAATGGCATTCGCTACATCGTTTGAACCATGAGCAAAGGCCATACAACATGCTGTTACGACCATAAGTACTGCAAAAATCTTTTCTACGTTATTAAAGTTAGAAGAGCCTTTAGTTTGTTCATCAAACTGAATGCGTTTAATCGCCACTTTGCCAATGGCAAATACGATTATGGCAATCATAACGCTAATTAAGAATCCTACCTCTGGGTCTAAACCAAGGCCCACATGTTTTAAGCCTTTTTTGATTGTTACCATAGCCAAAACTAGACCTGCTAGGCCCATATAGTACGGTACATAACGCTTCGCCGCTTCAAGGGGGTCTTTTTTATCAAAGATTAACCGCTGCGCACTCATAAAAATAAGATACGCAATCACACCGGCTATGGCGGGTGTCACAATCCAAGAAGCGAAAATCCCGCCAACTTTACCCCAAGAGACAGAATCAATACCTGCACTGGTTAAGGCAAAACCGAGGATACCGCCAATAATGGAATGAGTGGTTGAGACAGGCCATCCACGGTAAGAAGCAAGGGCTAACCAGAGCCCTGCGGCTAATAACGATGAGATCATCCCAAATACCAATAATTCGGGACTGTTAGTAAAGTAGTCTCCGTCGATAATGCCTTTACGAATAGTTGCAGTTACCTCTCCACCAGCCAAATAGGCTCCTGCAAATTCAAATACCATGGCAATAATGACAGCTTGTTTAATAGTTAACGCTTTGGAACCAACAGATGTTCCCATCGCATTTGCTACGTCATTTGCTCCTACTCCCCAAGCCATTAAAAAGCCAACAACGGCAGCGAACAGAATTAACGTCGGTCCGTAAGTAGAAATAATTTCCATGTTGCTCCCTTATTCTGACAACATTACTTCGATTTTCGCGCCACATTGTTCTGCCAGCTCCGCTAGCTTACTTAATCGGCTTAATACGTCGTATAGGAATACAGCACTAACGGGAGACAATTGGTCTTCGATTTGACGCACTTGGCTCATCAATTCGATTTTTTTGTCTTCTGTCAAATCCAAAGAAACATCAAGATCACGAATCATTTTTTCAACTAATTGTGCTTCGCGGCCTTTAAATCCTGTTTCTAACAACTCATCTAATTCATTCACTACTGATTGTGCACGCTCAGTAATCACAACACACTCAGATACGAAACTAGTGAAATTTTCAATAATCTCTTTAGGAATCTCCATTTCTCGGAAGGTCACTGCCGTGGCGATTTCTCTGACACAGCGAATGCTTTGTCCTTGTTTACTCAGTAGCTCGGTAAAGTGAGTTTTACTCACGGGTAGCAAAACATTCTGCGCCAACGTGCAACGCACATCTCGTTTCACACTATCTGCGGTTTTCTTAAGAGTCGAAATCTCGCTATACAATTCTTTTGCTCTTTCCCAATCCGATGCTGACGCTGCATCAAAAAGTGGAATAAGCAATTTGCAGCCTTTTGTCACCGCCGCCATATGCTCTTTAATGGGGTTAATCGGTGATCTCGCAAACATTGCCAAAATCGGGTTCATCGTCATTTTTAAAACTCTTTACGTTTTTTACTTCGATACGTTTTTATAATGGATTACTGCTTTATGTTGCCGAGCGCTCAGAGAGCTCCCCAAACGGGTTTTCTATGTGGCGAACATTAATTCCTTCAACAGAATAAATCAGGTACTCACATATATTTTTACATCTATCTCCTATCCGTTCCATTGCGCGAAGAGCCCAAAGTACATCAAGCCAACCAGGTAAAATTTCGGCTTCTTGTTGCATGTCACTCAGCACTTGGATCAAGAGTTTCTTATACTCCTGATCAATTTTTGCATCATCTTGGTGAATTGCTTTCGCAGCATCCACATCCATCCGAGCAAAGGCATCTAAAGTGGCGCGGATCATATCTAAAATTAAGTGTCCTGTGTTAAACATTCCCGCTTTTATTATTTCCGATGAGGGTAGACTCTTAACTAAAACCATGTTAGCGATTCGTTCTACTTCATCTCCCATACGTTCCACATCAGTGTTAATTTTGACGATGGTCAAGACTAAACGCAGATCGCCAGCGATGGGATTACGCCTCGCAATAATGCGCATACATTCCTTATCAATCTGTACCTCCATATCGTTGACATGCCCATCCTCAATGACCACTTGCTCTGCAATGCGCTTATCATCATCTCTGAGCGCTTTTAATGTATTCGCTAGTTGCTGCTCAACAATGCCTCCCATTGCCAGTACCGCGTTTTTTAAATTTTCCAATTCTTGATTAAAGCGCCCGGAAATATGCGGGCTTTGACTCATTTCTTGCATCGTTGTTGTCCTAACCGTATCGGCCCGTAATATAGGCTTCGGTTTGTTGCTGTGCAGGCAAGGTGAAAATCGTATCTGTATCCGAATATTCGATCAGCTCGCCTTGGTGCAAAAATGCAGTGTAATCAGAAACCCGCGCGGCTTGCTGCAAATTGTGCGTCACAATAATCACCGTAAACTGACTTCGCAAGTCATTAATTAATTCTTCAATAAGCAGGGTCGAGATTGGATCCAATGCTGAGGTGGGCTCATCCAAAATAAGAATTTCAGGTTCGAGAGCAAGCGCCCGAGCAATGACTAAGCGTTGTTGTTGCCCAGTGGATAACAGTAATGCGGAATCAAATAAATTATCTTTAACTTCATCCCAAAGGGCTGCTTTTATCAACGCATTTTCGACGACATTGTCTAATAAACGCCGGTCAGATATGCCTTTAATTCGCAGCCCGTAAACCACATTTTCGTAGACTGAGACCGGAAATGGGTTAGGACGTTGGAATACCATGCCTACTTTCGTTCTAAGTTCGGGCACATTTTGCTTATGATGGAAGATATTCCTTTCGCCAATTATCACTTGCCCTTCGATTCGACAATCTTGATGCAAATCATTTAAACGATTAAAACAACCGATAAGTGTGGATTTCCCACAACCGCTTGGGCCAATAATAGCGGTCACTTTATTTTTGGGAATACGCATACTGATTTCATGTAGCACTTTGCGTTGACCAAAATACAGCGCCAAGTCGTTCACTTCTATCGCAATATCCGATTTCGCTAAACTGTTTAGCTTAGGCACAGTGAAAAGCGGGGAATCTAACGCATCCATAAGAAATACTCGTTAACCATTAAAAATTTGATACTGATTCCGCAATCTGTTGCGTATTCGAACCGCGATTGTATTCAATACAAGGACAACAACCAAGAGCAACATACAAGCAGCAAACATTAAGCCTGCTTCCCCGCCACCAAATTGACTGTGAAATGCGCCATCGTATATTAGTACACCTAAATGCATAAATTGGCGTTCAAGGTGGATATAAGGAAATTCAGCGTCAATAGGAAGCAATAAAGCGAACTTGACCGCTCCTAACATAAGCAAAGGGGCAACTTCTCCGGCGCCACGAGCTATCGCTAAAATCACCCCTGTCATAATCCCCGGGGTCGCCATTGGTAAGACAATCAAACGAATGGTTTCAAATTTAGTCGCTCCCAGCGCATAGCTGCCCTGTCGCAATGTCCTAGGTACACGCCTCAACCCTTCTTCCGTTGACACAATCACTACCGGCAATGTGAGTAACGCCATCGTTAACGACGCCCAAAGTAAGCCGGGCGCTCCAAACACTGCAACATCGGATTTTTCAGGGAAAATGAGGCTGTCGAGATGCCCACCGACGGTGTAAACAAAAAAGCCGAGTCCAAAAACACCATAGACAATAGACGGCACTCCCGCCAAGTTACTTACGGCGATACGGATAATAGAAACCACAGAGTTATTGGGCGCATATTCGGCCAAATAAATTGCGGCCAATACACCTAAAGGCGTTACCATTATTGTCATTAACATGACCATTAGCACCGTGCCAAATAAGGCAGGAAATACGCCGCCCGCAGTAATCGCTTGTTTAGGTGAGTCGCTAACAAATAACCAAATTTGGCTGATAAAATAGTAGAGTTTTTCGAAGATATTGGCGGCATTTGGATATTGCATATAGTGTGTATCTGCCAAAGGCACCGACATCTCTCGTCCATCTGCCAAAGACACAACCAGAGAATAACGAGATAAAGCTTGTTGTAACTCCGTCAGCCGGGAGTCCCAATGTTGATAAGCCTGAACCGCTTTGATATAAGCTGGAGCGGTTGCTTCCACTTCCCGAATACGCATTTCCGCTAATAATTCATGCAGCGGAGACAAATGCTGAACTTGAATCTCTACCACTTGCTCTCTTAATTGCTCGATCTGTTCTTGGATAACGTGAAATTCACTCGCAGATGCCATACTTGCCGGCGTTTGTATTTGTTTAGGTATCGCCAATAAAAACGACCCATCTGTCATACCAATTTTGGCTAACCTTTCAGGTTTATCCAGATAGGTGATCTGCGACTTTTCAACGACCGTCGGCTTGCCGCTATTCGCTTCCATATAGGTACTTTCTTGGAGCCAAACCCGTTTAACTTTATCACTAGCAACATCCCGATTTTGAATAATTGCATATTGCTTTCGGCCCACTAAAAACTGTTCAGCATTAGAACCTGTTTGGCCTTGTACTGATTCATTGATATTCACAAAGTAAGCAGGCTGCACCCAAAAGTGTGCTAATCCACGACTCACAATTAAAGCCACTATAGATAACAAGGCAATAATCACCAAACACACCAGCGACCCTGAAAGTATTATCGCAAAATGTTCTTTTTCTTGATCAGCCCAGAACGCTTTAATCATGACGGTATTTCTTCTTCAAACGCAAACGTAATAACTCCGCTACCGTATTGATGCCCATTGTAAACACCAACAACAACAAGGCAGTGAAAAACAACACCTGATAATGCATCCCGCCAACTTCAGACTCGGGCAATTCAATGGCTAAATTCGCGGTTAATGAGCGCATTCCTTCCATCAAATCCCATTCGGCAATTGGCGTATTTCCTGTGACCATAAGCAAAATCATGGTTTCACCGAGCGCTCGGGAAAAACCAAGCATCAGCGCAGAAACAATCCCCGGATAAGCAACTTTTAACACCACATTTAGCAACGTCTGTAATCGAGTTGCACCAAGCGCATACGATGCCCGCTTTAAAGAAACAGGCACCTCATAAATTGCATCTTCCGCAAGACTATAGATACTAGGCGCGATGGCAACCCCAAGCGCTAAGGCAATCACTACTGTGTTTTTACTATGGGTGTCTTGTTCTTCAACAAAAAATAACGATGGCACAGAGAGCGCAGTTAACGTCTGCATTAACCAAGGAACAACAAGACTAAGCAGCACAGCAAAGCCAAGTAAATAAACGAAAAAGGCAGGCAAACTGATGGGGATCGATTTGCCTGTTGTGCTAAGAATAATACGGTGAAGTAGAACCATTCCAACGGCATAAAGAGGCAAAAGAAGAATAAAACCGACAACCCCCGCTAAACTTTCTGCACCAAGAGGAAGTAACCAAATCGCCGCAATAAACCCAATGACAACGGATGGAATGGCTTCCAGCATCTCAATAGAAGGCTTTAACCATTTACGCGATTTAGACGACGCAAAATACGCTGTATAAACCGCCGCTCCCAATCCTAAAGGCAAAGCCACAAGAATAGCCAATACCGCTGCTTTTATACTGCCAATAATAAGAGGAACGACACTGAATTTGGTTTGATAGTTATCGGCTCCTGCCGAACTTTGCCATACGTAGTCTGGCTTGGCGTACCCTTCGTACCAGAGTTTAGAAAACAGATTCAATAGCGTGACACTGGATTTTGCTTTGGACACATCAAATAACCGCAACGCATGATGGTCTCTGGCAGCAAGTTGATTACCATGCCAATACAATCGAACAGAATCAGAATTCACACCTAATGATGCCCACGACTGCTGATGTAATATCTCGGCAGTCGTAAAATTCATTAACGTAATTCCCTGTTGCGACACCAAGATGCTTAAATGCATGGGCGAAATAAAGAAGACTTGATACACCTTACCAATAGCCGCTGCATCACCAGTAAATTGGTAGGCCAACTCAAACTTTACCTTATCTTCAGAGTGAGTAAACACCCACTTTTCGAATGCCTTTTCAGCTCGTTGCAGAAAGAATCCCTTGCCAGAAGGTGTCGGTGCCAAAAACACCTTTTCAGTATCAGCAACCATTGCATTATCTTCCCAGATAACCTGATTTTGCCAATTTAACAAACGTAATGAGTTGCCTTGGTGCAACATAATTTCAGCATTATCCGGCAACAAAAATATCTGCTTTACGTTTGCATAATAATGATAAACCGGTTTTTGTTGATGTTGAGGGTCAAGCCAATAAACTTGACTCGAAACGGGGTCCGAGAGCAGCAATCCCCATTTGTGCTTTTGCTGCACCAATTGCCACTGGGTTTCATCGGTTAGGATAAGGTTAGGTAAGCGCTCACTAAACACCTGTTCGAGGAAAACCGAATCCTCCATGAAAGTGATTTCTTTAACTCTCAGAATGTGGTCGCTATTTATTTGTGATAAGTAGTGATACCCCTGATATTCATGAATGACACTTCGGGTATCACACGCCGTAGGAAAACGCTGCAATTGCGTTGGATGAATATCATGTACAGCTTGCCTATAAAATACCAAACTGCAATCATCTTGGCGTAACACAAATAGGTGTTCACTTTGTGTTTGTGTTGCGTATAACCAATCTCCAGCGAAAGGCATTGTGCGTTTATCAGAAGCGACAATCTCTGGATGGCTCGCCATAGGAGATACAACGGAAATCAGATGCCACAGCAAAACCAACAATGCCGCTAGCACTAGCCACCCACCAAAATGGATCAGCCAAGAAGCATTCCTATCGCGTTTTAATCTGCGTTGCAGCTGTTTGTTAAGAGCGTGTTGTTGCAAAACGGAAACTCTAAGCTCTAATCACTGGGCGCACATTTTACTTTTGTCTGTTTTCAAATAGCCAGCAAAAATAAAACTTTTATTATTATTACCGTAGATTTATCTTTAACCTTGTTTATCCTCAAGTGATTCAATCTTTCATTTATGCTTAACGAGGAAGCTTCAATCCCTATGAAATCTTTCATCATTACCCTAGTAGGAAAAGATAAGCCCGGCTTATTGGGCGCACTGGCAGACACCGTCTATCAATTCAAAGGCAATTGGCTAGGCAGTAACTTTGCGCTGATGGCGGGGCGATTTGCTGGCTTTGCCGAAATTGAATTACCCGAAGAAAATCTCACACCATTAGAAAAAGCACTTAAACAACGAGATGATGTCGACATTACCATTAGTTCTGGCGATGAAAACCCGCCACCACCCATGCGCGAAGCTATCATAAATATTGTTGGTAACGACAAAACCGGCATTGTTCACGAAATTACTGCCGTGCTAAACAAACACAAAGTCAATATCATTGGCTTTAAATCAGAGCGTGCCAGCGCCCCTAGCTCTGGTACCCCGCTATTCAAAGCAACGGCGAATTGCTGTGTTACTGAAACTGAATCCCTTGATGATTTAGTTGATGCGCTGGAATACTTAGCAAATGATTTAATGATTGATGTCGATTTTGCTGACAAATAGCCTGTGAATTGAATGTCATTTTTTTGTCAAAAGAATTTCATATTCTTGCGACGCGTTTAAACTTAGGTTACTGATAAAACTCAATGCAAGAAATACAGCTTTACTATCCCAAAGAACTTAGTTGGTTATCCTTTAATGAGCGGGTACTGCAAGAGGCCGCAGATAAACAAAATCCGATTGTAGAGCGGATGCGCTTTTTAGGTATTTATTCCAACAATATGGACGAGTTTTATCGTGTTCGTGTAGCGGAAGTGAGACGACAAATCACCATTCATCTCAACAATGAAGATGAACAAAAAGCAGATGAAACCAAGCTGCTGCTAAACAAAATCCAAACCCGTGTTCTTTCTATGACAAAGGATTTTGACCGCATCTTCAAAGAAGTGGTTAAGCGTCTTTCCTACTACAACATTTGGCTGATCAACGCCAACGACGTGACCGAATTCCAAAAAACTTGGCTTAACAATTTTTTTAAAAACAAAGTATTACGCCATATCGCGCCGATTTTGATCGACAAAAAAACCGATTTAGTCGCACGTTTGCAAGACTCCAAAACTTATTTGATTGTACAAATTCAGCGCCATGGTAAAGCTAACCGTTATGCCGTCATTGAAGTACCAACAAGTAATGTTCCTCGGTTTATTCAAATTCCACCGGAAAAAAGCAAAAAGCGTAAACACATTATTTTGCTAGATGACATTATCAAGCTGAATCTAGAACGTTTATTCAGAGGCTTCGTTAACTTTGATGGGTTTGCGTGCCATTCCTTCAAAATGACGCGTGATGCGGAATATGAAATTCACGACGAACTAGACGAAAGCTATTTGGAGCAAATGTCTGAGAGCATGAAACAGCGCCTAATTGCCGAGCCTGTGCGCTTTACCTATGACGCTAACATGCCTGAAGAAATGATTAACTTCTTACGGAAAAAGTTAAACATTTCATCATTAGACAGTTTAATTGCCAGCGGACCTCATCGAAACTTCCGTGACTTTATCGCCTTCCCCAATGTAGGCAGAGAATATTTAGAAAACCCACCGTTGCCAGCCATTCATACGCAAGAGTTTTCTGATTACGACACCGTGTTTCAAGCTATTTCCGAAAAAGACCGTTTACTCTACTACCCATACCATCGCTTCTTACATTTAACCGAATTTGTGCGTCAAGCAGCAATCGACCCAAGTGTGCGCCACATACGCATAAACTTGTATCGCTTAGCCAGCAAGTCTCGCATTATTAACTCCTTAATTGATGCGGTTGAAAACGGTAAAAAAGTCACGGTCGTGATGGAACTCAAAGCTCGATTTGATGAAGAAGCCAACATTGAGTGGTCAAAAATCATGCGAGAAGCAAGTATCAAAGTGCTACTTGGTATTCCATCATTAAAGATCCACTCCAAACTTTGTATTGTAACGCGTGAAGAAAAAGGGCAACTCGTTCACTACTCACACATTGGAACAGGAAATTTCAACGAAAAAACCGCTAAAATCTATACCGATTTCAGCTTATTCACGCGCAATCAGGAAATTTCTCAAGAAGCGGTTAGTGTATTTGACCTTATCCAATACCCTTACAAGAGCTTTAAGTTTAAGCATTTGCAAGTATCACCACTGAATTCACGCACTAAAATCCAAAGCCTGATCCGCCAAGAAATTCAACATGTTAACGAAGGTAAAAAAGGCCGAATTTACCTAAAAGTGAATAACTTGGTAGACAAAGAACTCATTGACGATTTGTATAAGGCCAGCCAAGCCGGTGTAAAAATCAAAGCCATTATTCGTGGCATGTGTAGCTTAATCCCCGGAATCAAAGGCATTAGCGACAATATCAGCATTATTAGCATTGTTGACCGTTTCTTAGAACATCCGCGCGTTGCCGTTTTCGACAATGGTGGCGACCCTAAAGTCATTATTTCATCGGCAGATTGGATGACACGTAATATGGATAACCGCATTGAAGTAGGCTGCCCAATTTACGATGAAGATTTAAAACGTCGAATTATTGATATTTTTGATATTCAGTTTAAAGACACCATGAAAGCTCGCATCATCGATCAGGAGCAATCGAATAAATACGTGCCTCGGGGTAATCGTAAGAAACTTCGCTCTCAAATGGAAATATACAATTACCTGAAAGAGTTGGAGGATGAAGCGGATACCTCAGATGATGAATTGCATGAAGTGTAAAATGCGTTATAGTGCGCCACATGTTAGATCATAATTCGGCGCTATGACTGAATTCGAAAATGCCCTAGAAAGCGTACCGAGCCGCGAGATTTCCAAAGTAGCGGCTCTAGACATAGGCTCTAATAGTTTTCACCTTGTTATTGCGCGAATCGTTGCGGGTTCCGTACAAATCCTGCATCGGGTTAAACAAAAAGTAAGGCTTGCGGACGGACTCACTGAAAATAACCAGCTCAGCGAAGAAGCCATTCAACGTGGTTTAAGCGCGCTAGAAGCGTGCAAAGAAAGCATGCAAGGCTTTGAGCCAGACACCGTTCGTATTGTTGCTACTCACACGTTACGACTTGCCAAAAATGCGCGAGAATTTATCAACGCCGCTAGAGCAATCCTTCCCTATCCGGTCGAAATTATTTCAGGCGTGGAAGAAGCTAGGCTCATTTATCAAGGCGTGGCCCACACTCTGGTCTCTGAAGGAAAACGCTTAGTCATTGATATAGGCGGCGGCTCTACAGAGTTTATTATTGGCGAAGGTTTTGAACCTATTCTCACCCGTAGCGTACAAATGGGCTGTGTAAATTACACCAACCAATTTTTTTCCAGCGGAGAATTAACCGACGCGAGCTTTGCCTCGGCAATATTAGCGGCGCAGCAACATATTGAACTGCTCACCGATAAATATTGTGCGCTCGGCTGGACCCACGCCTTCGGCAGTTCCGGCACCATCCGCACTATCGCGTCTTTGCAAGCCGAGGTAATGGAAAATAGTGAGGGTGAACATCTTCCTGACATAACCCGCGAAGGCTTAGAGGAACTCATTAAACGCTGTTGCGAATATAAAAAGATAAAGAAATTAGGATTTGAGCAACTCAGTGATGACAGAAAACCCGTTTTAGCCGCAGGACTGGCCATCTTGATGGGGATTTTCAAAAGCCTGAAACTTAAGTCGCTAACATACTCACCCGCCGCTTTGCGTGAAGGCGTCATTTATGAAATGGAAGAGCGCTTACAACACCACGATATTCGCCAACGCACAGCACATAGCATTGCAACTCGCTATGACGTCGACACAGAACAAGCTATTCGTGTACTCAACACCACAAGGTATTTGTACGAGCAATGCAAATCACCGTGGGACATCAAAAACGCCGAATTGAAAAGTTTGTTAGGCTGGGCTTCGTTATTACATGAAGTAGGGCTGCAAATTAACTCGAGAAGTGTGCAAAAGCATTCTGCTTACATTCTCAGAAATGCAGACTTACCGGGCTTTAATCAAGAACAACAGGCTCTTCTAGCGACCCTGGTAGCTTGTCACAGAAAGAAAATTCGTTCAGAAGAAATTCCACATTTTCAACAATTCAGTAAAGACGAAACGTACAAACTTATCGCACTATTACGCATAGGCGTTTTACTTAATCTACATCGGCAGGATGATTTCTTACCTGAATTTCAGTGCCAAGCAAAAGCGGAAGCATTAACCTTACACTTTCCAAAAGATTGGTTATCCGATTCTGGTCTGCTTGCTGCCAACCTTGAAACCGAAGCGCAACGTTTAAAGAGCATCGATATTCAATTGTTTTTGAACTAGCACTGTTCCCTCCATGAGCAGTGTATAGTGTATCTTTATCGATTCAATTTCCTTCAATTACTCAATCTCGTTATTTTGCGCTTCAGCGATTACTTTTCGCAAATTAACGCTCTAAAGACTATTGTTTACCTTCTCTATATACACTGTTTTTAACGTTATTTTTCTAGTCTCTGCTGCTTTCTCGAGAGCGCCCACATTTCGACCGTTTCTATCCGTTCAGAAATGTGAAGTAAAATAATCACTATTGTCAGATAAAAAATAAATATTACAAATACTGAAGAATACTAGATTAAATATCCTAATGAACATTCTAATCGATGTTTTTTGGACTAAAACGTTTTAATGACCATATAAAATGAAAACGGTTCACTTTTTTTACCAACTCATTAAAAAATCGTTGTTTTTTGTTAGCGTTAAAACTATAAAGATCACCTGTCCAAATGAGAGTTTGGGCAGACACCAAGGAATTCACAAAAAATGCCGAGAAATTTCTTTCTTGCTAAACGCCCAAATGGCGAGATGATCTTTTCATCAAAGCGGCTAGAAAATTAAGTAATGAAAACCATTGGGGACACACAATGAAAATGCAACTATCAAGATTGTCTAAAGGCATTCGACTGGTCACTGCTGCCTCTTTAACAGCATCCATGACCTTAGCGCTTCCAGCAATGGCACAAGAGCCTAGTGCGGAAGATAACTCTGTGGAGAAAATTGCTGTTGTTGGTACACGTTCAGCACCAAGATCAATTGGTGACTCACCTGTACCTGTAGACATCATCTCAGAGGAAGAGTTCCGTAACCAAGGTTCTACCGATTTAGTATCCATGATGCAGTCGGCGGTTCCTTCTTTTAACGTTAATGATCAACCTATCAACGATGCTTCAACGCTGGTTCGCCCTGCCAACTTACGTGGTATGGCTTCCGACCACACGTTAGTATTGGTCAACGGCAAGCGTCGTCACCGTTCAGCCGTTATCACCTTCTTAGGTGGTGGCTTGTCTGACGGTGCCCAAGGCCCTGATATTTCAACTATCCCTTCTATTGCACTTAAGCAAGTTGAAGTGCTTCGTGATGGTGCTGCGGCACAATATGGTTCAGATGCCATCGCGGGTGTTGTTAACTTCGTATTGAAAGATGACGCAGAAGGTGGTTCTTTCGAAGCACGCTACGGCTCTTACTATGAAGGTGACGGCGATACTCAACAGTATTCAGGTAATATCGGTTTACCTTTTACTAACAACGGTTTCGCTAACTTCAGTTTTGAGTATCGCGAAGCCGATGACACGGTGCGCTCTGTGCAACGTGATGACGCCGCTGACTTAATTGCTGGTGGCAACCAATTCGTTAGCGACCCAGCTCAAATATGGGGTAATCCAAAAGTTGACGATGACATTAAGTTTTTCGCTAACCTTGGTTTAGAACTTAACAACAACAGCGAAGCTTACTTATTTGGTAACTATGCAACTCGCGACGTTGATGGTGGTTTCTACTATCGTAACCCTCACACACGTGGTGGTGTATATGACGGTGGATTCTTATCCGAAGACACAAATGGCGATGGTGTTGTTAGCGAAGGCGAAGGCTCAGCATTGTTACTTGTTGGCGACTTAGATGGCGTTGGTACTGGTGTAGAATGTCCGTTTGTTCGTATTACAGATAACAACGTGCTGGACGATGCAGATTACGGCCTAATTTCTGACGGCTCTACTGCCGTTGGTCAAAACTGTTTTGCATTTAACGAATTATTCCCTGGCGGCTTCACACCTCGTTTCGGCGGTACAGTTGAAGATATGTCATTAGTATTCGGTACACGAGGTGTGCTAGATAACGAAGTGTCTTACGACATCAGTTTCTCATTCGGTGAGAACGAAGTTGATTTTTCAATCCGTAACACCGTAAACCCATCTTTAGGTCCAAATACGCCAACTGAATTTAGCCCTGGTCGCTATACTCAGGAAGAAAAAAGCTTCAACTTAGACCTATCAAAACCATTTGATGTAGGGCTTTCTGAGCCACTATTCCTAGCCGGTGGTTTCGAATATCGTCGTGAATCGTACGAGTCAGTTGCTGGCGATCCGCAGTCTTATGAGGTTGGTCCATTAGCTTCTCAAGGTTTCGGTATCGGCTCAAACGGCTTCCCTGGACTAAGTGCTCGCTTCCAAGGCGATAACTCTCGTCGCAGTTATGCTTTCTATCTAGACTCTGAAATTTACATTGCGGAAAACTTCCTACTAGGCGCAGCAATTCGTTATGAAGACTTCTCAGACTTTGGTAACACAACCAAAGGTAAATTGTCCGCACACTGGCAGTTAACTGATAGCTATGCATTGCGTGGGGCTTACTCAACGGGCTTTAAAGCACCGACCATTGGTCAGAGTAATGTACGTAACGTAACAACGGCATTTAGCCCTACAGGCTTAGTTGACCGCGCCACGTTACCGCCTACCGATCCTATTGCGATTCAAAAAGGTGCTACGCCGCTTGAACCAGAAGAATCCACTAACTGGAGTCTTGGTTTCGTAGCGGAATTCGATAGCGGCTTATTCGTGACTGTCGATTACTTCAACATTGAACTAGAAGACCGTATCAGTACCACATCAGGTATTCGCTTAACGCAAGAAGATATTGATACGTTACTAGCCAATGGCGTAACGGATGCTTCCAGCTTTGGCGAAGTAAGCTTCTTTACCAACGACTTTACCACCACAACCGAAGGTGTAGACGTTGTAGCCAACTACAACATGGAAATGTTTGGTGGTGATACTCGCTTCGCACTTGCCTACAACTGGACAAACACTGAAGTTGATGAAGTTAAAACGTTTGAAGTGAATGGCGAAACCGTCAGAAACATCTCTGACGAGCGTATTCGTATGTTGGAGGATAACCTACCACCAGTGCGTTACAGCTTAACAGCGAACCACACAAACGGTGACTGGCGCTTCTTAACGCGCGTTAACTACTTCGGTAGCATTTTCGAAGATCACTTGGATTCAGCCCTACCAATCGACAAAATTGGTTCTGAATTTACTGTTGATTTAGAAGTTGGCTACACCTTCAACGACAGCCTAACGTTTGTTGTTGGTGCGAAGAACGCATTTGATGAAGAGCCGGATCGCAATGAACTATATGACACAGAAGTGGCTGGTTCATTGTACCCAACAACTTCACCGATTGGCATTAACGGTGGCTTCTATTATGTTAGAGGCATTTACACCTTCTAACTTAAAAACGATTTGAAAAGGGGCGAAAGCCCCTTTTTTTTACCTCAAACCTCACAAACAAATTTACTGACGCCGCTTTTTTCTATACCTTACCTATATCCATTTATTTTACCTATTGTGTAAATTGCTTCTCTGTGATTAAACTAAGGTTCCGCAACCTCAATAAATACGTTATGGCTAAAAAATCAGAACTAGTGGATGTGTTTCTGAACTACCGCACTCAATTAAGAAGAGCGGTAAGCGGTATTGTTAAAAGCGACGATATTGATGATATAGTGCAGGAAACATTCATTAAAAGTTACGAAGCTGACTTAAAACAAAAAATTGAATTCGAGCGTACTTATATGTTGAGAACCGCTCGTAACCTTGCAATAAACCATGTTTCCAAAGCGTCTGAACGTAGCAACATCTCCATGGAAGATTGTCACGAATACGACACAAACTTGATGGGAACACAATTAGAAACGCTTTTTGAAAGCAAAGAAAGATTCTTCCATTTTTGCCGTGCAACCGACATGCTTTCCAATGAAGTGAAAAGAGTCTTCATACTTAAGAAAGTTTACGGAATGAGCCAAAAAGAAATTGCAGCGCATATCGGCATTAGTGAAAGCATGGTTGAAAAGCACGTCGCTAAAGGGCTACAAAAATGCTCCAATATCTTAGAACGGTTAAATTTGCTATCATCTAAGCGACAACGCAAAGCCTCAAAAAACCCAAATTGTACCGAGGCAACACCTATACCAACGCCATAAACCCAAAACAACATGAACAATAGCTCATTAATAGAGACTAAAGAAAAGATACGAGAATTAGCGAGCTTATGGATAAGCAGGATGGATAGAGGGTTGAGTCAAGAAGAACAACTCGCTTTGGATAAATGGTTAAATGAATCAGAAACTCACACACAAGAGCTGATAAATCTTGCCGTACTATGGGACAACCTAAGTTCATTAAGCCGGTTCCGATAATGCCCCTCTTTGCACCCTATTAAAAAACCGCCTTTCAGCGGTTTTTTGTTCTATCCGTCACCAGCAAGCTGAACCTAGGAAGAAAGCTCTGCTTCTAAACGTGCCTGCGTTTGCTTTTCGCCGTTAACAAACTGCTTCCACTGCTGCGCCATTTTCCTACTGGATTTATGCTTTTCTGCTTCTGCCAGTGCGTTTAGCGCGGCGTTGTATTCTTTCTTATTGTACAACGCCATACCAATCACCAAATGCGATACACCGGGATTACGCAACCCTCCTTTATCAAGGGCTTTTTGCGCGCGAACAATGGCTTGGTCCCACTTCTCTTCATTTAAGAAGATTTGGCTAAGTTGTGCATCTAGCTCTCCATCAACAGACAGGTCCGCCGCCGACAACATTACAGGTACGGCTTTCTCACTTTCCTTCGCCGCAGCCCAGCACTGAGACAAGAAGCGTAAATTACGTAAGTTCTTATCAAGCTTGCCACTATCCATTGCGTCCACCATTAAACGAGCGGCTTTGTAAGGCACTTGGTGATAGTAATAAAGCTGAGCGAGGTTAAACATGTCCGACCCCGTTTCAATAAAGCCTTGCTGATACGCCGACTCCATTACCGCAAGCTGCTTCTTCTCTTCACCAATTTCGCCATACATGCCACCTAACTGAATCCAGTATTTAGGTTCATTGTAGTGACGCACTAGTTTTACTAAAATCTCAGTCACCTTTTTAGGCTGCTTTAGCTCGTAATAAATGGCGCGTTGTAAAATGTACCAGTTTTCTTCGGCGACACCTCTTTCAGGGTCCGCTTCAACCAGTTCAACGGCTTTATTAATATGTGCTAACGCTTCCTTATAGTCCTTTTGTTGGTAACGTGCTTGCGCTTTTAGCAGATAATTCTTAGGTGGAATATCGCCCGCGTTAATGGATTCCCAGCGCTCAAGATACTCAATGCTCTTATCATAGTTGCCACGCATCAAGTTAAGCTGCGACAAACTAAACAATGTGCTTTGTTCAAACGACTCTGGGATCGGCTGCTGTTCAACTACCAACGCAAAAGAGTCGATGGCTTTATCGTAATCTTCTGCGTTGTAGTAAATAAAACCATAGAAGTTATACATCATGGCTTTTTCGTAGCTGTTCATCGATGCGCTTTTGTCTTTGACTTTATTCAGTACATCAATCGCCGCGGCAGTATCACCTCCGTCTCCTAATTTTTGTGCTCGAGCTAACTGCTCATACACTCGAGCCCGCAGAGCAGGCGTGCGACGCACTTTGCGCTTTGGCTTTGCGTCTTCTTCCTGAGCGAAAGCGTATCCTGCATCCCCTAAAGGAATTACTGCTGGGGAAATAGATAGCGCCAACACCGCGCTAACCACTGACATTGCCGGTAATAGGAATTTCATTTCTGATTAACCTCCCATCTCAAACACAATACGGTTTTGGACACCCGACACATCTGTTGGCTCACCATTCACCACCCGCGGCTTATATTTGAACTTCAAAGCTGCATCAATTGCTGCTCGCTCAAAAATGCCTTCGGGATTGGCTTCAACCACAAAAGGATCTTTTACTGAGCCCTGTTTGCTTACGGTAAATTCTACAATGACGTAACCTTCAATTCCGCGCTGTTGCGCACGTCGAGGATACACAGGGGCAACTTTAACGATAGGCAGATACTCGCCATCGCCGGACTCAAGAGCCAAGCCACCATCCAATGAGACATCCGCGCCAACATCGGCAGAAAAGTCGACCGAGTTGCCTTCTGAGTTAGGTGATGCAGAATCGAGCTGAGGTTGATTCATTTGTGGTGGCGGCTCTTTCGGTGGAGGCGGCTTACGCGGTTTACGTTCTTTCTTCTGAACCGCTTCTTCCTTCTTCACGCGAACAAAATCCAGCACACTGCCTCTCGGTGGATCGGTCAATGCGCTATCACCACTTTTGATCAACGACTGCATTACATAAAAGAGTGCTAGGGTAATCCCTAAACTTAACACTAACGCAATCAATATACGGACCATAATTACTGCTCTGCTGCTGCGATTGAAACATCGTAGGCACCGGCTGCACGAGACGCATCCATTACCTTAATTAGCGTGTTAACATCGGCTTTCTTATCCGCTTGAATCACCACAGAACCTTGTGGGTTTTCTGCTTTCAAACGCTCGATGTTAGCCTGAACCGCGCGCTGGTCGATTTTACGCTTGTTGATCCAAATTTCGCCTTTATCTGAAATCGCCACCAAAATAGTTGCTCTTGGTTTTGATACGGCGGTAGACGCTTCTGGCCGGTTAACATCAATACCCGCTTCTTTTACAAATGAGGCGGTTACAATGAAGAAGATCAACATGATGAATACAACGTCCAACATTGGCGTCATATCAATGGTTGCTTCCTCTTCTTCCATCAGGTTTTGAAAATGCTGTTTCATTTTGTATCACCTACCCTTTTGGGTGTATGGCTCGCCTAGCGCAATGCAGGCGAGGAAATAAACTGTGCTTAACTTTCTCTGTCTAATTGCAGCGCATCTTCTAAATGCATGCGTTCAGACTTACTGGTACGTGTTAACCATGTTGAGGCAAACACGCCGGACAAAGCGCCGACCATTCCCGCCATCGTTGGGACAGTCGCTTTTGACACACCTGCCGCCATTGAGCGCGCATTGCCTGACCCTGAAATCGCCATGACATCAAATACTTCTATCATGCCGGTCACAGTTCCCATCAACCCCAGCAGCGGACAAAGCGCCACCATCGCTTGAATAACAGGAATCGAATTTTTCAGTTGTAAGTCCAGTCGAGAGATAAACAGTTGACGAATTTGCTCTGCGTTCCAAGAGCTTCTGTCTTTGCGGGCGTACCAGTTGGCAATCGTTTGCTCTTTCAGCTTGCGATGCCATACAAAAAAGTACATTGCCCGCTCTAAAATGAGTAACCACATGATGAAGATTAAGACACCGATGGCCAGTAGTACCTGACCACCTGTTTCGGTAAAATCTCGTATGGCTTCTAAAAACTCAATGAAGAACATGGCTTTTCTCCTTCGGCTTACGCGTTTTGCTCAGCACGTTCGGCGATAACTCCAGCAGATTGTTCTTGTAAGATGCCAACAATAGCTTTACTACGTGTGCTTAATAAGGCGTACAACAAGGTAGTAGGTATAGCCACAACCAAGCCAAGTACGGTTGTTACCAAGGCAGTTGAAATACCACCCGCCATTAATTTCGGGTCGCCCGTACCAAACAAGGTAATCGCTTGGAAGGTTTTGATCATCCCCGTTACCGTACCTAATAAGCCCATCAACGGCGCAACAACAGAGATGATTTTCACCACGGTGAGAGAGCGCGTGAGTTTTGGCATTTCGCCTAAAATGGCTTCGGTTAAATGTAGCTCTAATGCTTCTACGTCGGCTTCTGGGTGCTTGTCACGCACTTGCATAACTCGGCCAAGCGGGTTGTCTGATGTAAAAGTAGTTGATTTTAACTGACGGTCTACTTTGAGCTTGATAAGTGTCAGCGAGATTAAACGCTCAAGAGCTAATAACAAGCCAATTGCGCCCACTGCTAGGATGATGTAACCCACTGTGCCGCCTTGCTCTACACGCTCTTGCAATGTTGGAGCTTGTACCAACAAACCAAGAATGGAGCCACCTGTTGGGTCTAAGCCAAATTTTACAAACTCGCCGTTAGACGCTTGTAACTCAGCCGCGCTGTCGCCGTAGCGAGCCGCAGGTTGACGAATCAATTCAGCAATCGTACCTGTTGCGCCGTTGAAGTCGAGGTATTTACCATCGGCAACCAAAGCGAATGGACCAACACGAACAATGTCTTTTTGAACCTTGTTACCACCCGCTTCTACTACGTCAGTTGTGAATCGAGAGATTTTGCCGGATTCGGTCATTTCACGTTGAATTTCAAACCAAACGCGCTCAATTTCTTCAATTGAAGCCAGCTTTGAACTTGTTCCCATTGACTGTGCAAGCTCATCTAGGAATACATCACGTCCGGGTAATTCTGCGGAAATTAATGAATTGTGGAATTTGTTTTTAGTGTCGCCAGATACTTGCTGAAGCACACCAAACAATTCTTTTAATGAACCCAAGCGCTTGGTTAACGACTCATTTAAGTCGGCAATTTTGAACTCATTTTCTTCGAATTGCGTTTCCAAACGCTCACTACGATTTAATTCGTTGTTACGCGTTTGTGCCGCTTCTGCCAACATGCGATCTTGCTCGGAAACCTTCTGAGCAAACTCTTTTTCGCGTGCTGCGTTTTGTTTATTTTGCTGGTATTGACCTTCTTCCAATTGCTTAAGCAAGCTATCAAGGTCTAGGGCGGTGTTTTCTGCCATTGCGCTTGTTGTGACAACCGCACCAAACACTGTCGCTGTAATTAATTTAAACAAGTTTTTCATGATGCTGGTTCCTTACTCGGTAATCGCCACAGGCAACGTCAACAAATCTGGGGCCATTTGCTTCTTCGCCATACGTAAGCCTTTAGTGACTTGCGTACGATAGCTAGAAGAAAGCTCTTCCCACTGTTTGGTTTGTTTGTTCCAAACACCTTGTTTGCTGGCATCACGAGTTTGATAAAGCAAAATAGTGCGACCAACACGCAAGAAGTCGACTTCACGCTCTTGGCCTTCAACGGTTAACAAACCTGAGTAAGCTTCCATTGAACGCCCATAATCCATCTCAACTTGGTAGGCTTCCATCACACGACGGAATTTTTCAGACACAGAGACATCGGCGCGATCCATCATGTCGCGTAAATCCGCAATACGCTTGCTGCGTTCTTCTGGTAAGAAAGGTATGTCTAACGAAACGAATTGCGCTAAACCGTCGATCATTCGCAACATTAAAGGCGTGATTTGTCTTTCGATGACACTGACTTCATCAATTGACTTGTTAAGGTCTGCCATTTCTTGAACTTGGTTGCGGATTTGCTTTTCAAGCTGACCGTTATAAACGCGCAAACCATCGGTTTCTTTGTTGATGGTTTTAAACTTCTGGATCTTACTTTCGATAGTATCCGTTAACCCGTTGATTTTTTGTTGTGAGCTTGCGGCGGATTCGTTGATCTTTGACGCAGCTTTAACAACAGGCTTCAGATACCCATCTTCTTGTGCGATCCCTGTATTCGCAAACGCTAAGCTAGCAGCGAGTACAGCAACTGGGAATGTCTTGGAAAGCTTCATATACCTTACCCTAAACGTGATGTTTACATGGCAGAACGCCTAAAATTTCTGGGCGCAGTTTAGGGGGGCTCTGTGACAGTTTTATTACATTTAGATAAGCAGTTAGTGAAAACTCAAGAGCCTTAACTTATAGGCCTTTGAGCGCAAGCGCTATAGCGAATATTACACTTTTGTGTCAAATACAAAGCCCTGCGAAAATTGCAGGGCTTGTGATATGTGAAGGGATTCTGGTCAACGCCTTTCGTTAAAGAAAGTCTTGAACCGTTATGCCGATTTTAAGCCTTTCGCAATTGCGGTTTAGAATTGGCGTTTGTAAGACACACTGAATCCAATACCGCGCGTTTCAGAACGTAAAGTCACGCCTTCGAATTGCAATTCTTTATCTTCATCAAGAATATTTTGCACCTTAAACTTCAACGTAGAATTGAAATCGGGGTAGTAGGTGTAAACCAAATCTAATGAATGGAACGGTTGCTCAAAGCTGTCATCGAAAAAGTCGATGCCCGGTATGATAATACGCTCACCAAACACGTTATACACCAATGAAGCAGAGTGGTTGCCATCGTCAGAATCGTAACCTACGTTCATGTTCAATACGTATTCAGAGTGACCTGTTAAGCGACGCTCTAAGTTAGTGATAGAAGCAGAAACACCGGTTTGCTCAACAATGTTTTGTCTGTCTAAAGTAATTTCAGAATCGCTTAAGGTTAAGTTACCGCTAACAAACAAGTTATCCCAAATACCGTCATTGCTGATAAAGGTTAAATCCTGTAAGAATTCCACTTCCACACCATACACTTCACCGGTTTCTGCGTTCGCGATACGCACTAATGGCGGGCCATCCTGTGCTGGAGACTGAACCGATTCGATGGGGTCTATCATATCCTTGTAGAATAAAGCCACAGATAAGTTGTTACCTGTATCGGAGTACCATTCCCAACGAATATCGTAGTTTTTAATAGACGTGGTTCTTAGGCCCGGCGTTCCCCCGACTGGGAAGTCGGTCAATGGGTCGATATACGTAGCCGCAGACACTTCACGAATATCCGGGCGCACAACAGTTTCACCATAGCCAAAACGCAACTGCATTTCTGGGTTGATGGTGTACGTTAACGCCAATGATGGGTAGAAGTCGTCTTCCACAAATACCAAGCTTTCTAATTCGCCGTCTGCAACATCAAATTGATTGGTGCGCGGATCGAACGGCGCAACCGCTTGACGATAGTCTTCCCAACGTACACCACCACTGAATCGCCACTTATTGTTAAAGAACAAATCGGCTTCAAAGTAATACGCATCAATTTTCTGGCCTGAAGCGTAATCATCGCCGGGGATTGTGGTATCGGTTAGCAATGGCACAGTAGAAAGTTCTGCGTTATCAAGGAACGAATCACTGAAAATATCACCGAAACGATGGCCTTCTAGGTCAGATGAATTTGCGATACCACGGGTGTTGACGTCGAAGCGGCGGTTTTCCGCTTTACGTGATTTGGTGACAAAATCAGCACCGACTTTAAACTCCATTTCCCAGTTTTCGATTGAAACAGGGTAGTTAAGATTCCAGCCGTAGTTTTCAACACGGTCGTGCAATACTTGGAATTGATAACGCGCAGCAGTACGCGCATTAGTCAACGAGCTTTCGTTAACGCGATCGTAAATGCCATCTAGGTTTTCATCATCAAGTAAGAAACGCACGGTAACATTACCCGGCGCTCGACGGCTTGAGCGGCCTAGCGAGTAGTACCAGTCAAATCCGGCAAAATTGAAATCGGTAAAAGTGTGTTGACCGCGCACTTGGTTGGTAAATAACTGACGTTCTTCGTAAACCACTTCGTATTCACGAATTCGTTGGTTATCAATCAACTGAATATTATTGGTATTACCAATTTTGTCTTTTAGACGATCATTAGTATCGTTAAGAGCAACGGTACTGAAATCGATGCGGTGATGGCGCTTGTAATCGATACCAAAGTTCGCCATGCCTGACCATTTAACCGAATGTTCGGTGTTATCAACTTCATCGAAGAAACGCACTAAAACGATTTCATCACCGTTACGTTGTGGTTGCTCACCTAAATATTCTTCGGAAACCGTCCAAGTATTATCGTAACCACCCGCAATCAGAAAGCCATAACGAATGTCGTCATTGAAATCAAAACGGTTACCCGCTGAAAAGCCAAAGCCGTAATCTGGGTCAACGCTTTGCAATTCTGGATCGTAGTTACGGTTCACATCTTTTAAAATGCTTCTTGCCTCTTCAACCGACACGTTATCTAAAAACTGTAAGCTGTCCCAACGATCAACGATGGACTGTGGCGCAGCGCGTGTGCCATCATCTTCACCGTTAAAATCACTGCCGCCGTCATATTGAATCGCGTCACCGAAGTTATCGGAATTACCACCTAACTTTGCGCTCAAATTAAAAACGAAGTCATCTGGGATGGTTTTCAAGCGAATATCAACGTTACCGCCACCAAATGCCGCAGGCATGGAGGGTGAGTAAGATTTTTGAACCGATAAGCTTTCGATAATGTCGGACGGGAATAAATCCAACGGAATAACCGAGCGTGTCGGGTCAGGACTTGGTACAGAACTGCCATTTAATTGGGTACTTGAATAACGCTCACCCAGTCCACGAACGTAAATAAATTTTCCATCAACCAATGTTAAACCAGTTACACGACGCAAGGCTGCTGCCGCATCGCTGTCACCCGTACGAGAGATTTGCTCAGCGCCTAAAATATCTGCAACAAACGCTTGTTCTTTACGTTCTTGCAAAACCGCCGTTGCGCTGCCTTTTAGTCTTGTACCTACTGCGACAACTTCTTCAAGAATTTGGTCTTCCTCTTGCGCCTGCAAAGCCACAGGTTGAGAGCCTATGCCTGCAATAATGGCCAAAGTAATCTTAGCGAGAGGGTACCTTTTCACACGCGTAGTCATTTGTTACCTCATGAGAAATCGAATACTAAAAATTTCAGGCGCTTTTTACGACAAGTGCGCTGCAACCGCAACGCACTTTTGTCTTTTATTTGAAAGCGCTCTGAGGCTTACTCAAGACCGACTGTCCAACCAGCTGTCCAGTTATTACCCGCTTCAACCGCACCAACGAAGGTTACGTCGTCGAAGAAAGTGTCGCCAGAGAAGTCTTTCGCTGTGCCTTGATAAATGGTGAAGATACCGTCTAACACTGCGGCGCGATCTGCGGCGACAGCATTGTTAGTTTGGGTATTCAAGAACCAGCTTTCTAGGTCAACTGCGCCCGTTGCATTCTTGAAGTTTTCGCCGTTTTCACAGGCGATAACAGAGTTAGTGAAAGTAATCGTACCGTCACCTAAGTTCGCTTGGCTTTCTGCAATGTTTTCCACTTCGAAACATTCACCCATGCCCGCAGGACCCGTAATCACGAAGTTAGCGAGTTGTGCGCCTGTACCTTCACGAAGGTAAACACCCTCTGAATCGTCTTCACCGTCGAAGTTGTTACCAATGATAGTCATGTTGGCAATTGACGGGTTAGATTGAGGTTGAATGTCTGGTGTTGAGCCATCGTTATCCGCTTCGATAGCACGGTTTGCATCAGAGTCATCAGATGCTTGCTTAACCAATACGTATTGCAATTTACCTTGGAAACCGTTGTCCCAATCTACGCTGTCGTCTTGGTTATCCGTTAATACGATGTATTTCGCGTTCACGTTACCGCCGAAGAACTCAATACCGTCATCCGCGTTTTGGTGAACTTGAATGTACTCAACCGTTGTGCCTGAGCCAACACCACCAAAGGTGATACCGTTAAGTTCGTTGTCTGGTGCAATTTCAAAACCTGCATGCTTAACGCGAACATAGCGAAGCACACCGGAGTTATCGTCGGTAGCTGTACCGCCGAATACCGCGCCTTCTTCTACACCTTCAACTTGGAGCGCGCAGTCAGAGCCATCAACCGGACACTTGTTAGAAGGGGCATTGCCCAGTAACACGATGCCGCCCCATTGACCTGCTGCCGTTACATCACCGGTGATGTCTTGGCTAGAAGTGAAGGTAATGGGGTTGGAAGCGGTGCCTTCTGCGTTGATTTTTGAATCACGGCTAACCACTAAGTAATCGTTACCAGAACGACCAAATACCGTTACCCCCGGTTCAATAGTTAAGGTTGCACTGTCAGCTTTATCGCCACCGACAAATACCGCACCAGAAAGTGCATAGTGGTTGCCGGCTGTTAACGTCATATCGGAGGTAATGCGACCAGAAATTTGACACGTTGTTACGCCAGCAACTGGAGAGATTGCGGTTGTGCCAGTCGGACAACCTGCAACAGGTGCCGCAGCAGTTACTTCACCACCGCCAAAGCCAAATGCCCAACCTTGACGCCAATCGTCTGAACCAACTGCACCAATGAAGTCTGTTACATCGAAGAAGCCGTCAACTTGAGATGCGTCGGTACCTGTACCTAACAATGGAGAACCTGCAAGTGGTGCACCGTCGTTACCTAACATCACTGCGGTAGAAATCGAGTTGCCTGTTTGTGTGTTTAAGAACCAATCTTCTAGGTCAACCGCGCCACTCGCATTTTTAAAGTTTTCGCCGTTGCTACACGCGATAACAGAGTTAGCAATAGTGATAGTGCCATCAGCAAGGTTTGCTTGGCTTTCTGCGATGTTTTCAACTTCTAAACATTCGCCCATTTCAGAAGGACCAGTAATCACCATGTTATAGATTTGCGCACCCGTACCTTCACGTAGGTAAACACCCTCTGAATCGTCTTCACCGTCAAAGTTGTTACCAATAATGGTCAGGTTTGAAATGAATGGATTTGATTGAGGCTCGATGTCCGGCGTAGAACCGTCGTTATCCGCTTCAATACCACGGTTAGCGTCGCCTGCGTTTTTGTCGTGCTCAATATAAACGTATTGCATTTTACCGCGGAAACCGTTATCCCAGTCTACGCTGTCGTCTTGGTTGCCAGTTAACACGAGGTGTTTCGCTTGAACGTTGCCGCCGAAGAATTCAACGCCATCGTCTGCGTTAGCGTGAACTTGGATGTAATCAACGTTGGTACCTGAACCAACACCACCGAATGTAATACCGTTTAATTCGTTATCTGGTGCAATTTCAAAACCGGCGAATTTCACTACAACATAGTTAAGTGAGCCCGAGCTGTCAGTGTCGTCTGTACCACCGAATACCGCGCCTTCTTCAACGCCTTCAACTTGAAGCGCGCAGTCAGACCCGTCAACAGGGCATTTATTTGATGGCGCATTACCTAAAAGCACTAAACCGCCCCATTGGCCTGCTGCCGTGGCATCACCTACCACGTCTTGTAAAGAAGTCATGATGATGGGGTCGTTTGCAGTCCCTACCGCTTCAATTTTTGAATCACGGCTAACCACTAAGTAATCGTTACCTGATTGACCGAAAACAACGGTCCCTTCTTCAACAGTCAGCGTGGCGCTGTCTGCTTTGTCGTTACCAACAAATACCGCACCCGAAATCGCATACATTGCGTCGTTGCTAAGCACCGTGTCTTCAGTAATACGACCAGAAATAACTTGAACTGTTACCGTTTGACCTAACGCACTGGATACGGCTTGGCTTAAGCCTGCATTAAACTCACCCGGTAAATCCGGTGTTGTAGGAGTCGTTGGCGTTGTCGGTGTTGTTGGAGTCGTTGGCGTAGCTGGAGGATTCGTTACACTGTTATCGATGTCACCTTCGTTGATATTAACATCGCCACCACAGCCAGCTAATGCAAGTGCTGCCGTAAGCGCAGAAATTTTAAATACGTTTTTAAATTCCATTAGTGTGCTCCAATTCGGAATTTTAGATTGTGAGAAAATTCTGGCGCAAAGCCTATCGGACAACTGTGACACATTTGTTACAAGCGAAACCTGTCACAAATGTTTAATAGATATACATCGGATTTAGCCCAAAGAATCCGCTATGGAGGGGGAAAAAAGTTACTGATTGAAGGTGCGAAACCACTTGGTGATCACGTATTTTTCGCCATTTTTTACCGGATGAGCATGATGTATGGTCATGGGATTGACCGTGCCATTCGGCAGCAAATTATTCCACACGAGAGCCGTACCTTGTTCCGGCTTCACCGCATGATTTAATGCAATAAACTCAGTTTCGCCGCCTAACTCAACGCGGTTCAAATAAATCATGCAAGTCCATGTGCGTTGGCCTCGAACAGTAGCATGCTGACGAAACGCCTCTGTGCCGGGTTCAAAATAGTCAGTATGTGCTTTGAACTCTTGCCCAAGTTGATAACGCTGCGCTTGCATCACCTCGGTTTCGCCGATACCAAGCTGTAGCAAAGACACAATTTTTTGCTCCACAGCGCCAACAATGGGTGCATCCAAAAACGTTAAATTACAGGTAGTGGAAGTACGATGAGACGCATACCCAGACTCTGCGGCAATCGTCGAAGGCGTAAACCGATTGTCGGTGGCACGAATAATTGCATTACACTCATCTGCGCTTAAAAAGTCTGGGAAAGAGTACAGCTGGATTTGATGCCCCACACCTAACGCCTTGCCAATGTCGCGATATTCAAATGCCGCGTTATTTAAAAATGCCGGTTTAGATAACTTAAGATAAAAATCATCATTCAACGGACTTTTTACCGACGCAGGTAAATTGCTCCCCAGCACCGCTTTTGCATCTTCAAAACGAAAGCCATTTTGCATTAATGTCGATAGAATTTCGGTTGCAGAGGTGCCATTTAACAACGCCTTGAGTACCCAGTTTTTCCATTGCACCGGTAAAGCCATAATCGAATCAACACCTTTATCGCCGCAGCAAATTCAACTGACGTTTAACAGTCACTTCAGGAACACTCACGTACCCGCCCTGCCTAACCAAAGACTGCCCTTCATCAGATAAAATAAAGCGAAGAAATTCATTGGTGATAAACGGAAGCGGCTCTTGTGGTGCTTTATTGATAATCAAAAATAAGGTTCGCGACAGTGGGTATTCCCCGCTGGCAATGCTTTCTGAGGAGGGTGGAATATATGTATCGCCACTGGATTTAATGGGCAACACCTTCACACCCGAATAAGTATATCCAAAAGCTGCATACCCCAAACCGCCGGGTGAAAATGCGACAGACTGAATAATGGATGCCGAGCTTGGCATTTCATTCACATTGGCTTTGAAGTCGCCACGACACAAAGCGAGTTGTTTGAATAACCCATAAGTACCGGATACCGAATTTCGTCCAAAGAGCTTCATTGGCAAGCTCTTTTGCTTGTTATCACCGATTTGCTGCCAGTTGGTGATATTTTGGTTAGCCCCGCAATAGCGGGTCATCGAAAAAATAGCATCCACTTCTTGTAACGACAAACCTGTTACGGGGTTATCCAGCGACGTAAACAGCGTAATGGCATCCAAAGCTACTGTTAAGCGCTTTGGAGCATAACCAAACTTACGCCTGAAATATTCGACTTCACTTGCCTTTAATTCCCGGCTCATGGTGCCAATATTGGCCACCCCTTCTGTTAACGCTGTAGGTGCCGTTGCCGACCCCGTTGCTTGCATTTGAACATTAACATGGGGATAAATTTGCCGAAAATGTTGTGACCAAAGTGCCACCAACCCAGCCATCGTATCGGAACCAACAACGGTAACAGTTCCTGCTACACCCGCTTGTTTTTGATAAGGCGCCGCAGTCACCGCGCCACCGCCCCAAATGCTGAGCATCAACATCCAACCCACTCGCTTGAGTAAGCAACGTGGAAGTGTGAAACGAAGGTAAGATGGCCACTGCATGTTAGTCACGATTTACTGTCATATCTGCTTTGAAAACAAAAGAAAACTCACTGCCTTCACTCACGCGACTGGCAATGTCTAATTTCGAATTATGGTGTGATAATACATGCTTCACGATGGATAAACCTAATCCTGAGCCGCCGGTTTTTCTTGAACGTGCCTTATCCACTCGGTAAAAACGTTCGGTTAAGCGATTTAAATGTTCAGGGGCAATACCGTCGCCATTATCACGCACAGAAAAACGCGCACCATCGGGCAGATTATGCCAATCAACAACGATTTCACCGCCATTTGGTGTGTAATTAATGGCATTAAAAATAAGATTGGAAAATGCACTGCGTAGTTCCGTTTCCACACCTAACACAAGCAAGTTATTATCAATATTAAAACGAATTGTGTGCTGCTTGGTTTTATTGAGCGATAGGGTTTCAGTTTCGATCGCCTTTAACAACTTGGGTACGTCCACGGTTTTCTCGTAAACACGTTCAGAACTGGCCTCAATACGTGATAGCGTTAACAGCTCCTCTACTAAGTTCTGCATTCTCGTTGCTTGCGAGGCCATTTCGCTATGAGCTTTGCTCAGCAGTGCAGGCGGCATATCTACTTGGCCTTTAAACATTTCTAAATACCCAGTTAATACTGTTAACGGGGTACGTAATTCATGAGAAACATTAGCGACAAAATCTTTACGCATTTGCTCTAACTGGGAAATTTGAGTGACGTCACGAGCAATAAACAAGTAATGATTTTCACCATAAGGCATAACTCGGTACTCGAAGGTTTTGTCAACATTGGTCGGAGAAGGAATTTCCACTGGACGCTCGAAATTCCCCGCGTTAAAGAAAGCAACAAATTTAGGGTGACGGATAAGGTTATCTAAACGCCGCCCAGAATCTTCCGGCCACTTTAACCCAAGCTCTAAACGCGCTAATCGGTTACACCAGAAAATGTGTCCTTGATCATCTACCACAACCACCGCATCGGGCAGAGCCTCGGAGCCTTCTCGAAAACGACGGATAAGCAGACCCAATTGCTTACGTTTATTTCGCGCACGACGCTGGGAGTAATAAATGCCATCATAGATATTACCAAGCACGCCTTTAGCATGAGGAGGCGTCATTTTTTTGCTATACCACAACCAACGATTTAACTGAAATAATCGCCAATAATTGGTAACAACCAGTGCCGTCATAAACCCAGCCCAAGCAAGCAGAGTATTATCAAAATAAGCACCAATCATGAGCACTAACAGCAGCAACGCCGCTAATTTGGCAATGTTTTTAAACCAAGAAAATGGGTAGTACACGAGTAAAGTCGCCCCCTTGGAGCTTAAATGCAACAACCTATTTGTGCACAAGTGGATAAAAAAGTGAGGCTTATCTCAGTGATTTTTTATCGGTCATTGCAGAATAAAACCAATAGACAGAATAGATTACATTTTCGCAGAAAAACGGTATCCCGCACCACGAACGGTTTGTATCATATTTTCGTGCCCATTGCCCGAAATGGCCTTGCGTAAACGTCGAATATGAACGTCTACGGTACGATCTTCCACGTAAACGTTTGTTCCCCACACATGGTCCAATAACTGCTCTCGACTGTATACGCGGTCTAAGTGTGTCATAAAAAAGTGGAGTAATTTAAATTCGGTTGGCCCCAGTTTAAGATGGTTATCATTAGATGAAACACGATGAGAAACAGGGTCAAGAATCAAGCCATTAATATTAATGGGTTCATCTGCCGATGTGGGTGAAGCACGGCGCATCACGGCCTTTATTCGCGCGATAAGTTCTTTTGGAGAGAAAGGCTTAGTGACATAATCATCCGCTCCCGATTCTAACCCGCGCACCTTATCTTCTTCTTCACCTCTGGCGGTCAACATGATAATGGGGATGTCTCGAGTATGTTCGTGCAACTTCAACTTCTTCGCGAGTTGCACACCTGAGCCGCCCGGCATCATCCAATCTAATAAGATTAAATCTGGATAAGGTTCCTTTACCTTCTCCAGTGCGACATCAAAATCTTCAGCTTCAATCACTTCAAAATCGGATTGTTCTAATACAAACTTCACCATATCACGGATAGGTGATTCGTCTTCAACAACAAGAATACGCTTCGACATGAGATAACCCAGTAGTCCTAAAAATTCGCGGCAATTATTTGTCTAAAATATGACATTTTCATGAAATGTCTGAAAACTTTAGCCTAGTCATTGTAAGCTAAATCGCGTACATTTTTGTTTGTAATTTTGATTTTGGCCCGTCGAGCAGCATCCTCATTAGACTAAATAACGATGTCATTTGAGCAAATAGATTTCGACACGCTTATAAAATCAGCTTTACAATTAACGATTAGAAATTCCACGCATTAACATTAATGGTATACATTTCTTCAAGATAAGAAGTATTCGGAGTTGTTCCTGCCATCGCTCACTTGAACCGTTCAATAAGCAGTATAAACAATGGTTTACGAGTAAATAGCTGGCACAGACAGCGTCATAATAATAAGGGTTCTTTAATGTCTAAAGTCAAAACCGGGCTATCCACCAAACTGCTTACCCGGGTTTTATCGGTTTACTTTATCCTGACGCTGCTGGTAACTGCTGGTCAAATTCTGACGGAATATCTGAATGCAAAAAAGCATATTGTCGATGAGCTACAAACGTTAAAAAACACGTTTAGCGTCAGCTTAACCCGAGCCATTTGGGAGCTTAATACCCCACAAGCTAAATCAATTGCCGAAGGTTTAATGGAATTACCCATTGTTGAAGGGGTGCAAATTCGCGATGAAAACGGCAGCTATATTGCCAATTTAGGAACAACTTCACTTCTAGAAATTCCCCCTGTTAACACGGGTGTACGCCATGAACATGAAGGAGGCACCTTTGGTTTCACGTTCCCGCTTATTTTTGAATTTTCTGGGCGCACTTCGAATGTGGGCGACGTTACCCTCTATTCCAGTTTTGAAATTATCTTTTCACGAATTGAAGTAGGCATTTATTTTTTAATCAGTAATGCCATCTTAAAAACCGGTTTTTTGGTTTTTTTATTCCTCAATGCATTTCGCACGATGCTGACCGACCCTTTGTCCGAGCTCACACGACAGATGAATGAATTCGACATTGAGCGACTTGAGCAATCTAAACTAGTGGTGAAAATAGGCGAGAAAAACGAGTTGTATGTTTTACGAGATGCGTACAATGATTTGGTTGATGACCTCATCGATTTTCAAAGTCGGCTTGGAGGGGCGCAATCAGAGTTGCGCGATGCCAACCGCAAATTAGACGAACAAAACTTGATGCTCGAACAGGAAGTGGCCAGAAAAACAGCGACTCTCAGCCGAATCATGCTGGACTTAGAACAACAGCGTGATGAACTCATTGATAAACAATATGCGCTGAAAAAAGAAAATGAAAACCGCCGCCAAATTGAAACGCGCTTGCTTGAGAAAAACAAAGAATTAGCTGACTCAATGGAAACGCTACGCCTAGCTCAAGATCAACTTGTAGAGTCAGAAAGAATGGCCTCTTTAGGCGGCTTGGTGGCCGGCATTGCCCATGATGTGAATACCCCGATTGGTGTGGGTGTGACCGCTGCGAGTATTTTGCAAGAAAGACTACAAAAGCTCCAAAGTGACTTTGATAATAAACAACTCACAAACAAAGCCATGGCTAACTTTCTGGAAGATACCAGTAAAACAACTAATCTGTTAATGAATAATTTAAATCGCGCCTCCAACCTCATTGCCAGCTTTAAGCAAGTCTCGGTTGACCAAACCAGCGAAGCGATTCGAAACATCAATTTGCTAGAATACGTGAACGAAATCATTCACTCCTTAGCGCCCAGATTAAAGAAAACCGAGCATAAAGTGAACGTGAATTGTCGGGACGACATTACCGTATGTTGTGCTCCCGGCGCGATTGCACAAATCATCACCAATATGATGATGAATTCCCTGATCCACGGCTTTGAACATGTAACAAGAGGCACTATTACCATCGACATTTATCAAAAAGATGATGACATTTGTATCGATTACAAAGATGACGGTAAGGGTTTAAACGCAGAAATGTTAGAAAGGCATTTCGACGCCTTTTTCACCACTAAACGCGGTAAAGGGGGGAGCGGCCTAGGCACACATATTATGTATAACTTGGTCACGCAAACACTTAACGGGGAAATCACAGTGGAAAGCCGAGAAGGCGAAGGCGTTGCGTATCATATTAAATTCCCAAATCATAATATGAATGATGCATTCTGCTCGGAATAACTGGTTTGAGGCGTCACTTCCTGATAACCTCGCCCACCTAATTTTCGCACGTCATTCTTGCGCCTTTCAACACTCCGGTATCTAAGGGAAACAGCATTCATGTGGTTTAAGAATTTAAAAATTTACCGACTCACAGAAACCCTCAATCTTGATGAATCACAACTTCAAGATTTACTTACAGAAAACAGCTTCCGCCCTTGCGGCAGCCAAGAACTGGCAAGCATGGGATGGACCAATCCACTCGGTCAAGGCGAAGCCTTATATCACTCTGCGAATGGTAATTTCTGGTTCACCTTACGCAAACAAGAGCGCATATTGCCTGCGTCAGTTGTTAATGCAGAACTGGAAGACAAAGTAAACGAAATTGAATCCAGCACCGGCAATCCTGTTGGCAAAAAAGCCAAGCAAGATTTAAAGCAAGAAATCGTACATAAACTTTTGCCACAAGCCTTCACTAAAATTGGCGACACTCACGGCTTTGTTTGCTCGTCTGCCAATCTCATTATGATTGATGCCTCTGCCGACGGTAAAGCCGAGACCTACCTTGCGGTTTTGCGTAAAACACTAGGCTCATTGCCTGTTGTGCCGCTTTCCAAACGCAGCATCGCCGAAGAGCTTACCGATTGGTTGGTGTCCGATAGCTGGCCGCGCGACATCGAGTTATTAGAAGAAGGCGAATTGAAAGACCCAGCAGAAAGCGGCGGCATTATTCGTTGTAAAAACCAAGATTTATTCGCTGACGAGATCAAAGCGCATTTAGACGCTGGCAAACAGCTTCATAAAGTGGAAATTAGCTGGAAGGAAACCCTGACCTGCATTATCCAAGAAGATGCGTCAGTTAAACGTATTAAATTTTCCGACATGATGCGCGAAGAAAACGACGATATTCCACCTGAAGAATTATCCGCCCGCGCCGACGCCGATTTTGCGCTTATGGCTGGTGAACTGGTGAAACTCGCTGAGTGGATTGACGAAACCTTTAATTTAAAGGAATCGGGGATTTAAACCCCCCAAGTTAACAGAAAAGGCTACCTAAGGTAGCCTTTGTTATTTATTCCACTCTAAATACGTACTTTATCTTTTGCAGAAACTTTTCAGATCCGCAGAATCGCCAGTATCAGGATAAGGGGATTGAGTATAGTTACAACGTAAATCCCATGTCGTTACTCCTTCCCACGTACCATAGGTTTTCACCTCCGCACCTGTTCTCTTGGATTTTAACGTCATGACATACGGCACACTTAAGGTAGCTCTCCATACTTCTGCCTTAGCAATAACTTGGGTGTGAGGTGGAGCCACCACAGGGAAATTACATTGATAACTTTCAGAATAAGATTGTTCTTCACCAAAGGTTACCGACTCCTCTGTTGTGACCTCGATCGAGCCTTCCACATCTGCAACAAATGGAATTCCCGCTGAAAAGGTAAACCCTTCGGTTATGGAAAAGCCTGATGTCCGAGAAAAGCTAGAACTATTCTCTACCGATTTAGTTTTATCCAATTCCATAACTTGATCAGAATCAGTATCATTCTGATTTGTTAAGGTTGCTAAAACGTCTGGAGTCTGGTCGACTATTTGTGATTCATTGGTTTGATAATCAACATCTGTTACTTCCATATCTTCGTAGATGAAACAAAAATATTGGTCATTATAGATACCGCCGTCATAGGGGTAAGTAATAGCAGGATTACGCTCAACAATGCATTTAGAATCCTTATAAGCGAGAATTCTAAAATATCCTTCCGTCTCACCTGAGCCCGCTTCAAAACGCCAATATTGATCGCTATATACACCGCTACCTTTGTAATATTCGACAACATCTCGCTCAACAATGCAGCCACCATACTCAAGGCCAATAATCCGGTAATACCCCTCAAACTCACCCGTACCTGGCTCTAAGTACCAATACTGATCGTCATAGGTATTACCTGAATACATGACAACATCTTCATCCCGACCTATCAGCCATTCTTTAGTAGTAAACCCTTGTAGCTTAAACCTAATATCGCTTGGGGGAATATACATTGACATACTTCACTCCTTTTTTAACAACCTAAATATGGACCTTATTTTATCCTATATGTCAATTTATAAATAATAGATTTGCTTTCACATGACATAAATTCATACAAAATAATATTAAAAAACATTGAAACTTCTAAATTTTAAAATTTGAACAAAAATGTAATGTGTAATAACGTGAAATAGGCAAATTCTCAGACCACGACTACACTCATTAAGCCCAGTAATTTTCTAGGCACCCATCGCTAGCATAAAACAATACAGTATCGGCTTGCGATGGCTCATAACCACACTACAAACCTAAAAAGCGATAAGGCATGCCGAGGAGGCAATATGCAGCCCAAAAGAAACTCTCTTTATCTACGCTTATACAAAATACTACCGTTGATCATAGCAACATTGATGCTATCAATGAGCACCAACGTCAACGCTAAGCAAAACAGTGAATGTTTAGCAGAACCTGATTGGTTTCCTCATTCTCAAACACCAAGGCCAAACGATGCCACCTTTAAAAGTTCCACCAATTGCGTGTTCCACCAGTGGTCATGGCAAATGTTTTTATGGTTAACCCAAGAAGATGAAAACGGCAATCCGCGATTTTTATCTTTTGAGTCGCCGCAATCTTTAATAGGAATGGAGCATCGCGGCCTCATGCCACGACGTACCAAACATGCTACGGCAATGTCGTTTGATGAATATCTACAAGCGGGAACAGATGGCATTTTAATCGACCATAATGGTAAAGCGGTATATTACTCGCAATACGTGAACCCAACCTTTGCTAACTTTATTAAGGGAAAAGACGAAAGTGGCAACTACAACAAAAGCCAAGATTTTCGCTTCCCTCAAAATGTGATCAACATGGGTAAAACCGCGCCTCAAACCGAATTCCCCATTTATGGCACAGCGGGAGCATTAGAGTTAAAAGCCGCGTGGCGTGTGGTAAAAGAAGGTGAAGACACCAGCGATGTCTTTACTATGAAAACCGAGTTAGCCAAGCTCGTTAACACGGCTAATGGCATTCAAGTGAATCATGAGGAAACTTACTCAGCAACCGTAGCCTTAGTTGGCTTTCACATTGCAGGGATTGTACAAGGTCATCCTGAAATGATTTGGGCAACGTTTGAGCATCATAACAATGCGCCCGATGTGCAAGCCGGAACCAGCTTTACGTCGCCTGTTTCACCAGATGACTATACGTTTTACACGGCGAACACCAAACTTCAAGATTGCAACATTAACCCCGCCAAAGATGGTATGGAGTTAAACGAAGCAACGCAAACCTTTACCCCAATCACACAAGTGTGTCGACGCTATCCTTTTGGTAACGCCCCCAACGAACAGCAAAGCAATACCGCTCACATTACCCAGCTAAACGCGAGTGTCCAATCTAAACTCGATAACGGTGATGTTTGGGAAAACTACGATGAAATTGGCGCGATTTGGTTCGGTGGGGAAGACAAGCTAGTTCCCGGTTTAAGATTGGCTGACGATAGCCTGCTAACGGGTTCATTGAAGCTTTCTAACAGCACCATCGAAACCTTTACGCAAGTGGCAGACAGCATGAATAACTGCTTCCGTTGTCACAATACAGCGCAAGAATTCCCGCCGAAAATGAGTTTAGACCCACTCCCAGCCACCAACTTAAACATTAGTCATGCTTTCCAGAACATCTTTTTCTGGTCGCAAGAATTGGAAGAAGTCAAAACGTACCTCAATAAATTAGGAGACAAGAAATGAGTTACTTTCGCGTTCATCCCACCATTAACTTTGCTCGTGTTGGAAACAGTGAAGAATACTATCTTGCTCCTGAAACTGCCGCAGGAGAATTAATCGACAGGGAAACGGGGTTATTTGGCGGCTTACCGGTCAAACCTAACACAGAAGACACCCCCATCGACGAACATGATTTTCGTGATGGCGATGGTAAAGTGAAACGACAAGCAGCGCGTTTCCGCTTATTCGCTTACGACCAAGAACAAACCAACTACCCAGCAGAAGACAAAGGCAGAGAAATTAAGATTGGCGATACGGTAGGTGGCAAAGTCATTAAAGATATTGTTTGGCAAGTGCATTTAGCCAACAAGAAAAACAACAATTACACCATAGTTAACGATCAAGGCGAAGAAGAAGGCATCATCTCGTACGAAAATGGGAATACACCACCAGTACGCAACCCGCAGTATGGTGATGATTTGTCGAGTGCTAACCGCTTAAACACGTTAGTGGTAGATGCAGGCCCAAGAGCCATTTCAGTGTTAAATAACGCTGGAGCACAACTTGAGTTTAGCCAATCTTCTGAGGCCAGTTATACCTTAGATAACGGCAGCATTAAAAGCCTACCAAGCTACCCGATCAGTTTCCCGAATCAACACTTTGATATGTTTGAGCCGCTTGGCACAATCGATAGCTTAGGCGAAATGCAAATTGAGCAAATCTCTGGACGCTTAATTGTGACTGGTGGATACGGAAAAGCCAGTGCAATCAAAGACGATGATGGCAATCCGCCAAAACTCGATAACGCCATTGATAATGACAATTGGTTTGACGACACGTCCGATGGTCCTGTCTGTGCGACGGTGGTTTTTGAAGATGGTTCAAGCGTACAAGCCGTTCATGGTTGGATTGTTTGTACCGACCCTGGCTATGCACCACAAACCCGTAATGTAGTATCAACATGGGACGATGTTTACGACACTTGGGTGCAGAACTTATCATTAACACCAAGCATTTATAACGATGGCTTCCAAGACGGTTACAAAGCCTCTTTTTATGGCGATGTCATCCCTGTTTTTCATGCGGCTTTTTTACAACGTTGGAATACCGCATTACCTAACAAAGGCGTAAAAGGCCATGATTTCATGGCACAAATTAAGCCAACGGATGATCCTTCCAGCAAGATTCCTTCATTTACTAGCTTAATCCGCAAGCCTTCGCCTCCGGGGACATCAGATGCGCCGGGCAATGAAGATGGTGTTCCGGGTAAAATGCCCCTTGCCCTTGGCGACGCCATGAAGAGCTTTTTATCGCTAACTGAGACACAATACTTTTTGCTCATGCAGTGGTATCAAGGCCAATCGGTTGAAGCTTATGAGCCTTTAGGAAAGGGCGAGTATATGGACAAAATGGTGTTAGAGAACTGCTTAGGTGGACGTTATTCGCCGGGTATCGATCTGACCTTCATCGTGCGCGATGTCCACTTGTACCAAAAAGAGTGGCAAGGTAAAACAGGCCCTTTCCGTATTAACATGAAGCCTCTTAACTACAGTCATGCGACGGATAAAAGCACCCACTTTTTAACAGAGGGTTATGTGCCATTGCGTAAATACCAAGTAGAGCCGGGAGACCTGTGTAAATTCATGTCTCAACCTTGGCATACGGACTATAACAGCTGTGCAACCCACACCACCGACCCTAATCCAGATCAAAGCAATACGCTTTACTGGTCGTGGCCTGCGCAACGTCCGGTGTCGGTTTACCCGAAAGAATCCTGCCGATATGACAGCAAAACACAGACTTGGAGTATTGGCGATACTCTATTCAGTGTTAGAGGTACAGGAACGGAAACTCCCTACCCTCAACAACAAGGTCGATATCAATGTTATTTCGATTTTGTTGAAAATTGGCATAAAGTCGGGTTTATTATTCAGGGAACACAAATTGCCGATGAGGAACATAATACCCATTATGGTGCAGATAAGTTCCTTGAGGTATCCAGTCAATTTGACAGTCATGGAAATACGGTTGAGCCTTGGCCCACCGCGGTAGAACCGGGTTATACAAAGCCCAGTGACTGCGGCCCCAAATAAACAACCGACAGTAGCAATGGCTCAGGTAATGATTCAGGAATAAGCTTTATGAACTCTACTAATCTGAGCGTTAGCATTATTGGTGGCGGCCCTGCGGGGTGCGCCACTGCGCTAGCTCTACAAAAACATGCCAGACGAAAAGGATTTGAACTCAACATTTTCGTCTTCACCGCACCCAACACCAATGCCCCCTGCATTGGCGAAACGGTGCCCCCCGTGCTTAATCAACACCTCCGTGACATTGATGCCCATGAAATACTTGAGGGTGACGATCATCTAATTTGCCCCGGCAGCATTTCTGAGTGGCAAGAAAGCCGAGCAGGATATAACGACTTTCTATTTACTCCAGTTGGCAACGGATACCACTTAAATCGAGAGTTGTTTAATCAACAACTTTTAGCAACCTGCAAAAAGCAGCTTATTGAAGTGGTCGACAATGCACGGTTAACCGATATTGAACCCCATGAAAATGGATACCGCCTTGCTCTAAAGCGAAATGGTCAGCGCAACACGCATTACAGCGATTTTGTTGTAGATGCAACAGGCCACAACCGTAGCTTTACCTCTAAATTAAATATTGCTGTCAATCACTTCGATAAAGTGATGTCGATTTGCGCGATTTACGCCTTACCAGAAGGCGAGAAGCGCGCCGCAAATACGATGGTTTCGAGTGCACCGAGTGGATGGTGGTACGGTACACAATTACCTGAAAATAAGGCGCTTATTAGCTTTTGCACAGACTCATTCGAACTCAAGTCGCAAGATTTGTCTGCGCCACGTAATTGGTATCGCACATTACTGGATAGCACATGGTTTTACCAACAATGCATCCATCAATTAGGTTGTGAATTACCTGAACCAGACAGCCTACATTTACGCCCATCTCCTTCCGATATTTTATCGAATGTGGTTGGGAGAAATTGGCTAGCGGTGGGTGATGCTGCCTCAAGCTACGATTCAATATCTTCAGCAGGAATTACCAAATCAGTGATACACGGCAACCTCGCGGGGGAAGCCATCTGTAAAAGCATTTGCAAACAGGATGAAAAGCCGCTTCTGGATTATCAAGACAGTGTATTCAACGACTTTTCCCAATATATCAAGCAACATCAGATGCATTACCACGCAGGAGGCAGTCGCTTTAACTATTCAGGTTTTTGGAAACGAAGACTGGTAAACGCATAAAATTCCTTTTTACAAAGCAAGAAATCAAGTACCTATCAGTCGAACGCCTCTTTCACAAGCTGTAAAGCGTCAAGGTACTCGGTTTCTTCGAACACCTCTATATCTCGAATGATGTTCTTCTTCATTGCTGTCTCTATCACTTTTCCTTGATGTGATTTGAAATACCCTGCGGCGACCGCGCCTAGGCGTATGAAATCGGTGTAATTTGGTTGCGTTGATTGCAGGTTCAGATCTCGCCAGCCCAATACGACCTGCTCGAAATCACTGCCCAAATGCCAAGCACGAACAATAGACAAGCCAATTCTGCCGGACAATTTTTGGATAGCTGTATTTAGAAAATCAGGGGTAGCGTAGTCTTTCGGTGAGCGCTCCGCTTCGGTTAAAATCGGTAATACCCCGATATTATGCAACAAAGCACATAACGTCATCACATCCAAGTCCAGCTTTGAGCCTTTATGGTATTTGGAGAAATAGTGAAAAACGGCAATCGAATGCGACATCACAGCAATGTTACGTTTCCAAACTTGCTCTAAGTAGGCTTTTATTACATCATTTTTACTAACGTATAATTGCTCAAGCGCCAACGCCGTAGCAATGTTTTTGATTTGATCAAGACCGATTCTATTGACCGCCTGCAACATTGATTCCGCTTTTATGGCTCGTCCTAAAAACGCACTGTTTGCGATACGCATCATTCGCGCACTTAAGGAAGGATCGAGTGAAATGACTTCCGCCATTTGATTTAAGCTCACATTTGGATCATCTGCCGTTCTTCGCACTTTTAACACGATGTCAGGTAGGGTTGGCAACACGAGAGTGTCGTTGTTGATTTTATCGACCAGCACTTTGAGCAGTGTATTTTCAGCAGACATGTTCGAATTTAACCCATCCCAAAGGTTTAAGAATATCGGCATTAATTGCCGCACAGTATCCACCATTTAAACAAATGTAAATAGTGGGAAATGCGTGGTAAGTATCAATTTGTATCTTGCGATTAGGCGTTGCATTCTCCATCGATGACAGCAAGAATAAGCGCAACCATAACTATAACGAATAGAGATCATTGCATGAACAAAAAGCTCATCGCCCCAGCACTCATTGCAGGTGGACTTATCCTCGGCGGCTGCTCCCCTCAAACAACCGAGCAGACAACCAATAGCGTATCTGCCAGCAGCGAAAAACCCACCTTACTTCCCGATTTCAAAAAGCGCTTAGATATTTATCATCCCGTTGAATTAACCGCAGACATCTCTCACCTTAACGCTAACCAAAAGAAAATGTTAGGCGTTTTAATTGATGCGTCGAAAATTATGGATGAACTGTTCTGGAAACAATCCTATGGTCCCAATTATCAAGATTTGCTAAACAGTATTACCGACCCTGCCACTCAAAAATTCACCGACATCAACTATGGCCCTTGGGATCGCCTACAAGGCGATGCGCCGTTTTTAAGTGGCGTTGAAGAAAAACCGAAAGGTGCACAATTCTATCCTGCGGATATGACCAAAGAAGAATTAAACAGCAGTGATGTAAAAGACAAAACCGGTTTGTATTCCATGATTGTTCGTGGCGACGACGGCAAGCTGACCAGCGTCCCTTATTCAGAGTATTTCAATGAAGAGTTAACACGCGCGGCCAAATTGCTAGAGCAAGCGGCATCATTGGCTGAAGATGAGTCATTCGCGAATTACTTGACCATGCGTGCAAAAGCCTTGCTGACAGACGATTATCAAGCATCAGATTTTGCATGGATGGATATGAAAACCAACCCTATTGAGTTGGTTTACGGTCCTATCGAAACTTATGAAGACTTACTGTTTGGCTACCGCGCGAGTTTCGAGTCTTACGTTTTAATTAAAGACTTAGAGTGGAGCGCACGTTTAGCAAAATACGCCGCGTTTTTGCCTGAACTGCAACAGGGCTTGCCAGTTCCAGCTAAATACAAAGCGGAAAAGCCGGGGGCTAATGCCGACTTGAATGCTTACGATGTGATTTTTTATGCGGGCCATTCCAATGCGGGCAGTAAAACTATTGCTATTAACTTGCCCAATGATGAGCAAGTTCAACTAGAAAAAGGCACGCGCCGCTTACAATTGAAAAATGCCATGCGCGCTAAATTCGATAACATTCTGGTGCCAATTGCCAACGAATTGATTGTACCGGAGCAACGCAAACACATTACATTTGATGCTTTCTTCGCCAACACCATGTTCCATGAGGTTGCACATGGCTTGGGCATTAAAAACACTTTAGATGGCAACAGCACAGTGCGTCAGGCGCTACAAGAGCATGCTTCTGCATTAGAAGAAGGTAAAGCTGATATTTTGGGCCTGTACATGGTTAGCCAACTATTAGAAAAGGGTGAAATTACCGAAGGCGTTTTGGCTGATTACTACGTCACTTTTATGGCCGGTATTTTCCGTTCAGTACGTTTTGGCGCTTCTAGTGCTCATGGTAAAGCCAATATGATCCGCTTTAATTATTTCCAAGAAAAAGGCGTATTTAGTCGCAACGACAAGGGCTTGTATCAGGTGGATTTAGAAAAAATGGGCGATGCTGTTGATAGTTTGTCTGAACTCATTTTAACGCTGCAAGGCGATGGCAATTACCAAGGTGTAAACACGCTAGTTCAAGAGAAAGGCGTGATTGGTAAGCAACTGCAAAGCGATTTAGATCGTTTGTCGAAAGCCAGCATTCCTGTTGACATCACCTTTAAACAAGGCCGCTCAGTTATGGGGCTTTAATCGCTCTCTTAAAACATAATTAAAACAAAGGAAGGACAAGTATTAATCGCTTGTTCTTCCTACTTCATGTCCTCCCTTTACACATCCTGATTTACCCCCAACGCTTTTTGCTTCTTCTTCGTTAATCCCAGCGAAACTAAACGATACGACTCACTTAAATAGTAACGCAATTCCTCGTCTCGCTCAGCGTTACTGGCAGTTTGTTGAATCCATTTTAATCCTCTTGAGGCTAGATACGGTGCGGGCCGATACCCCTCACTTTGCTTTAAAAAGTCGTAGTTTAAGTCGGATGTTTTAAAGGTATAGGCTGGCAATCCATCGTTATCAGTTGTGCCAATCGCAAACACTTTCTCCCCCACTTTCCAAATATGTGAATTTCCCCATTGCATCACATAAGTTGTGCCTGTGTAAGATTGGCAATATTGGTTAAATTCGTCGTGTGTCATATTAACTCATTGGGTATCGGGAACTGATTACTCCATTTAAAGCATCTTGTGTGAGATTTCAAATAAAAAGGGGAAGCACGGCGCCTCCCCTTCTTTGTTTTACGTTAAATAACGTTAACCTTAATCATCTCCAAATTCACGAATAACAGAATTAAGCGTGTCTTTGGCGTCTCCATATATCATACGGGTATTGTCTTTAAAGAATAATGGATTATCGACGCCCGCAAAACCGGCATTGGCAGTACGTTTCAGTACAAACACAGTACGCGCTCGTTCCACTTCAATAACCGGCATACCGTAAATTGGGCTGCCTTTCATTTCTTTTGCTGCGGGGTTAACAACATCGTTTGCCCCAATAACAATTGCCACATCGAAGGTTTCCATGCGCTGGTTCACCGCATCCATTTCTAGCAATAAATCGTAAGACACATCTGCCTCTGCAAGTAGCACGTTCATGTGACCCGGCATGCGCCCGGCAACAGGGTGAATTCCGTAAACCACTTCGCCACCGTTACTTTCAATGAGTTCTTGTAACTCTTTTACCGCATGTTGTGCTTGCGCTACCGCCATACCGTAACCCGGCACGACTAATACACTTTGTGCAGCTTCTAACACGTAGAATGCATCTTCTGGCGATAATGCTTTAAGTTCACCTTCAACCTTCATTGAAGTATCAATAGGTTTGCTAAAACCAGACAACAGCACATTCACTAGGGAACGGTTCATAGCTTTACACATGATATTAGTGAGAATGATGCCGCTCGCGCCCACCAACAAACCCGCTACAATCAAGATATTGTTGCCAATAGCAAAACCTGCTGCCGTTGCTGCAATACCGGAGTAACTATTTAATAGCGAAATCACCACTGGCATATCTGCGCCACCAATGGGAATGACCGACAGCACTCCTAACACAACAGACAGTACGATAATGCTATAAATTAGGTTGGCATTATCTGGCGTTTGCGTTAGCTGATAACTAACTGCCACCAAGGCAAGAATCAAGGCAATATTGACCCAACGCTGTCCTGCAAAGGTGATAGCACCCGAGGTCATTTTGCCGCTGAGTTTACCCCATGCAATCACACTGCCCGAAAAGGTAATGCCACCTATAATGATAGATAAGTTTGAAATGGTAAGAGAAAGCCCTTGGTTTGAACTCCCTTCGACGACCCCTCTGGCTAATTCAGAAACACTTTGATTCGCCAAAGTGAGTACCGAGATCCAGCCAACCGCTAAACTCGCTAAGCCGCCAAAGCCATTAAACAACGAGACGAGCTCTGGCATGGACGTCATTTCGACTTTCTTGGCAAATATCGCCCCAATAACACCACCAATAGCAATGCCGGTAATGATCCAGTGATAGCTAATAATGTCTTTATCTAGCAAGGTAATCACCACAGCGAGAAACATGCCAATAGCAGAAACCGTGTTGCCCTTTCTTGAAGTGGACGGATGGCTTAACAACTTTAAGCCAAGGATAAATAAACATGCTGAAACGATGTAGGTAGCATTAATTAAAATTGCACTATTCATACTGGCTACCCCTTATGCGTCTTTCGCTGATTTTTTCTCAGCTTTCTTTTTGAACATGGCAAGCATTCTGTCAGTTACCATGTATCCGCCCACCACGTTAACAGTAGCGAGCACAACAGCAACGGTGCCAATAATGGTAGTTAAGGTTCCGTCTTCGCCCCCTGCGGCAACCAACGCTCCGACTAAGGTAATGCCAGAAATAGCATTCGCCCCAGACATCAAAGGGGTATGTAATGTAGCGGGCACTTTACGGATAAGTTCAAATCCCAAGAAGGCTGCCAAAACCGTGATGAACAACAGATAAATCGTTTCCATTGTTTATTCCCCCTGAAGTGTTTGGTAGTGATTAATTAGCATCTCGTTACGTAACTGCCCGTCATAGGCAATGACGCAACTGGTCAAAATGTCGTCATCAAAATCAATGGCTATTTCGCCTTTTTCGGTATCCCAATATTCATCTAATAAATTGAAAACATTATTGGAATACATGGCAGTGGCATCTTTTGCGACTTGATTTTCCCAGTTTCCTGTTCCAACAATATGCACTCCATTAATTTGCGAGACCTCACCGGGAACAGAACCTTCTACATTCCCCCCCATCTCGGCTGCCATATCAACAACAACACTGCCCGGTTTCATCGCTTCAACCATATCTTTGGTAACAATAACAGGCGGTTTTCGACCAAATAGCTTTGCTGTAGTGATAACAATGTCAGCATCGGCAATGGCTTGCTTTTGACCGGCTTTCTGTTTTTCGACCTGCTCAGGTGAAAGCGCATTGGCGTAACCATCTTTGGTTTGTCCGGTTTCACCAAGGTCGATTTTTAAGAACTTGGCTCCTAAGGATTCCACCTGTTCAGCAACAACTTCTCGGGTATCAAAGGCAAGCACACTGGCACCTAAGCGTTTTGCCGTTGCAATTGCTTGTAAGCCGGCAACACCAGCTCCAATAATGAAAACCTTGGCGGGTTTAATGGTGCCTGATGGCGTCATCATCATGGGTAGAATGGTAGAAAGTTGATGAACAGCGTTCATTACCATCACATACCCAGCAAGGTTAGATTGGGAACTTAGCGCATCCATTTTTTGCGAGCGCGTGGTCCTTGGGATCATTTCCATACTGATGAGGCCAACTGACTTGGCAACCAGCTTTTCGATGAGTGATTTTTCAAAAAAGGGATCTAAATGACCAACAACAAGCTTTCCGGCGCGTAATAGCGCAATATCAGCTTCGCTTGGTCGAGTGACGTAAAGAATAATGTCAGCAACCTCGATGGCTGCCTTACGATCGGAAACAAGCTCTGCACCCGCTTGTTCATATTCGGCATCCAGATAACCTGCTAACTTCCCCGCTCCACTTTCAACGAGCACCTTGGCGTTTGCCAGTTTCATTTTTTTAACCGTGGCTGGAGTTGCTGCACAACGTTTCTCTGTTGCGACTCCTACGTTATCTAACGTAATACCAGGAGATTCATTAATAACTAATATTGTGGACATCGGGAACTTTCCTCTGACAAGTTCGATTAATAAGTGTTTGGCCTGATTAGAAAACTTATATCAGGACAAACATCCTATGCCAACCGAGTCTATGAGGTGTGTTCCAAATAGGAAAATAAAGATTTCCTATTGTGACAATCAGCTTTTACGTATACGTAAACTCAACAACAAAACTTATTCGACTTTTAGCGTATCCTGATAAGGAGGCCAACCCATTGGTTTTCCTGCCAAAACATGAAGGTGAAGATGGTAAACCGTTTGACCACCGAATTTATTACAATTCATCACCACACGATACCCTTCATCTGCGAAACCCTGATCCTTTGCAATTTTCGCAGCAACGAAATACAAATGACCCATAACTTCCCGGTCTTCTTCTTCAATGTCATTAATTGTTGCTATCGGTTTTTTCGGAATCACTAAAAAATGAATAGGGGCTTGAGGGGCAATATCATTAAACGCAAGTACCGAGTCATCTTCATAAATAATCTCTGCTGGGATTTCTCTGTTGATGATTTTGGTAAAAATCGTATCAGACATATTTAAGTTCCTTATACGAATAAATTAAACGAAAAAAAAGAGGGCCACATGTAACATGCGCCCTACTTTTATAAAAAATTTGCTTAGATTCAACCCAAAAGTTGTGCTTCTAACTACAGCAACAATACCAGCAAGAAAACGCCAAGTAAAAGCCGATAAATGACGAAAGGCAACATACCGATGCGCTCTATCCAAGAAAGGAAAAGATAAATACAAGCGTAAGCACTGACGAAGGATAAAAGCGTGCCCGATACGATCATGCTCCAATCTACGGCTTGCGATGTTGACAGCAAATCAAGCCCCAAAAGTACACCGGCCCCTAAAATCGTTGGAATTGAAAGAAGAAAGGAAAAGCGCGCAGCGCTGTATCTGTCTAGCCCTAATAATAAACCCGCCGTGATCGTAATTCCCGAACGCGATGTCCCGGGAATCATGGCAAGCACCTGAAAAAAACCAATGGTTAACGCTTTTTTCCAGCCCAATGATTTCAAGCCTTCTGCTTGCTTCGCCCGTGAATCCGCTAACCATAGTAAAGCACCAAACACTATTGTGGTAAACGCGATGACTAAACCGGAACGAGCAAACTCTTCCACTAACGATTTGCCTAAAAACCCTAGGACAACCGCAGGAAGAGTGGCAATAATCAACCACCAAGCCAATTGACTTTCTGCTGTTGCTTTACCACCAACAAGTTGACGCGTCCACGCTTGTGTCATGCCCCATAAATCATGTCGAAAATAGATAACAACAGCGGTTAAACTGCCAATATGCACCGCCACATCAAACGCTAACCCTTGCTCTTTCCACCCCAATAAAATACTGGGCAGTAAAAGATGCGCGGAACTTGAGATAGGCAAAAACTCCGTAATACCTTGGATAATAGCGAGAATAACAACTTCAAATAGGGTCACAATTTAGTCCTGTCCATTCCAAATAAAGGGAATTTTCCATAATTTTTGAGAATCTTTATCAAAGCATTTCCAAAGCTCTGAATAACTTTTTTTCACTTCTGGATGTGATTTGTGAGGCGTTAGATCTTGTAAAGGTAATAAGACAAAGGCGTTGTACAAAATTTCCGGTCTTGGCAAAATAATGGGTATTTTTATTACCTCATCATTAAATAATAACAAATCCAAATCCAAGGTACGCGGCGAGAATTTTTTCTCTGATGAAATGCGCCCATTCTCTTTTTCAATTTTTTTAAGTAGATGACAAACCTCTACGAGTGATTTTTCTGTTTTAGCGCCAACCACCAAATTGTAGAAAGGATTTCCATCAAACCCAACCGACTCACTTTCATACACGGGACTCAACTCCAGCTCACCAAACGCTTCAAATAGAGCATCCAAACCCGCTTTTGTGTGTTTTTCTCGCTCAATATTAGTACCAAGACTAATGTAAATGTGATTCATAAATGGCAAGCCTGTTAATCATGACAGCGACATGAGGAAGATTGATGTGTTATCCATTATTGACTTCACGCTGCAAGTAAACCGCCACATTTTTCGCCTTTGGCAATATATCGGGTTTGCTCAGCTTAATTTCCACTTTCTCAACCGGAAAATTCGCTAGGATATGCGCACACATGGTTTCGGCAAGAAATTCGAGCAATTGGGGTTGGTGGATCTGACACAGGTTTTCCATCGCCTCTGCAATTTTCGCGTAATCAACAGTATGGCTCAAATCATCTGACTTCCCGGCTTCTTGCAATGGCAAGTGCAGCACTAAGTCGAGTAACAAGCGTTGCGGAGCCTGACGCTCCCATTCGTAGACGCCAATAATGGCAAGAAGCTGAAGCTCCTCTATATATATTTTATCCATCAAGGATGTTACCTTTTTACACAGGGCGCGTTTGAACATAACGCGTGAAAGTCGAGTACGCTTAAACGGGAGGCAGTTTACCTGTTTTGTAATGTGGGTCCAACACCATGACAGCACTTAGTTTACTTCTCGTTGTTAGCGCTTACTTAATAGGCTCCCTCATGGGCGCGCTAATTGTAAATCGTCTTTTTCAGGTTGCCGATCCACGACAATCCGGTTCGGGTAATCCCGGCGCATCCAACATGCTGCGTAATTACGGTAAATGGGCAGGTTTTTTGACGCTGTTCATTGATGTCATTAAAGGCATCGTTCCCGTTGCAACCGCATTATTCTTGCAGCAGCCCGAATGGGTACTTGGCGTGACTGGTGTTGCGGCTTTGCTTGGTCATATTTTCCCACTCTACTACGGTTTTTCTGGCGGAAAAGGGGTGGCGACGGCACTGGGTATTTTTTCTGTTTTTAGCTTAAAAATAGCCAGCGGTTTACTCTGCATTTGGATCGTAATATTTGCACTAAGCCGTTATAGCTCCTTAGCTTCCCTTAGCGCAACATTGGCAGCACCGATTCTCACGTATTACTTTGTGCCAACGTTTTTTGTACCTGTGATTGTGATGTCATTTTTCATCTTTCTGAAACATAAAGATAATGTGAATCGATTGTGTAGAGGCAAGGAATTTCGCTTTTCCGTGAAAGAAACAAAAAAGACTTCAAACTAGGCATCACGCTGAATAGAAGCGCCTAACGCCCCAACACAAAAGGATTCACGCAGACTGAGCTCCAATCTCATCCTGCGACTATGGATCTACGTCTAATTCATTTAGCGCAACTTAGGTAGTTTCAGAATGATTTAAAGCGGGTAGATTATCCAGCGACCAACGTGGCGAAACTTGCTCAGACATATCGCCTAGCTGACCCGCCTCAAGGCGCTTCGCACCAGCATAGGCAATCATGGCACCGTTATCAGTGCAAAATTCCAAACGTGGATAGTAAACCTGCCCACCCAGCTTTTTCATCATTGTTTGCAAGGATTCGCGCAACGATTTATTGGCGCCCACACCACCAGCAATGACTAATCGCTTCAAGCCAGTTTCTGTTAATGCGCGTTTGCACTTAATAGCTAAGGTTTGCACTACCGCAGTTTGAAACGCGAGTGCAACATCGGCTTTATCTTGAGGCGATAACTCCCCTTGTTTTTGAATATCTTTAATGGTGTTCGCTGCAAAGGTTTTAAGACCACTAAAGCTAAAATCAAGACCGGGCCTGTCAGTCATTGGGCGAGGAAAAGTAAAACGCCCCGCAGTACCATCGTCTGCCATTTTTGCCAGCACAGGGCCTCCGGGGTAATCTAAACCGAGCAATTTAGCCGTTTTATCAAAGCCTTCGCCTGCGGCATCATCAAGTGTTTCACCTAACGTTTGATACTCTCCAATGCCATCAACTCTGACCAACATCGAGTGACCTCCAGAAACGAGCAATGCAACAAACGGAAATTCAGGTGCGGGCTCATCTAACATCGGGGCCAGTAAGTGTCCCTCCATGTGATGCACTCCTACCATAGGTACTTTCCAGCCATAAGCCAAACTGCGCGCAAACGAGGAGCCAACAAGCAGTGCACCAACCAGTCCCGGCCCACGAGTGTAGGCAACGCCATCAATATCGGCTTGGGTAGAGTTCGATTCCATTAATGCTTTTTGTACTAAAGGAACAAGCTTGCGAATATGGTCACGCGACGCTAATTCAGGAACAACACCACCATAATCAGCATGCAGCTTCACCTGACTATATAATGCATGGCTTAATAAGCCCTGCTCCGTGTCGTACACAGCCACACCGGTTTCATCACAGGAGGTTTCTATTCCTAATACTCGCATTTTGTCTTCTTTAATTGGTTCTTAACTGAAAATTTGGCTGGCATTCTACCTAAGCTTAGTGTAAAAACTAAAGCGAATTACTTGCCTAAATTCGATAAATTCAGAGATAAATTCAGAGTAAAAGCTCTGTATTTTCCGTGAAATCACTACCTTACAAGCACACAATAAAAACACCGCATTAGTTAAGCGCAAATTAAGCTAAATAAATAGTCACTCCAGCTTTACTTTGATTGTAGATATGATTAGAATTGCGCACCATTTTTAAAGATAGCGGTCATTTTTTGACCCACCTAAAGACCAAAAATACAGATTTTATTTTTGAAGTGAGAGATTAATGCCAATAGTAAAAGTCAGAGAAAACGAGCCGTTTGACGTAGCATTACGTCGTTTCAAGCGTTCATGTGAAAAAGCAGGTGTACTTTCAGAAGTACGTCGTCGTGAGTTCTTCGAGAAACCAACTTGGGAACGTAAGCGTAAAAAAGCTGCTGCTAAAAAACGCCATTTGAAAAAACTAGCTCGTGAAAATGCTCGTAGAGTAAGAATGTACTAAGAACAACATTTGTTGTTCTTTTTTGTACAGTTTTACTTCTATTAGTAGTTAATCGACTTTCAAGGTAATTCATTGATGTCTCTAATACTTAGACTCAAAGATGCTCAAAAAGACGCAATGCGTGCCAAAGATAAGGTACGCCTAGGTACAATTCGCTTAGCTTTATCTGAAGTTAAACAACGTGAAGTTGATACCCGCGAAGAGCTTTCTGACGAAAATGTTATCGTTTTACTAACCAAAATGGTTAAGCAAAGACGTGACTCTATCACCCAGTTTAAAGCTGCGGAGCGTCAGGACCTTGTCGATCAAGAAGAGTCTGAACTGGCTATTTTGCAAGAGTTCCTTCCTGAACCACTTTCTGAAGAAGAAGTTGCAGCTTTAATTGCGGAAGCGGTTGAAGCAACAGGAGCAAATGGAATGCAAGATATGGGGAAAGTCATGGGTTGGCTGAAACCAAAAGTTCAAGGACGCGCAGATATGGGTAAATTAAGCGGTCAGATAAAAGCAAAGCTTAATGCTTAAGCTAATTTATTTCGTACTCATCAAGGCTTAATTGCTCATTTCTAATACCAACAAGAGGCTTTATTGCCTCTTGTTTTGTTTTTACACAACGACTTTATTTCTCAAGCTGTTTTTCTAAATTTAGGCAGCACCTTGCCCCAATTTATTTATAATGCATTCCTAATTCGGTAAATAACGCAAACACATGTCAGGCAGAATTCCACGAAGTTTTATTGATGATCTCCTCGCTCGAACCGATATTGTTGAGCTGATAGACGGTTTCGTACCGTTAAAGCGCGCAGGAAAGAACCATCAAGCATGCTGCCCTTTTCACAGTGAAAAAAGCCCTTCATTTACTGTCAGTCAAGAAAAGCAGTTCTATCATTGCTTTGGTTGCGGAGCCCACGGCAATGCCATCTCTTTTTTAATGGAGTATGAGCGTCTAGAGTTTCCTGAAGCAGTTGAAGAGCTTGCTCGTTATCATCATGTAGAAGTACCTAGGGAACAAACTGCTTTTTCAAATGCCAAACCCTATATTCCTGCCAATAAACTTGAAGATGACTTCAATTTAATGGAAAAGGTAAGTCGTTATTTTGAAAAACAGCTAAAAGATAATACGCAATCAGCCAAAGCCATTGACTACCTAAAATCACGCGGACTAAGCGGCGAAATTGTTAAGGCATACAATATTGGCTACGCCCCGGCACAATGGGACGCCATTTTAAATGCGTTTGGTCAGTCTCAACCTGTACAGCAACAATTGCTCGATTTAAAACTCATCACGGAAAACAGCCAACACAAACGTTATGACTTTTTCCGTGACCGCATTATGTTCCCTATCCGCGACAAACGCGGCAGAGTCATTGGTTTTGGTGGTCGAGTGATGGGTGATGACACGCCGAAATATTTAAACTCACCTGAAACCCGAATTTTTCATAAAGGCAGTGAACTTTACGGCTTTTATCAAGCTCGCCAACAACACCGAAAATTGCAACGCGTGCTGGTCGTTGAAGGTTATATGGACGTAGTTGCTCTGGCGCAGTTCGGCATCACCTACGCCGTTGCGGCACTTGGCACAGCAACCACGCCTGAACACATTCAAATGTTATTGCGCAGCACACCTGAAATTGTTTGCTGTTACGATGGTGATAGAGCGGGCCGAGAAGCAGCCTGGCGGGCCATGAACAATGCACTTCCCCATTTAAAAGACGGAACGCAAATGCGCTTCTTATTCTTACCTGACGGCGAGGATCCCGATACCATGGTGCGCAAAATCGGAAAAGAAGCGTTTGAAGATTTGTTGCAAGACAAGGCAGTGCCGTTATCAAAATTCTTGTTCGATAATTTATTACAGCGCCACTCAGTTGCCACAACAGAGGGGAAAGCATCGCTGAAAGCTGAAGCGGAACCGCTTATTTCTCAAATTCCCGGCGAATATCAACAACAAATGCTAATGGAAGTGCTGAGCAAGCATACGGGTGAATATGAAAAACACCGTGCTCAAGTTGCCGCTAAAGAATCCAATAACCAATCACAAATTGCCAAAGTAGGTTACTCACGACCCAATAAACCTAGCTTCTCACCTGGCAGAATGATGTTACGTTTGCTACTCGACAACCCGAAGTTAGCCTCTGAGTGTAAAGATGTGACTCCAGAAGCAACACAGCAACTTCGTGTTGGCAACTTAGACATGTTAATCGATATGATGCGGTTGTGTATCCACTCCCCTCATTACAGTACCGCGCAAGTTCTAGAACACTATCGCGATCACCCAAATTATAAGGCGTTAGGCAAGTTACTCTCATGGGAGCACGCCGTATCAGATGAAACGATGGCAACGGTTTATCGTGACAGTTTCAACCGATTAATTAACCAGCATTTACAGGGTAGAATGGAAGAGCTTTTATCAAAAGCACGTCAAGGAAACATAACAAATGACGAAAAAAAAGAGCTTATGTTGCTAAGCAAAGCTAATCAATAATGTATAATTTTTGCAGGCTAAGCTTGAAAAACCAGCAGCTAGCCCTCATTGTAGGTTAGGTTGTCCTCGACACTGCCTTGTAGCCGTAGCCGCAGCGTCGAAAATTCACTATCTCTTAAACAAACAAACGTAGAATGCGCTGTAACTTTTCTGCTATAATGGTCGATTCTGTGTGCCCTGTATGCCATAACTGTTACGTTTTTGCTTTATTACAATCAGAACGCTATTTTTACTAAATGGCGGGCGAGTGAATTCAGGCCACAGATAATACTATATATTTATAGTCGAGTGCCCTCAGGGCTAGTTCTACATTAATTGGTCGCGGAAGTATATGGCAAGCAAGCAGTCTCAGATAAAACTCCTCATCGCTAAAGGTAAAGAGCAAGGTTTCCTAACGTTTTCAGAGGTTAATGACCATCTACCTCAGGATATTGTCGATTCAGACCAAATTGAAGACATTATCCGTATGATCAACGACATGGGTATTCAGGTGTTCGAAAACGCTCCAGATGCTGATGAATTGTTGATGCAGGAAACAACTACCGATGAAGAAGTCGCAGAAGCGGCAGCACAAGCTTTAGCTACCGTTGAAAGTGAAATCGGTCGAACAACTGATCCAGTGCGTATGTACATGCGTGAAATGGGTACAGTTGAACTACTTACTCGTGAAGGCGAAATTGAAATCGCAAAGCGCATTGAAGAAGGTATCAACCAAGTTCAATGTTCTGTTGCAGAATACCCCGAAGCTATCACTTATCTACTTGATCAGTGGGACCTTTTCGAAGCAGAAGAAATCCGCTTAAGTGATATTATTCTCGGATTTATAGATCCAAACGAGGAGCAAGATCTCGCTCCCACCGCAACACACATTGGTTCAGAATTGTCTGATGAAGAATTAGACGATGAAGATGATGATGGCGATGACGATTCAGAGGAAGAAGAAGACAACTCTATCGACCCTGAACTAGCACGTGAAAAGTTTTCGGCACTGCGTACTCAATATGAGAAAACGCGTGAAATTATCGCGAATAAAGGTCGAAGTCATGCCATTGCAAAAGAAAATATTGGGATTTTAAGCGATATTTTCAAAGAATTCCGTTTGGTACCTAAACAGTTCGATAGAATGGTACGCAACATGCGTAACATGATGGATCGCGTACGCGTTCAAGAGCGCTTGGTCATGAAGTATTGCGTTGCGAATGCAAAAATGCCGAAAAGCGACTTCATCAAGATGTTCGCTGGCAGCGAAACCTCTACTGACTGGTTAAATAAAGCGGTCAACTCTGATGCGCCTTACGCTCAACTACTCAGTGCTTTTAAAGAAGAAATTGAGCGCTGCGTCAATAAAATTAATCAGGTTGAAGAAGAGACCGGTTTAAATATTGATGACATTAAGGACATCAATCGCCGTATGTCTATCGGCGAAGCCAAAGCCCGTCGTGCGAAGAAGGAAATGGTTGAAGCTAACTTACGTTTAGTTATCTCCATCGCCAAAAAGTACACAAACCGAGGCTTACAATTCTTGGATCTTATTCAGGAAGGCAATATTGGCTTGATGAAGGCAGTGGACAAGTTCGAATATCGTCGTGGATACAAGTTTTCAACTTACGCAACGTGGTGGATTCGTCAGGCAATTACACGTTCTATTGCCGATCAGGCAAGAACAATCCGTATTCCTGTGCATATGATTGAAACTATTAACAAGTTGAACCGTATTTCACGCCAAATGTTGCAAGAAATTGGTCGTGAGCCAACACCGGAAGAATTGTCAGAGCGCATGATGATGCCTGAAGACAAAATCCGTAAAGTGCTTAAGATTGCAAAAGAACCCATTTCAATGGAAACACCAATTGGTGATGATGAAGATTCGCATCTTGGTGACTTCATTGAGGATAGCACGATTGTGCAACCTCTGGATTCGGCAACAGGTAACAACTTGAAACATGCGACTCAAGACGTCCTTGCAGGTTTAACTGCAAGAGAAGCAAAAGTATTGCGAATGCGTTTTGGTATCGACATGAATACTGACCACACGTTAGAAGAAGTCGGCAAACAGTTTGACGTTACTCGCGAACGTATTCGTCAGATTGAAGCAAAAGCACTTCGCAAGCTCAGACATCCTAGCCGTTCTGAGCAATTACGTAGTTTCCTTGATGAATAAAACGTACATAGCTATTAATTAAGATTTAAAAAGCGGCCTTTAGCCTAATGCCGATCAGTTAAGAAGTTGACATTTGGCATAAGAGGATAAAAATCCGATGATCGTAAGGTCATCGGATTTTTTTGTGCAACTTCAACAAGCCCTTAATACTAATGCCAGTCAGCTTAACTGACTGGCATTAGCCTTTAGCCGCTTTTTTACTATCTTAGATTGTGCAAAAGCTTCTCTTCACAACCTATGTCTCTGGCTATCACATCACAAGCAGCCTTTTCCTCGAATAGATCAAACTAAGGTAACTATTATTACCTATTCATCGTTAATTTATGTTTATTCATCTCAAATCAGTACATTTTTTCACAATTTGTAAGATTTTGTCCTACCTTTTATTGCATAGATAGTTTCTCCGTCAACGCTTTCGATAACTCAAACCTACAACGAGAGGCAAACTCGTGCGAAAAACTGAATGAAACCGATAAAAATTAGAAACATATTACTTATCCCATTTAGCCTACTTATTATTGTTTTTTCAGCACTTGTAGGCTTTCAGTCGTTGTTAAGTAGCCAAAACTACATTAATAATCTTCTAGCTGAGATCATGGTAAATACCTACCAGCTTATTACAGCAGAGATTAGCGACAGATTATCGGTGCATGAGCAACTCAACCAAGCCAATCGTATCTACCTTGAACAAAATGATTACAAAGAGAATTTTGAAGCGTTAAACAACCTTATGTTTAACCAGCTAAAAGCTTTCCGAGATATTGATGCCGTTTATTTCAGCTCTCGGGAGAATTGGTTTTCAGGTTATGCCCGATTCGACGACACTATTGTTCACATGTATGCAAATGAGGACACACAATACAACATTCATTATGAACAGCTTCAAGAGGATCAAAAGACTAGAAAGCTATTACAAATTGCGCCCGACTTCTACGCCACACAAAGTAACTGGTACCAAGAGGCTGCCCCCCAACCAGAACGAGGATGGGGCTCTAGTTTTTCGTACTATGTTTTGCCAACGCTGGCAATGCCTAATAGCGTCAAGATTATTGACGACAACGGTAAAGACGTGGGAGTTGTGGGTAATGACCTATTTCTCGATAAGTTAGGTGACGTATTAAAAAACTTTTTTGAACTCAACAGCGGCAGCGCCTTTATTATTAACGACTCTGGAGACCTTATCGGTAGCTCCAATCATTATCGTCCTTATCACATTATCAATGGCGACATCATTCAGACCAACGTTGAAGATAGTCAAGACAGGCTTATTCAAACAGGCATGGAAGTCTACAACTCTCTCCCCAGAGAAGAACAACGCTCACCGCAACTCCGTCCAGTAACGATTGATGATCAATCGTACCAATTAGGCATCTTCCAATTTACCCACGGCGATAGCATTAGCTGGACCCTCTTTATTTATTTGGCTGAACAAGGCATTTTGGAACAAGCCAACCGGAGCTTGTACCAATCTTTAAGCTCTATTCTTGCTGGTATGTTGCTAACCATGTTTATGTCGGCTTTCCTAGCCAATAAAATTGCAGCGCCCATCCATAACTTGAATAAAAAAGTACAAGAATGGAAAAACCACCCTTCCAAATTAGTCGAAGAAGAAAAAATAGAATCAAGAATTGTAGAGGTTGGGCAATTAACTGACTCCGCTTTGCAAATGCATAACAATACCGCACGAGTCATGCAGGAACTTCAGAAAACAATCACCGAAAACCGCCATTTTATTAACGAAATTGAAAAATTAGCAATGGTGGCGGAAAACACCGATGACATGGTGCTCATTTGTAATGCTGAGCAGATGATAGAATGGGCCAATAACAGTTTTCTTAATAACTATTCTTTGGCATTAAGTGATGTCATAGAGTGCTCCGCGCTTGAACTGCTACTCTCACCAAAAGAACGTGAAACAGAAACTCACTCAATCAATGTACAATTGTCTTCCCTCGGGTTCGCCAAGGTACAACATGTCCACTATGACGCTACTGGCTCCCCTCATTGGGTTAAGATCAATATTCGCCAAGTCATGGAAAAAAGTGACACCAAACATTACATATTTATTATGCAGGACATCACTGCACAAAAGTCGTATGAACAAGAATTAACAAAATGGAAAACTGTTTTCTACGCAGCGGATTGGGGCATTGCAATATCAGAAAATGATGACATGTCATTAACGCTCGCCAATCCGACTTTTGCCAAGCTACATGGATATGATCTACAAGTTTCTAACAAGGCCAATATGAGTATGTTTTATCCTGATGAAGCACTTCCACTCATCCGTGATTACATGAATATTGCCAAAGAAACAGGTTCCGTAACCTTTGAAACAGAGCACATTAAGAACAGCGGACAGCGCTTCCCCGTGCTTCAAAATATATCCGCGTTCCATGATCAACAAGGCGAATTAGCCGGTTATATTACTTCCATCCAAGATATTTCTGAGATCAAGTCTTTACAGTATCAACTGGTGCAATCTCAAAAAATGGAAGCCATGGGAACGCTTGCAGGAGGCATGGCGCACGACTTTAATAATATTTTGGCCTCCATTCTCGGAAATGCAGAGTTATGTAATTTATATATTGAAAACATCAGTGACGTATTCAAACATAGCCACCTAGAAACACTTTCTGAGCGACTCGAATCTATCGTAAAATCTTGCAGCAGAGCATCCGACTTAACGAATAAAATTCTGTCCTATAGTCGCATGGATTCACCGGATTTTGCGCCGTTACACCTGAGTGAAATATTGCAAGAATCCATTGCGATGATTCGCCCAATGCTGCCCGCAACAATACATATTGATTTTGAAGATAACGCATATATCGATATCATCGAAGGAAATGAATCCCAGTTACAGCAAGTCTTTATGAACTTGTTGACAAATGCACTTCACGCTATCGAATCAGCCAATCGCAAATCAGGAAATGTTTGCGTACACATGGAAAATCAAGTCGACGATATTGGTGAGGCTTATGTCAAACTCGAATTATCCGACAACGGAAGTGGTATTTCAAAATCCGCTTTGACACATATTTTCGATCCTTTCTTTACGACCAAGGAAAAGGGAAAAGGAACCGGACTCGGGTTATCCGTTGTTAGCGGTATTCTAAGGGGCCATAACGTCAAAATTGATGTAAAAAGTGTCGTTGATCAAGGCACCCAGTTTATTATGCTATTTCCGTTAAATGGCGACCAAGCGCTAATCCCTAGAGAAACCGATGCCAATACCATTCTACCCGATATTCCAAACAACTCTCACCTTGTGATTGTGGATGATGAAAGTCAAATTACAGAAGTTTGGGGAAGGATATTATCGGAAAAAGGCTTTAGAATTACCGCCTTTAATGATGCTAAATCGGCTTTAAGTTTCATTCGTGACCACTATAAAGAAGTTGATCTTGTTATATCTGACTATGATATGGCAGATATGAATGGTGCGGAATTTTGTGGACAACTGCATCGAGAACTTCCAACCTTACCGTTAATTATGCTAACAGGCTATTCTGAGAAAATGGATGATAACTTGGCAAAGGAACTCGGGATCTGTCGCCTGCTTTTAAAGCCAATTTCTCTTGGTGCCTTGTTGAAAGCCATTACCCAAACGTTACGATAAAAACCTCAATTGCAGTTTGCGGTAAATTTCAGTTTAATAGCCTCCCAACGATACCGAAGGTTTTCCATGAAATTAACAAAAGCGCTACTGGCTTTCACCTTATTGCACTACATTACTGCTTGCTCTTATGCACCACCTTCTAGCCCAATGTGTCGCATTGCCAAAGGTCAACAAGAAGCCCCCCCGGCAAACGCTGGCTGTATTGTTCGTGTCAAAAAGCGCATCCTCGCTATTACCCACTTTTATTCAGGAAAATTTGATTTACCCGCTGGCACAAGTGCTGATTCTGATGAATCGGCTCAATGTACGGCACATCGAGAAACATGGGAAGAAACAGGTTTTAACGTTGAAGTGGGAACATTGCTCGGCATAGCCGATAGTGGAATGCACTTTTTTGCATGTGAACTAGATGACGACTTCGACGGACTCATTACCGAATTTCCTGTTCCGGCTTGGTCTGAAACAGAAGTGAATGCCATTCGTTTAATTAACCCTTTCTCAACAACCCCTTCTGAATGGCGCTTTCCAGACCAACTAATAAAAATACGAGATGCATTCAATAAACTCGGGGAAATTCAATCAAAACACGCTAAAACTAAAAAAGCGCACGAATCTTCTTGATTCATGCGCTTACACTGATTCTACGATGAGAAATTACGATGAACGATAAGCCGCAACCAGTTTATCAAGTTGCTCAGAGAGCGCTTGTAGATTAACGCTGGCTTTTGCCACATCGTCAGACGCGCGCAAATTCACTAAGGTATCTTCACGAATTTGCTCTAGGCTAAAACTTATGTCTTTCGCGACCACGGCCTGCTCTTCTGTTGCGGCGGCAACTTGATTATTAATATCTTTCAGATGAACAATACCATCCGCAATATTAACCAAAGCACTTTCTGCTTCAATCACAGCCTCCACCCCTCTTGAAGCATGGGACTTGCTCTCCACCATCAAGCTTACTGCGGTTTGCGTTTCTTTTTGCAACTCTGTAATAGTTGTTTGAATTTCATCTGTCGATTCAGCCGTTCGTTGCGCTAAAGAACGGACTTCATCCGCTACAACAGCAAACCCTCTGCCCATTTCACCAGCCCGAGCCGCCTCAATGGCAGCATTTAATGCTAATAAGTTCGTTTGCTCAGAAACGCCTCGGATAACCTCTAATACCCCGCCAATAGCTTGAGTATGACTGGCTAATTTATTGATAACCGCACCGACGTCATCAACATGATGCGACAACAATTCTATGGATTTTTTCGCTTTTATTGAGACCTCTTTCCCCTGACTTGAAGAAAGCTCCAGTTCATTGGCGGTGTCAGCTGCTTGGGTAGCGTTACCAGCGACTTCATGTACCGTATTCCCCATTTGTGTCACCGCAGTGGCCACTTGCTCGGTATGAGTAGATTGCTGTTGACCGTGATGTAAAAAGTCTTTTGCCGATTGAGCAACTTCACCAGCGTTGTTACGTAATAATTCACTGGTGTTTGAAACACGCTCAACTGTTGCCTGTATCTTGCTAACAAAGGCATTAAAGCCCTCTTGAAGCGCCTGCAATTCTGTGGAGCTTTGGCGCTCCAAACGAACATCTAAGTTTGCTTCTGCTTTTCCTAAATCAGCAAACACTTCTGCAAGATGTGTGATCGGCGCAGTTAAACGTTGGGCCAGCCAAAGTGCAATAACAGTGAACAGACCAGCTAGCACAATGGTCCACAAAATCATGCGTAAACTGTTGGCATTAAGCTCGGCAAAAATTTCACTTGCGGGGACCCTTGCAACGATATACCAATCCGCAGATTCTATATAGCTACTAGCGAGGTACACAGCCTCGCCATCGACTGTGACTTCCTCAAGCGCGAAGGCTTGTCGCCCCAGTAAATGTTGTTGAGTGTCAGCGCCGTATATTTCAGACAAACGCTTTCCAAGCCGTTCTTTATTACGGTGAATTTGTATCTTCCCTGCCGCATCCGTAATAAACACAAATCCGGTATCAGCAATTTTAAAATCGTTCAGCACATCAACCATTTGATCCATGCTACGACCAACACCGGCTAAAACTCGCCCATCCAATTGCTGAAAGTTGATAAATAACTTGGTCACCCCTTTTTCAACATAGAGACTCTTGCTTACCGCATTGCCACTATCCCGAAATGCAAAAAACCAACTATCAAATTTATCATTTTGCAATACCCGTAAAAACCCGTCCTGATTCCAATATTTAGCCGTTTTTCTGTCTGCTATAGAAGAATTCGTTAAACCGTACTGTTTTTGTACATTGATGAGTGTTTTTACTACATCAGCTTCGCCTTCCTTTGGTGCACCATTTTCAATCCAGCGGCTAATCAATGCATTAGAAGAAAGTTGCTCTGTTGCATTTTGTAATACGGAAATTTCTTTATCTACCTGATTACGGATTTGCCAAAGAATATTAGGCAACTCAACCTCAACAAGGCGATTTGAAATCATATTTTTTGAGGAAATCTGACTGATTAAACCAATCATGACACTTGAAAATAAAACACCAATAAGAATAGCAAGCGCTAACTTACGACGGATAGAAAGTAACGACAAATTCATAAATACACCAATCGCGATTAATACTTACCGAGCTGTTCCATGCCTAATAAAGAGGTATTTTTACCTCACTCTTTTGATCCACAGTCATCATTGACAAAAAGTTAAATTCAACGCTACCTGTCTAACCGGTCAACAGTTTAGACACCTCAAATTCAAAATCAATTTATTCATAAAATATTTAACAAAAACAGGTAATTAAAATACCCTGGCGAGATTTATTCTTCCCTTTCAAGGCCATTTTAGGGTTTGTTTTTGTACCCAAGCATTAAAGAAGATTTACGACATTAGAGTGGTACTCTACAAACCGATTAGCTAAACTACATCACTCATCTGACCACTGATATTTTTTATTAGGAGCAACTCATGCCGGATTACCGTGCCCCCACTACCGATCAGCAATTCCTCCTCCACGATTGGTTGGATATTGCCAGTCACTATCAAAGCATCGGTAAAGGTGATTTTGATAAAGAGCTTGTCAATGAAGTATTACAACAAGGCGCCAAGTTTGCAGAGGAAGTCGTCGCCCCATTAAACCGCGAAGGCGATGAAACCGGATGTAAATTAGAAAACGGAAACGTCACCACGCCAAACGGTTTTGCTTCCGCTTACAAAGAATACGTAGAGAATGGCTGGAACTCGATGTTAGGCAACGAAGAGTTTGGTGGTCAAGAATTACCCTACTCAATGGCAGTCCCTTTTCATGAAATGTTAATGTCAGCTAACTTAAGTTGGCGCTTACTAAGCATGTTAACTGAAAGTGCAATTTTAGCGGTCGATAAACATGCGAGCGATGAACTAAAAGCAACCTACTTACCCAACTTAATTAGTGGTGAGTGGACAGGTACAATGTGTTTGACCGAACCTCAAGCTGGCACCGACTTGGCATTACTCAATACCAAAGCAGAACCCGCCGAAGATGGCAGTTATCAGATTTCAGGCAGTAAAATCTTTATCTCAGGTGGCGACCAAGATTGGACCGATAACATTGTTCATCTTGTTTTGGCGCGTTTACCTGATGCACCTCCCGGTGTTAAAGGTATTAGCTTATTTATTGTGCCTAAATTTTTGCCAAATGAAGCTGGCGAATTTAATCAACCTAATACATTAGGTGTTGGCAGCCTCGAGCATAAAATGGGCATTAAAGGCTGCCCAACTTGTGTTATGAACTTTGATTCAGCGAAAGGCTGGTTAGTTGGCGCGCCACATACTGGTCTTGCGTGCATGTTTACGATGATGAACGATGCGCGGTTCCAAGTTGGTTTACAAGGTTTAGGACTTGCGGAAGCCTCGTATCAAGGTGCTGTGACCTATGCAATTGAACGCCTACAATCTCGCGCCCCACAAGGCACTCAACAACCTGATCAAAAAGCCGACTCCATCATTCATCAACCGGATGTGCGCCGTATGCTTTTAACACAAAAAGCATTGGTTGAAGGGTGTCGCGCACTATCATTAGTTTATGCGAAACAAATGGATGTAGAGCGCTTTGGTGACACAGATAGCAAACACCAAGCCAGTGAGATCACCGCCTACCTAACGCCAATTGTAAAAGCGTTCTTCACTGATGTGAGTATGGAGGTTACGAATATTGGTGTGCAAGTGTTTGGTGGTCATGGTTACATTCGAGAATGGGGCATGGAGCAATTAGTACGTGATAGCCGTATCACTCAACTTTACGAAGGGACTAATGGCATCCAAGCGCTCGATCTCATTTCTCGTAAATTAGCCCGTGATGGCGGTAAAAAGCAAGCTGTGACTCATGCGTATTTCCGAGATATGGCACAAGCTATTGAAGATGCAGACAAGAAAACACATGCACTTGCTCTACTCGATGAATGGAATGAAGTTTCTCAAACCCTTATGCAGCAATCACCAGACTTCCTTGCGTCAGGAGCCTATGACTACATGTTATACAGTTCTTACGCACTAATTGGTGTAATTTGGTTGAGTATGGCCGACACCGTAGCACAAAGTGACAACCCCGTATTTAAGTCCAGCAAAGTGAAAACCGCTGACTTTTACATCAAGCGTATTCTTCCAAGAAAAGACTTGCACAAGAGTGCAATTCAATTTGGCAGTGACGATTTACTCGCACCAACAGAAGAAGAATTTACGTTGTAAGAAGCATTCAAAGGCTGCCCTTTTCTTTTGGGCAGCTTCCCTTTCTATTCCCATTCGACTTTTCATGCTTCTGTATTCCGACTAGCTTTATTAGGGCGTGCTGTTTTTAGTTTGCCCGCAACTAAGACCCATTCAACGGCTTGTAGTGTCGGTTTTAATATGACTCCGCCAATAATTTAAACCGTCTAACCAATTGAAATTAAAGAATCTCACTAGCAATGCGTGTGGTTGATTCAGATCAATGTGGGATTTGCTAAAAGTCCGATAATAACCTCCATTGATAAGACGTAGTAAAAACTAGGACACACAACATGGTAATTAAAAAACTTGCATTGGGCTTAGCGGCAGCAGTGGCGACTCTTTCATACACTGCTAACACATATGCTGAAGACGCGGGCGACTGGTTAATTCGAGGCCGTATTGTTAATGTAAGCCCGAATGATGACTCAGGTGAAGTAACTGGTATTGCTGGTTCTGGTGTTGGTGTTGACAGCGATACAACCGTAGAAGTCGATATTAGTTATTTCCTAAATAAAAACTGGGCATTAGAGCTTATCGCAGCCACAACAAAACACGATATTTCTGGTGCAGGTGCCATTGCCTCGCTAGGCAACATCGTTGAAACCAGAGTATTGCCACCAACGTTAAACTTGCAGTATCACAACTATTTAAGTGAAGACACTCGTATGTATTTTGGCGCTGGTGTTAACTACACGGTTTTCTTTGATGAAGAAGGCAAAGGTGCATTCACTGGAGCCGATGTTGATTTAGACAATTCATTTGGTTTATCCACCCAAATTGGTGTGGACTTCAACATCAATAAAGATTGGTTTATTAACTTGGATGCAAAATACATCTTTATGGACACTGAGGCTGAAATCCGCCCGGGTGATGGTTCAGTATTGAAAGTAGATGCTGATATTGACCCTTGGGTCATTGGCGTTGGTATCGGGACTCGCTTCTAAATCCCACTAACAGTTTACCCATCTAGAAAAATCAAAGGCGGCAAATCTATTGCCGCCTTTTTTCGTTCGTCGTATGCTGGTTAATATTTTATATCTCTCATTGTCCTTATGAACTGCTCGAGAACCTCGTTTTTAGAAACCAAAATCCCACCTATTGTGGTTATATTCGTTTTTGCTGGTTTTATGTGGCTTGCAAAACAATCAACGTTACTGGATTTATCCGTTCCTGACGCTTTATTGATATTAAGAAAGCCCACTTTTACCTTATTCAGTATACTCGGAACACTGTTACCCATTTTAGGTGTTATGAGTTTTAAACAGGCCAAAACCACCGTCGATCCCAGAGATCCAAGCAAATCGGAACATTTAGTCATAACCGGCATTTATCGATGGACACGCAATCCTATGTACCTTGGTTTTCTATTCTGGCTAATCGCTTGGGGAATATATTTAAGTGATGGGGCGAGCCTACTTCTGGCGTTTTTGTTCGTGCCGTATATGAATCGATTTCAAATTCACCCGGAGGAACGCATGTTAAAACAATTCTTTGGTCGACAATACGAAGACTATTGCCAACAAGTAAGGCGCTGGTTATAGGTCTAAATCTAACTGACCCGATTCTTGTATATCCTGAGAAGCATGTCGCTTTCTGGCTTCCCTTTCGGCTCGTTTACGTCTTTGCACAGCCGCTTTAATAATTTTACGCTTAACCTCATCTTCAATTACATTCCAGTGCAAACGTTCCTCTCGGCTCCTAAAGCAGCCAATACAATAGCCTTTGGGTCCTGACTGGCAGATCCCAATACACGGGCTAGGTATTTCGAAAAATTCTATTTGCTCCACAAGATATTTAAGACTCGGTTATTAGAAACAATCTACAATTGTTAAAGAATGTCACCTTAACTGCAAGCCTGAGTGCACGATTACCTACAAAAAAGCAGCCATATAAAATGACTGCTTTTGTTTCCATAGATTGCTTTTAGCGAATATTGTTAATATTCAGCTTACCAGATAACAACTCGGTCTTCTGGCGCAACATACATACCATCGCCCTCTTCAACACCGAATGCTTGATAGAAAGCATCAACGTTAACTAAAGGACCCACGACTCGGTACTCAGATGGAGAATGCGGATCACTCAAGATTTGTGAACGTAATCTGTCTTCACGATATTTAGCTCGCCATGCTTGTGCGTGTCCCATGAAGAAACGTTGCTCTCCGGTAAAGCCATCTATAACTGGTGATCCCTTGCCATTTAACGACATTTTATATGCTTTATACGCAATCGTTACCCCGGCTAAATCGCCGATATTTTCACCTTTAGTAAGCTGTCCATTAACATGGAGACCTTCAATTGGCTCGTAAGCATCAAATTGTGCGGCAAGCTTTTCGCCTAACACGTCGAACGCACTACGATCATTCTCGGTCCACCAACTTCTCAAGTTGCCGTCACCATCGTATTTAGAACCTTGATCATCAAAACCGTGACCGATTTCGTGACCAATCACCACACCGATAGCCCCGTAGTTAACGGCATCTTCAGCTTCAAGATTAAAGAATGGCGGCTGTAGAATACCCGCAGGGAATACGATTTCGTTACGTGTTGGGCTGTAGTAAGCATTAATCGTTTGCGGCGTCATACCCCAATCGGTTGGATCAACTTGTTTCCCAATACGCTCAACCCAATACAAATGCTCAAACTTGTCGTGACGCATGTAGTTACCCACTAAGTCATCTGCTTTAATTTTTAGCGATGAATAGTCACGCCATTTGTCTGGATAACCGATTTTTGGAGTGAATTTGCTTAACTTGTCCAGAGCCGCTTTTTTGGTTTCCTCAGACATCCATTCTAAATCTTTGATGCTGTCACCGTAGGCGCTGATGAGGTTGTCTACTAACTCAGACATTTTCGCTTTTGCTTCTGGCGTGAAGTGCTTAGCAACGTATTGTTGACCCAAAACTTCACCAAGTACATTACTGGTTGCGCTAACTGCACGTTTCCAGCGGTCACGATTTTCAGGCACACCATTTAACGTTGTTGCATGGAAAGCAAAATGCAGATCAACAAAGTCTTGGCTTAAACGTGGCGCGTAAGCATCTAACAAGTTATAAGCCATGTAGGCCTTCCATGTTTCGACATCTGCACTACCAAATACTTCAGAGAAGGCTTGGAAATAAGGTAATGCGCGCACAATCATTGCTTCGGTATTTTCTATACCACTGGCTTTTGCGTAAGCATCCCAATCAAAGTCGCCAAGTAGCGTGCGAAGCTCTTCGACCGTATGACGGTTGTAGTTCTTTTCTGCATCGCGACGCTCAACTTTGGTAATATGCTTTTGCGCGATGAGTGTTTCTAACGCCATGATCTTTTCTGCGAATTGCTCAGGGTCTTTGTAGCCTCCCATACGCAATAAATTGCCGATGTATTTCACTAATTCCGCACGGAAATTAACGTATTTTTCGTCTTCTTCTAGATAATAATCACGATCAGGTAAAGATAGGCCGGATTGATACAGCCACATCGCATACTGCTCTGGGTTTTTGGCATCTGCGTAAACATAGAAACCAAATGGGCCACCCACACCGTATTCAAACATCTCGCCTAACTTTGCTGCCACACCGGATTTTGAATCGATTGCTGCAATGGCATCTAAGTTTGGTTTAAGTGGGCTAACACCTAACTTATTAACCAACTCTATGTCCATGAAACTGTTGTACATGTCGCCTAATTTTTGCTCATTGGAGCCCATTTTGGCATCAGATTCGGCTGCATTTTGAATAATGTTCTTAAGACGCTTTTGTGTTCTGTCGTGAACCACATTAAACATCCCAAAGCGGGATTTATCGGCAGGAATTTCTGTTTCACTTAACCAACTACCATTGGCATATCGGAAGAAGTCATCCTGAGCTCGCACATTCTTGTCGATTGCCGATAAGTCAACACCAGAGATCATGGCGGCTTTTGTTTCTACAGCATCAGCCTTCGCTTTTGCAGCATCATTCATGGTCGCAGGATTAGGACCACATGCTGTTAATGTTCCCAACGCCAATGAAATAGCGACGGCAATGGAGATTCTCTTGTTCATTATAGTATCCTTTGCACTACTTATGCTTTTGTTATTGTTTTGTGTTCTGTCGGTTTTAGTGATTCACACAAGCGGAACAGTGTAATCTTTGCAGAGAGAAGACGCAAAAGTGTAAGAAAAGAGAGATTTAGATTAAATGTAATGAAGTATGAATTGAAAAATAAGTCTCTGTTTTAAAAAGTATTAACCCAAATGGTTACTTTTTGTTTCGGAGTGGTAAACCGAACCTCCTTGTCCGATTATTCACTCTATGAAAGTCTTTTTTAACGCATCTGAAACGCCATTCTTATATAGAAAAGTCGCTGTTTGATGAGCAAAAGAGGGGTTTGCCTAACGGAGATAAACACCATCAGAGCCAATTTTTCCCGGTCCATTAAGCACGTAAATTCCCGCGCTGTAGCCTTTAACGTTGAATGATAAACTGCCATTGGTCACAGTAACGCTATTACCCGTTACCACGTCACGATAAGTACCATTTAGAACACCAGAAACCGTAATGCTTTGCGCCCCACCCGATGCTAATCCTACAACGGCATAACTGCCACCAACACTATAATCCCTGACGAAACTCATACCCGCGCCCCACTCATTTACTTTCGACGTCGGCGCTTTTTGTAACGCCGGAATGGCTTTGCGAATTTGATTCAAGCGCTTGATATGTTGATACAGTGGATGCGATTGGGTTGTCGCCAAATCATCTAAATGTGGGCCGAAGTAGGCACGCCCTGTTTGATCAATCGTGTCATTTGCACTGGCAATATCTTGCGGCGCACCGGCTTTGAACATAATTTCTTCGCCATAATACAACGTTGGAATACCACGGTTTGTCCATAGTAAGTTGTACACCATTGCCGCGTTAGCTTCTTCGCCGCCGTAACGATATTTGAAGTCGTTGTCGGGGCCAACATCGTGGTTTTGGAAGAAGGTCACTAATTGCGTTGCATCACCGTAAATCCAATCCCAACCAAGCATGCCTCCAACACCACCGAAAGAACCTCGTGTAACGTTATCTCTGAAAGTAGAGAATACCGAGAAGTCCAATACTGAGAAACCTGAATCACCACCACCGTTGGGATTGCTTGGATCTTGCGTTGTGCGTGTGTACCACCAAGGGCGGATCACCGCAGAAGCATTGTCGTTGGCTAACTCAGAACCTAAACCGGACCCTTTAACCAAGTTTTCACCAAATACGAATAAACCGGGTTTATGTGCCTTCCAGTTATTGACGTATTCAAGTAATTCGTCGCGCTCGATGTGTTTAACGGTATCAACGCGGATCGCATCAACGCCCATGTCGAGGTACTTGCGAATCGCCCCGTTAAGGTAATCTTTTACGTTTTGGCGCTCAGTCGCTAAATCAATGGTATCGCCCGCCAAATGTTTGTTTTGCAGTGGAATAGGATTTTCCCAATCACCGCCCGCCATGAAGCCGTCAAGGTGATACCAATTTGGATCTAACCCTTGTGCATCAATGCCAAAGAAACGATTGGGGTCGAAACCTGCTTTCGGCACGGTTTCACCAGTTTTTGGATCGACTAACGGCACAATGCCTTCTGGATCGGAGTTATGGCGATCTTTAAACCACTGCGGCGCAACACTGTTGTCGTTGTCATCTCGATTAGCAGATAAATAATCACCTAAATTACCAAAGTATGGGTCGTTGGAAATCTCGCCCTGCTCTGCCCCGGCTGGCACGTAATATTTAATCGGCAGATGGTCGATCCATACTTGATCACGAATTCCGTATTGACCAGAGTGATTGATTACCACATCTTGAATGATCTTTAAGCCTTTCGCGTGCGCTGCGTTAATTAAATCTTGATAGCTTGCATCTGGCGACTCTAAACGTGGATCAACTTTGTAAAAATCGTAGGCGTGATAACCGTGATAGTCCAAACCGCTGCGGTTTTCCACTGGCGGTGTAATCCAAATGGCGGTAAAGCCTAAATCTTTAATGTAATCTAGCTTTTCAATGAGCCCCTTGAAATCGCCTCGCCAATGCGGGTCGCCAATTTTAATTCGATCACGGTTGTAATAGTTGTTGTTGCTGTCGCCATCGTAAAAACGCGCAGTTAACAAGAAGTAGATGGTTTCTTCGCGAAAATCGACGCTAGTGGTTTCACCAATGTAATAAACGAAGCTTTGCTCTTGTTGGTTGCCATCAGCGTCAATGGAAAGGGTTTTGATGCTGAGATCTACCCCAGCGCCAACATCCTGTGCAGCAATAGTCTGCCCTGTATATTGGGTGGAAGCTGTTGTCGGAGTTGAGCCATCGGTTGTGAAATATAAAATCGGCGACGCGTCCTGATTATCGCTTACGCTAAGAGTAATGCTTTGACTCGATGCATAATTACCCGCTGCCGGATTAGCGCTCACTGACGGCGCGGTTAAGTCAACACCATCCACAATTGTTACGCTAATGGCTTTGGTAGTTGCGTTGAAGCAAATGTCGTAAGTGGTATTGCTATTCACGCTATAATCCGTACTTGGGTAGCTTTCAGTCCAATCGGCATAGTGATCTATTTTAAAGCGCGGTCCGCCACCTGCGTCCCCCCCTGCAAAAGTTTGTTGGGTGCAGTAATTTAGGTTGTCCGATGTTGTCATTAATGTTGAAGACCAACCGTTTGCCGTACCACGGAAATACCAGCTATCTGCTTGTTGCTGTGCTTCGACGCTTATAGTAACTGATGCGGTATTGGTTGCGCCTTGGTCGTCAGTAACGGTAACACTAACGGTTTGCGAGCCGAGCGTATTGAAGTTGTAACTGGCGCTGCTTTGGCTGCTACCGTTGCTCCAACTGTAACTGGCAATGCTGCCGTCAGGGTCAGATGAGCCACTGGCATCAAATAAAATTTGGGCACCTAAAACAACCGTTTGGCTTCCCGGCGTAATGGCGGCTGATGGAGCAAGGTTACCGAAAACCGGCGTGAGTGAGTAGCTTAGTGTGTCTTCGTTAACCTCGACAACATAATCACCAACAACCGAGGTACGAATGTCATCGCCCGAAAACTCAAGAATGTTGTCAGCATTGTTATCACCATAGTTTTGTGACCAATCACCTAGAATATCAAACTTAAAGCGCTGCTCAGCTTGACCATCGAAGTACACTTGAGTTTGCCATAAACTCGCCGAAACTCGCGTCATGGCAGTATTGCCCCATGCGTTAGCTGTGCCTCTGAAGTTTAGGCTGGGAAAACCACTGACTTCACCACAGCTACTTACCTGCGTGGTTGTTACCGCTTTGGTATCGACATTGAAACTGATGACATAACTTGTATCCGCAGACACCACTACATCAGCGCTAGGATAGCTTTCACTCCAGTCGCCAAAGCGGTCGACTTTAAAGCGCGGCCCCCCGCCATCACCTTGAGCGAAAGACTGACAAGTTTGGAATTGTGTCCCCGAAACGTAATCTAGCTGCACTGCTTGCCAATCACTTGAGGTCCCTCGAAAGAACCATTCAGCGTGAGAAACGCCGCTGAATAGCATAGATACAACAGGTATTAACCAGTTCATTTTCATTTTATTTGCCTGTAATGCATTTTAAATTAACGTTTAGGTAACAAATTTTTTACTTTTTTAGTATTAACGAATTATTTGCACAGTAAACAGGCTGAAATCGTATTCATCTAACACTGCATATTATTCATTTGTAGAAATGTAGATGGACAAATAAGCAACTAAGCGTCCACGGGACAGCCATGCTTCAAATGGATTTTTTGATTATTTTTTGTTCTGGAATTAATGCGAGATTTGAAAATTCAGAAGGAATTTGAAAATGTAGGTAGGAATTTAAGAAATGGCAGGTTAATTTTTAAGCCATTCCCTAAAAACCAACCTTGCGAAATATTACCCGTTATATTGTGGACGTTTGGACGGGGCACCGAAATTGGAGATTTAGCGTTCAACAATGAGACGGCGAGTGCAAAGCTTGCTCAAGGTCTAAATTAGAAAACTTATTCGCAGTTTCCCTAGTTATTATGCCACGATGTTTCGCAAACAGGGCAATCGCTAATAACTGAGACATAAAGACAACAATGGAGTATGTGGGTTGGAAAGGCGTCCAATCTGCAATGCGTTATATTTCAAGCAAAGATCCATTGCTAATCAATTTCAAGCATTAACTGATGACCAAGTATACCTAGGGACAAAGGTAAATAAAGATTATCGAACCCATATTTGCGTAGGTGGTTTTAGTCAAAAAACCATTTAAGTCATATAGTTAGTCATCGTATTTTATATTTTTAAATTCGTCCCCAGCCCCCCGTAAACGCCCAACAGCTCTCTACTTAGTATGTTTTTACGTACTACATCATAAAATTATGAGTACTTGTTAGTTTTCAATGTATACCTTAATGTCTATCAGCAGTGCCAAGTTAGGACATTTGCGGAGCACTCGTTACAAGCAAGTTATATCTGCGCCGCATTTTGACGACAAGGCAAAAGTAGGGTCTTGGTAAAACGTGTGTGAGCCAATCATGGCTTGTACACATCACGCCGACCCAAGATCGCAAAACAAATGTTGCAAAAGCTACCGTTTCGCATTGCTGTTGGAGCATAGAAAATCGAACATCAATCAAGCGGCATACCACTTAACATTTACGGAAACTATCTAGTGAAAAAAAATATTTTAATTGTTTACGCGCACCCTGAACCCACTTCGCTAACACGGCAGTTGGTCGACGTGACCGCTGAGACGTTGTCGGCAGCTGGGCACACCGTAGTCCATTCGGACCTCTACGGCATGAAGTGGAAAGCGGTGTACGATGCCAACGACTTTCCAGTTCGTGACAACCCCGAACGGCTGTCATTTATCATGGAGTCGGGCCATGCTTACACAAGCGGGCATCAGACGCCCGACGTAATCACCGAGCAGCAGAAGCTGCTCGAGGCCGATGCCGTGATTCTGCAATTCCCGCTGTGGTGGTACGGCATGCCTGCGATACTGAAGGGCTGGATAGAGCGGGTCTATGCCTTCGGTTTTGCGTACGGCTATCAAAATGGCTCCAACCAGTTCCGCTTTGGCGAGGGCATACTCAAGGGTAAGCGAGCGCTGGTCAACGTGCAGACAGGCGGTCCAGCGGCCGATTTTGGCCCACGCGGTATCAACGGGCCGATCGACCAACTGCTGTTCCCGCTGACCCATGGCGCGCTGTTCTACCCCGGCATGGACGTGCTTCCAACACATGCGGTATATGGTGCGGCTCACGTTTCCACTGCGGAAGAAGTGGACGCCATCAAGACAGCATGGCGTGAGCGTCTTGCTGGGTTATTCACCGACAAGCCGATTCCCTTCCGTTCGCAAAACGGCGGCGACTTCCCCGATCGCCACACCATGGCTGACCACGTTGCGCCAGGCCAAACTGGCCTCGTCGCGCACGTTGCCGATCTGGTTGGAGCATAAGAAGATGGATGTAGCTTTCATCGGACTCGGGCAAATGGGCTCGGGCATGGCCGACAATCTCGTGGCGACCGGCCACAAAGTAACCGTATGGAACCGGGACTGGACCAAGGCCGAGCCGTTCGCTGAGCGGGGCGCTATAGTCGCCGCCGATCTTGCCGTGGCTGCCCGGACTGGCACCGTTATGACGATGCTCGCCGATGACGCTGCCTTGGAGGCAGTTTCGTTCGGCGACGGAGGGCTGCTTGCGGCAGGTCCCGGCCTGCTCCATGTCTCGTGTAGCACGGTCAGCGTGGATCTCACTGCCAGGCTTGCGGCGGCGCACGCTGCCGCGGGACAGCGATTCGTGTCGGCGCAGGTATTAGGTCGCCCGGACGTCGCAGCCGCCGGCAAGCTGTCGGTCATCGCGGCAGGCGCGGAGGACGATCTGGACATTGTACAGCCCTTGTTCGACTCAATCGGGGCTACGACACATCGTGTCGGCGAACGCCCGATGATGGCCGCGGCGGCAAAGCTCGCCTTTAACGCCGGCATCCCGGCCATCATGCAGATGATGACGGAGCAGTTCCGCATCGTTGCCGCCCACGGCATCGCCGCAGACCAGATGGCGGCGCTGCTGCTCGAGGTGAACTACGGCAACCGCCTGATCGGCAGCTACGGACCGATGATTGCGGAAAAGCGATTCGAGCCCGCTGGATTCCCTATGCGGCTGGGCCGTAAGGATGTGGGCTTGGCGCTCGCGGCGGCAGCCGATGCCGAACTGCCACTGACAGAACTGATCGCAGAACGCATGGACGTGATCATCGCCGCTGGCGGTGTGGAGCGCGATTGGTCTGCGATCGGCCAGTCAAAATAGAAATTGAGGAACCTCACTTAATTCCGAACTGAGACGAAAGCCGCTTTCGTCTTCCAGTCACCATCATTGGAGAAAACCAAATGCGTATTCTTAAAACGCTCAAGCTCTCGCTTATACTCGCCGCGCCATTGCCGATAGCAACAGTCCAAGCGGCTCCCGCCAATGTGCAGGTGGCCGTCGCCGCTTCCGAGAGGCCAGCCGAGGCAGTGGCGCTCGATGAAAGCCGCAAGCCCATTGAAGTGCTGCAGTTTTTAGGGCTTGAACAGGGAGACCGCGCGCTCGACCTGTTCACCGGGACCACCGCCCCGTTCTCGCGCGTCGGCTACTATGCCGAAATCATGGGCCGCGCGGTCGGTTCCAAGGGCGCGGTTGTCGCGTGGGAGCCCGCCAATCTTCTCGACAATGCAGGTAAGAAGAACTTTGCTGGCCTGGCCGCGCGCGTTCCTAATGTCCACCTGATCTCGAGCACCGCCGTCGATCTGACGCTCGACCGGGCGAGTTTCGACTTTGTGCTAATGCACCTCGTCTATCACGATACCTATTGGGAAAACGAAAAGTTCCAGTTCCCGCGGATGGACCCAGACGCGTTCCTCGCGAAAATCTTTGCGGCTACCAAGCCGGGCGGGATTGTCGGCGTTGTCGATCACGTCGCCGTGCCCGGCGGCGACACTCGCGCGGTCGTCAGAAAGCTTCACCGCATTGACCCAGCGAAGATCCGCGCGGATTTCGAGCGCGCGGGGTTTACGCTCGAAGAGGAGTCCGACCTGCTGCGCAACCCGGCCGACGATCATTCGAAGCTGGCGCTCGATCCAGCGATCCGAGGCAGAACTGACCGCATCATTTACCGCTTCCGTAAACCCGGGTGAAGCGCATCGGCCGTCGATCGATGGCCTTATCCCCATGGACGATAACACCGGTATGTCGGAGGCTAATGCGGAAGCCACGGGGTTTAAGCTCGGCGACCATGTCGCGCCGGACCAAAGTCATGATTGGGCTTTCGATTGGACCGATGACCTGTTCTCGACCAGCCACTGGATTGCAGTTGCAATTCGCCTTACTGATAAAGCCCGCCTACTGGTGCTCGATTGCATGGCCGTGACCGAGGTCGGCGAATCATTCGTAGTTTTCGCTTTCTCGCGCCGTTGCTGACGCAGGTAATGCATGTGTCTCTGGTCTCAGCCAGCTTGGCGCTCATGGCATTCAACTCGACCGCGTTCCTCGGCAGCGGCGACTTGAAAACCACTTCGATAAAGTTGGTCGAACTCGAAGTTAGCAAACGTTGTTTGCGAAAGTGGGGCTTAATTGTAAATGGCTTTAATCTTCAGGCCGTGAGGCCGAGCGTATTGAGCATAGGAGCACTGGGATTATTAAATGCTCTGAAGGTGTGTAAGCCAGAATTGTTGTTTGCTCGTGAGGTTAGTCATCGGTTGGATGTTTAGAGCAGAGATTGTTAGGTTAAGAGGCTTCATTATAGGGAGTGGTTTGTGGTGCGCTTACATTCGTTTTAACTTTTACTCATAATTTTATGATATATTCATAAAAAACATACTAAGGAGGAAATGATGGATGCAGGTACAAAAACAAAAATCTATTCTTGTCCTGTCGAGGTGACAATTGGCGTGATTGGCGGGAAATGGAAATCCGTTATTCTTTACCACCTAATAAGTCAACCAGTCATTAGGTTTGGTGAGTTCAAACGTATTCTTCCCGGTGTGACAGTGCAGATGCTTACCAAACAACTTCGGGAATTGGAATCTGATGGGGTTATACACAGGGAGGTATATCAGCAGGTGCCACCGAAGGTGGAATACTCCCTAACTAAGTTTGGAAAAACGCTTGTACCGATTGTTGAATCGATGACGAATTGGGGAATGAATTACGCAAAAAGCTCGGGTAAACGGATAGAGTTGGTTGGCAAAGGCAAAGGTTAGCTTGTTTGGGCTGTTCATTATAAAACCCAAAGTCAACCATTTTCAGCCCAATTTAAAAAGACTTTAATTAATTCTTCCAAATTGGAAGTACCACCTGCTCCTTTGAATACATCATCAGAAACATTGCAATAAATCCAATTAGTCTCACTCCTCTGAATATCAACTTCATCAAAGCATTTTCCCGAGAGTCCTGTCTCAGCAATATCAACTTGAATAGTCCAGCCAGGATTATCCAAAGTATCTATTTTTACTCCGAAGCTATGCTCCCAATCACCATCACAATTAGATGCATACCAGTTCATTATTTTTTCTAATGTATTCATATAATTTTCACTACTTTGGAAGTTCGTCTGGACGAGCTGGCCTTATACCACCTGGAGCAGAACTATCATGAGTATGAGGCGTATCAACCCACCGCTTGGTTTTTTTATTAAATTCAGACTTACCCGAAACATCAGTACGATTACCTTTCATCCATTTGTTTGGGTTTTTAGGGTTTGTATTCGGTTTAAAGGTTTGATGGTTTGTAACCTCACCTTTATTGTTCTTTTTCCAAACCGTATGAGAGCCGTCAGCATCCTCTATTGGTTCCATGAACTTCCTTTGCCCGCCTCCCTTTGTAACAACTCCTTTCGCCTGCCTGACTTTCTTAGCCAAAACATTAGAAGCAACATCAACTACCGTTTCTAAATCTAGAGAATTAGCAGCAAGTGCCTCTACTGTTTGATCACGTACATCAATAGCAACCGAAACAGGGTGATTATCCGCGAATATCGGTAAAAAGTCCCTGATAGCATCGACAATTATCTGATCAAGTTGCTGAACTTGCTCAACAACCCCTACTTTATTCGGCGAGGGAGATTGTGATGTTGATGATGGAGGAGGTGTAGACGAAACTTGCTCCTGCCCCATTACATCAACATTATTCTGGGGCTTGTCCGCCGAAGGCGTCGTCTGACCACTCGACTGTGCACCATTGCTAGTTCCACCAAATGAACCATTAAATTTAATACCACTTGATGTTCCAACCAGAGAGTTCCCACTTGCTTCAACCGCTTGAGGTATTCGAGTGCCTGTTGTCGCAACTTTCGCACACTCCTGCCCTTGCGGACACGATTCATACCCCGTCGGGTCTGTCCCTGACATCGGATTATTCATAATGTAAGAATACGGGTTTACACTTTGAGTGTTTGCCGGACTTTGAATCACTGGGTCCACTGACATAAACCTGCCCACATTGTAGTCGTACACGCGCCCATTCATATGAATGAGTTCGGCTTCGTCTAGGTGCTCGTGGTCGGTAAAGCCGCGGCGGGTGGTCATGCTGGTATCGAGCAGGTTGGTGCCAAGTTGCGCCGCAAGGCTTAGGCTTTCTAGTTGGCTCCAATCACCGTTTCGAGGTTTGCCGAAGGCATCGAAGTGGCGTCTGGCGGTGACGTTGTTTTGTGCATTGGTGAAGGTCGCCGCACTGCCTAAGCGGTCGCGGTGGGTGTAGCTGATGTGCATCCCTTCGCGGTCGCTGTCGGTGATAATGGCAAGGTCGCCTAGGTAGGTTTTGCGCTCACGATTGCCACTTTCGTCGATTTCCACTTCATAATGTTTGCCGATGTAGTGAGTCGTGATAGTTTTTTCTTGACCGTCTTCTTGTACCACTCGGATTTGTTTGTAGCGGGCTAAGTCCGCACCATAGGCCAGCGTGATGTCGCTGCCATTTTTGTGAATCGTCAGCGGCTTATTAAACACATCGTAAGTGAGATTGTAGGCAGCGTTACCCGTACTGCTTGTCACGGTCTGAAGGGTTTGATTGCCTTTGTTGTCGTAACCAAAGCTCACCGTGCCCGCGTCATCTTTTAAGCGGATGCTGCTGATTTTGTTGGTGCCAGTGGTGTAGCTGTAGGCATTGGCACTGTTTTCGGAGTAGTCGGATTTTTTGGTGAGGTTACCCACGGCGTCATAGCCGTAGTCAATGCTCGCCGTTTGCCCGTTAACAGTAATGCCCGATTGGGTTAAGCGGTGCAGCGCATCATAGGTGAAACTGTCTTGGGAATGGGTCACTTCGTTGGATTGCACTTTTAAGTTGCCAAAGCTGTCATAAGCATTGGCAGCGTTGTAGGCCAAATGATGCAGTGGCGATGTCGCACCTATTTGCACTTTGGTCGATAACATTTGCCCAGTCACACCGTGATACAGATATTC
>NZ_JABEPE010000011.1 GCF_026788005.1 Alteromonas sp. a30
GAAACCTACTACTGGCGTATCCGTTCAGATAGAACGGGAGAGAGTACGTTTAGTTCTTATCGCGCATTTGTTGTGCCAATTCCCGTACCATCAACACCAACTTCATTGAGCGTGCCTGCGCGAGTGAATTCGGGAGTTGCTTTTACAGTGAGTTGGAATCCTGTATCAGGAGCAACTTTTTATCAGCTGTATGAGAATAATGTAAAAGTATATTCTGATTCCAGTCGCATTTTTCAGCGTCAACTGCCAGTTGGTAATTACGATTACAAAGTCAGAGCTTGTAATAGCTCGGGATGCAGTACTTTTACTTCAATTAAAAGAACTGTTGTTGAACAGCCACTCGGTACTGCCGTCTTATTTAGTCCAGACAACAATGGGACTGTCACCAATGGCATTCCGTGCTTTAGTTGGTCAGAAACAACAGGCGCTCAAAGTTATACAGTGCAAGTTAGTAGCGATACCAATTTCAATCAATATAGCAAGCGATGGGTCTTAAACGATGTTGTTGGTACAACACAATGCTGGAATACATCATTCAGGGCAAACCCAACCGCAGGAAGTACGCCTACTCAATTGCCGCCAGAAACCTACTACTGGCGTATCCGTTCAGATAGAACGGGAGAGAGTACGTTTAGTTCTTATCGCGCATTTGTTGTGCCCAAGATTGGTAGCGTAAGTTGGTCAAAGACGCAATTCCATGTGGGCGAAACCGTCCAAGTTGAGGGGCTACTAACAACTGTTAGTTATTGCTTATCCGACGGAGCTACTCCGATTAGTTTTAATAATACTCAGCAGATTATTTTTTATAAAACAACTTCAGGAAACTCCAATTGGAGGTGTTTTAATAACTCGAATCAAGAGGTTCAACAGTTTAGTTCAAATTTAACTGTTAATAAGCTGTCCGCCCCTATGAACTTAGGAGAGAGATAACATGATTAAGGATAATGCGGATATGCGTGGCTCTTTGACTTTTCAGAATAGTTCCTTTGTTACTGCACTGTTTGTACTTGGTGTACTAATATTTTGCACACCTTCACTTGCATATACGCCCGAAGCAGAAGCATTTGCGAGTGGTCAGCAGCAACCTTACAGACAAGTTGATAGTAATGCTATGCCTTTTAGTTCGAATAATGGTGGCATTATTCCTGTTCAAATTGTTCCATCGGTTCAATCTCTGAATAAATCACAATCATATAAAGAGGCTTCATCAACCAATGCGTATAACGTTACGATGGGCTGGGCTAGTGTGGACTTTGCTCAGCAGTATCGACTAGAAAAACGGCGAAAAGGCACACAGGATTGGTCAGTAGTCTATCAAGGCGATAACACCATTGCTGAATTAACAAACCATCCTTCAGGAGAGTTTGAATTTCAGGTAATTGGATGTTTGATTAACCCAGCCCAACCAACCACCCCATTATGTGAAGAAGTCGCCCACTGGAGTGATATTGCAACGGTCGATATCGGTGGTGGTACTTGTCAAGCTTGTGATTCAGTCAATGCATTAATGCAGACAATAGCTCAGGAACATGCTTTTGAACCTTATTATTTCGGACAAAGGAAATCTGTTGATTCTGTTAGTGTTAGCAAAGCAGGTAATGCTGTTGAACTATCGGGTGCATTCCTAACACAAGCAGCAGCACTAGCAAGTGTTACCAGTGCAGAGTTTGTGTATGGTCGTATTCGGGTAGATGTTGACAATTTAACATCGTGGTTGGGTGTGGGCGATGTCCAAAATGCCGCTCAAATACTAGCCATTGGCGGTGCTAACCCACAAATATTTGTGCAAACTCAAAATGGTCCCCCGGTTTATGTTGAAATGGACCATGTATGGGCGGAAGTAAATGGCGTTGTCGCAGACCCCTCATTCCAAATTAAATCCGTTCCGACAATTAAAAACTTACAAAATGACGCAGGCGCAAGTTCGCAGAGCGTTTTGGATGCGTTGGCACAAGCAGGAGCCTTTGATAACCCAGACGGAATAATGCTGCCTGACTTAAATCAGTTTGATGAGTTAATCGAAAGTAATCAAGAGACAGTTAGAAGTCACTTGGCGCAATCCACTCATTTAACTTACTCCGACTACCTAGCAAGTAAAGAAATCAGCTTAAGCAGTTATGAGTATGGTCAAGCACTTCCTTATGACATAGTCCGAGAGGACGCTCGACATTCAGTATCTGCTGATTTTGGCGGATCTGATGATATTTTTGATGTACTCCCTGCTTTGAAGAGAGAGCGCCTTATTGTTCGCACTAGCGGTATAAATTACACCGTTAATATGGATAAAGCGCTAGACACCTCTGTAGTGATTGACTATGTGGCAGCGACAACAAGTGACCAGTCAACTATCGATAGCAATGGTGGCTTATTAAATACGCCTTATCAAGGCGTAAGTTTAAAGCCTCGCTTACTTATTGATGGACAAGAGGTTGCAAGAGGTAACGCAAAATCAGTCGGTAGTTACGATACCATTACTGTCGAAATGTTGGATGGCGGTGAGAGCAGTAACGTATGCAATAACTTCAACAAAAAAGACTGTCGTGACATTGTGACTCACAACGTCACTGTGGGTGGTGTGCATGCCATTGCATTAGATGGACAGTACATTGACGGCACATCTTTGGAACAAGAAGCTGCGGCCTTGCAGGGATTGTCGCAAACTTACGCAAGTAACTTACTTGATTCGCGTTTTGCAGGACCGCTTCTTAGTTATCTAGGCCGTTCTTACCATAAACAACTAGATGTTGAGGTACAAAACGCCAGTGCGAGTACAGGTTCATTGATTTTTCATCAGGTTAATGAGGCGATTATTTCTATTGATTTAACCGCTCGTCAGGTAGCTGATGGCAGTTACAAGATGTCGGTTGGCTCTAGGAGAATCGACGCACCAAGAAATTTATTCGCTATCCTTCCTCATCAAGCGAGCAACAGTTATGACTCTGCTCCAGTATTATTTGCGCTGGGACAAGCTGCATCAGCTCTTGAACACGCAGTATTTGCCAAAGCAATGGGCTGGCCTGCCGAATCAACTATGTCGATACTCCGCTACGCGGCTAATCATGAACAACCGATTTATGTTATTAATCAGACCAACAAAGATAGCCTCTTACCTCAACTAAGTTATCGTCAGGAAATGATAACGAATCTGAGTAATCTCATTGATGATGGCCGAATCGTCATAACCCCTTCTGGCCCACAAACCATATCTGATTGGGAAGGCGTTGGTTTTATTGCGCTAGACCCTGATACAGGAGCTGCTGCGTTTATTATTAATGGCGGCGCAGCAGGAGGAGAACAACCTCTAGGCGCATTAACTCAGCAACAGACGAATAACACTTTTGCAGCTGATGTTTCAAATATTCTAAGTGCAATAGGTAGCGGTGTAGGTGCTGGAGTCGATGGATTACTTTATGGGACATACAATGAAGTTTTGTACCCCACTCCTTTATTGCAAAACATAGCTACTGGCTCAACCCTCATTTCAGACTTTTTATTAGTGGGTGATATACGTAACTTGGGGATTTCGTCCTACGAGGCTGCTTTTAACAATGGTTCATATGGTGATGTGGGAATTGCTATAGTAGGTATAGCTCCGTGGTACGATATTGGGAAAGGAGCTTATAAAACCGCCGATAACGTTTTCGACATAAAAGGCCTTGATAATATTGCTGATACACTAGGCTCAATTTCTGACGCATCAGCAGTCTATTTAGGAAACTTAACCAGAAATGCGGATATTTATGGTGCCACTAGCTTTTCACTGGAAAATTCCATTAATTCTGTGGTGACCAGTGCTAGCAGAAATGGTTTAGACTTTACTAGTGTGGTAGTGCAGGATGCCAACGCATTTAGCAATTCTCTGGGATTAAGTTTGAATGGATTAACCAGTGCGGGGGCAAAAGGCCAGTTTGGTGAGGCAGCGGCTCAAAGTTGGGCTAGAAGCAACGGTTTAGAGTGTTATTTTTGCAGTGCCGATACCTCTGCACAAGGGTTTGATAATGTTTTCAGAAACCCAAGCACTGGCGAATTTATCGTATCAGAAAGCAAATGGGTTAGTTCAAATTCCAACATTGGTGTTGGAACTTTAAGCAATACAAATAATGGAAGGCAACTATCTGAGAGCTGGATGTTTGGTGTAAATGGTGACGGTGTTGGCAGTGCTTTAAGTAGAACTTCCAACCTAAGCCAATCACAACGAACAGAGTTGCTTACGGCTTTTCAAAATGGAAACGTGAGAACCCAGCTTGTTGTTGTTAGGCCAAGACATGTTGGCTCTGGGGTAACACAGCGTCTTGCCAATGATGCGACTTTTGGGGCGAACGGTTCTCAGAAACTAAATGATATTGTGATTATAGAAGTACCAGTTAACCCATAGTTTAAATATTAAGTAATATGTTGTGATCTGATAAAATTGAATACACAAAAACGCGACATCATATATTGGTGTCGCGCATTCAAGTTGTAGTTCAGATATGGAGTTCAAATATAATAATGATGACTGCGTTAGAAGAAATTAAATTTAGAGCTGACTCATGCTCAACAATGGCAAACATTAGGCCAGCAGAACACCTTCCACCATCCAAAAAAGCTTTTGGGTACAGAATATGTAGTGGCTATTCTTATGGCGCCTATATTTATAATACAGCTCTAGGTCTGGATGAGAATGCAAAAACACATTTAATAAATAGGTTTAGACTTGATTCATTAGCCGTGGATGTCTGTCAGGAAGATATGCTCCCAAGTTTGGAAAATATCTATCAAACAAAGGCGCTTTTGCTGGAGGATGTATCTGAAGTGTCGAAAAAGATTATTAGTATAGCTAAAACAAATACAAATGAGTTTGTTAGTCACTTATGTACAATTCTTTCATGTTTACGATTAGAGGAAGACCACAAACCCTATATGGATTGGTTTAGAAAGTGGGAGGCTAAAAAGTACACCTCAGTACTACCGGGATCTTCAGATGCCATTGAGCACTTAGTCAATCGAGATGAGAATAATTTGGTATTAACCCTAGATAATATGTTGTTAGCTCATCATAAAGAAGCAGGTAATCGGCATTCTAACATTTACAATTCGCACGCAGCATTTTTGAGTTTGGCTCCTTATTTAATATTGGAGCTAGCCGAGCATCTTGGTATGGAGCTTCGTTCTAGAATTACACAAAACAAAAAAACGCTTAAGTTAGGTCTAAGCTCCCCAGCTGACTTTCCTGAAACACCTAAAAACCATAAGATGCCAATAGAAATCGATTATCTTACAGCGAAAACAAATATAACCTCTACAGCAACGGATTAAGAGTCTGGAAACTAAGTAGGCAGTATTTTCAAATTAAACCGTACCCTTTATTTAAGCGGTCTTCATGGTTAATCGGTGACATACCCTTGTTAGCAGTATGAAGCTGGTCAAAGTTGTAATATCGCACATTAGCTGCGACATTATTTTTCATATGTTCTCTTATTGGTTGTAGTGCTTTTAGTAGCCAATCATGCTTTAAACTACCGAAGAACCGTTCAACAACATTATCCCAATGTCTTGTTTGAACTCATTGGTATAGCTTCTGTTTTTTCTTTTTGTCCAAGTCACCTCAATATCAGGATTATATTCCTCATATTGAAGTGTCCTGTTTGACTAAAACAGAACAGACAAGAAAGCCTGAAAAGCTTAGACATACCGTAAATGGCTTTTTCTATACTTAACAACATAACCCTCTTACGATTTGCCTGAAATATTATGAAATAAACATTCCATTCCAAAAAATTTACTCTGCCACCCACTTTTCATTATTGACGACTTTAAATAAACGATGGGGGCAAACAATGTTTGTAAATAAGTTTGGAAACCGCTTAGCAGCACTCACCGCTGTCATTTCTGGTTCTTTGACCTTCGGAGCTAACGCAAGCGATGAAGAAATAGTAAACAGCTACCTTTTTTTCGGCGGCAATATTATCACCATGTCGGCGGAAGATTACGACTCCGAAATTAAGCCGGAAGCCATATGGGTATATAAAGATAAAATTATGTCCATGGGCAGTAAAGAAAAGGTTTATCAGGACGCAAAAGAACAAATAAACGCCGACAAAATGGCTAATTTAGCCATTCTCAATGGTCCAGAATATCCTGACAAAAAACCACCACCCGTCACACACAAACTAAACATGTATGACCTATACGGCAAAACACTGATGCCGGGATTTGTAGAGCCTCATACCCATTTACCACTACTGATTTCGTTTAGCCCTGTTACTGACCTTTCCCCGTGCTTACCTGAGCGTTACAGCTACACAACCTACGACGATGATAAGATTAATTGCGCTGTAAACCTGTCTGAAAGCATCAACGCACTAAACGATAGCTCAAAACGCGAATTAAAAGCGCTGCCATCAAAAAAAGGCTGGATTATGGCGAATGGCATTGACCCTTCGCGCCTCGTAGCGAGTAAAATATCAGAAATAAAACCTGAAAAAGCCGAAGAGCCTGAAGGTTACGTTGACGGTATGATCACCCCTAAATTTTTCATCGATAACCCCGCCAAAGTCATTGAAGACTTCGTAAAGGGCGCTAAAGACAATCCAGTCTTCATCCTCGACCAATCAGGGCACGTTGCCTACGTTAATATGCAAGCTTTTGTTGAAGCCGGTATTTGCAGCGATGTTAAAACCTGCTCTCCGAAAAATATGATAAATGATACAACCTTGCCACAAAACCAAAAACCAGCATTGGGCACATGGGTTGTAGATGAAAACGGCAAACATTTCACAGGAAAATTATTAGAAGAACCAGCATATCGAAAATTTATTCAAGCTATCCAAGAAAACTCGGGAATCAAAAATAGTCCATTTTTCTTTATGCCTTTTAGTACAGAGGATGAGCAAGGTAAAGCCAATACTGTTGCAAATAATCTTTTGAAAAAAATCAGCAAAACGGGTGTCACAACCATGGTCAACGCTGGAGGTATGACAAGCGATGAGCTCGAATACATGAAAAATTTTGCTATATCAAAAGAAAAAAATATCTATCAAATGCGATTCCGAAGCCTCATATCTTCTGAAGTTATCGATACAAAAGGCGTCGTTCCCCCAAAAGCGGATACCACAAACTCAGATTCCCAAAAGGCTACACCGCTCGATATTGCCAATTTTTATCGAACATCGGTTTGGGAAGAAGATTATGCAGGATTATATGGTGCCTACGGTATTAAGTGGTGGGCAGATGGCTCCACTCAAGGTTGCAGTGCTGGCCTAACAGATAAATACGCCGATAAGGGCTTATGCGGGGGAACTAGCCTTGAAGAAGGAATGAATTATACAGACGAACAACTGTACAAAAGCCTAAAACAATATTGGGGAGATTGGGTTATTCAAGTTCATGCAAATGGTGATAAAGCAATGCAGCATTCGCTTTGCGCATTCGATAAATTGCATCAGGAAAGACTCATGACCAGTGACCCAACAAAAGTCCAAGACATGCCTATTGTTTTTCATCATGCAACGGTTTCTGGCGACCCCAAAACCAATGAAAATGTGATTAAGGATATAACTGCTGCGCGCAATAACACTTACAAATGCCCATATAATCAAAAAAATAAAGGGCTTATTGCTGCTTACACTAACATTCAAGACAAGCCAAAACTTGATATTAGTGTCAGCCATACGCCGGGCCACATTGCCTATTGGGGAGGCGCTTTTCAAAATGGCGAGACAAAAGGTTCAATAAAAACCAGCAATATTTTGGGTAATCCAAGAGCCGGCGCGTTGGATGCAATGGCGGCGGAAGTTGCTCAACACATTCCTGTTTCTTTACACAGCGATGCACCAATAACGCCAATTAATCCGCTATGGTATGTGGAACAAATGGTGACGAGAAACACATGGTTCTACCCTAACCTAGGTGATGAGGATGTACAGAGAATGCCTCCAACATCCTTATTCGGCGACCCAAAATCCGATGTTTATAATGCATTGAAAGCAATCACCATTGTGCCTGCACAACAAAATTTGCTGGGGAATAAAATAGGAACTATTGAAGTAGGAAAAGTGGCTGATTTGGTTATTTTAACTGAAAACCCGCTTACGGTAGGTAAAAACAAAATTCACGAAATAAAAGCGGTCCAAACGTTCGTGAATGGCAGCCCTGTCGATTGGTCTCAAGACTACGAAGACAGTTACAAAGATAATAAAACTGCCAAATAGCCCCCTCATAAAACGAAAGCAGTAAGGCATTTTTTGCCTTACTGCTTTCGCCTAAAAGATAGCATCCAAAGCATCTTCTGACCAAACGGTCAAAAAATATCGAATATTCAAAAGAAAATTTTTTAAATAACTTTCAAATAGTTAAGCAAATCTTGCCCAACAAGACTGTTTGAATTTTATGCACACAAACACAAAGTCATTAGTATGATTGTGTTTTTTGCTTTAAAGTAATCAGCCTTAAACTCAACTGACACTCGCATATGATGGTTATTAATTTAGGTTCGATTAATGTCGATCATGTTTATCAGGTTCCGCATTTTGTTGAACCGGGCGAAACGCTCGCATCAACGGGTTATCAACAATTACTAGGCGGCAAAGGTGCAAACCAATCAATTGCACTTGCACACGCGCTAGCAAATTCAGATGAAACCGTTCAGCACCTTGGCTTAGTTAACGAAGCACAATGCCACATTAAACAAGATTTGATCCGTGAACAGGTTGACTGTCGCTATGTCAAAATCAGCGAAAAACCGACAGGACACGCTATCATCCAAGTGAATGAGTCGGGTGAAAATGCCATTGTTTTGTTTGCAGGTGCAAACCACGATATTCAAACCGATCTTGTTCAGCAAGCTATTGATGAAGCGCCTGAAGGTGCATGGTTATTAACCCAAAACGAAACCAACGCTATTGGCGATGCCATGAGAATGGCGAAAGAAAAGGGAATGAAGGTTGCTTTTAACCCTGCACCAATGAACGATTCGGTCAAACAACTTCCACTTAATTTAGTTGATTTATTCATCGTAAATGAGGTGGAAGCAGAAGATATCTCTGGCACGCGCGAATTAGCCCAAATTGAAACCTTCTTTAAGCAACATTACCCAAATGCCGCAGTTATTATTACTCTGGGTAAAGCGGGGGCGGTCATGATTAAAGGCGGGGAACGAATTCAAGTACCAGCCTTCGAGGTAGAAGCCGTTGATACCACTGCGGCAGGCGACACCTTTATCGGCTATTTCTTAGCGTCATACATGAAAAATAACAACGCCCAAAAAGCATTAACTCAAGCTTGTGCTGCATCGGCCATTGCCGTCACGCGCCCCGGCGCTTCACCGTCTATTCCAAAGGCAGAAGAAGTACACGCATTTTTGGAAAAACAGGGGGGATAAGATGAAAGAGAAAATTATAATTGATACCGACCCGGGTATTGATGATGCAATGGCGATATTCTTCGCCAGTCAGTCACCTAATTTAGATTTAATCGGTTTAACCACGGTTTTTGGCAACGTACCAGTCGAAATGTCGACGGACAACGCTATCCGCCTTTGCGACATACTCAAAAAAGATATTCCCGTTTGTACTGGTGCAGGTAAACCCTATGGTGGCGACGTAGAGCCATCTTTTGCACATTTTGTTCACGGTGATAACGGCCTTGGTAATATTGAGTTACCTCCACCATCTCGCCAAGAAGACCCGCGCTCAGCAGCCGAGTTTATTATTGAAATGGCGAAAAAATATCCGGGTGAAGTAACACTCGTTGCGGTTGGCCCGCTAACCAATGTGGCGCATGCATTAGACCTTGAACCAGAATTACCTAACTTGCTCAAACGTGTTGTGGTCATGGGTGGCGCAGCTAGAGTAAAGGGCAACGTATCGCCTGTTGCGGAAGCGAACATTTGGAACGACCCTTACGGTGCAGAAAAAGTATTCGCCACGGAATACGCTAAACCACTCACCCTGATTGGTTTAGATGTCACGTATGCAGTGAGCTTTAGTGTTGAATTTAACGACAAACTTGAGCAGCTTAACCCTGTGATTGGAAGTTTCATGAATAAAGCCGCCAAATTTTATACGAAGTTTTATTCGGAAGTGTTCCAAAATGCCAAAGAGCCTGTGTGTTACTTCCATGACGCTTTAGCAATTGCTCATATTATTAATCCAGACATCTTCCAATACCAAGACGGTTATATCCGTGTTTCCAAAGATGAACTTTGTTACGGTCAAACCTCTTTCGAAGGAACCGATAACCCCATGCCGAATCCGGCGTGGTCGAGTCAACCTATTGTGAGCGCAGCGTTAAAGGTTAACGACGATAAAGTACGAGACCTAATTCAAGAAGCATATTCGCTCTAACAGCGCTTGAATTAACAGAATACCGTAGTAGCAATCCAACAGCACGGCTGGTCAAACAGCGTGCTGTTTTTCTTAGTCTTCAGCTTATTCAAACAAAAAAATCTAAAAATCGGCTTTTTTTTCATCCTCTCTCGCGCCATACTCCCCTACCAGCTTTTGCACAATGCTGTGCATAATTAACCAGCAGCAACGACTTTTGCAGTGACCAAGACACCTAGACAACAACTTCGAGCCCTGTTTCGCGCCAAGCGACGCGCGTTGTCTGAGCAGGAACAGGCGAAAGCAAGTCAGGCAATTATCTCCCAGTTAAACAATCATGCCTTCTTTCAAAACACGCAACACATTGCCTTGTATTTAGCTAACGACGGGGAAATTGACACCGCACCTGTTATTCAAGAGGCGTGGCGTTTAGGCAAGCATGTTTATTTGCCGGTACTGCACCCGTTTTATCAAAAAACTCTCGTTTTTGTTAATTACACAGCAACAACTGAAATGCGTAGCAATCGCTTTGGCATCCCTGAGCCTAAAGTCGAATGTCCTCAACTTTGCCCTATTCAACATCTTGATGTGATCTTTACCCCTTTGGTCGCGTTTGATGCTCAAGGAAACCGAATGGGGATGGGGGGCGGATTTTATGATCGCACGCTTGCAACGCTCAATACGTCAAAGCAAAAACCCAAAGTGATTGGATTAGCCCATGATTGCCAACAAGCAGAAAAAATCCCCACCGAAAATTGGGATATACCGTTGGATGCAATCTTAACGCCATCACAATGGATTTCAGATAAAAGCGCCAAACCGAATTTTTGAATTAACCTTTAATAATAGTGAGTTCGCCATGACCCAAGACGATAAAAAACGTGCCGCCGCAGAAGCCGCGCTAAAGTACGTAAAACCCGACAGCATCGTAGGTGTTGGCACTGGCTCTACCGTCAACTACTTCATCGACGCATTAGCGTCAATGAAGAATGACATTGAAGGAGCGGTTTCAAGCTCTGACGCTAGCACAAAACGCCTTGAGGCACTTGGCATTGAAGTGTTCGACTTAAACAGCATTAGTAGCTTCGACATTTATGTTGATGGTGCCGATGAAATCACCGAACACATGCACATGATAAAAGGAGGAGGCGCCGCCCTCACCCGAGAAAAGATTGTTGCCGCGGTGGCTAAGCAGTTTATTTGCATCATCGACGATAGCAAACAAGTTCCCATGCTAGGCAACTTCCCTCTGCCAATTGAAGTCATTCCAATGGCTCGTTCTTATGTTGCTAGGGAATTAGTTAAGCTCGGTGGCGATCCTGAATATCGACAAGGTGTTGTAACGGACAATGGCAACGTCATTCTTGATCTTCATAACTTAACAATCATGAATCCCCCTGAATTAGAAAGCCAAATCAATCAAATCACTGGGGTGGTGACGAACGGCATTTTCGCTCGTCGAAGTGCCGATATTGTATTGATTGGCACCGATAATGGTGTGAAATGTATCGAACCTAAGTAATGACTTCGATGCTTAAACATTGCACATTTTTTCGTATCTGATAAAGTGCAAAATCAGACGGCTAGACGTCTAAAATATTGCGTTAAACTTCCCATTGTCAGTAACGCACAGTAAATTACTTCTTCAAATCAAGTTAACGGGTAAAACTGCCATGAGCAAAGTGTCGTTGTCTAAAGACAAGATCAAAATTTTATTGCTAGAAGGTGTACATCAAAGCGCACTGGAAACGCTCAAACGTAATGGCTACAGCAATATTGAGTATATAAAAACATCGCTTGGTGAAGAGGACCTCATTGAAAAAATTGCAGATGTGCGATTCATTGGTATTCGATCAAGAACACAACTAACAGAGAATGTGCTAAAAGCCGCTAATAAGTTAATTGGCATAGGGTGCTTTTGCATTGGTACCAATCAAGTCAATTTGGAAGCAGCGCAAACACTTGGCATCCCGGTATTCAATGCGCCTTTTTCCAATACCCGTTCGGTAGCAGAATTAGTGCTAGGTGAAATTATCTTGTTGTTACGAGGTGTTCCACAGAAAAATGCGCTTGCCCATGCCGGAGGCTGGGAAAAAAGTGCGGTCGGTTCTTATGAAGCCAGAGGGAAAACACTGGGCATAATAGGTTACGGTCACATTGGTACGCAACTCAGTATTTTAGCTGAACATTTAGGCATGAATGTTCAGTTCTACGATATTGAAGACAAGTTGGTATTGGGAAATGCCGTGCAAGTCAGCAGTTTAACTCAGCTGTTAAAAACCTCTGATGTGATTACGTTGCACGTACCTGAAACCCGTGAAACACAAAATATGATTGGCGCGGCTGAGCTTGATGTCATGAAAAAAGGAGCGATTTTAATCAATGCTTCAAGAGGAACCGTTATTGACATAGATTCACTTGCTGAAGCATTAAAGAACCAGCATTTAGCCGGAGCTGCCATCGATGTGTTCCCTGTTGAACCTAAATCCAATCAAGAAGAATTTGTGTCTCCGCTGAGAGAATTCGACAATGTGATCCTCACTCCACATGTTGGCGGCAGTACGCAAGAAGCACAAGAAAACATTGGTAAAGAGGTTGCTAGTAAGCTAGTAAAATACAGCGACAACGGCTCCACCGTAACAGCAGTGAACTTCCCTGAAGCTTCTTTGCCGGAACACTTAGGACGCTCTCGTTTGTTACACATCCATAAAAACACGCCGGGGATTTTGACAAAAATCAACCAGATTTTCGCAGAAAACAACGTCAATATTGCCGCACAATATCTGCAAACAGATGAATCTATCGGTTATGTAGTTATCGATGTTGATACGGATCAAGCAGATACCGCACACAATCAACTGAAAACCATTGAAGGCACGATAAAAACCCGTATCCTACACTAGTGTTTCGTTCTTTTTTCGCGCACTAAATCAATATCCGTTTAGTGCGCGTTTTGCGTCATATAGAATTAGAAAAAACAACCTAATTTCGGTATCTTAACGTAAGTTTTGTACATTTTTTTAAATATCAATGATGGCATTTTTGTTCAAATTATAAGCTATTCAAAAAAGGTCCCGGGAAATCCTACTTAGATGAAACTTTTTTCCAATTTTCTCGGACTATGTAACATGTTATTTGTACGCTAGACTATTTCTTATTGAGCGAAAAGTTGATATTTTTTACCCCAGATTGAAGAATGTGTCATAGACTGCATTATACCGTTTCGTTTTCCTTGGTCGGCTACAATTATTGACCATAGTGTTTTTGTTAATAGATGTATATTGTCTGGAATAATTGAGTGATGATGAAGAACTTTTTGGCTGTATTGACCTTTTTATCAGTTTCGGTTGCTCAGGCTGGTGCGCTCAAGGTAAAACTTGTTGATAATCAGGCGTTGCATCTTACTAACGCGGTTGTATATCTAGAAACCGATGAGTACAAAGGTCAATACGAAGGTGATACCATGGCTATTATGGATCAAATTAATCGCCAATTTTCCCCTTACATTCTAGCGATACAAAAAGGCCAGAAGGTTTCTTTTCCAAATTCAGATTCAATCAAGCATCACGTATATTCATTCTCTCCAACTAAAAAGTTTGAGCTTCAGTTATTCAAAAACCGTCGCGCCCAATCCATGCAATTCGAAAAACAAGGGGCGGTTGAGTTAGGCTGCAATATCCACGACTGGATGCTAGGTTATATTTTTGTTGTCGATACCCCTTATTTCGCACAAACGGACAAAGACGGGGGTGTGACCATTGACGCACCAGATGGCGATTACACGCTACGTGTTTGGCACCCTCGAATTCAAGAACAAGATATAGAGAAAAAACGACCAGTATCAATATCGGGAACGCAGGAAGTCACCATTAAGCTCAGTGAAACACTGGCACCAGGAAAGGATGAATTTGGTGGCGAGGCAGATGAGTTCTCGGAATATGATTAATAGCCAACTTTTTAGCACACTTCGTGCACGTATTCTTTTAAGCTACTTGTTCTTCCTGAGCTTATTAGTTTTTGTCACCTTTTATGTTGTTCAATCAACAACTTATGAACATTCTACAGGCCAACTTTTAGCTCATGCCAAAGCATCGGCCAATGTAGTAAAAGATAAAATTGTCAGCCGTAGCAACGCCCTTCAAGAGTCATTAAATACCGTCAGCAAAGATTTCAGCTTTAAGCAGCTTATTGCGGGAAGTGTAGATGATAAAATCAGCTTAAAAGTGGCCTTGCAAAACTATCAGCGACGTAACGATGCTGATATAGCTTGGGTGCTGAGCGACAAGCAAGAGGTGCTAGCCTCGACGGCGACAACAGAATCCAACACTCTAAAAATTGATGCACAAAAATTTACTCATCGTGATATTCAATTGCTGTTTATCGACGACCAGTTTTACTTAATTAAAGCCGCTCCCATTAAATATGTTGAATCATCAAGGAATATTAATGGTTGGTTGGTCATGGGAATTGATACGCGACGTTTAATCACGCCAGAGCTAGTTGAACTAACTGATATGGATGTGACACTGCTCAGGTTCAATGTGCCGCATCAAATCATCGGTACAACACATTCTACCAAGCTTATTGAGCAGCTTACGCTCCTCCCCGTTAAGCAAGAGGTTGGCTTACACCAACTTAATAAACCTTTGCACCAATACCTCTATTTCACCGACTTATTTGCGCAGTGGAATGGCACCCCTATTCACATCCTGCTGACGACCCATGAAGAAAAAGCCTATGTTTCTTATAACAGCTTGCTCTTCCAACTGATTTTGATTCTGGCCATCGCTGGCATTATGGCAAGTACCGCCGCCATGTTCTTATCAAACGGCGTACTCTCGCCCATTGTGAAGTTAGTTGCCGTTGCGAACCAAATACGAAAGGGCAAATATGTGTCGAATTTCCCGACGTCTAGTACGCTCGAGGTTGCTTCTCTTTCAAGTGCAATTAGTGCCATGCAGGATGGAATTAAATCAAGGGAAGTAGAAATTCAAGATTTAGCTTATAACGACTCGCTCACCAAACTCCCGAACCGCAACCGCTTCTATAAAACGCTTAAAGAAAAGCTCAGTGATTCACCCGCACCATTAGCCGTTATGATGCTGGATTTAGATCGCTTTAAAGATATTAACGACACCGTCGGGCATGAAATAGGCGATATTTTGCTTCAAGATATTGCCAATCGCCTAAAAGAATCGGCCACACCAAGTGTATTTATTGCACACATTGGCGGGGATGAGTTTGGCGTTATCGTTGATAACATCAAAGATCAAACACCTGAAACGATCGCCAATGAATTTTCATCTTTATTCGATACCCCTTTCCACATAGCACAATTAACGTTAGATGTTGATGTTAGTATTGGTGTCGCCACTTACCCTAAAGATGCCGATTCTGCGTACGGATTGATGCAATGTGCAGATATTGCCTTATATAGCTGTAAAGGGTTGCACTACCCCATCGCCTTATACAACCCTGAACTAAACAAACATTCCGTCCAGCGTTTAAATTTAATGTCTGAATTACGCGGTGCTGTCGCGCTTGGTCAATTGAGTTTGTACTACCAGCCTAAGCTCTCTATTGAGGAAAACCGTATTTCAACAGTGGAATGCTTAATTCGCTGGATTCATCCTATTCACGGTTTTATTCCTCCCGATGAATTTATTCCTTTAGCTGAACAAACCGGGGCGATTCGCGAGGTTACACACTGGGTATTAAAAGAAGCATTTCGACAACAAAAAACCTGGAAAGAGCAAGGCCATTCCATTGGAATTGCCGTGAATATTTCTGCCATTGATTTAGTGGATATGACGTTGCCCACTTACGTTGAAAAGCTAATGCAAGAATATAAATCTAGCAGTAAATGTTTAACCCTAGAAGTAACCGAAAGTGCCGTTATGTCGGAACCCGAAAGTGCGCTAAAAGCATTAAACACACTGCAAAGCATGGGAATCACCTTGTCTATCGATGACTTCGGAACCGGCTATTCCTCCATGGCGCAACTCAAGAAAATGCCCGTTTCCGAGTTAAAGATTGATAAAGCCTTCGTTCTCGATTTAGCCAACAACGAAGACGACCAAGTGATGGTACGAACGCTAATTGCACTCGCTCAGAATCTCGGTCTCAATACCGTTGCAGAAGGTGTAGAAGACAGTCAATCATTATCATTACTCACTGATATGGGTTGTACAAAAGCTCAGGGCTTCTATTTAAGCCGACCGCTTCCTGCAAAAGACTTCACCGACTGGTTAAAGCAATACGAAGAAAAAGAATCGGCCTAAGTTGAATCGGTAAATTTGGCAAAGTAATAATCGGCATTCACCAATTTAACTTCTCGCCACGCGCCAATCTTTGTATGCTCATGACTGACTTGTCTATATGAGGCTTTAATTACCCATGGCCACTGCAAATTTTACCACTCCCGATTTATGTGACGATCACCCCAACAAGGTGCAAGTCGTCGAGCTAGACTTGACCAACTACGGCGCTCGAAAAAGTTTCTGTGGAGAGATTGTCACCGTGAAGTGTTTCGAAGATAACTCTCTGGTAAAAGAGCAAGCTAATCACAACGGCAAAGGAAAAGTGCTAGTAGTAGATGGTGGGGGTTCTTCCCGACGGGCATTGCTTGGCGATATGATTGCCGAGAACTTTGTTAAAAATGAGTGGGAAGGAATTATCATCTTCGGCCGTATCCGCGATGTTGATGTTATTGCGACATTGGACTTTGGTGTACAAGCACTCGGTACGGTGCCTATCAAAACCGAAAAGCGCGGGCTTGGAGATTTAAATGTGCCTGTTCACTTTGGTGGAATCGATTTCCAGCCGGGGGATTACGTGTATGCCGACAATAACGGCACCCTTGTAGCTAAATCCCCGCTGCTGTAGCTTAAGTTTACTCAGGTTTTTGCGCCGAGTTGTTTGTGCTCAGCGATTCCAACGTTGACAATATCATGGTGAAAGCTTGGCTACCCGGATGAACCCAATCAAAATGTCCGGCAGTTTCATTTAGTCGCGCTTTAGCCCCTTTTAATGAAGCATGTTGCACGTTTACGATGGCGTCTTGGTTGCCGTGTAATAAAACGGTGTTCGTCATTGGCTGTTTTTGAGCAGGGTCAGCCTTAGTATATGCATCCGCTTTTGAAGCGGCTCTCCCCCCCATAAACTGGGGCGTTGCAGTTTCACAACTATTTTCCCCTTGAGAGTATTTAACAAGATCGGTAATCGCCGCAAGACCAATCACGCCGGAGATATTCACCCCTTGTAACACCTCTTTAGCTTGCCAGTCGCTACCCGCTAATACTGCCAAATGCCCACCAGCCGAGTGCCCCATTAACACCACAGAGTTCACCTCAACACCAAATTGCGTTAGGTTATTCGTCGCGTCAATCCCGGCCAGAATATCTTCATATGTCCCCGGCCAACCTCCACCAGTGTCACCAGTACGGCGATATTCAAGAGACCACACATGATAACCAGCTTGGGCAATGGCTGTTGTTAGGGGATAAGAGTGTTGAATATCGTAAGCACTTAGCCAGCAACCACCGTGAATAAAAACCACCAGCGGTTTGGTGTTACCTTCATCGGAAATCCACAACTTGCCATACTGTAAGCTGTCTTCTCCGTAAGCAAGCCTGTGAGTTGCTTCCTGAAAAGGTAATGCTGTTACGGCGTCATAAGGAACGTTAGAAGCAATTTCGGGAAAAGATACGGCTTCTACACCTGAACTTGTTATTACCGCAGCGGCTACGGCCGCCACTTGTTTTATTTGAGGCATAAAAAGTAAAAAAGAGCTAAACAAAGCCCCTTTTTACTTGGATTCATCTGATTATGCAAAGAAATCGAACATCACTACTTATTTTAAAACCAGAGTTCAACGTAAAGCATTAGAAGAAGGAATAAACCAAAGTTGCTGTGGTTTCTGTATCTAACTTTTCAGTACCGACTTCCACGTTACTGTTGTGGTTTAAGATGATAGAAAATTTCAACGACATTGAGCCATTAACTTGCGCCGAAATCGACGTTTCCGAACGAGACTTGGTGTTTTCACTACCCACTTCCGTACTGACAATTTGTTTGAATGTGGCAGAATCAGAAACTTTCCATTTGTAGTCGAAAGCACCACGAACAATCACACCATTTCGGCTTTCTCCTTCCATGGTTCTGGCAATGGCATAACCCGGACCGACACTGTATGCAAGACGTGAGTTTTTGTTTTTCCACAACTTGCTGTTCCAACCCGCTGCAATAGTAGATTGATATTCAAAACCGCTGAATCTGTCGTCTTCGTATGATCCGAATAAGAACAACCGATTATCAGGGTTTGTTAACTTATAGTTTCCCTGACCTGAGAAAAATATCTTTTGCGCACTGGTTTGGGTTTGTTCGCCTTCTTCTGTATCCACTTCTTCGCGCTTGTATAGCATTTCCAAGACATAATCATTACTCCAACTTTCCATCTCGTGATGAGAAGCCAAACGCCCTTTAAAAGAAGATGTTTCCGTATTTCCCGTTGTGAAAAGCAGTCCCACTTCACCATCTAGACTAAACTCTTTTTCCGGTTCCTCATCTTCAGCATAGGCGTTACCAAATGCGAGCAGTCCGGCGGCGAGTAATAAAAGTGGTTTTTTAAGCATTGGAAAAAGCTCCTTGGGGAAATAGCAACACTTCAAAAGTAGAGATAATGATAGGCATGTAATCAATTACTTCGAAATACGGCGAAATTTATATTTAGTACAACAAATTATTCATGAATTTACAGAGATGTGAACTGAAAAGTGGAAAAATCCACCTTTCAGTCCAATTTTTGGGGTTAGCTTAACGAAGCTTGATAAATACTTTCGATTGAGCTGTTTAGCATATCATTGAATTCATCTTCACTTTGTTTCGCTGAAAGTCCTTCTGTTAACGCTCTAGAGAAACTTGCAATCATGCCGTTATTTTCACTGACGCGCTTGTTCGCTTCATCACGAGAATAACCACCAGAAAGTGCTACCACCTTTAAAACATTGGGATGTTCTACGCATTCTTTGTAGAAATTCGCAGTTTCAGGCAAGGTTAGCTTCAACATCACTTTATCGTCACCTAATGCATCCAAATGCTTCAACAACAAACCTTTAAGGATGGTTTCAGACTCTGCTTTATCCGTAGAATGAATATCCACTTCTGGCTCAATAATGGGTACTAAACCTTTTGCTAAGATACGCTTACCAATGTCAAATTGTTGCTCCACCACTTTAGCAATGCCTTCTGCATTTGCTTGCTTAATAACGGAGCGCATTTTGGTACCAAACACGCCTTGTGCCACGGCTTTATCCAACAATTCATCCAATCCCGGCATTGGCTTCATTACTTGAACACCGCCTTCCTCGTCGGCCAGCCCCTTATCGACTTTCAAGAAAGGAACAACTTGCTTTTCTTGCCAAAGGAACTGCGAACTTGGCATGCCACCAATGTCACGATCCAAAGTATTTTCAAACAAAATTGCGCCTAAAATACGCTCACCAGTGAATGCTGGACTAGTCACAATTCGTGTACGCATAGCATGCACTGTTGCGAACATTTCTTCGTCACCATTGTATTCACTTTCCTCTACACCATAGAGCTTAAGCGCTTTCGGGGTGCTTCCACCGCTTTGATCTAATGCAGCAATGAAGCCTCTACCGTTTTGCAATTTTGCTAACATTTCTTGATTGGCTGGCGCAGCCATTGGCAATACTCCTATAAATTGGTTAACGCCGACGCAACGACATTAATGTAAAAATAAAGTTCTGTTATCTAATCTTAAGCTCGTCCACGACGCTCTAGCATCGCAACTGCTGGTAACTCTTTCCCTTCTAGGAATTCTAAGAAGGCACCACCACCAGTGGAAATATACGATATTTTATCGGCGATATTATACTTATCTACCGCGGCAAGGGTATCTCCCCCTCCAGCAATAGAGAATGCTTCACTGTCAGCAATTGCTTGCGCCAATGACTGTGTTCCCTCGGCAAATTGATCAAATTCAAACACGCCTACAGGCCCATTCCACACAATGGTGCCTGCCGACTTAATCATTGCCGCTAACTGTTCTGACGTATTCGGGCCCACATCGAAAATCATGTCATCATCAGCAATATTGGCCACACTCTTTAGTTCTGCAGGCGTGGTTTCACTAAATGCTTTACCTGTGACCACATCCACAGGTACTGGAATTTCGGCACCATTCTCTTTCGCGGCAACCATTAAACGATTCGCTTCTGGAATCAAATCGGCTTCATACAAAGACTTACCTACGTTGTGGCCTTGAGCAGCAATAAAGGTATTTGCAATGCCGCCACCAACTATCAATTGATTCACCTTGGTTGATAACGATTCTAAAACCGTGAGTTTTGTGGAAACTTTTGAGCCTCCGACGATCGCCAATAGCGGTCTAGCGGGCTCTTTTAATGCTTTCCCTAATGCTTCTAATTCGGCTTGTAGCAAGGGACCTGCGCAGGCTACTGGCGCAAATTGCCCAACACCATGTGTCGATGCCTGAGCGCGGTGGGCCGTACCAAAAGCATCCATCACATACACATCACATAACGCTGCATACTGTTTAGATAACGCTTCGTCGTTTTTTTTCTCACCTTGGTTAAAACGCACATTTTCGAGTACCACTAATTCGCCAGCTTCCAACTCAACGCCATCAAGGTAATCTTTGACTAAACGCACAGGGAAATCTAATAAAGAGGACAAGTGCTCTACAACGGGCTGCATTGAAAACGCAACGTCGTATTCCCCTTCTGTTGGCCGCCCTAAATGGGACATCACCATCACTTTTGCACCCGCTTCCAGGGCTTTTATCATAGTAGGCAAAGACGCTTTAATGCGAGCATCGGAAGTCACTTTCCCATCTTTCACAGGCACATTTAAATCTTCACGAATAAGCACTCGCTTTCCAGCAAGCTCTAAATCGGACATATTGATTATTGACATGGCAACCTCAAAAAAATCTGTTTACGTTAATTCATTAGTGCGAGCGTTGTATCTAACATCCGGTTCGCAAATCCCCACTCGTTATCACACCAAACCAGTGTTTTCACTAGCTGACCATGGCTAACTCGGGTTTGTGTGCCATCGACGATGCAAGAATGGGGATTATGGTTGAAATCGACTGATACTAAAGGTTCTTCGGTATAGTCTAAAATGCCAGGAAGTGTATTTATACTGGCCTCACGTAGGGCTTGGTTAACCGCGTCAACACTGACATTTTGATTCAGAGTAACGCTTAAATCCATTGCGGTAACATTAATCGTTGGTACGCGCACAGCAATGGCTTCAAAACGCCCAGCAAATTTGGGCAAAATACGTTGAATACCTGCTGCGAGCTTAGTATCGACTGGAATAATAGATTGGCTTGCAGCACGTGTTCGCCTTAAGTCTGGATGATAAGCATCTATCACTTGCTGATCATGCATGGATGCATGAATCGTGGTAATAGTGCCACTATGAACACCAAAAGCATCGTCTAACACTTGGATAACAGGCACGATACAATTAGTAGTGCAAGAGCCGTTTGATACGATTCGGTGCTCAGGTTTTAGTTTATTTTCGTTAATACCCATTATCACCGTTGCATCCATATCCGGCTGGCAAGGCTGGGAGAACAAGACCTTTTTTGAGCCTTGCTCAATGTGCAATTCACCCGCTTCTCTCGAGGAATGTACACCAGTGCATTCTAGCACCACATCCACGTTTAACTCTTCCCAAGGAAGCGAAGCAATACTTTCACAACGTAGTAACTGAATGTCGTCACCAGCAACGGTGAGCACATCATCCTGCCTTGACACAGGAAAAGCAAAACGCCCGTGGCTGGTGTCGTATTTCAACAAATGTTCAATGCCTTCTGGTTCTGCAAGTTCATTAATTGCCACAACATTGATCTGTTGATTTCGCCCTGATTCATACAAAGCCCTAACAATACTTCGACCGATACGACCAAACCCATTAATGGCGACGTTTATCATCCGATTGTGTTTTCCCATTTTTCGATCAAAAACGCCCGAAATATCGGGCGCTATAATTTACGATTTACGCAAGCAAACGGTTCGCATGCTCAAGCACGGCATCTACCGTTATACCAAAATGCTTAAACAAGTCGCCAGCCGGCGCTGACTCGCCAAAAGTATCCATACCTACGATTTCACCTTCTAAACCAACATACTTGAACCAGAAGTCACGAATACCCGCCTCAACAGCAATACGTTTTGTTACCGTCGCTGGCAACACTGCTGCTTTGTAGGCAGCATCCTGCTTTTCAAATACATCGGTACTAGGCATGGAAACAACGCGTACTTTTTTACCTTGTTCAGTCAGCGCTTTGTATGCGTCAACCGCAATAGACACTTCTGATCCCGTGGCAATAAGAATAAGTTCTGGCTGACCATCGCAATCACATAGGATGTAACCACCTTTAGCGACATTGGCGAGCTGCTCGGCAGAACGCTCATGCTGAGCTAAACCCTGTCGGCTGAAAATAAGGGTCGATGGACCATCAGTGCGTTCAATAGCGACTTTCCATGCAACTGCTGACTCAACCTGATCGCATGGACGCCAGTTGTCTAGATTCGGTGTCATGCGTAGTGAAGCAATTTGCTCTACCGGTTGATGCGTGGGGCCATCTTCACCTAACCCAATAGAATCATGAGTATAAACGAATAAGGCTGGCAACTTCATTAGTGCTGCCATTCTCACAGCATTACGCGCATATTCCATAAACATGAGGAAGGTTGCACCGTAAGGCTTAAATCCACCGTGTAAGGCAATACCATTCATAATGGCTGACATACCAAATTCGCGTACACCGTAATAAATGTAGTTTCCGTTGGCATCGTCTTTGGTTAACCCTTTAGAGCCAGACCAAATGGTGAGGTTAGAACCGGCTAAATCAGCAGAGCCCCCCATTAATTCAGGGAGAATAGGGCCGAATGCTTCTAAACTGTTTTGGCTTGCTTTACGTGAAGCGATATTGGCTGGGTTCGCCTGTAATTCAGCAATGTAGGCATCAGCGGCGTCGCTCCAAGATTCAGGAAGCTCGCCGTGTAAACGACGCTCTAGCTCGATTGCTAATTCAGGGTAAGCTTGACGATAGGCAGCAAATTGTTGATTCCAATCGGCTTCTGCTTCGTCACCCTTTATCTTCGCATCCCATGCAGAATAGTATTCTTCTGGAATTTCAAACGGGCCGTATTCCCATCCTAATGCTTTGCGTGTTAGAGCAATTTCGTCTTCACCTAATGGTGCACCGTGACAATCTTCTTTACCTTGCTTGTTCGGTGAACCGAAACCAATAACAGTTTTACAACAGATTAACGTTGGGCGAGTTTGGTCTGCTTTCGCTTCCTCAATGGCGGTTTTAATTTGCTCTGGATCATGACCATCAATATCGCTAATCACCTGCCAACCGTAAGCTCGAAAACGAGCAGGCGTGTCATCGGTAAACCAACCTTCCACTTCACCATCAATGGAAATACCGTTGTCATCCCAAAACGCAACTAATTTACCTAAGCCAAGTGTGCCCGCTAGCGCACAAGTTTCATGAGAAATACCCTCCATTAAACAGCCATCACCCATGAATACGTAGGTGAAGTGGTCGATAATGTCGTGGTCAGGACGGTTGAATTGAGCGGCTAATGCTTTTTCAGCTATCGCCATACCCACAGCGTTGCTAATGCCTTGTCCTAATGGGCCAGTCGTCGTTTCAACCCCCGGCGCATAACCATATTCAGGATGGCCCGGTGTTTTTGAATGCAATTGACGGAAGTTTTTCAGTTCTTCAATAGGTAATTCATAACCTGTTAAATGCAGCAAGGAGTAAACCAACATAGAACCGTGTCCATTAGAGAGAACGAATCTATCGCGGTTCGCCCATTCTGGATTGGTTGGGCTGTGGTTTAAAAAGTCTCCCCATAACACTTGTGCGATGTCCGCCATACCCATTGGCGCTCCAGGGTGTCCAGATTTAGCTTGCTGGACTGCGTCCATACTTAAAGCGCGAATAGCATTGGCGAGTTCTCTACGTGTTGGCATGGGGTTCTCCTTCATAAATACGGAAACATATAATTAATAATAAGCGCATTTCCCCAAATGGGAATTTCATTAATCTGAAAGATCAACGGTTGAGCGACCATGAAGTTTGGTATTTTTCTTCGTTTTGAACTTGCTATGTGAGGTAAGGCTCTGCGCTGCGTCAATTTTACTCAGACTCACCCTATCTGCAATGCTTGATCTGCAATATTCAAAATAATCATTTATACATAATGATAAAAATTGACCAAATAAGAGAATTTCCCCTCCCAGACAAAAATTTCTCATGACTTTTGTATCGAATACCGTACAAAAATAGTATTAGACATTTAGACGTCTAGAAGCATACACTGGTAATTCTAGTCAGCTTCTTTAGAATGTAGAAAATTTTGTCATTGTTGAATAATTTAGGAAGATAAATATGGCTCGACAATTATTTACTTCAGAATCCGTTTCTGAAGGTCATCCAGATAAAATCGCCGATCAGATCTCTGATGCGGTCCTCGATGCCATCCTAGAGCAGGATTCAAAAGCTCGTGTTGCTTGCGAGACTTACGTTAAGACCGGTATGGTGATGGTAGGCGGTGAAGTTACTACGTCTGCTTGGGTTGATATAGAAGAACTGGTTCGTAAGACAGTAAGAGATATTGGTTACACGCATTCAGATATGGGCTTCGATGCCGATTCGTGTGCTGTATTAAACACCATTGGTAAGCAGTCGCCTGATATTAATCAGGGCGTTGATCGTTCTCGTCCAGAAGAACAAGGCGCGGGAGACCAAGGTTTGATGTTTGGTTACGCCAGTAATGAAACGGATGTCCTAATGCCTGCTCCCATCACTTATTCTCACCGTTTGGTGAAGCGCCAAGCGGAAGTGCGTAAAGATGGCACATTACCGTGGTTACGCCCAGACGCTAAAAGCCAAGTCACCTTTGTTTATGAAGATGGCAAGCCTGTTGCAGTTGATGCGGTTGTGCTTTCCACTCAACATTGTGATTCCATTGACCTGAAAGAACTGCAAGAAGCGGTGATGGAAGAAATTATTAAGCCGGTGCTACCGACTTCTTTAATCTCAGATAAAACCAAATACTTCATTAACCCAACAGGCCGTTTCGTTATCGGTGGGCCAATGGGTGACTGTGGTTTAACTGGTCGTAAAATTATCGTAGATACCTATGGTGGTATGGCGCGTCACGGTGGTGGTGCATTCTCTGGTAAAGATCCTTCAAAAGTAGACCGCTCAGCGGCTTATGCTGGTCGTTACGTAGCCAAGAATATTGTTGCTGCGGGCCTTGCTGAGCGCTGTGAAATTCAAGTGTCTTATGCGATAGGTGTTGCTGAGCCAACCTCTATCAGCGTAGAAACCTTCAGCACAGGTAAATTGGACAACGAAGCACTAACTGCATTGGTAAGAGAGCACTTCGACTTGCGTCCTTATGGCCTTATCAAGATGCTTGACCTTGAAAAGCCCATTTACCAAAGCACTGCGGCTTACGGGCACTTTGGTCGCGAAGAATTCCCTTGGGAAGCAACCGACAAAGCAGAGGCATTAGCTGCTGCCGCTAAATAGAAGTCGATAGAATTTAGAATACCTTAAAGGTCCGCTTGTCGGGCCTTTTTTATTTATGCCTCTCTCCACTTGCTCCGCTCCAATTGATTAACCTAAAGCCATTGGATAACGCACTTTTATCAATGCACTGCAAAATGGGGAATGGGGAATGGGGAATGGTCAGTATTTGAAGCTAGAAAATGATGAAATGAAGTGCCATTGAAATTGAAGCGGCGAGATTAATCGCTTAGAAGCAAGCCCCATTAGATTTTTTCACCATTAAACTATCAAAGTCATAGTAATTGGCGAAGCGCTCTTTATTCTGGCGATTATGTACATCAACTTGGGTGGCAACCACGCCACTCACACTCGCGCCTTGACTTCTCAATCGATCAAACAAAGTAACAACCTGCTCTCGCTTGGTACTATTTGCTTTAACGACATAAACCAGTGAATCGACTTTCTTTGCGATGACAAACGCATCACTCACGGCTTCTGCTTGTACACTATCTAAAATAACGTATTTGTAGTGTTGCTTAAGCCGCTTTAACAGTAAATGAAAGCGTGGGGAAAAAAGCAGGTCTAGGGGATCGTCACATAAATTTCCCGCAGGCAAAAAGGCCAATCCCGTTGCTTCATCCATATAAACACAATCAATAAAGCTGGCTTCCCCTTTAAGAAGGTCAGCCAACCCAGGATGGTTTTCAGGTACGCCTAAGCCTTGACCAAGAGAAGGTCGCCGCAAATCAGCATCCACTAACAACACCTTTCCTTGACGACACAACGACTCAGCGAGACTCTTGGCCAGCAAAGACTTGCCCTCGCCCACAAATGTTGATGTGACTGCTATCAATTTTTTATTCGGATCTTGCCTTAGTTGCAATAACAGATTGGTTTTAACTGTTCTTATTGCCTCCAAGAAACGTTTGTGCTCCCTTTCTCCTAGAGAGCGCTCGGTTTTTCCATTTTTAATTTTGGGCATAATTCCCAATAGCGGCACGTCGAGGTAACGAGAAACGTCGTTAGCACTCCTGAAACTATTGTTGGTCATTGCATCAATGATCAGAATCATGATCACCGAGGCGGCTAACGCCAAAATAATGGCAATTCCGACTAATACCTTCTTTTTCGGTTTCGCGGGGAAAGGAGGCGCAATAGCGGGGTCAATAATACTAGCAATGCCTACATGAGAGGCCGTGGCAAGTCGATTGTGTAGTGATTGTTGTAAAAGCTTGTCGTAGAGCTCTCGGCTGGAATCAATTTCCCGCGTCAAACGAATAAATTTATTCTCCAGTTTTTGGTTTTGTTGGTGCTCCTGACGCGCCATTTTCAGCTCGGCTTTAAGCTCCTTAAGCACTTCATTAGAGGCATTTAAATTCGTCTTTGCGTTTGCTGCCATAGAACGCAATTCTGACATTACATTATAATGTGCCTGTTTTAGCTCGGATTGTGCGGCAATCATCTTGGGATGCTTTTGACCATAAAGCGTCGATAATTCGTTCACTTTCTGCTGAACTTGCATTTCACTGTGTCGAAGTGACTGAATAGTGGGGTTTTTCACAACGTAGTCGATACTAAGTAGCGCCGAGATGCCTTTCATACCCGCTTCTTCAACAACGGTGTTGATGATTGATAACTCCAAGTTTCGCTGCTGCTCTTTTAGCACTTGGGATTTCAACTGTTTTACTTTTCCTGCGCTTAATCCCGACACGCCGTTGGTGACAATAAGATCATTACTTTCCAAGAAATCTGAAATATTTTGCTCTAGATCCTGCATCTGCACACGCATTTGGTATAGACGCTCATCTAGCCATTGCGATTCTCTTTCCGCATCATCTTTAAAAATTCTTTCATTTCGCTCGATATACAATTCTGCCAGCGTATTTGCCACATCACGCGCTAACTCAGGAGAGCTAGATTCAAAACTGACCGTTATCATACGAGTTTGAGGGATGCTGCTAACTGAAAGATCGCGGTTGAATAACCCAAGCATTTGAAATTGCTTAGTGTCGAGTTGTTTTTCAGTCGGTGGGGAAGGCTCAGGTTGAGATTCAGGAGCACCCAATGTTGACGTCATAAACGTTATTAGCTGCTGTATGTATCCGGGTTTATTCAATTGCCCAGCAAAAGCGGGCTCCTCAGCCAAATTTAATTCGTCAATGACTTGCGTCATCATGTTGCGAGAGCTTAACACCTCCATTTCGGTAACGATTGTCTCATCATTATTGAGACCTAAATCAAATCCGCCGGGAAGACTAAACATGCTCTCTTTTTTCTCTTTCAGGAGCAAAGTGGCGGTCGCGATATAGGTGGGAGTAATTTTGCCAACAGCGAGCACAGCCAGCACTGCAACAATACTGACAAATCCAACAATATAGAATTTATAGCGCATTAAAACACGCCATATATCGAACAAGTCGATAAACTCATATGAGTCTATATTGTGACTGTCATTATTGGTACTCATCTAAACAACCTAAATTAGAAAAACCGTTGACCAACGACAATGATGTCACCAGCATTAACCGCAGTGTCTAAAGCAACTGACTCTGTTTTTTTATCTGGCGCTTTTTGTGAAATAAGATCAATTTTGTTTTTTGATCCTCTATCAGTTAAGCCACCAGCTAAGGCAATGGCTTTGCTGATATTAATGCCCGGTTCAAACGCATATCCACCCGGACGCTCTACCTCACCTTGAATATAAAAATTCCGGTATTTGACTATGTTTATCGATACTAGTGGATTAACAATATAGCCATCCGCTAACCCTGATTGAATGCGATTTGAAAGTTGGTTTACGGTCAAACCTTGGGCTGGCAGTTCACCCACAAATTGAAACGTGATAAAACCATCCGACCCTAACGTTGATTTAGTCGTGAGATCGGGGTGTCCGTAAACACGGATTTCAATCTGGTCCCCGGCCCCCAAAATATAATCATCCGCCGAAAAGGCAGCAAAGCTGATACAAAGCAATCCCCACAAAAGAAGAATTGAACAGCGTAACCTCATTGATTATTTCAACCCTAAAGTAACATCCAACCCAATCACGTTTTGCTCGTAAGAATAACCATCTAAATTTGAATCGTTATCTTGTCTTTTTGCTGTTAGCTCAACAGAAATATTGGATCGGAACGCATAAACTAACCCTACGCCGAAGTTCGTCTTTTCTTCATCACGCTCAATGCCAACAAATCGAAGATCGGCATAATCAATATAACTGGTCAGTCGAATCCTCTCGGATACGTTGTACCCCATTGATAGCGCGTGAGAAATTTGACGAACGTAATCACCATTTAACGGTGGTTCTACCGACGCTCGACTGCTTTCAACCTCAAAGCCAAGTCTTTCTAGCGGATTCCATGCCAACTTTACCTCCCAAGAGAACCCGTTGAATTCTTCACGTAACGCACTATCAAATTGTTTTTTCTGAAATCCGAAGCCGAGGCTACCGTATCCAAGGGCTCCGCGACTCCAACGCAACCCTGCAAGCAGGCGATAATCGTTTCCGTCTCGCGTAAATTCTTCAAGGGAATCATCATCATAATCAATTAATGTATGGCGTCCTTGAACAAAAATGCTACTCTCGTTGCCTGTACGCCAAAATAATGACACCTGAGATTGCAATTGGTCATTATCAAGATTTGCGCTTAAAACTTCGGCATTTTGATATTCTTTTTCCAAATAGCTAAGCGCCGCTTCCATCCAAAAGCGTTCGGCTAAAAAGCTGTATTTCCAATTCAGATCAAAACCTAAATTATCAAACTCAACAGGGGTATTGATTAACTCTGCCAAACCTTGGCTTAAGCCCGTTCCTCTTGCTTCGTGTAAACGCGCGTAATGAAAGCTGCCCGAGAGTTCACTTGTAGATGAGGCGACTGTGCTAATACCCAAATTTAATTGATGATCATCATAATTATTTTCTGAATCATCGTAGCGACCCAACACACCGTTGTAATTGAGACTGTATTCAGTTCGGCCTTGTTTAAGTTCGGCTAGCACATTTGCACGCATTCTCGCTTCACCACTGCTGGAACGATTAAACTCAGAGGCAGTAATATTGTCGTTATTCCAGTAGCCAAGTGTGATGCTGGGTGTTAAGTCGATACCGTTATCCAAGCCGATAACACCATTTGCAGCATAAGAGCAGGTGGGTATAAAACCAGAAACCGCCATTACGGCGGCGGCAAAACGTAGTTTAGTAAACATTATTATTATTAAATCCTTTAAATCTCATCAGGAAAATTATCGTTATATTGAACTAAAAGTAGCCAAAATAGATAAACACTTAAAACAGAATCAATTCGCTACTGTAGTTTATTTAACTTATCGGTTTTTTCGCCGCATTCATTAATTTAACGCAAGCTCATACTGACTTTCTGAAGCTCTACCCTACTTGGAGCGTTATTAATCAATTCACGCCATGCGGATTTTTCTGCTCCACAATACACTCATAAAAATAGAAAGAGGTCTAACGTGAAAATATATTGCAAAAGACAAACAAAAAGAAATCAAGACTGGACTTAAGCATTGAACTTTTACGCTATAACTAAAATAAAGCAGGAGAACATGACTTAACAACCAGAAGGAAACTCAATAGTTACGTTGCATCAGTAAGTCCAGAAAAACTGAATAATCAAACGGATAGGCTTTAACAGAACCGAGTTTTTGCATCAATTTGCTTCAGTAATTCGTTAATCAACTATACCCAAAGTGTAGAATGAAAATGTTTTTACTCTATGAAAAATAAATCAGATATTAAATAACATGAGAGGGTTTCAATAAAATTACATTGTTATTGATAAACCAATTTCTTCCATATAGAAAACAGCATTTTATTACACTTTTTTTGATGCTATCTCTACCACTTTTGACTCGGCAGCAATCGATTCTAACTTAGTGAGTTTATTCACACAACACCCCTTCAAAAACATCACTTTTAGAGTATTAATTTACCATCTCTATTATTTTATAGTCAGGTTAACATCACTCTAAAACCACCTTTTAATGGTTAAAAAATGCGTTATTGTTGAATTTTATTCTCGCTAATAAACAATAAAAAAGTTTTATTGTTTATTATGAATATTATCGAAAAACCGAGTTAGATATTAAGTAAAAATTAAAAGGAAAACACCCCTATCAAAAACGCCAAACCTGTTTATTAAACAATATGACAATTCCTACACTCTTCTATCATAGAAAATTAGAATCACAATATAGAAATATATTAACACCTCACTTTCCGACACAATAAATTAACAAAAATACAACAAATAAACACCTCATAAAACAATTTAGTTACATGCTTAAAAATCAGATTATAAATAAACCGTTTCGCTGGCAAAACTGCTGTTAATTTAATCTTATTTGCATATAATGCGCGCCTTATATACTTACTCCGACAAGCATGAGTTTGTCTAATTTTAGCTGGATAGATTTCTCGACGTATGCACACAAATATCGATACTTTATTTGAAAACCTTTGGCAAAATTACTTAAGCGTGACACCCTCTGCCGAAAAAGTTCATCGCCTACTAGGTGAAGGCGATACACTAATTAATGATCATGTCGCTTTTCGAACATTTAATATCGAAAAAGTAAATTTAGACAAACTTGCTGCTCATTTCCTAGCATTAGGTTATGAAGAAAAAGGGCAATATGACTTTGAGCAAAAAAAGTTAAAAGCTAAACACTTTGAACACGCTGACACAACAAAACCGAAAGTTTTCATCAGCGAGCTTTTAGTGGAAGCGTTTTCTGAAACCACACAAAATATTATTCGTAATATGGTTGCGCAAGTTGCAGATAATGCAAGCCAACAAGAAAGCTTCTTATACTCTGGCCCACACTGGCAAGTCACCACAGAAGAATACGAAACGCTATTAGCAGAGTCAGAATACGCAGCTTGGATGGCAGCGTGGGGCTATCGCGCCAATCACTTCACCGTAAGCATTAATCACATGCAGCACTATCATGAATTAGCCGCTGTCAATCAGGCATTAAAAGATGCAGGATTTGTATTAAATACTTCTGGTGGAGAAATTAAAGGTGGTCAAGAGGTATTTTTGGCGCAATCTTCCACAATGGCAGACAAAATAGATGTGCAATTTAAAGATGCGGTAAAAACCATTCCAAGCTGCTTTTATGAATTTGCACAACGCTACGAATTACCTAACGGAAAAATTTATACGGGATTTGTAGCCGCTTCCGCAGATAAAATATTCGAAAGCACAAATGTCGCTAATTAATACTGTTTAAATCGTATTTATTTAATATAAACAGCCTCAAAAAAAGAGATAAACCGAGTTTGTCTCTTTTTTTCGTTTTAGCCCACCAAAATAAGAGCAAATAACAACGACAATAAAAATGCGCTTGCTATACTTTTTAGTATGCAAACAAGACAAAACCAACGATGTATCAAAGACTAAACCGCACTTATTATCAGGATCCACACGGTGAAACCCATTTCAGCTGGATTGGCAATATTCTCATTGTGAGAGCCATTGGTCCTTTTAATATTGAAGGTGTCGATACCAGTTTTGAACAACTCAAAGCAGAAGTTGCCAAGGCCAATAATACGTCGTGGATAAGACTCGATTATCCTGATGAAAATACCTTTGGCGATCATGAAGTTATACGAGGAATAGAGCAAGGATTCTTTTGGAGCCTAGAGAATGGCTGTAGAGCCATCGCTTCTGTGACCACTACGTCTTTACAAAAAGCATTATTCGAAAGCTTTCTTTCTCGGCATGACTTGAACCTACGCCCTTTCGAAGAAGAAGAAAGTGCAATGGAATGGCTCTCAACTCAATAAAAAAAAGTCGCCGATTGGCGACCTTAACACAACACACTCAATACGATGGAACGCTATTGCTCAGCAATTTGCCAAACTGATACCGAACCACTCACTTCATTGCCTACAACTAACAGTGCATTACCACTTGGACTGTCTGCCGCAGGAACAAATGTCATACCTTCTGGCGCTAAGTCGCCTAATGCGTCCGCACCTTCAGTTGTATCTCTGTTAATGATGTAATCAACAAAGTTTGTGTCATATGGGTTTGTCACATCATAAACAAAAATGCCACCCATTCGTTCTAAGCCAATGAAAGCATATGTGCGCTCACCGACTTGACCAACAGCCAACGCTTCAGGCTCAGGACCTTTATTTGCAGAACGAGAGTCACCCGCATTCTCGCCGCCTTCATTATTGAAAGCCCGTCCGTGAACAGAGGCTGTAATGCGTTCAAAATCATCGCCTGAATCAAAAACAGGTAAACCGTTTTGGTCCCAAATAGTGAAAGAACGTCCACCGTACGCAAAAATAGCGTCTTGTACGCCGTCACCATTTTGGTCGCCCAATACCGAGGTCACACGCAAGTCACCTAACTGGAATGCCGCAAAATCAACATCCGCTGGATTACCATTGGCAATACGACCTAAGTTCGAATCGAATACATAATCTAGCTCTTGTGCTTTCACTTCTTCAGAATAAGACAAACAGCCTCTTTCCTGATCAAAGCTTTGACCACCAGCAAAGATACACAGTTCTTCGTTTTGAACGCCTTGCTCATCTAATGTGTCGAAGTAATATTCACGCGCATCACCTTCATTAGCGGTGATTAAAAAGTCCGCACCACTCCATTGGTAACTTGCGATGCTATCTGGTTGATAAACGCCATAAACGTCTTGGTACTGACCAAAACTAACACGGCCATCTTCGGTTCCATCCAACTGCCACAAGGACCAGTCTTTAAAGCCAAGACCAACTATTTCAACACTATTGCTTTCCAAATCAATAATTGCCAAACCGTTGTTTTCTTGAAGCGTCACGTAGGCTTTTGTGTTTGTTGCCGTGATATATTCAGGCTCTAAGTCTTGCGCGACGGAAACCGAAACTAAATTATCATTAATGATGCGCCCATTTGGATTCGGGAAATGCATGCCTTGCTCTTCGAGCATTGCTTGCGCGCCATTATAATCTTGGAAGTTAATTTCCGTTGCCGTATCAGCGGGGACGCCATCAGCAATAGAAATCACAGAAACACTACCTTCTGGATCGAAGCTATAATCACCTGCGGGCTCACCTTCATTGGCCACTAATACTTTTGAGCCATCTGGTGTAAATGTCACCATATCAGGCAAGTAACCAACGGCAACAGCCTTTACAAATTCAGGAGAACCTGATTCTAGACTTGTGTAGAACAACACTGCCCCAGTCTCATTATGCGCAGCAGCAGGAACCGCTACCGCTAACATATCGCCATAAACAGCGATGCTCGTTGGGCCACCTAAAGCAATACCGTTAGCCGTTGTTTCCAAGCTTAGCGATGTTGCATTGAGGTTGTTTGCAGTAAGAGGATTGTCAATTGCTGATGAAGGCAAGCTAGAAATGTCGACCATTCCAAGGCTTGGCGTACCAACCGCATTATTTATGGCAAAAATCGTATTGCTTGCTGCGTGATATTGAACTATCTCAGCAGCACCTAGTGGATTACCCGGATTTAACTCCGTTCGTCCAACTAAAGATAGGCTGATACCTGTGGGCGCATCTTGCCCATCAGCACCAGGAGCACCTACCTCCCCTTGAGGACCCTGAGGACCTTGCGCTCCATCGTCTCCGTCTGAAAAACAGCCAGATAGTGACAATGACACTGCTAGTGCCAACGTCGTTTTAAGGAAATTATTTTTAATACTCATATGTGTCTTCCCAGCTTAACAAATGGGTTTGATGTCGAACCTACTTGATAAGCGAAGATATAAAATTAATTAGGATTATCTAACTGACCCTAAATACAGTATCCAAAATAATGTCCTTCAAGTATGAAATCGCAAAGGGCGTCGCCAATCCTATTACAAACTGGTTATAATCCCCGCTTCGAATAGCTGTGAGCAGTATTTTCCGGCAATTTATTTAAGTAGTCGTTATCAACCTAAAGACAGGACCAAACATGCAAGCAACTGTGAAATGGCAAGATGGGTTGTGCTTTGAAAGCACAACCGAAAACGGACACAAAGTCATTATGGATGGCAGCAAAGAGAAAGGCGCCTCCCCCATGGAAATGGTCATGATGTGTGCAGGCAACTGTGCCTCTATCGACATCGTTATGATTTTAGAAAAGGCCAGACAAGCAATCACTGGCGTTGAAGTCAAATTAGAAGGTGAGCGTGTAGATGCGGTACCTGCTATTTTTTCCAAAATCCACATGCACTTTGTGGTAACAGGAAAAGACTTATCAGAAAAGCAGGTAGAAAGAGCCGTCAACCTTTCAATGGAAAAATACTGCTCAGTTTCTATCATGCTGAAAGAAGCCGTTGAAATTACGCATAGCTTCGAAACTATTCAAGAACAGGTTAGCCTTGAAGCCTAACCGCAATACTGTTGTGTAAATGCATATATACCGTTACTTGACGGTGTATAAACCGACCGTCACCTCTTGCTATGTATGACGCTTCTGTATCCTAAACGGCGTAGAGGTGACACTCAATTAACCGCATTCTTGAGATAAAATAAATACGCCTATTTCCGGTTCTTTTACACCCTATATTTTAACCTTGCTAAAATATAGGATTCACATCAGCGGACACTCAGAGGAACGAAGCCATATGTCCAAACCAAGTTTCATCGCCAAAACCGTTTTCGTATTGAGCCTTTTTCTCCTTGTTACATCATGTGCAAAATCGCCAACAGGCAGGAATCAATTTAAGTTTTATGGCGCTGCACAAATGGATGAAATGGGCCGACAGGCGTTCGATAGTATTAAAAAAGAATCGAAAACCTTACCCAACTCCCGCGAATCTAAATATGTCAATTGTGTTGCCCGTCATATCACGCCACAAGTACCAAAGCATGTTTTCTCGGGGGAATGGGAAGTTGTGGTATTTGATGATGAGCAAATTAATGCCTTTGCTTTGCCCGGTGGAAAAATCGGGGTGTATACAGGGTTATTAAATGTAGCGACTACACAAGACCAACTCGCAGCAGTGATTGGTCATGAAGTGGGGCATGTTATTGCCGAACATGGTAACGAGCGCATGTCATCTGGCACGTTAATTAATTTGGGAATGCAGGTCACTAGCCAAATTTTAGATACTCAACAAGTTGGCAGCAGCAAAGAAATTATGTCGGCCATCGGAGTTGGCTTACAAGTGGGTGTACAACTCCCCTTTAGTCGCACCCACGAAACCGAAGCGGACTTAATTGGCTTAGATTTAATGGCAAAAGCGGGCTTTAATCCGCAAGCCTCTGTTACCTTATGGCAAAACATGGAAAAAGCCAGTGGCGGTAATGCGCCATTAGAGTTCTTATCAACGCACCCGGCTCCGACAACGCGTATTGAACAATTAAAGGCAAACATGAAACCTGCCCTGCAACATTATAACAGCACCCGTAACCGTCCTCAGTGCACGTTATAAATGCTAACGAGGTGTTGTTTATTATTGTGAGAAGCCAAGCGCTTGCCAGCTCCAATCATTTGGACTCAAGCAGGCGGCTTCTAAAAAAGCAGCTAAATCCTGTGCTCCCATCGCTTCTGCTACAATACGAAACTGATTTCGAGCCTTTATCGCTCGGGTTTGCAGCAAACCTAAGCGCTTGTCGGCATAACTATCAAACTCAGATTGCTGAATTTTCCCTGCTTTTTGCGTTGCTGAATAATAATCAAGCACGTATTCCAATAACCGAATCTGGACTCGTAACATTTGTTTATTGAGAATATGCAAATGCGTTCCAGACGCCTCAATCGCTTCAATAAAAACGTGGTCGCTTAACGCTTCGGCTTCCACCATCAAAGACTGACATTGTGATAAATACTGGCTCAGCATTTTCAGGTAAACAGCATTCACTTCATGATTTGCATTCTCCGATGCCTCAAGCATATCCTCTCGAAGCATATCGAGACTAACAAGTTTTCGAGAAATGGGAGACATGCAACAACCTATATTTTCAATCAATATTCTGAATAGAAGGGCCTAGAAGTAAGGTTACGCCCCTTGAAAGCGAAGGGTCAAGGAGCCCTATCGCTGTTAGCGCTTTTATTCATACCTCTTATCAATACTCTTTTAACGCCCTTCCCCTTCCCATTTAAAGAAGTAACCCGCCGTTGCAATGAAAATTACACTTAACCCAAGCAATAACCCCAATTCATAGTGCAGATCAGCAAGTCCAGCGCCATCGGTCATCACGGCTCTGGCGGCATTCAACATGTGAGTCAGCGGGAAAATTTGCGCTAACCCAACCACAAAATCAGATGCGCCTTCGAGTGAAAACCATACGCCTGACAACAACATCATGGGCCACGTAGTAAAATTGGAAATGCCTGCCACAAGTTCTTCGCTTTGGCTTCGACACGAAATCAGTAACCCTAACGAAATCAGGCATAAAGCCCCGCTCACGGCCACAATAAGTAACGTTAAATAGCTACCAAGCATGTAAAAATCGAAGATAAAATTGCAAAGAGTAAACACGATAGAAGCCATGCTCACCACAATAAACAAACGAGAAAACACTTGCGCTATCATAAATTCGGTGGCCGTTAAGGGTGTGGCTTTTAATCGTTTCAATACTGAATTTTTACGGTAACGAACAATAACATAAGATGCTCCCATCAAACTGCCAAACATAATGTTCATGCCCAAAATACCGGGGATCAACCAGTCGATATAACGCACCTCCTTTCCTGTTAACACTTGGCGCTGATAATCCACAGTCTGCCCCAGCAACAACTGTTCAATCACGTAACCTTTAGGTGAAGTTTGGTTCACCCAATATTGCTTTGACTGCCAGTCAACTAACAAGTCGATACTGTGACGTTGCACTTTGATTTGCGCTAGCGTCAAATCTTCGTATGGAACAAACTCCACATGTTTCAATGCAAAAAACCCGACCTTTTCAGATTCATTTTCATGCGCTAATGCGGGCTCCTGAATGACATCAGGCATGCCGTGCATCACACCGACTTTGTACTGTGCTTTTCCATCGCCATCAAAAGCCGCAGAAATAGCAATAATAATGATAATTGGCATCACCAAAGACCACCCCAATGAGCCTTTATCACGGAAAAACTCGAGATTACGCGCTTTAAATACAGCGAAAATGCGCTTCCATGTACTTGTTAAAGCACTCATGCTTCCTCCTCTAGTTTTTGTCCGGTCAATTTCATAAATAAGTCATCCAAATTTGCCGACTTGATATGCATGCCTTTAAGCGACACATTGGCTTGGGTTAACTGCGATAAGGTGGCTTCAATATCTTGCGTTGACGTTTCATAATACATCTCGCTTTTAAGCCAATCATAATCTGTTGAAATTGGCGCTGGCAGTGTCTGTGGTGATATACGAATTAACGCATCAGAAAAGTGCTGGCTAAGTAATGACTGCGGGTTGCCTCGCTCAATAATTTGGCCTTGTGCCATAATAACAATTTCATCACACAGAAACTCCGCCTCGTCCATATAATGCGTGGTAAGCACGATGGTTTTCCCTTGAGATTTAATACGATTTATCAAATCCCAAAAGAGCCGACGCGCATGGGGGTCTAGCCCTGTTGTCGGTTCATCTAAAAAAATCACTTCGGGGTTATTAATTAACGCCAAAGCCAACAGTAACCGCTGTTTCTGCCCCCCAGATAATTTGCTATGAAAACGATCAATAAAATCGCCTAATTGGCAGATTTCGATTAACTCATCTTGGCACACAGGATCATCGTAAAACGAAGAAAAGAGTTTTAGGGTATCTCTACAGGTTAGATAACTTTGCAATGCCGTATTCTGAAACTGAATTCCGACTCGAGCCAACGCGGCTTTACTTATCGGCTCACCGAAATAACAAATACTGCCTTTACTCGGTTCAACAATGCCTTCGAGCATCTCGATAGTTGTTGTTTTACCTGCACCATTTGGCCCAAGCAAACCAAAACACTGACCTTTTTTGACATCGAAGCTAATATTGTCGACAGCCAGTACATCACTAAATGATTTTGTTAACCCGCTGACCTCAATCACGTATTGCATCTGCGCTTCTCAGTTATTTACAAGAGGCGTCAAGAATGCCACAGTATGCGCCCAGCTTAAACGCTAAAAATAAGACATCATGCGAATCCCTAGAGTATTTATTCCTGACCCAATTTTCATTGATAAACATCAAGCCTTGAGCGCTGATGCATGTAAACACTTACTTACTGTTTTACGCCTAAAAGACGGACACCCCATCATCCTTTTTAATGGAGATGGCAACGAATATTCAGCATCATTGCGCGTTGAATCCAAACGCCACGCCACCGCGTTTGTGGAAACCCAACTAAGCATCAGTGTTGAATCACCTTTACCCATTCACCTAGGACAAGGCATTTCCAAAGGTGAACGTATGGATTTTGTGCTGCAAAAATCGGTGGAACTAGGCGTCAAGGAAATCACTCCACTCATTACTGAACGCTGCCCAATTAAACTCAACGCCGAGCGTTGGGAGAAAAAACACCAACATTGGCAAAAAGTCATCATTTCGGCCTGCGAGCAGTGTGGTCGTAACACCTTACCTATTTTACATGAGCCTATTCCTTTACAAGAGTGGCAACAACAATCCACCCAGCAGCTACGTATTACACTGCATCCACAAGCAGAAAAACGCATGCAAGATCTTAGGCCAGACCAACATGGTTTTCGCTTGCTCATAGGCCCGGAGGGTGGCTTATCAGAAAGTGAGATTTATCAAAGTGGTGAAAGTGGATTTACCCCTGCGCTGCTTGGTCCTCGTGTACTCAGAACCGAAACCGCCGCTTTGGCTGCAATTAGTGTCTTGCAAAGTCATTTTGGCGACTTATAACACATTAACATCATGCAATTTGTTACATGATTTCTCAGGCTAGCAGTATTGAAATACTGAGAAATGCGCCTATTCAAAGGTAGGCATCAAAATAGATTAAGAGGATAGCAACTTGAGCATCAAACTCGGTATTGTGATGGACCCTATCGCGGACATCAACATCAAGAAAGACACCAGCTTCGCCATGCTGTTAGCAGCGCAAAAACGCGGTTATGAGCTGTTTTACATTGAAATGTCAGGCTTGTATCTTGATAAAGGCCACCCACATGCGCTCACGCAATCATTGTCGGTTCAACGTGACCCTAGCAATTTCTACCAATTAGGCGAGCAACAAGACATCGCTTTAGAAACCCTTGATGTTATTTTGATGCGTAAAGATCCACCATTCGACAGCGAATTTCTATATGCCACGCAAATATTGCAGCAAGCAGAATTACGAGGCACTTTAGTTGTTAACAAAACCCAAGCATTACGCGATTTTAACGAGAAACTCGCCACTTCGTATTTCCCAGATTTAATCCCCGACACGCTTGTTACCCAAAACACCGCCTTAATTAAAGCCTTCCATGCGAAACACAAAGACATCATTTGTAAACCACTTGATGGTATGGGCGGCGCCTCTATTTTCCGCGTAAAAGAAGATGGCAACAACTTAGGCGTCATCATTGAAACCCTCACTGCTCACAATACACGTTACGCCATGTTCCAAGAATACATGCCTGAAATAAAAGACGGCGATAAACGTATTTTAATTGTCGATGGCGAAGTCATGCCCTACTGCTTGGCACGCCTACCCAGCGCTGGTGAAACTCGCGGAAACCTTGCCGCAGGAGGAACAGGTCGCCCTCAGCCTATCTCCGAGAGCGACCGCAAACTGGCTGAAGCCGTAGCACCGATACTGCGAGAACAGGGCCTATTTTTCATTGGACTGGACGTTATTGGTGACAAAATTACCGAAATTAACGTTACTAGCCCCACTTGCGTTCAGGAAATTGAAGCGGCATTCGACATCGATATTACGGGCAAATTATTTGACGCTATTGAAAAATATCTCAAAACCCCCAAATAAAGCTATAGTTAAACCGAAGATGAGATGTTCAACCCAACATTCATATTAAAAGGTCGATTATGCACAAAAGCCTTCAAAATCATTTGCTTATAGCTACGCCTTCGCAAGAAGGATCGTATTTTTCACGGTCTGTTGCCTACCTTTTTGAGCATAATGAGAAAGGGGCGATGGGAATTGTAGTTAATCAACTTGCTGGTATGTCATTGGAAGAGCTGATGAAAATGACCGAAACCAGTGGAGAAGTCGACCGTTTCCGTGCCGATAACCCTGTTATGATGGGCGGTCCGGTAAGCAGAGACAGAGGGTTTATTTTGCACTCAACTCAAGTCGGTTGGAACTCAAGCTTACGGTTAAATTCTGAAATCATGATCACCACATCTAAAGACATTCTTGATGTGATTGGCAACGATAATGGCCCTGAAGATTCTATCGTTGCCTTAGGGTATGCCGGTTGGGATGCTGGTCAACTAGAGCGAGAGCTGGAAGAAAACTCTTGGTTGACCGTTGAAGCCGACAAAGAAATCCTGTTTAAAACACCAATTGAAGATAAGTGGCAAGCCGCTATTAATAAAATTGGTATTGATATTTGGCGCTTATCGCCACACGTTGGACACGCTTAAACGCTAAACAACATTAACTTATCGCAAAGACAGGTGCCCATTTCGGCACCTGTTTTTATTTTAAGCATTTATCTTAGTTTTCTTTAAGGAACCACCTTGACGCAGTTAAGTCGCAGTATTTTAGGATTTGATTTTGGCAAAAAAAGCATTGGTGTTGCTATCGGCCAAGAAGTCACGGGCACTGCCGCGCCCCTTACCGCTATTCCCGCTAAAGATGGCATCCCTAACTGGGACAGCATTGCTGCATTGTACAAGGAATGGCAACCACACATTGTCGTCGTTGGCCTACCGCTCAACATGGACGGTACAACCCAGCAAATGACCTTCTCTGCAAAAAAATTCGGAAATCGTCTACACAATAAATTTAAAGTGCCCGTCGAAACCTACGACGAACGCCTGACAACAGCAGACGCAAAAGCCCGTTTATTTGAACTTGGTGGCTTTAAAAAACTAGAAAAAGGCAAGATAGATAGCGTTTCAGCTTGTTTAATTGTTGAAGGCTGGATGGAACAACAATATACCGCTTAGTATAAATAATTTCCAAATCGTCTTTTGAAAACGTTTTTTCACGAAATAAACTCATTCTCTTGATGGTCTGATTGTGAAAGCCAAAATGGCTTATCAATAGTGGCTCTTTTTAGGCCGCTTTAGAAGTCAGTTAAACAAATACAAGAGCAACGAAATGAAACTTAAATATGCAAAAAGCATTTTATTGAGCTTAGCCAGCCTATTCATTCTTTCCTTATCTTCTGTTGTGCAAGCTCAGTCTGAAGAAGAAAAGATTTTCATGCCTGAATGGGAGCTAAAAACCGCCGACGGTGAAGTTGTAAAATCCACAGACTTACTAGGCAAACCTGTCATTTTACATTTTTGGGCAACTTGGTGCCCATACTGTAAAAGACTTCAACCCGCATTTGATCGGTTAAACGAAAAATACAAAGACCAAGGTCTACAAATTTGGGCCGTTAGCTTTAGCGAGAAAGAAGGCGCAAAGCCACAAGAAATGCTGAACGAACGTGGTCACACCTTCAAAACCTTGGTTGATGGCGATCGTGTTGCCATTGGTCAATTCCAAGTAAACGCAACACCCACCACCTACTTCTTCTACGCTGATGGCAGCATGATGGGCATGACGCAAAGCTCAGACCCAGAAAATCCGGGCCTAGATAAAGCCGTAGAGCACATGCTAGCCGAAATGGAAAAAGCCCAAGGCGATGCAATGAAAGAAGCTTCAGCAGAATAACATCGCGTTTATTTGCTCTCGTCCCACTTTAGCGTTTGCTTGAAGTGGGATAGCGCCCCTTCTGACACGACAACTTATTTGCTCAACTACCAAGTGCCGACTACCTTATCTAAATTGGCTAAAAGAACAAAACACATCAACCAAATGAGAAAAGCGATGAATGTTATGTTCCTAAATATTGTTGGTAGCCTTTTCACAAATCCATAATTACATTGAAGCTATACTTTTTCTTTTAAATTATTCGCGTCGGCATTCGCCTTGGCATTAATAAACGCCTTAATTTTTGAAATTAAATCCGCTGATGTTTTTTGTTCTGCTAAACGCAAAAACAATGCGCCTTTGTTGGGTTCTCCCACGCTGCTATTTAACGCATCTCTATACGCTCGCCAAAGCGAAAAAATATCCTGCTTACCTTCGCTGTTTTGTTTTATCGCTTCATCCAAAGTTTTGTGAATAAGCAAGCCGCATTGGTAGTACAAATCGAATCGTCCATTGTTCGCGGCCTCTGTTAAGGGAAATTGGCGCAAACCTTGGTTGCATATTTGCTTGGCCTTATTCACTCTAGCTTCAACATAAGGCTTGGTATCGGGATACATTTCCAACAGTGCTAATGCCGCTAGCCATTCAGCATTTCCTTCGTGTAGCCACGACTCATTTTGCTCACCATATAATTGGTTGCCATTACTTCGCTGATACAAATGCGCCACTTCATGAGCAAAGAACCACAAAGTGTTATTTAGAAATTGCTCGTCTGCTACCTTTTCGTTCAGATTATTAACGTTCCAATGCATAAAGATTTGGTTAGGCAAAGTACCGCCTTGGGACGAATGTCCGTCGACGTTAGCGTAGGACGCAAATAACATTGGCTTCGAGCCTTTTAATTTGCCTAAGCGCTGCTCAAAATAGTCCATTAATGCGGGAATATCAGCTTCCAAAGAAGTGTTGATTTTCTCTGGCAAGCTCTCATCCACAATGGCGATCACGTTATCAGTTTCAATGGGCTTTTGCGTTCCTACATACACATTGATGCCATCGTCTTTATCCACCCAATGCACAACTTCGGTATGAATTACGCCATGCACCACCATATGCTGCCCTTTCGGCGCTTGCATGGAAATCTTCCAATGGTTTTCATCGTCCGCACAGGCATTAGCGCAGGCAAATAAACGCCCTGTATGGATTAGCGCACCTTTGTTCGAATAAGGCGAAAACGGGGCGTAGTCTTTAGAAAGATGTTTGTACGTTGGCGTAAGTAAAACGCTGACATCACTAAACGGTTCGCTGTCCTTTCTGACAATGAACTCATTGCCATCTTGCTGAATAATGTGGAACGCCGACGACATAGGTTGCCAACGTATTGTTCGGGAATTATCAGGATTGCGAACAAACGCGAGGCGTTTTGCAGGAGCACTTAGTAGATAACTTAATTGCCACTTTTCAGCGGCGGTTTTGACAAGGTGAATATCCACCTTCGTTGCGGTATCGGCCAAGGCTGAAAAATTCAGGCACAAAAAGCCAATAGCTAGAACTATTCTCATATACATCCATTATTAAATAGTTATGCCTGAAATACCATTTCGCAACCGCACGACCAGCATATTTCAAAATGGGCATCGTTAACTTCATGACAATGAGGGCAAACCCAATCGCCTTGCTGTCGCTTTTCTTCGTTTTCTTTTAAAAAGGCATCAATGAAGGCTCTGGCTTTGGGCTCCCATTCGGAATCGAGGATCCAAACTTCAGGCCAAGCGTCGAAGGGCGAAAGTTCGCCCACGGCACCAATGGCGAATTCATTTTTAATGAAGCAATCTATTTGTTTCGACTCTAATAAGTCTTTAATTTGTTGTACTTCTAGCCGATTTTCACTGCTAAAAATGCGAATCAAACCTGCGTCCTCTTTGCCTGACTAGCCTGCGCTAGCGTTAATTTGATGCTTTTAATTTAACACTTTGACCTAAACAGTTATGTTTAATTTTCAACCACCTACAGAGATTTATCGCAAACTCGCCGTGAATACTTCCATGTAGGCTCCACAGCCGTTTCCCTACGGCTGAGGGTTTACGCTTAACTCTCTGTAGGTGACTGTTAATTTGAAACAGATATTTGGAGATTTGAACTAGAGCTTCAATTTAACACCTTGATTAAAGCGCTAATCCATATCAATGGTGACATCACTCAATGAACCTAAGCTGGTGCCACTATCGTTATCCAGTTTAATCATCAAGCGTAAATCGTTGGGTGAATCAGAGTGATGTAGCGCTTGGTCCATGGTAATTCGGCCAGATTTAAACAAATCATATAACGCCATATCAAAGCTTTGCATTCCCATCTCTTTGCCTTTTTTCATGGCATCTTTCAGGCCACTGATTTCGCCGCGCTGAATCATGTCTTGAACCAAGGGGGAATTCAGTAAGATTTCAATGGCGGCAACGCGCCCTTTTCCATCTGCCGTTGGCACAAGTTGTTGAGCAATAATGGCACGCATGTTAAGGCTTAGGTCATAACGCAATTTCGCGTGTTGGTCAGGTGGTGCTAAATGCATTATGCGCTCAATGGCTTGGTTGGCATTATTGGCGTGCAAGGTGGCAACGCACAAATGCCCTGTATCGGCAAACGACATGGCATATTCCATGGTTTCCATAGAACGAATTTCACCAATGAGTATCACATCAGGCGCTTGGCGTAGCGAGCTTTTCAGGGCATCATCGAAGGATTGGGTATCAATCCCCACTTCGCGCTGAGTCACCACACAATTTTCGTGTTCATGCACAAATTCGATTGGGTCTTCAATCGTCAAAATATGACCAAAAGAGTTGTGATTACGATGCCCAATTAACGCAGCCAGCGAGGTCGACTTACCGGTTCCGGTTGCCCCCACAAACAAAATTAACCCGCGTTTTGCCATAATAATGTCTTTTAATACATCAGGCAGGCCCAAATCTTCCGTTTTAGGAATTTGCGTAACAATGCGCCGAATCACCATGCCGGCTTTATCGCGTTGCCAAAACGCACTGCAACGGAAACGCCCAATCTCATCGCGAGAAATAGCAAAGTTACACTCTTTGCTTTTATCAAATTCCGTTTGCTGTTCCGCATTCATGGCGCTTTTTACCAGCGCCGATGATTGCTCATCGGTTAATGCAGCTTCACTAATTGGCGTCATTTTGCCATTGATTTTTGCACTAACAGGAAACCCTGATGTAATGAACAAGTCAGAGGAGCCTTGTTCAACCATTTTTTGCAAATAAAAATCTAAATCCATGTTTACTCATCTCACTTATGACATCGCTGAGGATCGTTACTGACGCTAAAACCCGGGAGAAGGATTCTTTTTATCAATACTTTTATCCGCTGCATCTTGCGGAGTAATCAAACCTTGGGCCACCAGCTTTTGTAGGCATTGATCCATAGTTTGCATACCGTATTGTTGCCCAGTTTGAATAACAGAGTACATTTGCGCCACTTTGTCTTCACGGATCAAGTTCCGAATGGCGGGAATACCTAACATAATCTCATGGGCTGCAACGCGACCACCACCAATGCGCTTCAATAAACTTTGAGATACCACTGCGCGAATGGATTCCGACAACATTGAGCGCACCATGGCTTTTTCTTCTGCGGGGAACACATCAATAATACGGTCAATGGTTTTAGGGGCAGAGTTGGTGTGCAGCGTACCAAACACTAAGTGACCGGTTTCAGCCGCACTAATGGCAAGACGAATAGTTTCTAAATCACGTAGTTCACCCACCAAAATCACATCTGGGTCTTCACGTAGTGCCGAGCGCAGTGCATTGTTAAAGCTGTGAGTATCGCGATGCACTTCCCGCTGGTTTAATAAGCTGAGTTTGTTCTCATGAACGAATTCGATAGGGTCTTCAATGGTTAGAATATGTTGACGTTTGGTGGTGTTAATGTAGTCAATCATGGCTGCCAGCGTGGTACTTTTACCCGAGCCGGTTGCGCCTGTTACTAATACAATGCCCGTGGGCTGATTAATGATGTCTTTGAAGATCTCCGGTGCGCCTAGTTGTTCTAAAGTGAGCACTTTGCTAGGAATGGTACGTAATACCGCCGCTGCGCCGCGATTTTGCACAAAGGCATTAACACGAAACCGGGATAAGTCTTTCACTTCAAATGAGAAATCGGTTTCTAAATTCTCTTCATATTCTTTGCGCTGCTTGTCGTTCATTATCTCGTAAATGAGCGCGTGAACTTGTTTATGGTCCATTTCTGGCACATTTAGCTTTCGCATTTCGCCATCAACCCGAATAATCGGCGGTAAACCGGCGGAAAGATGCAAGTCTGAAGCATTATTCTTCACACTAAAGGCTAAAAGTTCGGTAATATCCAAGGCCTATACTCCTGTATCAACTGAATGAACAACGGCATTCTTTTATCATGTTAACAATAGCAAATCGCTTGAAAAGCGCATTGGATTCGATTCAAGACTTCGCTCAAAATGCAAAACGCCACCCTTCTGAAATTCGCCTGCTGGCTGTCAGTAAAACTAAACCGAATGACGCCATAAAGGAAGCGTGGAAAGCGGGTCAACGTATGTTTGGCGAAAACTATGTACAGGAAGGAATACAAAAAGTACAGAGTTTAAGCGAACTTAGCGATATTGAATGGCATTTCATCGGGCCGCTACAATCCAATAAAACCAAGCAAGTGGCTGAACATTTCGATTGGGTGCAAAGCATTGAACGCGAGAAAATCGCCGAACGATTAAGCCAACAACGCCCAGAAGCTAAAGCACCGCTTCAGGTGTGCATTCAAGTCAATATTAGCGACGAGGAAAACAAGTCTGGCGTTGCGCCAAATGCGGTATTCGCTCTAGCTGAAACCATACACGCCTTGCCTAATTTAACCTTAAGAGGATTAATGGCGATTCCGGCGAACACTGAGTCCAAAGCGGAACAAAAACAGGCTTTTCAAGCCATGCACGACTTGTATAAACGCTTACAAGCCACATATCCTCAAGTAGACACGCTTTCGATAGGGATGTCTGGTGACATGCAAAGCGCGATTGAATGCGGTTCGACCATGGTACGCGTTGGCACGGCTATCTTTGGTCCCAGAGAAGCAAACAGCGCAAGGCAATAAGCACGGAAAAACCACGCGCCCGTCCCGAAGGCACATATCATAACGCCCACAAGCTTGTTATGATGACGTTTAATTTGCAGCATTGGAGATTGAAACACTCGTTATGGAGCATTTATCAATTGCTTTTATCGGCGCAGGCAACATGACCTCCGCCATCGTTAGTGGCATGGTAAAAAACGGCTACCCTAGCCAATTGATTACCGCCAGCAACCGCAGTTTACCTAAATTGGAAAAACTCAACGCAGACCTCGGCATCAATATCACTCAAGATAACCTTGAAGCAGTCGCGCAATCGGATGTGGTGGTATTAGCGGTAAAGCCGCAATTCATGCAGGAAATGTGCGCCCCATTAGTTGAAGCCGGTGCATTTGAAGGCAAGTTATTTATCTCAATTGCAGCAGGGCTAACTTGCGAGCGTTTATATGAATTTATTGGCGGCAAACATGCGCTCGTTCGCACCATGCCAAATACGCCAAGTGCGGTAGGCAAAGGCTTAACCGGCTTGTTCAGCGAAAATGCTAGCCAAGCGCAGCGCGACTTTACTGAAGCGTTATTTAATATGGTTGGCACCACCGTTTGGGCGAAAGACGAAGCACAAATTAATACTGTGATCGCTGGCGCTGGCAGCAGTCCGGCGTATTTCTTCTTATTTTTGGACGCCATGCAGCAAAAAGCCGAAGCCATGGGATTCGAACCGCAAGACGCTCGTAACATGGTGCAACAAGCCATGTTAGGTGCAGCGGAATTGGTGTGCGCAAGCCCGGACGTCTCGTTAAAGGAATTGCGAGAAAGAGTGATGTCGAAAGGCGGAACGACCGCCAAAGCCGTGGAATATTTTCAAGATCATCAGCTCGAAGACATTGTCTCTGGTGCAATGCAAGCAGCGGTTGATCGAGCCGATGAAATGTCTAAGTTATTCTAATATTTGAACGATGGTTAATTCATGAACGCAAGCTATTTTTTAGTTAACACCCTATTTGACTTGTACCTAATGGTGGTGCTTTTACGTCTTTGGCTACAACTGGCTAAAGCCGACTTCTACAACCCCTTTAGCCAATTTGTAATAAAGGCAACACACCCGATTGTTGGGCCGCTACGCAAAGTGCTACCTTCCATTGGCAGCCTCGATACCGCCACTTTAGTACTGGCATTACTGGTTGCTGGTGCCAAACTGTTTATTTTAGGGCTGCTTGCTGGCGGCATGTACAACATTGTGTCACTGCTTATTGGTGCGGCTTTTGTGGTGCTAAAAGAAGCGTTATCTCTGATGTTCTGGGTGTTAATTATTCGCGCGTTGTTAAGCTGGGTTAGCCAAGGTCAAAACCCTATTGAGATGGTTATGCACCAACTCACCGAACCATTCCTTGCGCCTATTCGCCGCATTTTGCCGCCAATGGGAGGTCTAGATTTATCAGTGTTAGTTGCCATAATTGCACTACAATTTATTCAAATATTGATTCAGGATTTAGTAAGAGGTTTTTAATGAAGGCGTTACATCTCATCAAAGCGATGTGGTTAAGTGGCGTGGTTGCCCTGCTAAGTGGCTTAAGTGCGTTTAGCGCTCAAGCTGAGCAGTTTAAGGCGTTGGGTGATTGGGAAGTGCATTATATCGTGCTCAACAGCACGTTTTTGCAGCCCGATATCGCGCAGCAATACGAGATTGTGCGCAGTAAGTACAATGCCTTTGTGAATATCTCGGTGTTAGATAGAGCCTCAAAGCAAGCGCAAGATGTGGTGGTAACGGGTGAAGCGCGAGATCTACTTGGCAACACCAAAACACTTACCTTTAGCCAAGTAAGAGAGCAGGAATCTATTTATTATTTAGCGCAATTTCCTTTTGATGATAACGAAACGTATCGCTTTGAGATCCGTGTTCAGCACGGTAACAACACGCAAACGCTACGTTTTCAGCAGAAGTTAGTTCGGGATTAATGGGGAAGTAGATAATTCGTGGGGCAAAGCCAAACTGACATAGATGCTTGCTTCCGTTCTTAGCCACCAACAGAAATTCACCGCAGACTCGCCGTAAATCCTTCCATGGAGGCTCCGCAGCCGCTTCCTTGCGGCTGAGGGTCTGCTTGTGATTTTTCTGTTGGTGTCTTTTTATTGGTGACTTTCTATCAATAACTTACCATTAAGAATACGCTTTTTGCTAAGCAACCCATAAGCTCATACTTAAGTCATTAAAATTACACTTTAAACTCATTTCCCAATTATTTATCCTCAAGAAAAATCCTATAAATAGACGGGTCGAATATGGATAACTTGTACTATCAGGAATTTAGGGATATCGACATCAACGATCCTTTTTTCGATTCTCTGAAACAAACTTACACTGAATTTAGTTTCTGGTTTGCAAGAAAAGCAAACGAAAAAGCCTACGTACTTTATGCTGACAGTCGCATTGTCGGATTCATGTACTTAAAGGTAGAACAAGGCCCAATACATGATATTCACCCTCAAATTAGTACAAAATTAGCGCTAAAGATAGGTACTTTCAAATTCGAAAATATCGGGACGAGAAGAGGTCAACGATTCTTAAAAAAAGCCATAGATAACGCGCTATTTTCGAACGTTGATACAATCTATGTGACTATGTTTGAAGAACAAAAAAAACTCATGGGTATGATTCAAAGGTATGGTTTTCAAATTCACGGACGGAAAAACACGGCAAATGGCACCGAAGTAGTTTTAACCAAATTCATGAATTCATCAACGGGGTCGTCAATACAAACTTATCCATTCATCAGCTTATCTAATAAGCAATATTTAATGTTAAGTATTTATCCAGAACACCACACTAAACTTTTTCCAGATTCCATATTAAAAAATGAAAACGAGGATATTGTACAAGACGTTTCCCATACAAATAGTATCCATAAAATTTACATGACTAAAATGGATGCCGTTAACCGCCTTAATCCCGGCGACTTGATTTTGATTTACCGGACAACTGACAATTTGGGGCCCGCTGAATATAGATCAGTTGTCACATCATTATGCGTTTTCCAGAGCATTCGCCACATCGATACCTTCGAGAGTTATGATGAATATTATGATTACTGCTCTTCGTACTCGGTATTTACAGATGAAGAGCTTCTAGATATTTGGAATACACGAAAGTACCCTTTTATCATAAAATTCATGTATAACGCAGCCTTGACAAAACGACTGACTAAAGCTCAACTAGTAGCGAATGTCGGACTCAGTAGAGGTGACTATTGGGGATATAGAAGGCTAACCCTAGAACAGATTAGAACAGTAATATACTTAGGTGGTGTAAATGAAAGTCTTATTGTCAATTAAACCTGAATATGCCGACAAAATCTTAAATGGTACAAAACACTATGAATTTCGGAAATCAGCCTTTAAAAGAGAAGGTATAAAAACGGTAGTTGTTTATTCAACTCTCCCCGTTGGTAAAGTTGTTGGTGAATTTGATATTGAAGAAATACTGACAGATACTCCCGATGAACTTTGGAAGCTTACAAAAGAAAACGCTGGTATTTCAAAAAACTTCTTTGATGAATATTACTCGGGAAAAGATAGTGCTGTTGCCATAAAAGTTGGAAACATCCAAAGGTATAAACAGGCCATTGAACTAAGCCAATTGGGCCATGGAATTACCGCCCCGCAATCATACAGGTACCTAAATTAACGAGCGCCCAAGGCGAACTAGCCGACCTTTTTTACCATGCTTATATATATTCATACGATCTCATTCCCAACCCTATTCGCTATGATTTACGCTAAGCAATTAACGCCATTTAACGCTGATTTTTGAAACGCATTGTTAGCAATAACTGATGGAAGAACACCATTGATGGAAGAAAACTTAGGAAAAGAACTTGAGCAAGCTGCTGCCATTTATCAAATGGTGATTGAGTTTTTTGTGAATTACAGCTTTCAAATTCTAGGCGCGATTCTTATTTTGCTGCTGGGTTTGGTGGTTGCTCGTAAAGTGAGTAATTTGCTACTTGCGCTGTGTGATAAAAAAGGCATGGATGTCACCCTCAGTCGCTTTGCAGCCACTTTTGTTAAAATCGTAACAATGACCATGTTTGCCATCATTGCGCTTGGTAAGTTGGGCATTAGCGTCACCCCCTTTATTGCCACGGTTGGTGCGTTGTCTCTAGGCGCAGGCTTGGCAGTGCAAGGCTTGGTATCGAACTATGGTGCGGGCCTGAATATTATTCTGACGCGGCCTTACGTGGTTGGCGACACTATTAGCGTGCAAGGCGTAACTGGGGAAGTCAAAGAAGTGCGTTTGGCATTTACCATTCTTACCAACGAAGACCAAATCGAAATCAGCATTCCTAACAAGCATATCGTTGGCGAAATCATCCAAAACTCGTTTAACAATACTTTGGCTGAGCTTTCTATTGGTATTGCTTACAGCGAAGACCCCGACAACGCTATCGAGCTGATTCAAAAGGCGATATCGGAAATAGATGGCCCAGACAAAGAAAAGCCGCCGCAAGTGGGCATTAGCGATTTTGGCGACAGTTCAGTGAATATCGCTATCCGCGTTTGGTTGCCTACCTCGCAATATCACACGCTTTTGCATAAAGTGAATAGAGAGGTTTACCGTTCACTAAACGACAACGGTGTGAACATTCCGTTTCCACAACGGGAAGTGCGAATGCTTACGGATAAGTAAAAGCGAACAAATTGATATTCAGGAGTAAAGCGTGTTTCAGGGTGAAAGTGTCGGCATCATTGCGTTAATTGCCAATATCATTATTCCTTTTATTATTGGCATACTGACATTTCAAAAAACACTGCCATTTTCAATGATTGTGGCAGCGATCACTTCGATGCTTATCGCTGCCTTTTTTCAAGCGCTGGCTTCTCATTCATTCTTTTCCGTTGCTGTTTTCCTTTCTGCTATCATCGCGATTTTTTCCAGCTGGGCGGGGCGAGCGCTCAGAAAAGTGACGACTAACTAGCGCTGTTTAACTAAATAGCTGTATTTAACGCTTTTAGGTAAAACGTTAAACAAAAATTTAATCCTCTAACTTACAAATGGCCGACTCTAAACCCTGACTTAGCTTATCAATCAACGAAATTAGCGTGAGTGCCTCTTCCCTTTCAAGTGTATCAACTTTGCAAATAAGCTGCTGTGGGATCGACTCGGCTTCATTCTCTGCGGCCTTGCCCTTTTCCGTTAAATGCACAAAACGTGTACGCTTATCTTCCTCGCCTTGAACCACTTCCAGATACCCTTTGCTTTGTAGTTTCTTCAGAATGAGCGTCATTGCTCCAGCATCGATTTTTGTTGTTTTAACAAGCTCTTGGATAGTCACCCCGCTTTGCTCCCACAGCCCCATCATGGCGACATATTGAGGATAGGTAATGTCTAACTTTTTAAGTAAAGGACGATATGCACGGGTAAATGCATTGGAAACCGTATAAAAACGATGGCAAATCTGATTTTTAAGCCTTAGGGCATCAGTCATTTATTCATTCCTCTCCAATAATTTTGCATACAATATAGTTGCAAAGCGACACCGCTTACTTTAATATATTTTGCATGCAAACAATATTCTATATTTAATTCACATAGTAAACGTTACTAGGAGAAGATAATGCAAGCATTACAGCAAGTTGTATATACCGGAATTGCAACCGCAACAGGTGGAAGAGAAGGGATAGCGCTTTCTGACGATGAATCGCTCAACTTGAAGCTTTCTACACCAAAGGCGTTAGGGGGAGCGGGCGGTTCAGGTACGAATCCTGAGCAAATGTTTGCCGCAGGTTACTCTGCTTGTTTTATTGGCGCATTAAAGCACGTTGCTGCCGCAGGCAAAGTTAAATTATCGGATGACATTCAAGTCACAGGAGAAGTTGATATTGGTCCTGTCGAAACGGGATTTGGCATTGCTGTTCGCCTAACCGTGGATTTAAAAGACTTGGATAAAGAAGTAGCTCAGGCGTTAGTTGAAAAAGCGCATATGGTTTGCCCATATTCTAACGCAACCCGTGGCAACATTGCGGTTGAAGTTAAACTCGCTTAATTCTCTGTTCCTCGTTTCAACATTTCATTTTTCACGTTTCACTTTTCTCAAAGTGTTTTTGGCCGGAGGCGCTTGCTTTCCGGCCGTTTTTAAACATTTCTATTATTGTTCTTCACGGGTAAATACTAAATCCGTACCTTGACTCATACTTTCACTAAATTGGTATCCCGCATAATCAAAGGCTTTTAATTGCTCGACTTCCGCAAGTTGATTCTTAATGATATATCGCGCCATTAGTCCTCTCGCTTTCTTAGCAAAGAAGCTAATCACTTTATATTCACCGTTTTTCTTATCTTTGAATACTGGCGTGTAGATCTCAGCCTCTAATTTGGCTTTTTTCACCGATTTAAAATATTCGTTAGAAGCAAGATTCACTAAAACGTTGTCGCCTTGCTCCGCAAGCGCCATATTCAAGTTGTCGGTGATGATCGTTCCCCAAAACTCATATAGATTTTTACCGCGATTGTTAGACAACGACGAGCCCATTTCCAAACGATACGCTTGCATTAAGTCTAATGGACGCAATAAACCATACAAACCCGACAAAATACGCAAGTGAGACTGTGCGAAGGTGAAGTCGGCTTCATCTAATGTGTTGGCTTCGAGACCGGTGTAAACATCGCCGTTAAAGGCCAATACCGCTTGTTTGGCATTCTCTGGCGTAAATGGCAAATGCCACTCTGCAAAACGCTCAGCATTTAATTGAGCCAATTTATCGCTGATTTTCATTAATGAACCAATTTCATGCGGCGCTAACTCACGGCATCGTTGAATAAGCTCCTGAGCATCGTCTAATAACCTTGGTTGGGTGTAGGTATCGGTAACGGGCGCGGTGGTGTAATCCAAATTTTTCGCAGGGGAAATAACAACTAACATAGCATTCTCTATTTTTACTTGGCAGGCACTGATTTTGGCATTCTATCAATGATGGTGTGTTAATGCAGTTGCAAGGATTGCATTGCATTAACAAAGGCGTGGTACACCTCTTCACTAAAAGCACAGAAGATCACTTTACGTATATCTTCATAGTGACCGATTTCTTCGGCAACTGTTTGCATGGCAATTTGGCAGCCAGCTTGCAATGGATAGCCGTAAACACCGCAACTGACAGCCGGAAAAGCGATACTGCGAATGCCATTTTCTCCAGCGCGCGCTAAACACTCTTTGTAACAGGACGCCAACAACTGCGCTTCCCCATGACCACCGCCATACCAGCGCGGTCCTACAGTATGAATAACATGCTTAGCGGGCAAGTTGTAACCTTGCGTAATTTTAGCATCCCCGGTTCGACATCCCTTTAATTTACTGCATTCCGCTTTTAATTCCGGCCCAGCAGCTCGATGAATAGCACCATCAACACCGCCACCACCTAATAAGGAATTATTGGCAGCATTCACAATGGCATCCACGGAAAGTCGGGTAATATCTTCCTGAATAATGGTAATTTTCGCTGTCATAAATGTATTACCTTAACTGGTTCTAAATAGTTGTTGTTGATTTTCAATCATTTCACACTGGAATTTAGCCAAAAGGTTAGCAAGTTTTGCGCTTTGAGAGTAGCAACCGTTATAATGGCGTCATGTTTCAAAGACACGATTCTCCTGAAATCGGCATTGTGCCAGTCGCCCATCAGAATGAATACGAATTCAATTCATTAACCAGTCACAATCGTTTATTACGGTTGCACTTGAAAATGAAATATTAAGCCAAATGATACAAGCCCAAGAACCTTGTAGTTAGAGGATATTATGACTAACCAATTAGATGCTTTACGCGAAGTTACCACGGTTGTCGCCGACACTGGTGACATCGACGCCATTAAAACTTATCAGCCGGTTGATGCCACAACCAACCCGTCATTGTTATTAAAAGCGGCGCAGCTACCGCAATATACTCCTCTACTTGAACAAGCCACAACATGGGCTAAGTCTCAATCGGATAACGCTACGCAACAGCTTGAAGATGCTAACGACAAATTGCTTGTGTTAATCGGAAAAGAAATTCTTGATATTGTTCCCGGACGCGTTTCTTCGGAAGTGGACGCTCGATTATCGTTCGATACGCAAGCAACCATTGCAAAAGCGCATCGTTTAGTTGAACTTTATCAATCAGAAGGTATCACTAAAGACAGAATTCTGATAAAAATAGCATCGACATGGGAAGGCATTCGCGCTGCTGAACAATTAGAAAAAGAAGGTATAAATTGCAACCTCACATTATTGTTTAGCTTTGCTCAGGCAAGAGCCTGTGCAGAAGCCGGTGTTTACCTTATCTCACCCTTTGTTGGCCGAATTTTAGACTGGTACAAAGCTAAAAACGGCAAAGACAGTTACCCTGCATCGGAAGACCCGGGTGTGCAATCTGTGACCAGCATTTATCACTATTACAAGCGTCACGGCTACAACACCATTGTGATGGGAGCAAGCTTCCGCAATATAGACGAAATAACCGAGCTAGCTGGCTGTGATCGTTTAACGATTAGCCCTGCGCTATTGCAAGAACTGAAAGATTGCACCGATCCGCTTCCACTCAAACTAGAAGCGGCTCAAGCAACTGAAACTGCGCCATCTGCGTTAACAGAGGCAGCGTTCCGTTGGGCAATGAATGAAGACGCAATGGCAACGGAAAAGCTCGCTGAAGGTATTCGTAATTTCACTGTTGACCAAATCAAACTGGAAAAAATGCTACAGGAGTATCTGTAACTGCTCTGGTTTGCGTAACTACACATTGGGAGATGACATGAGCCTTCTGACACAATCAGAACACTGGCAGCAACTTTCACAGCTTCACGAGCAAATTCAAGCAGAACATATGCGGGACTGGTTTAAGCAAGATCCCGATAGAGCGCAAAAAATGAGTTTGTCGGCTTGTGGCATCTTCCTTGATTATTCTAAGAACTTGGTCAACCAAGAGGTGATGAGCGCCCTACTTGGTTTAGCCCAAGATGCCAACCTTGAAGTAAAACGTGATGCCATGTTTTCCGGTGATAAAATCAATCACACTGAACATCGCTCCGTTTTACACACTGCCTTAAGAAACTTTTCTGGCGCCCCCGTTTATGAAGACGGCGAAAACGTGATGCCAGAAATAGAAGACTGCCTGACTAAAATGCAGCGCTTTGTTCACGCTATTCATTCAGGCGATCATCTAGGGTATACCGGCAAACCCATAAAAGATGTGCTCGCTATCGGCATTGGCGGCTCATTCTTAGGCCCGAAAATCATGTCCGAAGCGTTGAAGCCTTATCAAACCGGCAAAGTAAACGTGCATTTTGTTGCTAATGTAGACGCCTGCCATTTGCAGGATGTGCTTGCCAAAGTTTCTCCTGAAGAAACTTTGGTAATCATGTCATCGAAGTCGTTTTCCACTCAAGAAACACTGCAAAACACCTTAACAACACGCGAATGGTTTTATCGCTCTGGTGGGCAAAAGAAAGACGTCGCTCACCATTTTGTTGCGGTTTCTTCCAACATTGAAGCGGCTACCGATTTTGGCATTGCGGAAGACAATGTGTTTCCAATGTGGGATTGGGTTGGTGGACGCTATTCCATGTGGTCAGCCATTGGTTTACCTCTGGCACTAAATATTGGATTCGATAACTTTCGGGCATTGCTTGAAGGTGCATTCGATATGGACCAACATTTTAGAACCGCACCTCTTGCTGACAATATGCCAGTAATCATGGCTCTACTTGGCATTTGGTATCGCAACTTCTTTAACGCGCAAAGCTATGTGCTTTTACCCTACTATCATTACTTACGTGGCTTTCCTGCCTACGTACAACAACTTGATATGGAAAGTAATGGCAAACGCATGGCAGGTGAGCAAGCCGTTGACTACCTAACAGGCCCCATTGTTTGGGGAAGTGAAGGCACAAATGGTCAGCACTCCTTCCATCAGCTTTTACATCAGGGGACGAGCACGATTCCTGCTGACTTTATGCTTCCACTTAAAGTGCCAAATCAACATCAAGTGCAACATGCTATGCTCGCGTCGAATTGTTTTGCCCAGTCTCAAGCACTCATGCAAGGCAAGACATTTGACGAAGCCTACGCAGAATTAGTGAATACCTCTCTCACTGATACTCAGAAAGCCTGTTTAGCGAAACATAAAGAAATGTTGGGTAACAAACCAAGCAACACCCTGTTATTCCAACAGCTTGATCCAAAAACCCTCGGTTCATTAGTTGCGCTCTATGAACATAAAGTGTTTGTTCAGGGCATTATTTGGCAGGTCAATTCATTTGATCAATGGGGCGTTGAGTTAGGAAAAGTATTGGGAAATCAAATCTTATCAGAGATTAATAGTGCGAGTGTCACCAAGAGTGAATTTGATGCGTCAACCGCACAGTTGATCGACTTATTCAGGCAGTCAACCGAGGAATAATACACACTCTAGGGTAAAATAACACTCCTTTTATGGTGCTTTAGATAAAAAAAGTGATGATTCATTAAAGCGTCAACTTCTGTTAATAAAAAGTTAACAAAAACGCTTTACTTTGCTGCTAGCTATGATAAAAAAAGATTAGCTTTTCGCGAAGAACGGTAGTCATAAATCACGATTTAAGCCTTTTTTAAAAGAAGGAGAGTGCCATGAGTAAGTCTGATGTGATATCCCATTTGGACCCTGATACAAACACAGTTAAGTCCAAGAAAAAGAAGCGCATGTGGCGTGAAATTGAAGCGTTGAAAGACAGGTATCGTCTTCGTAAAGAATTACAGGATATTGATATTTTTAACGAGTACGAACTCCAAAAAATTGATATTTAAAACAAAAAGCTCCGGCATTAAATGCTGGAGCTTTTTTGCTTTATGAAGTGATATTTTAGCTTTTTACAACAACTCGCTCACACCACACTAATTAAGGCAAATTTTTTAAATCTGCCAATTAATAGGAGTTTGGCCTTGTTGTTGCAGAATGCGGTTAGTTGCAGAAAAATGGCCGCATCCCAGAAAGCCTCGATGTGCAGACAACGGAGATGGATGCGTGGTTTTTAGGATGTGGTGCTTCGAAGTATCAATCATACTGCCTTTTTTCTGAGCATGACTGCCCCAGAGCAAAAACACGATACCTGAACGATGCTGATTTAATTGCTCTATCACTTTATCAGTGAAGCGTTCCCAACCAATTTTTGCATGAGAATGTGCATTACCCTGCTGCACTGTTAGCACGGTGTTCAACAGCAATACCCCTTGTTCAGCCCACGATGTTAAGTGACCATGATTTGGAGTTTGGAAATCGGTAATGTCTCGGGCCAGTTCTTTATACATATTCATGAGTGAAGGCGGTGTTTTCACACCCGGCAACACCGAAAAGCACAACCCATGCGCCTGCCCGGGGCCGTGATAAGGATCTTGCCCTAAAATCACCACTTTCACATCGGAGAATTCCGTGTAACGAAATGCGTTAAAAACGTCTTTTTGAGGCGGGAAAATGACCTTTCCCGCTTCACGCTCTTGCTCTACGAATTGTAAAATTTGCTGGAAGTAAGGTTGCGCTTTTTCTTCACTAAGCGCGTCTTTCCATGTTTGCATAATAGCCTAAAGGATGTTGAATAAGTGCTGCTTCAATTGCTGATAATCATTAGGTAACGGCACAGACAAACTTTCTTTATCAGCTACCTCAACCAAAGGTTCTGGCAACGCAATTGGCTGACCTAATACATTTTCAACGGTTTCTCGGAACTTCGCTGGATGTGCGGTTCCAAGGAAAATGCCGGTTTCACCATCTTGAAGCTGACTGGTTAGCGCTTTAAAAGCAACAGCCGCGTGAGGCTCACTCACATAACCTTCATTTGCCAGATTTCGCATTGCTAACTGCGTGTAATCTTCATCGATGGAAACCGCGCTAAGAATATCCTTGTTTAGCATGCCCTTGTCAAATAAGGCTTGAATGCGCGGCCAATTATTCGGCTGACTGACATCCATCGCATTCGACATGGTTGCCACTGTCGCATTTGGCTTCCATTCACCGCTTGCCCAAAAACGCGGAACCGTATCGTTAAGGTTAGTGGCGGCAACAAAACGTTTAATGGGTAAACCAAGCATCTTGGCAAACATGGCCGCAGTTAAATTACCAAAGTTACCGCTAGGCACTGAAACTATCGTGTTTTCACGTTGTACTTTATTTAATTGAGAGAAGGCTTCGAAGTAATAACAAATTTGCGCCATCAAGCGACTAATATTAATGGAGTTTGCCGAATTGAGGTGCAAGCCTTCTCGTACGTCTTTGTCTTCAAACGCCGTTTTAACCAAATGCTGACACGCATCAAAATCGCTTTCGATGGCGACGGTGTGAATATTACCGCCCAAGGTCGAGAAGAGTTTTTCTTGTAGCGGCGAGATCTTTCCTTTCGGGAACAAAATCACAACGTCGATATTGTCGATACCATGAAAAGCATGCGCTACAGCAGCCCCTGTATCACCTGAGGTTGCCGTTAAAATGGTGATCTTCTGCCCTTTTGATAACGTCGACAAACATTGCGCCATAAACCGTGCGCCAAAATCTTTAAACGCTAACGTTGGTCCGTGGAACAACTCTAAGCAATAAATATGGTCATTTACCGGCGCAAGCGGCGCAGGAAAAACAAAAGCGTTGGCAACCAATTCCGAAATAACGTCTTCGCTTAGCTCATCACCAATTAGTTGCTGCAACACTTTGGCGCTACGTTCAACAAACGGCATTTCGAGTAAGGTATCGATGTTGTCGAATGGCTTAAATTCACTGGGGAAATACAGGCCCATGTCTTGGCCTAACCCTTTTTTTACCGCCTGTTCAAAACTAACCTGATCAGAGGGGACTTTTAAATTGTACAAATGCACGGCTTATTCCTTCACAATTCTGGACCCTTCAAGGTCCAATTGACAGATGTGACTAAACCCAGCGTCGTTTTGGATATAATGCTGAGCGAGCCAATCGTTTATTATTTTTGCTTGTGATAAATCATCACAAAGGGCAAACACGGTAGGGCCGGAACCAGAAATGCCAAACGCGCCAGCACCATTTTCTAGCGCAAATGCTTTTGCGTCATCAAAACGAGGCAAAAGGGATTTACGATAAGGTTCAGCAATAACGTCTTGAATGACAGTTTGCGCGGTGTGAGCGTCTTGTCGATGCAAGGCATCAACAAAGATAGCAAGTTGTCTACCGAATTGAATTGTCGTTTGCAAACTTACTTCTTGCGGTAAGATTTTGCGGGCTGCCGAGGTAGAAACATGAACACCGGAATAGCAGGCAACCCAATACCACGTATCAATGCTAGGTAATTTGCGAGCCACTTCGTGTTCAAGTTCACTGATAAGCGTTAATCCACCCAAATAACTTGGCGCAACGTTGTCATAGTGAACACTACCGCTTATTTGCCCTTCCATGACGCCCATCATTTTGAGTAAATCATTTTTGTTGAAAGGAGAATCAAAGAAGGTGTTGAGTCCAAATAACGCTGCAACAATTGAGCTGGCGCTCGATCCTAAGCCACTACCGATTGGCAAATGCTTATGCAACGTCATGTGAACCGGTCTTGGTGTGAGCCCACGTGACTTTAAACATTCACTGAAGTGCATGTAACAATGGGTCACGATGTTGTCAGAAATATCAGACGGGAGAACATGTTGAAATCGTCCTGCATAGTCCAAAGCGTAAGACTCGCTGTCTTGAATTTCGATTTCATCACCTAAATAAGAACCGTCGATTGGGAGTAACGCCGCCCCCAACATATCAAAACCAAGACTGACGTTACCAACGGATGCTGGTGCATAGACTTTCAGATACATTTTAAAGCCTCTGTTTCAAGGGGATATAGGAGAAAAAAGGCTAACACGCCAACACATTGAATACAGCGATTTAACGCGTTTACCTGCGGCATTAGCCCCATTTTCACCTCATATTTTATAATTGAACATTAGGGCACGTTAAACATGCTTCCACGGCATAGTACGAAGTACATCAGCAAAGACCCCCGCAGCCGTAACCGCCGCGCCAGCACCATAACCACGAATGACAAATGGCAATGGTTGATAGTAATGGCTATGAATGGCCAAGGCATTTTCACCGTCTTTAATTCCATAAAGAGGGTGAGAATCATCCACTTCAACCAATGATACCCGACACTTACCATCTTTAATGCTACCCACATAACGCAACACTTTACTCTCACTGCGAAGCTGACTTAAACGTGCATCATACACTGCATCAAGCGCTTTCAAATTATTCATGAAGTCTTCAACGGAACCACTAACGTCAAATTCTTCAGGCAAAATAGGATCGATTTCAATGTCGGTTAATTCCATATCCAGCCCGGCCTCGCGCGCCATAATCAGCAGTTTACGAGCGATGTCCATTCCACTTAAGTCGTCACGCGGGTCAGGCTCGGTATAACCATTCTCCAATGCAATTTGCGTAGCCTCAGAAAGCGCCATGCCATCGTCTAACTTGCCAAAAATAAACGATAATGAACCAGAAAGAATACCTTCAAACTGAATCAGCTCATCGCCGGCATAAATGAGCTTTTGAAGATTATCTATAACCGGTAAACCTGCGCCAACTGTCGTTTCGTACAGGAACTGACGATTAGACGCCTGCGCCACTTCTCTTAGCTTATTGTAGAAACTCATGTTGTTGGTGTTTGCCTTCTTATTCGGCGTTACAACATGGAAGCCTGAAGTCATAAAATCAATATAAGTATTGGCAATAACCTCACTGGTTGTGCAATCAATTACCACGGGGTTCACCAAGCTATGTTCTTGGGTAAACTCACGCAGCTTTGCCACAGACAAGCTTTCTGTGGCTTCGGCTAACATGCTCTCCCAGTCTTCCTGTAAGTCTATTCCTTCTGACTTCAGCAGGATCTTTTTGCTGTTAGCAATGCCGTAAACGCGCAGTCGAATATGCCTTTCTAGTAAACTTTGCTGCTGTTTGCTAATTTGCCCGAGCAATTCAGCTCCGACTGTACCGCAGCCCACGACAAAAGCATCAATAGTATGCAAGTTAGAGAAGAAATTCTCATGAATGACTTTCACCGCTTTTTTCGCTTTCCTATTTTCAACAACCGTAGAAATGGAGCGTTCTGATGACCCTTGAGCAATCGCTACATTGTTAACACGAGCTTGGGCCAGCGCACTAAAGAATTTTGCCGCCAGACCTTTTGAATGACGCATGCCATCACCAACTAGCGTCACAATCGCAAGATTCTTTTTCACTTCGATTGGTTCTAAAAAGTTATTGGATAACTCTAATGCGAACGCATCTTCTAACATCGCCAAAGCACGCTCTTCATCTTTGCCATGCACGCAAAAACTAATGCTGTATTCGCTGGAAGATTGCGTAATTAAGCTAATCGAGATATTGGCGTTAGAAATCACTTCAAACACTCGACTCGCCATGCCAACCATGCCTTTCATACCCGGCCCAGAGAGGTTAAACATGCTCATATTTTCGAGCAAGGAGATCCCTTTAACTTTACTTTGGCTGCTTGGTTCATGGCTAATAAGCGTACCCGGAGCCTCTGGATTCAATGTGTTTTTAATGAGACAAGGAATGGAAAATTGGGCAATGGGACCAATGGTTTTAGGATGCAGCACTTTGGCACCGAAATAAGAAAGCTCCATGGCTTCTTGATACGTCAATTTATCGAGGAGAACGGCACCGTCAACTTGATTAGGATCCGCATTGTACACTCCGTCTACATCAGTCCAAATCTCACAAGCTTGAGCATCTAAGCAAGCTGCCAGAATAGCAGCGGAATAATCTGAACCATTGCGCCCTAACGTCACCTTTTCACCAGCGGCATTTGCTGCCACAAAACCTGGCATAATTAAAACGGTATTGGCATCGTAAGAAAAATCTTGGAAACGACTCCGGCTAATTTCTAAATCAGCAATGCTGTCCAGATATTCGCCTTCAGCTAGCACATAGTCAACGGGATCAATAATGGCGTTTTTTTGGCCTAAAGCAGATAGAATGGCCGAGAAAAAATTAACGCTGAAATATTCACCCAAACTCATGATTTTGGCTGCAATGGGATCAGGGCAAACATGCAGCATTTTAATCCCCTGTAAATGCTCTTCCAATTGCGCTAAATGCGTATCAATAAATGTGTGAATTGCCTCTGAATCAAAATCAGACAAAGCACCGCTTAATTCATTGGCGATGCCCACGAGCTTTTCGCTCATCTCTTGCAATAACGGAGCGTAATCTTCGCCCGCTTCAGCTTGTTCACATAGCGCAGCTAACATGTTTGTTACGCCTTTAGGTGCTGATAACACAACTGATGCACCCGCCGCTTGATGAACATTAAGCGTGATGTCTTTCACTCTCAAATATCTAGCAGCGTCTGCAAGAGAAGAACCACCAAACTTTAAAACCTTCATCCACTACTCCTCTAAACCAAAAATCTGCTTATTAAAAATACCCAAAAAAAAACCCGTGTCTGTTAAGTCACGGGTTTTTGCATTCTGTTGTTTCTCACTTTGCACTAACCAGCGACCGACCTCGACGAGGTGGTAATACCCATTTCGATATACATTGAAATCGTTATTGCTGTAGTGAGAAAAATTTTATTCATTTGAATACAAATTGCCTGTGGCACGCCTGGATATAAAAAATTAATTAAGCTGATTTTTAATTAGCCTAACTAACTGAATTAATGTCGTTATCATCAACTATTATTATTTTTATTGATGTTATTATTCTATTGATTTTGCTTTTTATTTTTGTCAATTCTTATCGACGCCTTTTTAAGCGTCGTATTTTTCGACTATATCATACTTGTTCTGGTAGTAAATCAAATTTCTTAAGTGTTTCGACCAGCTGTGATTGTTGCAAAGGCTTCTTAATAAATTCCAATGCCCCAAGCTCAATCACTCTCTCTTGCATCTTAGGTTGCACATCACCGCTGATGACAATCACAGATGCACTAATTTTCTCTAACAGGATATTTTCAAGGACTTCAATGCCGTCCATTTTCGGCATGGTTAAATCAAGAAACAACACATCGATGGAGTGATTACGCAATATTTCCATGGCTTCCAAGCCATTGGCTGCCATATGCACTTCACTTGCAAACCCTTCCGGCAAACAGCGATTGACCGATCGACGCCCCAATTTGGAGTCATCACAAATGATTACTTGATATTGCATAACGCTCGCTAATTTAAATTTTGTATTAATTACTCGCCAATTGTATTCAATTTCTGTTAAAACCCAAGACACTATTTATAAATTTTCAGATTAAATTGTGAACTCAGCAAGTAAACACTCTCCTATTCAGGTCGCATACGCCATTTTAAAAGGCTTCGATAAGAGCTTTCGCTTATATTGCAATATCACCGCAGAAGCCAAACAGCGTTTTGAAAAGGCACAATGGCAAGCCTGCCAAGCCGCCTCTAAAAAGCGTATCGACCTTTACGAGCAAAGCTTAACAGAAACTGTTACTGGTATTTATGAAGGTTATCTGCCTCAAAAGCAGTCGCTTAGTTTTTGGAAGAAGGTCAAAAGTGAGTTCATTTTTCTATTGGAAGGCCACAAACAGTTTGAATTGGCGGAAACCTTTTTTAATTCGGTCATTGGTCGTGTATTCAAACATCAACTGATTGACGATGATGTGATGTTTGTCCGTTCAAGCCGTTGCCACCTAACAGCACAAGCCATTCCCGATTTTATTAACACCTTTGAAGCTCAAACGAGCTTAAAGCACACGATTGAAAATATTCTGGCCGCCTATGCGTTTCGAATCCCATTTGAAAATTACAATCGGGACTTAAAAAATGTCATGACGGAAATCAAACGAAAAATTAATGTCAAAACGCGCTTGGAAATTACCTCCGTCGACCTAATGAAACCCACTTTTTACAGGGGAAAAGCTGCTTACATTATTGGTCGAATGCGTAAATCCTCAGGAGACATTCCCTTCGTTATCGTATTTTTGGTTAATGATGAAGGTGAGCTTTATGTTGATACCTTATTAACTGAGCGTCGGGATCTCAGTGTTCTATTTGGATTTGCTCGCGCTTACTTTATGGTCGACACATTACACCCTGCCGCGATAGTCGATTTCTTACAAGAGCTGCTTCCTAATAAAAAAAACTTTGAAATGTACACGGCCATCGGGCTTTATAAACATGGCAAAACCGTATTCTATCGTAACTTTCTAGAGCACTTGCACAATAGCACTGACCAGTTCGAAATCGCACCAGGCACCAAAGGTCTGGTGATGCAAGTATTCCATCAACCTTCTAATGGCATTGTATTTAAAATTATTCGCGACGAATTTGGCGAGAGTAAGAAGATCACGAGACAAGACGTCATTGACCGCTACAAATTGGTTAAAAACCACGACAGAATAGGTCGTATGGCAGACACCCATGAATTCGCAAATTTCCGTCTACCGCTAGCTCGCGTATCTGATGCACTCATGACCGAACTAAACGAAAGTTGCGCTAACAGCATTGAAGTAGTTGGCGACGAACTGATTATTAAACACCTATACATTGAACGCAAAATGACGCCGCTCAATTTATATTTAGCTCGGGAAGATTTAACCCACGGAGAAATTCATCATGCTATTGATGACCTAGGAAATTGCATCAAACACATCGCAATGGCAAACATCTTCCCCGGCGATATGCTACAGAAAAACTTTGGAATAACGCGTCATGGGCGAGTGATTTTTTATGACTATGATGAAATTTGCTATATGTCTGAGCGTAACTTTAGAGAATTACCCAAATCCGACGATCCCTACGCTCTAGATACGCTATCCGTTGCACCCAACGATGTTTTCCCTGAACAATTTGAGCATTTCATTATCGGTAAACGCGACCTGAAAGCCTTATTCAAAAAGCTTCACGGCGATTTATTTAAACCGGAATACTGGCGCAACATTCAACGTCAAGTTGCTAGAGGTGAGATTTATCATGCCGCACCGTATCCGGTTCAACAACGCTTTAAACGCTAACCAAACGAGTTCAACTGCAATGAGCTTAGTACACTGTTGCGGTTTGTATCATTGCTTCCCACAAAATCAGTAACGATGAAATAAACCCAACGCCCCAAAAAATGGAACGCATGAGGTGCTGGTCAATCCAATACATCATTAAATACACAAAGCGGGAGAAAACAAAGGCAATAGCACAATACTGTGCGAACTCGGTGGGTATATCTAGCGCCAGTATGGCTAATACACCCGGAGCATACATAATAAGTGCTTCGAAACAGTTTTCATGGGCTGCTTTCGCGCGGGCGCCAAAACCCGAAAGCTTCGCTTGCTGCCCTCTTGGATTGCGGTTATTGTAACCACCTAAATTATGCATTGCGTAAGCCAAAGGAACTTTTGCCAGTATTGGCATCACAGTGGCAATGAATAAGCTTATCAGCATGGTTTCCATCAGTATAATTCCTAAATTCAAAGAGTTAACTCAACTACGAAGTTAAGTGGCACACTATGCAAGATCACATCGAGCTTGTAAACCAGCTCGCGATAGCTACCCCCTCTCCCGTGAACCCTATTCAACTCCCTGTTTTACAAGACTATGATGTTACTTTGGAGGTAAAACGCGATGATCTACTCCACCCCATTATATCTGGTAATAAGTGGCGTAAACTACAAGGACATTTGCAACGTGTGTTGAATGCCAAAACGCAAAACGATTCACCAATAAGCGCATTATTGAGTTTTGGCGGCGGCTTTTCGAATCATCTTCATGCATTGGGCTATTGTTGCTACCAACTTCACATGCCATTTACAGCAATCGTACGCGGCAATTACACCAGTCACTTCACGCCAATGCTGGAAGATCTTCAAGCTTGGGGCACGACAATTCAATTTGTTGACAAAAAAACTTATCAACGTAGATACGAGCCCGATTATTTACGCCTGTTAAGTCATGAACACCCGAAAACACGGATAATTCCTGAAGGGGGATCCGATGATCTCGTATTAAAGGGTGTTGCAAGCATGTTAGATGAAATTGAGGATTTGGATGAATATGAATACTTACTCTGCCCGGTTGCCAGTGGAGGTACTCTTGCTGGTATTGCCCAAGGACTAGCTGAGCGAAATAGTCGTTGCCAAGTCATCGGCATTGCCATGTTGAAAGGAGACACATATCTGGAAAATTTGGTCAGGCAATTATTGCCAAATGAATACCCAATGCCCCGAATTATTCACGACTTCCATTGTGGTGGTTATGCCAAATGTCCAACTCAATTAGCCACCTTTTGCGATAACTTCGCAGAGCAAACACACATCCCTGTTGAACCGGTTTACAGCGGCAAATTGTTTTACGCCATTATGCAATTAATTGAACAAGGTTTTTTTCCCAAAGGAAGCCGGTTATTGGCTTTACATACCGGCGGTTTACAGGGCGCAAGAAAGTAAGTTTAGCCTCTGTTTATTGCTGTTCTTTTTGTTTGCCTATTTAGTGATCTTGATTTTATCACCCTCTTTGACGCCATGTTTGCCAAACCAACCTTGATTCATTTCAAGCGCATATTGCACTTTTTTACTGGATGGGACAGACGTTAAATCCAGCGGTTTCATTTGCTTTATATCGGTAATGACGCCTGCACGCGTGATAAACGCAACATCCAATGGAATTAACGTGTTTTTCATCCACATGGAAACCCGTCTGGCATATTCAAAGTCGAATAACATGCCACAGTCATCACACATGGATTCGCGCCCCATCAACCCCTGTGCGCGCAAATCCCAATTATCAGCAAACTCAACCTCCAACGTTTTACCTCCCACCTCAACTTCAGCCTGCTTAAACACCAACGCCTCTGTTTGTGCAAAAAGCGAAGTCGAAATAACGCTGGAAACCAACGTGCTAAGCACGAGTAGCATATTAAAAAAAGCAATCGTTTGATTACGCATATTCACTCTCATAAATTCGCAACTTTTCAGGGCTATAAAGTAACTTTACGTTATCGCCATACTGAATATTTGGCACCAGATTACAAATCACTTCCAACACGGTATCGTCATGATGGTGCTGCGTTTTTGTATCAGGGTGGGGATAGTATATCCAACCCGGAAAAATCACGTTCCCCCTAAGTAAAACACAGGTGGCAAACCAAAATGTTTCTGGATTAAATCCTTCTATCCACTGCACATTTTCAAACGTGTGATCAGGCTTAATCCATTCAAAACGTTTAGGTTTAAGCGATAAGTTCAGTGTCCCTCGATAACAATCGGATAAATCGAGTCCTCTTTCTTTAAAGTGAGGAAGTTGCAGTTCAATGCTGCCTGCCGGGTACGGATTTACAGCAGCACGTCCTGATGCGATTTGATGCCCTGCAATCACCTGACATTGCACGGATTGCAGAGCACTATTTGACGTATGACTCATAATTTCTCAGTAACTACTTAGCGGGTGCCTCAACATTTATTGTTGTAGACTTCTGGCCCCTTAGTTTACCGAAAGATTGTTTTATATCATCTAAAATCATGTACAAACAGGGAACCAGTACAAGTGTAATCAAGGTTGCAAAGGCAACGGCAAACGCTAAGGAAATAGCCATTGGAATCACAAACCTCGCTTGTAGGCTGGTCTCAAACATGATGGGCAGTAATCCAAAGAAAGTGGTTAATGACGTTAGCAAAATGGCCCTGAAACGTGCCTTACCTGCATTCACCACGGCATCAAACGTTGTTTGCCCTTCGCGCCGTAACTGGTTAACGAAGTCTGTGAGTACAAGACTATCGTTCACCACAACCCCCGCTGCCGCGATAATACCAAAAATGGACATCATACTGAGATCATAGCCAAAGAAGAAATGCCCCCAAACCGCGCCGGTTAAACCAAACGGGATAACTGACATGATAATGAAAGGCTGTGTATAGCTGCGTAGTGGAATGGCTAATAAGAAATATACAGCCAATAAACCCGCAACTGCGAAATACAACATTTCTTGTTGTTGTTCACGCTGCTTTTGTACCTGACCGCCCAGTTCAGATTTCACCGAAGGATGCGCTTTTTTCACTTCTGGCATAATATCCTTTTTCACCGTTTGTACCACTTGTCCCGGCGTAATAACCGCTTCATCAATGGATGCATACACTCGGACCGTACGATAACCTTGGTCCCGACGAATGTAGCTCAGCCCCGGCTTCTCATATAACTCGGCAACATCACCCAACATGACTTCAGAGCCATCTGGCGTATATAAACGAGTTTGTTTCAAAGAGGAAAGTTGCTCACGTACGGCTCTTGGATAACGCACCATAACTTTGATTTCGTCACCTTCACGCAAAACACGCTGCACTTCACTCCCGTAAAAACTCAGGCCAACGGCTCGTGCGACGGCATCAGGCGTTAACCCTAATTGATACCCAACAGGCTTCAACTCCAACTGAATCTCTTTGTTAGCGATGTCAATGCTTGAACCAATATCAAATAAACCTTCCACTTGTCCAAGCTTATGCATTAGCAAGCGTCCAGCCTCATTCAATTCTTCTAAGTCTTTACCATAAATGCGATAGCTCAATTCACCATCTTCACCCGCTTCAATCACCTCATCTTGAATGGTGATTTTTTTCAGCCCAACAATGGTTGGAAATTGTTCACGCCAGCGTCGCGCCAATTCAAACGAGTCGTAAGGACGAGCTTCTTCATCGACTAATGGCACAACAATACGCCCAGATGTGCTGCTTTGCGCGTAAGCCATGACATTTGCCACAAGCGGCTCACCTACTTCTTTTATGCTTTCTTGTTCCACACGATTAATCATGCCCTCAATCTGCTTTATTGCACTGAGCGTGGTTTGTTCCGAGACATTTTCGTTCATTTCAATTGTGATAGAGGGGAAGTCATGAGGAATACTTGGCATTGGAATAAAACGCACAATGCCAGCGCCCATGAGCGAGAAGGTGATGAAGAGCAACGCCACAAACGTTGACAAGGTGAGATAACGATACTTGGCACACATTTCCACAAAAGGGGCGTACTTGTTATCCACAAAATGATGGAAGCGCTGGTTAAAACGGTGTCTCCAGCCATTTGGATCGATAGGCTTAAACTTCGACTCCGCTAAATGCGCTGGCAAAATCAGTTTTGATTCAATCAAACTAAAGATTAAACACAGCGTTACCACGCCAGCAATGGATATAAAACCGCCAGATTCCACGCCTTCGGAAAATAAAAACGGTGCAAATACCGCAATAGTGGTGAGAACGCCAAAAGTAGCGGGCACGGCTACGCGTTTTGCTCCGCGTATCACATTATCGACACTGTGCCCTCGCTTTTCTATTTCCGTCGAGGCGCTTTCGCCAATGACGATGGCATCGTCAACCACAATCCCCAGCACCATAATGAAGGCAAATAAGGAAGTGATGTTAATGGTAACGCCAACCATCGGCATCAACCAAATTGCGCCAAGGAAGGTTAGCGGCAAGCCCACCATTACCCATAATGCCAATTTCAATCGTAAAAACAGCGCTAACATAATGAACACTAACACCGCGCCTTGAGCGAGGTTGCTTAACATCATATCGAGCCGACCATTGAGGTAGTAGGTCATATCCACCAGCACATCCATATGGTAATGCGCTGGCAAAGTTTTACGTTTTTCTTCAAGATAACGACGAACTGACTGCGACACTTCTGGCATAGACTGTTCTGAAGTTGCTTGAACAGCAATGATGGTCGCCTCTTGTCCGTTGAAGCGCATATAGTGTACACGCTCCTCAAAACCATCTTTAATATTGGCGATGTCGCCAAGAAGCACTTGCTCTCCAGCGGCTCCTGTTACTACAGGAATAGAGTAGAAATCATCACGATTATAGGCTTGCTGCTCAGAACGAATAGCAATCACGCCTGATTGCGTTTCAATAGTCCCCGCGGAACGATTACTAGAATAATTGCGAATCGTGTTGGTTACGCCCTGCAACGTTAAACCATATTTACGTAGGGTTTCCGGCGCAATTTCAATAGCAATTTCATTTTCGGGCATAGAATCAAAGTCAACGAGCGTAACGTCATTAAGTTGAAGCAATTCATCTTCAATCTTTTTCCCGAATTCTTTTAACACCAGCGGGTTATCCGGGCCGGTTAACACAATTTCTAATACAGGCTGGGTAAACTCACGCTTGTAAATAATGGGAGGTTCCATATCCGCAGGAAAGGTGGCGATACTGTCAATCCTGAGTTTTACTTGGTCTAACACATCACTGAGATCTTCACCTACGTCAATTTCAAGGCTAATTGAACCGCTACCGCGACCAATTCGTGTCACCATTTTATCGATACCGGTCACATCCTGTAACGACTCCTCCATCTTCTCCATCACGCTTTCTTCCATTTCCTGTGGAGCAGCACCCGGATAAACCGCACGGATGGTAATGAAGTTAATTTCTGTGGTCGCAAACATTTGTCGCTGAATACTGAAGTAAGTCAGCAGGCCCATAACAATGATGATCATCATCATTAAATTAGCCGCAACAGGATTACGCGCAAAATAGGCTATCAAGCCACGTTCAGAGCTAATCATGACTATTTAACCTCGTTATCTGTACTCGCAGAAGAAATAGACACAACCATGCCATCTTGCGGATATTCAGGAATTTGTGTGACCAAGCGTTCGCCAGCTTCTAAACCACTGCCAATTAACACTAAACCTTTCTCTTCACGCAGAATACTCACTTTCTTCTGAACTAATTTATCGTTAGCGTCAACAATCCACACATGATCATCTTCGAGCACTTCTTGAGAGGCTGAAATCACGCCATTAAGCGTCACGCCGGGAACGGTTACTTTTACATAACTTCCAAATTTCACCACTGGTACATTGCTACGCAATCCATAGGGGTCCTCAATCACTGCAACCAAGTTGCTCATACGCGTTGCTTGATTGACCACACCCAAATCACGATCAATATAGATGTCACGTGACAACTGGGATTTATCCGCTACGGTTAACCGTGCGGGTGCCGATTGAATATCTTTGGGAATAAAGGGGGCATCAAACCCAGCAATGGGCAACACCACTTCGGCGTTTTCGATGCTAAATAACTCTGCTACCGCCGTACCTGAGTTTACGACCTGACCAATCCCCACGTTACGGGATACGATTAAGGCGTCGTAAGGGGCTTTTATCTGGCAACGTTCTAGATTACGTTTTGCTCTGGTATAGGCAGCTTCTGCTGCCTTTAAACGCGCTTTGGCGCTCAATAGTTGCGGTTTTCTCAACGCTAAGGCAGAAACTTTCTCTTTGGCGACACTTGCCCATTCTTCTTTTGCCACTTCGCCTAATGCGATTTCTTGTTCTAATTCAGACTGTGCAGCAGCCAAACTAGATTCGGCTTCAATCAAAGCGGCTCGATAATCTGATTCATCAACCCGTACCAGCACTTCTCCCGCTTTAACTAAGCCGCCTGCATAAAAGTCCTCGTGTACAGCCACTATTTCGCCGTTAACAAAACTCGACAAGTTTGTGCGTTCTTTTGGCTGAACTTCTCCCCACGAATCAATATTAACTTGATAATTTTCAGGCTGCACCTTCTCTACTGAGACAAGTGGCGCAGGAAGCTCTTGTTGTAACTCATTGTCCTTCGCATTGGCTTTCACTAATCCGATAGAAATAATAATCCCAAGCGCCAAAACAACAAAAGGCGCACCAATTTTGAGTAAATTTTCATTCATAACTGCAGAGGTTCCATTTGGAATAGTGTCAACATATCAACTTTAGATCATTCAGCGCTCGAAACAAGACGAAGCGCTATTTCAAGTGGTCAACTTTACCCTAATGTGGAAATTCTCACCAAAGCAAATTGCAACAATTTGCACATTCCGATTGGTTTAAACAGCGCAGTTAGTCGATAGGATTATTTTATTTTTCCCAGTGCGTTTTGCAGCGTATAAATTTGTATCCGCTTCTGAAATTGTCCGCTGATAATCGGGATGTCCATCATACATGGCGACCCCAATACTAACGGTCACGTTAAGCCTCTCTCCATTTTCCAATACAGAATCTACACTTTGTACCGCCAGACGAACCTGCTCTGCTTTTTGCAATAATGAACGGCGGTTTACGGCACTGACCAATACTAGAATCTCTTCTCCGCCATAGCGGAAACAAAAATCAGTGGGTCGTACATTTTGCAAAATACAACTCGACACATCTCTTAACACTTTGTCGCCCGCTTGATGACCATAGGTATCATTGACCAGTTTAAAGTTGTCGATGTCTATCATCATCAAACCAAAGCGCTCATTTTGCGCGTGACATAAACTCACTTCACGCTTAAATATGCCATCAACAAAGCGGCGACTTAACAATTGAGTAAGGGGATCACGCGAATGATTTTCTTGAGTATTTTTATCAGCAATTTGGTCAAGCAACCAACAAATTTCAGCCACAACTCTGTTGATGTAAAAAATAACTTCAATCAGCTTATCTTTTTCCATGCCAACTCGGTGCCGCACTTTGTTCTGCATAAATAAACTGAGTTCTTCAATTAAAAATTGAATTCGGGATAATTCATTGCTGTTTGGGAAATACAAGCCTGCTTTATGAACAAACCATAATCCACAATTTGTGTGTCGAATGTCAGCCTCACTTTCAATGGCAATCACATTCTCACTCACCATGTGGGTGATGATGTTCCGGCTCCAGGTAATTAATTCCGACTTGATTTTTTCACACTCTAACGATAAGTCAGATGTAGCCACTTTTAGACGAAAGGCTTGTGCATTGCGTTTATCATCGGCATGTTTAGTGTGGTAATGCGCATTAATCACAGACAAACAGGTATCCAACAATTTATTGATGTACACCACTCCCTCGGCAAGGTGTGCTTTGTCTGCAAGTGTTAAATAAATTTCAAAGCAATAGTCTTTTACCACCTGCATCCCATAATCGACCAACCCCACAGGCACGCCGATACGAGCGTGAATCACACCAATTTGAGCATGCATGTTATTGAAACTTTTAGAACATAAATCAGCTCGAGGACTAAAAACAAATTCTGCCCACTGCGTAAAAGATAACTTAAGTTGAAGTTCTACCTTCTCATGATTTAAAAACAAGCCCGCATTACCATTATTCATTAATTCTCGATAAAACGTTTCCGCAATAAGAGGGGCTTTAGACTGCATTTTTGCAGATACATAGTTAACTGTACTCGCTTTGACTGAATCGCAGAGTTTTTCTATGGATTTTGGAGGATTCATTGCCTTTATCACTCAGTTATCAGACTCAAAAAATCCGCTTACATACGCGCATTTAGGTTCGATTTCCCCCTACAGTAGATCATGTTAGATATGGGGAACATTAAACTTTTTGTTGATTAAAACAGCGAGGAAACATTGAAAATTAATTTAACTATATGATTTAAAGACAGAAATTACCTAACCAAACGGTTAAGCAACCAGGCTGGCTTATGCATTTTTCCAAAGCAGGTTTGATACGGATCAAATTATACCTGTGACAACTGAGATAATAACGCCCGGGCTGATATTGGTGCCGAAATGCTATTTTCACTCAACAAACGTAGTTGCTGTGCCACCACTTTGTTTACAGGAGCAGAAAGTCCAACCTCCTCAGCGATGCTCGATACCGCACCATTTAGAAATTGAATCTCTGTTTCTCGGCCAGCTTGAATATCCTCCCACATGGACGAGCGTGCTTGTGGGTCTATTGCTAACATTTTTTGCGCCAGAATTTGAAATAGCCAATCTGGCAACAACAATATTCTCGGCAACCAATGAGGCTTAACGGAAGTAAGTTGGGCTAACTCAATGCCCTTACGTTGGCACACTTGCAGCAACTCTTGCTGACATTTCGCCAACACTTTTCGATAACCTCGCTGCGATAACTCTTGCTTCAAAGGCAAATCAGATAACGCATTAATTGCATTATTTAAATTCAACATGAGCTTCCCCCAAATAACCGCTTTCATGTCGCTGCGTAATTCACACGCCAAGCCATAGTGAGAAAAAGCGTCTTGAATAGGGTGTAATGAACGATGTTGTGGCAAATACACACTTCCTTCCGTCGCTCTATGAAAGTGCGCCTGTTCTCCCTGAACCACATTAAATGGAACAATGCCGCATACCACTTCTGCTTGTTGTACCGCTTGTTTAACCGGCAACTCTGCGCCTATACCGTTTTGTAAACACACAATCAAACAACCGTCTTGTACATAATTTGATAACGCTTCAGCTGCTTGTTCCATTGCCGTACATTTTAGCGTTACTAATACGACATCGGCTTGAGACAGCGTTGTGGGGTCGGTGCTATAGGCAATATTGGCAACAAAATCATCACGTTCTTGGTAATCTGTTAATCGAATTCCTTCTCGCTGCTGAATGACCTTTTTCAGACGCTCTCGCCCCAACAAAACAACATCCATCCCCTGACTGAGTAACACTGCTCCTAAATAGCACCCAATCGAACCTGCACCGTACACAACTATTTTCACATTTATTATCCCAAAAGCGGCTTTAAGCGTATATCTGATCGTAATTGTTGTAGTAGCTGACTCAGTTGCTGATGCAATTGATTCGAGGTTTGGTGACTACCTGTAAAATCACGATAATAGAAAACTTCAGCTTCCGAAGGCGGTAACGCACTAAATGGCAACCGGCTGAACCCTAATTTTTGAATGGCTTTGTGCGACGGCGTATTGTAGTCGAATACTTTGGCATAACACTGTTTCATTGCGTGGTATTTTGTCCCCACCTGCATCAATATTTTGACCGCCTTCGGCCCCAGCCCTTTACCTTGAAAATCAGGCCCTAACCAGTAATAAAAGAATCCTATATCCTGATACACCTGCAAGCTCACCGAGCCAATAAAACCATAATCTTGATGCATCACTGAGAATAAATGCCGATTTGAGTCAAACAAACATAAGTTTAGCCAATGCATCCAATGTTTGGGACTGGGAAATTTAGGTAAGCTACAACGTTTCGCAATATCACTATCATTGTATTGCCAAGCAAAATCCGCCACATGATTCGACATCATTGGCGTAATATTAATCTTATCGGCTCGTAAATCTTGTAACGAATAAGGTATCGCCTCCCAATCCCGCTTCACTTGTTCACGAGCGTAAAGCAAGGTTTTATTGCTGGGAAACTTTAACAACTCTTGCTCTATTTGCGTCATTGCAATATCAAAACGTCCCATTTGTCGCTCTGATAAGGCCACTTCTTTTGGATTCAGCATGGTTGGTACAACCGGCTGTAAACGTTTTAAGCTCGGCCAGTCGCACAAATAACGCGCCAATTTAATCAAATCGTGAATAGCAGGTTGAGACAGATTAAGAAGCTCAGCATCAAGCACCTTACGAAGCTTATTTAACACAGAGATGCGTTGCCTGTAAGACACGGTTTTAGGTTCAAGCTGACGCAACTCCCCGAGTTCGGGAAGCGTTTTTCGTTGCTGTGATGCCAATGCAGCCACTTGTTGTCGCACTAACGCTGAGCGACTAAAAGGCAAGGTCATGGTTTCTCCTTGCAGTTAAACCTTTAAAAAAGTAACCGCTTAAGCTTAAAACATAATTTGAAAAGGTTCACGCAATCATTACTCAACTCTAATGAGCACAAAAGAACTGTTTTTACCTCATCATTTACCAACCCTTCTCGATTTCATGATGTTAAACGCTTTATCGCTCAAAAATCGCAAATAATAAATTAATAGTTAACCAGCTATTAATTAACCCGTTAGATAAAAATAAAAAGTGCAGAATTATTCCTTAACAAAATAAAAACGCAGCTACAAAAAGGATCATTTATTTACATAATTACAATTGGATTTAACCGTAAAATAGCCATGTTCATTGGAGCCTGTAATTAAACAGTCTTTATATTCCCTTAAAGAATTAAAAAGATGGAAATAAAAGCTCCTAAATATAAGGTCGTTTTAACATTAAAAGGAAATATTATGTCTACTGAATCCAGAACCGTTAGAATTTATAATCATGGTGGATTTCCAATCCATGAATTAATTGTTCATCATTTCCAATTCACAGGTAACGATCCGGACGATAAAAATAAGCGCTATAACGAACAAACTGTTTTATATACCGCTAAAAACAGCGAAGGGAATTACCTTTCTGCACCGAGTGGTGTTGTCGTTAAACATTTAGATGATATTTATGTTGGTGGTACATTAGATTTTCAACAAAACGTTGACCCCGACCACAAAAGCCATTGGAACGTGGCGTGGCGCTGTGCATTAGATAAAGGGATTTATTATCTTACTCAAGATGATGGATTCTTCCGTCAGTTTGCTGAGAACATTGCAGATAAAATCATTAGTGGTATTGGTGATGCCGTTGACTTTTTCACCGAGTCAGACCTTGGTACGGTTTTAGCTCATGAAGCTCAAGCAAGTGTAAACTACTTTATTGAAAACATTGATAAGAGCAACCCAGATACAATCGAACACAAGTTCCACGGTGACTCTAGCTGCCGTCAAGACATTCACATTGGCATGACTGGGGATCACCCAAATACTGTTAATCGTGACAAGGCCCAGTTTAACTCAGATAGCAACACGCAATCTTGCACTGTGCATAACTTCGGCTTTGGCAGTTAATACATTTGACGTAAAGAAAACTCTCGCAGCCAGCTAAATATCGACTCACAATAACTCAACCTGAGACGAGTAAAAACTAGACTGTGAGGCTGGTTGGCTTGATTCCGGTGTGTTCGAACAACCGCAATGCGTTCCAAAGCAAGCTAAATAGCTGTGTTTAATTGTCAGTCACCCATAGAGATTTATCGCAAACTCGCCGTGGATACTTCCATGTAGGCTCCACAGCCGCTTCCCTGCGACTGAGGGTTTGCTCCTAATTCTCTACAGGTGACTGATAGTTTGGAACAGGTATTTAGTTTGTGTGCTATTTAAATAAAAACGGATTGCCTATTTAGGCAATCCGTTTTTTCATGCTGAGCAATACTTGCGTTAACTGTAATACATGTCAACGCTTAAGCGATTCGGCTTTAATGAAGCCGCTGAACGTTTTGCGTTTTTAATTTGTTGTGGGAAACTGTCCCCATGTTAATGGACGCACCATCTTCGAAACGTAAGAAATACATTTCTTCAGACTCTCCAACATCTCTCGACAAAATAAGATCGGCGATACCGTTACCACTAAAATCATCAACAGCAATAAATTCAAGCTCGTCGAAAGGATGCGGCAAATCTACTTCGAATGCACTCAATGGCAAATACCCATCCATAAGCACTATTCGATAACTCTCTGTTAACTCACTTCGCACAAGAATATCCGGCTTATGATCGCCATCGAAATCGGCAACAGCAAGCACGTCTTCTTCGGCAAGAATTGGGCTAATTCCCTCTGGAGAAATACCTTCAACCGAACGTCGATAAACGATTTCCGTGCCATTAAACATGTAAATATAGAAAAGCCCTAGGTCGTTATCACGAATTAACACATCAACATTGCCATCAATATCCATATCTTGGGCAGTGACTACACTCCAATTCAAACGCCATGTCATTAACGGTAAATCCACATATTCGAGAACGTTATACTCTCCAATTAAGGCTATTTTCCAATCTCCGGTTTTTAGGTTCCGTAACAATAAATCTGAGTAGCCATCCAAGTTAAAGTCTGCAACTGCCTGAGTCTCTACATCTAAATTATTGTCGATTTGGAAATCCCCGCCACCAGTTCGTGTGTCACCACTCATGAAATGCGCATACCACGCGCCTGAGAATGAATTACGCACCAAAATATCGCTTTCACCATCGCCATCAAAGGAGCCAGTCCCCTGAAACTCCCACGCTGGATCAAGAGATAACCTATCGATATCCCCAGATATTGGCGCAGAAACACCTTCAAATAATTGAACTTGCCACTGATGGCTTTCGTTGTCTCGGTACAATATATCGGCGAATCCATCACCGTTAAAATCTTGCACCGCGGCGGGTTTATCGTACGTTAATGGATCTCGCCCCAGCGCCACTTCATCACCATCGGACGTACCATCGGAGTCAGTGTCACTGTTTATAGGGCTCGTTCCTAGCCTATATTCTCTAAGATTACTTAAACCATCATTGTCGGCGTCTCCATGCGCATCGGCTGCGGATAATGGGTCAAGTCCATTGGCTAGTTCATAGCTATCGGGAATAGTGTCGTTATCATCATCATTTTCCCTAGCATCAATAACGCCGTCACCATCCGTATCCACTTGCGGAAGCGGATCATATTCATCCGGATCAGAGGAATTTGGAATACCATCATTATCGATATCACGGTCTAGAGCATCTGGAATGCCATCAGAATCAACATCGTTGTCATTATTTGCATTGGCACCAATAACAAGCGCATAAGGAATAGTATTGATGAAACGGTTACCATTTTTGTTGGTGAGTTCAATTTTCAATGTAAAATCAGACTTTTCAGCAACCAAAGGCAATGTCGTCGTATGCTCACCATCACCTAACCCGAGATAAATAGTCCGCCATGCTTCCGGTGATCTACCTGATTTTCGAATAGCTAAAGATACCAATGTACTTTTATCACCATTACTAACATTGAGCTTTAATTGGTTATCGATCCGACTTATAGATTCACTTACAGCGCCAGATTGAGTCACTTCCAGATGTTGAATACCCGGAAATTTACCAGGGGAATTAATTTCATAGTCAACAGATGCATTGAATAGATCGTTATAATAAACTGGAATCTGTCGATATCGAATATGAATCCGATGTGAGTCATTAAACGCTGACACGCGAAAAGCCCCTTCATCTTGGAAGTAGCTTAAAGCACGAGGAAGGTTTTTTCCATTTCGAAAGAGAAAAACTTCACTAAAGTCTTTTGATATATAAAATTTATTATTGAAACTATCTTTTACTAATCCAGCATCTCTAGAATCATAGATATAAGCATTCGATGGTGTTAACCGTAAAAAATTTGTAATTTTTTCAGCATCAGCAGACCAGTACCTTAATGACTGACCAAAAGATACCTTGTTGCTATCAATGGTATGAACCACTTCATAGCCTTTTCGAGTGCCCGGTAGCTGGTTTTCTCTTTTACTAATGGTTCCATCGGCATTAGGCTGCCAATGTCCCGTAGAGTGTATCGAGTTATCACTAGAATCATGAAACTCAATTAAAGGTCCCGGCGACGCCTCACTCAACTCTCCCGCAAAATGGTAAGAAACATTAATTTCATCCACACCAGTAGGAACTGAAAATGCTCGGTCGCCAAGTTTAAGTACAGTTCCATATCCTCGAAGCCCCTTATGATTCCAATAAGTATCTTTATTTTCAGAAAGTGCGAGTTCAACCTCTTGTGAAGAAGAGAAGTCATCGTAAGCTCTGTTGAAACTAAAAAAGTCATAATTACTGGCATCGTAATCACCAATATAATTATCAACAATAGTGAGGTCTGCTCCCTCTGGAAGGGCTGATGTGTATATCTCGGTTTGATACTGACCAGTGCAAGTCTCACACACCATAATAGTGGTCACTCTAATTAAATTCCCCCCGTTTTTAAGAAGTTCGATTTTACTATCGGTCGCAACGACACTAGAAAAATCAAACGGTGCACCATCTCTAGTTGTTTTATTCACCAAAAAGCGACGTGTTAAATCATTTTGGCTTATAGAAATAGATGACGGTGTTTGTATATCAACTTCCTTAACAATAAAACCGACTTTAAAAGGTTCGGCAATGCCCTCTGGATACGAGCGATTTTCTATAGAAGCTCCAAAAGGTGAGATAGCTGAAACTAAAAGAACCTTTGGAATTGATAGCTTTTTGCTATTGTAAAAATTAGTAGGAGCTTTGGGTATAGAGTCTAGAGTCACAAGCGTTTCTGGATGCAAAATCCACGTATGATCAACCGCTGAGCTGATAGTCAAGGAAAGCACTTCGTTATACTCATACTCAACAGGTATTGTTAAACGGTTGTCATCATTCTCTATTTGAATGCTAAAAAACCACCCACCAATACCAACTTGACGATAAGTTAATTGACTAATGTCCACAGAGGTTTCAACACTTATCGCTTTTGATTTACCAGGAGCTAAAGTGACGCTCGATTCAGAAAAGCTAACCGAAGTGTGAGATGGCACAGAACTCGTATTAAGGGTTAATGTTTGGCTACTTTCTGAGGTATTGGTTAACCTAATTTGCTTAGTTACAACCCATGTATCCCCTGTATCTTCGACTTGTCCTAAAAATAACGTTGGCTTATCCACTATAATATTATTTTGAACAGCTTGAGCTATATCCAGCCTACCTGAGCCAACAACATAAGGCTCGTATTGCAACTCAAGCGCTCCACTAATAAGTTGCGACTTAATTTCAAAAACAGATAATTTTGGCTTAGCTTGCATTAATAAAGCGGCCGCCCCAGCTACATGAGGACTTGCCATACTAGTTCCCGAAAGTTCTTTGAGATTATGGCGTGGAGAAGCGGCAGTGATATTCTCACCTGGAGCTGAAATTTCTGGCTTAATATAGCTTGTACCTTTTGCAGAGCCTTTACTACTAAATGAAGAAGGAATTGCAAGATCATTTACTGAACCAACCGTTAGAACATGTTCGGCAGCTGCGGGAGAACCGATTGATTCATAATCACCATCATTACCTGCCGCAGCAACAACTAAAACGCCCTCTAAAAACGCCTCATTGGATGCTTGGCTTAAAATATCATCGAACGAGCCTCCTCCGCCAAGACTCATATTAATAATATCAACAGCATCATCAGTTGCTGGGTTTTGATCAGGATCTACAGATCTTTCAATCCCCTGAATAATAGTACTAACAAATCCATCAGCGTTTTCATCCAGCACCCTATATGCATATATTTTTGCATCAGGGGCAACACCCGATACCCAAGAAGAAGACGCTACAATTGACGCAACATGTGTACCGTGCCCATTCTCATCGTATGGGTCATCATCATCTGATACAAAATCATACCCCCCCATAACCTTACAATTAACACCTAAGCACCTTCCTAAAGCGGCATGTGTATAATCAACACCTGTATCTAATATAGCAACACGAATACCTTCGCCTGTTATATTTCTTCCTGATGAATCTTTCATTCGCCAAACTCGGTTTGCGCCAATTGAGGGAACACTTTCATCCAAAAATGCTTGGACTTTTCTGTCTTCATAAACCGCTTTTACACCGGAAATGGCCTTAATTTTTTCGATATTGTCTTCAGAAGCTTCAACAACAAGGGTATTCACCAAACGATGGTTAGTGCCAAGTAGTGAATATGGAATCCCTTTGGCTTTAGCTTCAGCTAAAACACCTTGCTGCTGACGCGCTATGGCGGACTGTTGACGAGAAAGGGCATCTGCAAGAATTTGCTTTTGTCGCGCATCATTAACGTTATTCTGAGATGACGGGCTTTGTAATTTTGCTCGACGCTTGAGCACTGAAAGAGATGGCTCTTTCAGTTGTATAATGTAGCGCTTTTTTTGTGGTGATTCCTCAGAAGAGGTTTTGACAAAGGGCTTCTTGCCATCACCTACGTAGTTTAACGTAATAGTCCCATTTTCAGGCACTTGCCAAGATTGCAAACTTCCATCTTTCTTTTTTAGATTAAGCGTGCGATCTGATTCATAAAAGGTGGCTTCCTGTGCAACCGCACCAAAGCAAAAGGTGGCAACACATAACGATAGGTACTTCATTTCTATTCCTAAAACTTCCAAACTGCGTTCAACGATTCAAGATGGCAACTTTTCTAATACTTGCTGCTCATCCCCTCCCGTTTTTAGGTGAGTTGATGTTGACGCGTTTCCTTGACCAAAACTCAGGCAACAGTATATCAAAATACATGCTGAGAATTTTATATTTTTGTACCGCCCTCCTATAACGAAAAAACGGTATAACAAAAAAACCGAACGCCTAAATAAATAGGCCATCCGGTTTTTATTTTATGCAGTTGGGGGATACTTTAACGCTCCCCCATGGCAAACATTATTTATTCAACGTTTAGTGCAGGAATAATGTTCTTCTGCGCTTCTTCCTCAGCCTTCTTAAAGTCAGGCATTTGGTCGAAGTTCAAGTATTTAAACACTTCACCGCTCATTGAGTTGATCTTGTTAGCGTATTCCATGTATTCAGCCGCAGAAGGCAGCTTACCTAGAATCGCACCAACAGACGCTAGCTCAGCAGACGTTAAGTAAACGTTCGCGCCATCACCTAAACGGTTCGGGAAGTTACGTGTAGAAGTAGAAAGCACTGTTGTACCTGCTGCTACACGCGCTTGGTTACCCATACATAGTGAACATCCCGGCATTTCTGTACGCACACCAGCACGGCCATAAATGTTGTAGTAACCTTCTTCCATTAATTGCGCTCTGTCCATCTTCGTTGGTGGAGACATCCACAAGCGTGTTTTCAATGGCTCTTTGTTTTGATCAAGCAACTTACCCGCAGCGCGGAAGTGACCGATGTTAGTCATACAAGAACCGATGAAGACTTCGTCTACTTTATCGCCAGCAACGTCTGATAATGTTTTCGCATCATCTGGGTCGTTCGGGCAACAAACAATTGGTTCTTTGATTTCATTTAAGTCAATTTCGATTACTTCTGCGTATTCTGCATCCGCATCCGCTTCCATCAACTCAGGATTAGCTAACCATGCTTCCATATTTTTCGCACGACGCTCTAATGTACGTGGGTCGCCGTAACCTTCGTTAATCATCCAACGTAACATAGTGATGTTTGAACGCAGGTATTCAGAAATGGATTCTTCGGAAAGCTTGATAGTACAACCTGCCGCAGAACGCTCAGCAGACGCATCAGAAAGTTCGAACGCTTGCTCAACGGTTAGGTTTTCCAACCCTTCAATTTCTAGCACACGACCAGAGAACGCATTCTTCTTGCCTTTCTTCTCAACGGTTAATAAACCGGTTTTGATGGCGTATAAAGGAATAGCGTGTACAAGGTCACGTAGTGTGATACCCGGCTGCATTTCACCTTTGAAGCGAACCAATACTGATTCAGGCATATCCAACGGCATTACGCCAGTTGCGGCTGCGAAAGCAACCAAACCAGAACCCGCAGGGAAGGAAATACCAAGAGGGAAACGTGTATGTGAGTCACCGCCGGTACCGACTGTGTCTGGCAACAACATGCGGTTCAACCAGCTATGGATGATACCGTCGCCCGGACGAAGTGATACACCACCACGGTTCATGATGAAATCAGGTAGAGTGTGCTGTGTATCAATATCAACAGGCTTCGGATACGCCGCCGTATGACAGAAAGACTGCATGGTTAAATCAGCAGAGAAGCCCAAACAAGCCAAATCTTTCAACTCATCGCGCGTCATTGGACCGGTTGTGTCCTGAGAGCCTACCGTGGTCATTTTTGGCTCGCAGTATGTGCCTGGGCGAATACCTTCAACACCACATGCTTTACCAACCATTTTCTGCGCTAATGAGAAACCTTTGCCTGAATCAACTGGCTGCACTGGCTTACGGAATAACTCCGTTGGTTCTAACCCCAATGCTGTACGCGCTCTGTCTGTTAAGCCACGACCAATAATCAAGTTAATACGACCACCAGCACGGACTTCATCCAAAATCACTTTTGATTTGTATTCATATTCAGCAAGTACGTCACCTGTTTCAGCATTCGTGATTTTGCCTTCTAATGGGTAAATGTCGATAACATCGCCCATGTTCATTTTTTCTACATCAGCTTCAAATACTAATGCACCGGCATCTTCCATGGTGTTGAAGAAGATTGGCGCTACTTTGCCACCAATACAAATACCGCCGCCGCGCTTGTTGGGCACGCCAGGTAAATCTTCACCGAAGAACCAAAGCACTGAGTTAGTTGCAGACTTACGAGAAGAACCAGTACCCACAACGTCACCGACGAAAGCAACTGGATAACCTTTAGATTTAACTTCTTCGATTTGCGCTAAAGGACCCACTTCAGCATGCGCTTCAGGCGTTAGTCCATCGCGTGTCATTTTGTACATGGCACGTGCATGTAGGGGAATATCAGGACGAGACCATGCGTCTGGTGCGGGAGATAAATCGTCCGTGTTAGTTTCACCTGTTACTTTGAAAACAGAAACTGTGATTTTTTCAGGGATATCTGGACGAGAAGTGAACCATTCAGCTTCTGCCCAAGATTCGATAACCGCTTTAGCGTGGCTGTTGCCCGCTTTCATCTTATCTTCAACGTCATGGAACGCATCGAACATCAACAAGGTGTGCTTCAATTCTGTAGCCGCTAATTCAGCCAAATCGGCATCATCTAACAACTCAACCAAGGTTAAGATGTTGTAGCCACCGTGCATGTTACCAAGTAACTTTACTGCGGCTTCTTTGCCAATCACAGGAGAAGTCGCTTCACCCTTAACAATAGCGCTCAAAAATCCGGCTTTAACGTAAGCCGCTTCATCCACACCAGGGGGCACACGTTCAGAGAGCAACTCTAGTAAGAAGTCCTCTTCACCGGCAGGCGGGTTTTTCAATAATTCAACTAAATCTGCAACCTGATCCGCACTTAGGGGTTTCGCTGGAATCCCTAGCGCAGCACGCTCTTCTACGTGCGCACGATAAGCTTCTAACACGGCAATGTTCCTCTTGTTTAACTAAGGCACAACAAAATGTGTTTCATAGTTTAGATTTTAAGGGGGCGCAGTATAAAGAAATACGCCGCAAATTTAAATTAGCTCTGGCTTTTATTTACTTATAACCATCATAATTTTCAATTATATGAATAGGCATTTCTATTCTCATGAGTGATATTTCAACCTCATATCACTCCCTGCTCATATATGCGCTAGAATAATAAATAAGGATAAAAGCGCTTCGCACCATCACTTAACCCAAAAAGTATAGTTCACTATGTATCTACTTACCGCCGCAGGATTGTTATCCCTTGCGCTAGGCATTATCGGGATGTTTCTCCCCGTGTTACCGACAACACCATTTGTACTGTTGGCGGCAGGTTGTTTTGCCAAATCCTCCCCACGCTTACACTTATGGCTTCGCAATTCATCCCTTTTTGGCAATATTTTGGTTAATTGGGAGACCAAGCGCTGCATTCCAGCCAAATCTAAAGCGCTTGCAATCACTATGATTGTGTTATTCGGTGGTTCTTCTGTGCTGTTTGCCGTTCCCTCTGGTGCACCACAAATCGGCGCAGGATTGCTCGTTTTGATTGGCTTAGTTGTTGTGCTTAGACTAAAAACTTGCTGAAAAATACAAACCTGAATGTTAAAAAAATGTAATGAATACGTATGCGTTACGTTGTTTCACTCATCAGATTAGATAAAAATTCCTAGTCTATCGAATCGGCCTATCGACCATAGAAACTTCCGACAACGAAGGGAAAGGCGAAGACAACGTGCTACAACAATCACTACAACAAACTCGCTCGACGCAAATTATCAGCCACTTAACAGCCTTAAGCGCGACTCAAGCTTTACTGACTCGGAAGCCCCCTTCAACTTCTACTGGCATCAAGCTACTGCATTTTCACGTTATTAATACGCCAGATAAAACTGCGCAATACTTTGAAAACAGTGCTTGGCTAAATGAAGTGCAACATATTGCTTATCAATACCAACGGGCTAAGAATGTAAAAAGAGTGCTCTTTTCAGATGGCATACTGTGCGATCTCCACCTGCACTCATCAACCGAGTTATGCGATCACTCGCGTTCGCAATGGAATGTAGTTTGGGAAAAACCGGGCTATCAACTCACCGCCTACCCAAGCCACTCTCTCCCTTGCCTTGAAACTCAAACTGAATGGCTACTAGGCGAGCTTTTAACGCACCTCACATTAGGGTTGCGCTGCTTTGCCAATGGGGAAAAACTCGCCGCATTCCAATGCATTCAACAACGCTCGTTAAATCACTTGTTAACACTTCTTGCATTGAAACATTTTCCAGAGAAGTATCATGACTCGACGTTCAATTGGGAACAGCACTTTCCTGAACTTGCAGGCAAACTCAATCAATTAGCACCGGGGTATGAAGCGAGCCCAGAAGCAGCACAGAGCATCATTGAACATCTCAGCCAATTACATAATTTCAATCATTTTATTAAAGACCAGATATTAAATTTGATTAGCGCATGTTTAAAATCTAACGAGCGAAACTCAGTATCATGAACAATAATGCTTGTGCTAAGCAACATTGATAATGAGGAATGTTGCTTTACCACATTAGTTAATTAACCGAGTTATTTAGCCGTGGTATTCTCTCTATTGAGCTGGTTGCTTTAAGCCTATACTATCAAGGTATATTTTTTTCTTTTCCTAGGAGCGCTTCCCCAATGCCCGCCGTGCCTTACCACTCGGAAAAAGTATACGATTGCAACGGTATTCAATTAGCCTGTGATAGCTTTGGCGATCCTGAAAATCCCGTCATTTTGTTAATCATGGGGCTGGCAACCCAGCTAATTCACTGGGATGAACCTTTTTGCGAACAACTCGCCGCCGAAGGTTATTGGGTGATTCGATTCGACAATCGAGATATTGGTCATAGCCAGTGTTTACATCATCTTGGACTACCCAACTTTTTTAAGCTCGCGGGAAATCACTACTTCAATACCCATTTCAACGCGCCTTACAGTTTGCAAGATATGGCAAACGATAGCGTCCACTTGCTGGATGCTTTGGGTGTTGAGAAAGCTCATATTATCGGTGCCTCTATGGGTGGCATGATTGCACAATTAGTCGCAATTCATCACCCTGAACGCGTGTTAAGCCTAACATCGATTATGTCTGCAACTGGCGATAAAAAGCTGATGCGTCCTACCACCAAAATGTCACTGTTTATGATGCGCCCACCTCCACGCGAAGCCAACCGACACATAGCTCACACAATGAAAATGTGGCGTATTTTGCACGGTAAAGACTATCCATTTGAAGAAGAAAGAGTCCGCAATATTGTAACGACCTCTCTTAAAAGAGGCTTTTATCCAAGTGGTGTAATGCGTCAGCTAAGTGCGATTATCTCTGCAAAAGACAGGTCGCCACTTCTCAAAAATTTGTCTATTCCAACGCTCATATTCCACGGGGAAAAAGACCCACTCGTGCCTGTTGCCAACGGCCTCGCCACCGCTGCGGCAATTCCCGGAGCAACATTAAAAATCATTAAAGGCATGGGACACACTATCCCCAATGTGGTGTGGCAACAACTCATTTCTGATGTATTAAAATTGATTCGGCTGAGCTAACACTTCTCTTGAGTGAGGTAAAAAGGCCGTTCAGCCAACACATTACCGTTCACTATCAATTCCAATTTGTGTTCACCGGGATAATGTTTACGCGTGCTCATCTGCTTTAACGAGTGATATTTATCGTATTGCTTTTCGGCATCCGCAAAGTCATTTTCCGACACTTTGAACACTTTGCGCCGCGTTTTTCCATCAGCTTTAACAAAATGAATGGCATATTCAATGCGTAACTTGCCTAACTTGCCTGTGCGGCTTTTTAACAAAAAACGAAAAGGCAAACGCTCACCAATCGCCACCTCATGATTGCCTAATTCAAATAATGGCAATTCAATATGCTCAATGCTACCAAGACTAAATAGCGCCAACGCTCTAGGGTGTGCTTGTTTCAGCAGAGTACGAGAACCGTGTTTTAATATCCAATCACTATGATGATGCTTACCTAATTCCTCCTCAACCCAACCCAGAACAAGTTCGGGATGGTCCTTAGCAATATCATTCAGGTTATTGGCCACGCTTTTGCGCACATATAAGGCGTTATCTTGCAGTAAGTTTTTTAAAATAGGCAGTATCGGGGTCGGATCTTGTTTAAATTCGGGCAACGCTTGCGCCCAAGGTAGTCTTGGCCTGCAACCTTCCGATGCCAAACGTCGAATATGCGCATTTTCATGGGTAGACCAACGTAGCATTTGCGCCATCATTCGCTCTGGATCTTTGAGGATAAAAGGACGAACGGCAAATTCTGAACTAGAAAATTGCGTAAAATACGCTAGAGCGGGCAAAGAAGTGTCCCAATCGTTCAAGCCGTACAACGCCACAAAATCAGGAAAGAACATCGCCGCGTAACCAGAGAAATGTTCACTCGCCGACTTTAGAATGTGAACCGCCTCAGAGTAATCAGCAGGCAGTGTTTGCCTTAACACTTGGGTAATTCTCCCCATGCGAGCCTTTAGCGCAAGTTCGTCCCAATCCTTTTGCATGACAGCCTGAATGAAATCATTTTGAGGAAATGTCGCATTCACTGCTGTTATTTTTGATGCTAAATTCTGCAAATAATGATGGGAATACACTAATCTGAGCGCTTGCGCCATTTTGTTCTCCGTGGCTACTTTCACATTGTTACTAATGCGGCATAAAAACTTCACAATATAGTCATGCCAACTTCACAAAACTGCTCTAGGTTTGCCCCCGTTTTCGGTCGCTTTTTAATCCTAAAGTGGTTCGAAGGCTGCATTGTAGTCATAATTTTCGTATCGGATAAGAAAAAATGAATAACACACTCAAATTGGCCCTCGCACTCGCGGTTATCAGCACATTAAGTGCTTGTGATGATGACTCTGTAGACATTGTAGAAATTGAAAAAACAACCGTCGTCACTGAAACCGTTGTAGAACAAGTTAATGTTCCTGTTGTCGTGCAGGTACCGCATGGCGCTGCACCAAGCGTTAATGTGTCGCCCCGTCCGTACTTTCTTGTCAACGACATGGAAGCAGGCGCGCTCAAGAACAAGCTTGAATCGTGCGCTGAAGGCCCCTTCTATAGAACTGATTTTTCCATTGGACATCGTGGTGCGCCAATGCAATTTCCTGAGCATACTCAAGAATCATATGAAGCCGCAGCGCGCATGGGCGCTGGCATTTTGGAATGTGATGTGACATTCACCCAAGACCAAGCGCTGGTTTGCCGCCACTCACAATGTGATTTGCACACCACCACCGATATTCTAGGCAAGCCTGAACTTGCGGCAAAATGCACACAACCATTCTCCCCTGCTGATGCTGAAAACGGCGTTGCGGCTTCAGCAATGTGCTGCACAAGTGACATTACACTCGCGGAATTCAAAACACTAAAAGGCAAAATGGACGCCTTTGACCCAACGGCAACAACGCCAGAAGCTTACATGAAAGGTACAGCAGATTGGCGCACCGACTTATACGCAACGCGCGGTACGCTTATGACACACGCGGAAAGCATTGCGTTATTTAAGCAACTCAATGTGAAAATGACACCAGAGTTGAAATCACCTGCGGTTGCCATGCCCTTTAACGGCTTAACGCAGAAGGATTACGCGCAAAAGATGATTGATGAATACAAAGCGGCGGGGATTCCAGCAAGCCACGTGTTCCCGCAATCTTTCAATATCGATGACGTACTTTACTGGATTGCCAGCGAACCCGAATTTGGTAATCAGAGCATTTACTTAGATGGTCGTTATGATGATCCTAGCTTCGAGCATACCAACCCTGCCACATGGTCCCCAAATATGGACGAGCTGGTACAAAATGGCGTCAAAATTTTAGCGCCGCCAACATGGATGTTAGTGAAAGTAGATAATGAGGGTGACATTGTCCCTTCTGATTACGCCATTGCCGCAAAAAACGCGGGCTTACGACTCATTACTTGGACACTTGAACGTTCTGGTCCACTTGCCAATGGTGGCGGTTGGTATTATCAAACCATTGAGGAAGTTATTAATAATGACGGCGATCAAATGAAGTTGCTAGACGTATTAGCAAAAGACGTCGGCGTTATTGGTGTTTTCGCAGATTGGCCGGGAACGGTAAGCTATTATGCAAGCTGCATGAATATGGCACCCAGCTTGTAGATATTTATTCAACTAGATAGCGGTGTTGAATTGTCAGTCACCCATGGGAATTTATCGCTAGCTCGCCGTGGATACGTCCATGTAAGCGCCGCACCACTTGCCTGCGGCTGAGGGTTTACCCTTAATTCCCGGCAAGTAACCTGAGAGTTATAAACACGCATATAGTGTTTAAAAAAACAACAAAGGCGCTGTTAAGCGCCTTTATTAAATGCCGATTTTACACCGGTTTTTCACCCGTTTTGCCGTTTTTACTCAGGTGTTGTTACTCGGGTAAAATGGCGTTGTGATACACATTTTGCACGTCGTCGCAGTCTTCCAACATAGTCATGAACTTTTCAAAGTTTGGCATGTCTTCTTCAGCAATTTCGGTATGTGTTTGCGGCACGAACGTGATTTCTTCTGCATCAAACGAAATACCTTCAAACGCATCTGCCAGCGCGTTTTTCACTTTAAAGAACTCGGTATGCGGCGCAAATACCGTAATTTTACCGTCTTCAAGTTCAACATCGGTTACATCAACATCGGCTTCCATTAACGCTTCTAGTACGCTGTCTTCATCGTCACCATCAAACACGAAAACCGCTTGATGTTCGAACATGTGCGCTACCGCGCCCGGTGCGCCAATTTTAGAATTCGTTTTGGTAAAACAGTTACGTACGTCAGTGATAGTACGGTTATTGTTATCCGTTAAACAGTCAACAATCACCATGCAATTACCCGGACCAAAACCTTCGTAACGCGCTGTGGCAAAGTCTTCACCTGCGCCACCTACGGCTTTCTCAATGGCCTTTTCAATCACATGACTTGGTACTTGGTCCTTTTTCGCTTTATCCATTAAACGGCGTAGCGACAAGTTTGCATCGGGGTCCGCACCACCATTTTTGGCGCTAACATAAATCTCTTTACCGTATTTAGAATACACCTTGGTCTTGGCAGCGGCGGTCTTAGCCATGGCTACCTTGCGCACTTCAAAACTTCTGCCCATTGAATTCGCTCTTTGTTGAAAGTTAACTAAATTTGTGGCGAGATTTTAACGACAAGCCCGCATGGATGCAAAAATATGGCGAGATTAAAAGTAAAACGACCACTAAGCGTGAACGAAGTGGCCGTTTTGACAATGAGATTGGATGCAGCAATGAATTACAGTCGCTTCAAAATTAAGCTACCGATGGAATATCCCGCTCCAAAAGAACACAACAAACCATAATCGCCTGTTGTTAAATCTTTGTGATACAAATTGAAGGCAATTAACGAACCTGCTGAGGCAGTATTGGCATAGGTATCCAGTACGATTGGCGCTTCGTTGCCAACCGGGTCTCGGCCTAAAAGTTTCTTAGCAACAAAGATATTCATGTTGATATTCGCTTGATGGAACCACCAACGGGTCATATCTGCTGGCGTGAGCGCCAATTTGCCCATGTGCTTCCCAATGTGCTCTACCACCGTTGGACACAGCTCTTTAAATACTCTTCGGCCTTCTTGGGAAAACAATTTGGATTCACCGAATGGATCTTCGTCGGTGGCACGGCTCATATAACTAAAATCTGAGCGAATATTGTTGGAGAATAGGGTTTCGCTTGATGTACTGAGCACTTCAAAAAGTGCATCACTTTGTGCTGAATCGACAGACTCAACAACCGTCGCTGTTGCAACATCACCGAAAATAAAATGGCTGTCTCTGCTGCGATAATTAACCTGTGGCGTTACCAATTCAGGGTTAATCACCAACACACGCTTAGCCGTCCCGCACTTAACCATATCGTGTGCGTTACGCAGGCCAAAGGTTCCTGCCGAACAAGCAGCGAGCATATCGTATGCTACACCAACAATACCCAACTCTCGTTGAATCTCGATGGCGATTGCAGGATAAGCACGCTGAGTATAAGCACATGCAACGATCACCGCTTCAATATCACTTGCCTGCAAATTCGCATCCTGTAATGCTTTTTTTGCAGCATAAACGCCTATTTCAGCCTGATGTGAAAGCGCTCCCGGATCTCGAGGCTCAATAATTGGGCACATACGATTTACGTCAAGAATACCTTCGCGGGTATAAACATAACGACTACGAATACCAGAGGCTTTTTCGATGAACTCCGCACTTGAATGCGGCTTCGCTTCCAACTCCCCGGCTTCAATTGCTGCGGCGTTTTCTTCATTGAACTTGTCGGCATAAGCGTTATAGCAAGCGACAAGTTCTTCATTACTAATACTTTGCTCTGGCGTCCATAAGCCAGAACCACTAATCACTACACGGGTCATTATTTAATCCAAGGCAAAAAAGGAAGGTGTTTACTACCAAACGGGTAATTGTACCATCTAACTAAAAAGAGCGAGAATCTCATGAGCCTTGGAATAGTAAGAATATTTAATTAAGGGTAAATGTTTTTTACTGGAGGGATATTCGATATAGTCTGACGCTTGAAATTTGGCATTAAATTTAACAAGATGGACATATTTTTGACTTTGATACAAAAATAAACAAAATTGTTTCAAATTGTTAACTCAAACAACAAAACCTTAATTTGCAAGAAACCTAGAATCGTTTTACTTTTGAATATCGAGACCAACTCGTCTCCTATCCCTTCTGTTCTGCAGAGATAGTAAAAACTAAAAAAATAAATAGCTGAGACAAACAAGTAGAGGGAATAGCCGTATGAAAATGCAGTATAAATTGATCACTGCTATCACTGTTGCCGTCATGTTGCCAACACTGATTATCGCCAGCGTTAGCATTTCTAAAAGCACTTCACAGTCTTTAGAAAACTTTGTTCACAGTACCCGAAATGAAATTCGACAAATCGATAACGGCTTCAAGCTCTTTTTTGATCAAGTTAAATCTAACGCTGTTTTTCTATCTCAACATCCACTGGTAAAACAAGTGCCAGATAGCACTACACAGTATTTGGGTGACGAAACCACAATGGATTTTAGCACCATTCACCCAGCCGAAGCGGCTATCTACGAATTTTATCAACAATTTGGCGACACCCACGATGAAATATTAAACGTGTACGTAGGCACCGCGAAAGGGGGATTCATTCAATACCCTGCGGAGCGTTTAGGTGGATACGACCCTCGCAAACGCCCTTGGTACAAAATGGGCAAAGACACCATCAATGGAGCCGGTATCACATCCGCGTACCAAGGCGTTACTGGTGGTCCGATGGTATCCGTAATGCATCCTATTAAAGCAGACAATGAGCGCTTGATTGGGGTGCAATCTTTGGATGTTTCTCTCACTACACTGACTGACCTATTGAAGTCGATTAAACTTGGTGAAACAGGTTATCTAATATTAATCGATGAGTCCGGGACCATACTTGCGGATCCTCGCGTCCCAAGCAATAACTTCAAGACGGTTGATGAGCTTTCATCACCTCTGTTTAAAGCGTTGAGCAAATCGTTAAAAACTGGCAAAGATGGTCACTTCGCTACAGAGCATATGAACACTAGCGTAGAGGTCAGCACATATAAATCTAAAGAACTTGGTTGGTACTTTGCAGGCATTATTAACACGGACGAAATAATGGAGCCAGCCTACAATATGAGTGCGTTCATTCTCATTATTGCGCTTATCATGGTTGCGTTATTTGTCATTTTAGGCGTGTTGCTTAGCCGTAAATTAGTTGCCCCTATTGAGGATGTATCAGATGGACTTAAAGATATAGCCCAAGGTGAAGGTGATCTCACGCAACGATTGAATATTAATAGCTCAGACGAAACGGGCCGACTCGCAAGATGGTTCAATCAATTCCTGTCGTCTATTTCATCCATGGTATTAGACATCAAAAACAACTCTCTGAATTTGGCCGAAAAATCTGAACAGATCGAAAAGATTGTGGTGCAAATTAAGACCACGAGTCATCAACAAGCCAGTGTCATTGATGACTCCTCGCAAAGTGTTTCCTTCATGGCTGAAGCCGCGAGCGATGTTGCCCAGAACTGTAGTTCGACCCTTGTGATTGTGAGCGATGCAGAACAGTCGGCAGAATCTGGCTCCAGCATCATTGGTAATATGGTTAACGACGTCACAAAACTAAGCCTAACCATGGAAGAATCATCCTCGGCTATGCAAGAGCTAGAAAGTGAAAGCAATAACATCACCAACATTTTGGGTGTGATTCGAGGCATTGCAGAACAAACTAACTTACTCGCGTTAAACGCCGCTATTGAAGCCGCTAGAGCGGGAGAGCAAGGACGAGGCTTTGCCGTTGTTGCCGATGAAGTTCGTACTCTGGCACAGCGTTCTCACGATGCCACAGAAGAAATTGAATCAATGCTCAGCAAGCTGACAGATAAAACACGATTTGTATCCAGTAAAATGACGCAAAGTTTGGAGCAGTCTCAACTCGCCACATCGCAATCCAAAGAAGCCGATGAAGCCTTCCACGCTATCAGTAAAGCGGTTGCGGAGATCCGTCAACGATTAGATGCCATTGCAGACTCGGCATCCAAACAACACGATAACTCCCAAAAAGTAGACAATAATATCGCTGGCATTCGCGATTCAGTCACTCAAGTTGCCGATGCTTCCGATATTTTAGCGACTCAGGCAGATGAACTGCTTGCATTAGCTGCAATTTTGAACGACCACGTAGGTAAGTTTAAAGTACGTGAAGTATAATGTTTGAATACGTATGCAAGGCGTTGAATGTCGGATGATTCTGCCTAGCATAACGAAACGCTATGCACATTAAATAAAAACGGGGGCATCAGCCCCCTTTTCTATGCCTGTTTCCAAGACTAAAAAGGTTTTACGTTAATGAAGATAACATCTCAATTTTCCCTTGTTTCCTTTAGTTCTGCTGTCTTTCTTCTTTCAGGGTGCGCAATACAATCACCTGACAACCTAGCAACAACCAATACCCCAGTTGAGTTTTACGGCACTTCAAATCCTTATGCATCGGAGCAGATTTATTTTGCTCTCACTGATCGCTTTGTAGATGGCGATCCCTCAAACAATCATGCCGATCAAGGTGGACAACACCCCACGTTTAATCGCCCGCTCATTGGTCCTAACGGACAAGAAGCCAATGTTGGTTATATGGGTGGCGATTTCAAAGGTATCCTTAATAATGCCCAGTACATCAAAGATATGGGGTTTACCTCTATTTGGTTAACGCCTCCTTTTGAAAACCCAGACCAAGCCTTTACTGGTGGTGAGCCCGTGACCTATGGCGCTTATTATAAGGATGGCGGAAAAACGGGTTATCATGGCTACTGGGGGGTTAACTTTTATAAAATTGACGAACATTGGCCTTCTCAGGACTTATCCTTTGAACAATTCATCTCCCGTTTAAAACAAGACTATGATCTGAACTTCGTGCTGGATATTGTCGGCAATCACGGTTCGCCTTCTTATTCCATGCCAGAAGATCAACCTATGTTTGGCGAAATCTATAATGAAGCTGGTGAACTCGTTGCCGACCATCAAAATATTCATCCTGAAAAGCTTGACCACAACAATCCTCTACACCAATTTTTTAATAAACACACTGGACTCGCCCAGCTCTCAGACTTAAACGAAAATAATCCAAAAGTCGTTGATTACTTCGAAGGCGCTTACCTAAAGTGGTTAAGTAAAGGGGTTCACGCTGTCCGTATTGATACCATCAAAGAGATTCCACATGCTTTTTGGAAAGACCTACTCGACAGGCTACGCGAGCACTATCCTGACACTTTCTTTTTCGGCGAAAGTTATTCCTACGATGCAGAGTTTATAGCCCAGCACACTCGCCCTGAAAATGGCGGCGCAAGTGTCCTCGATTTCCCCGGACAAAAAGCCATCACCCAAGTATTTGAGAATGCTGAAAGCGACTACAGCGATATTTTATCGTATCTGCATCTTAATGATGGGGTATACCAAAATCCTTACGAGCTGATGACCTTCTACGACAATCACGATATGGCCAGAATGAATGCAACAGATGAAGGTTTTATCAATGCCAATAACTGGTTATTTACATCTCGTGGCATACCTGTGATTTATTACGGTTCAGAAATGAACTTCATGACCGGCAAGAAGGAACATCAAGGTAATCGAAATTACTTTGGACAAGCACGAATTGAACAAGCAAAAAGCCATAAAATACACAACGCCTTGGCTCGCATTGCACACGTAAGACAGCAACACGTCGCGTTGCAAAAAGGTCTACAAGTTAACCTGCATTTCGCAGACAATCAGGCAAGCTTTTTCCGTGTTTATCAAAAAGATGGCGTTAACCAAACGGCACTGGTACTGCTTAACAAAGCAAGTAAGCCCGCAACATTTAATGTCAAAAAATGGTTAAGTCAAGGTCACTGGCAAGAAGTCATGACTCAGGAAAGTATTCACTTAAGCGGTAGCAGTCCCAGTTTAACAACGGATGTTGCTGCCAACGGGGTGAAAGTGTTTGTGTTCAATGCCCCTGTCAATAACAGTGCATTTTTGAAAGCGTTATCTGAACAACAACGTCACACCCAACCATAGGTGTTATTGCTCCTTTAAGCGCTTCATTAAAGCCTGATTAAAGCGCTTCATGAAACTTTCATCCACGGCGTGTTTACTAAATGCAAAGTGGATGTCTGCTTGGTAAATGGTCTCTGGGTGAAGCTTAAATTTGCGCATATTTTTGGCTTTAAGATGCTTTTTTACAGACACAACATCGCCAATCACAAAGTCGACGCGTCCCAGTTCCAGCATTTTTAATCGAGAATGCTGGCTTTCAATATGCACAATATGATTTGGGTAAGTCTGCTTTAGGTGCTCAAACTCTTCTCCACACCACGCCGCACGATTCATTACCCCTACAACGCCTTTCTTTTTGATCTTATGCGCCAAGTTTATTCTATCGCCTTTAAACAACCCTTTTTTTTGATAAAACAAGCCAACCGTTTCGGTGCGATAAGGCTTCGAGAAATAACTCACTTCTTTGCGCTTTTCGTTCTTAAAGGCACCAACAACAACTTCATGCATTGTGTTTTCTAATGCGTAAAAGCGACGATTATCGGAGATAAAACTCACTTGCTGTAATCCATAGCCCATATCTGTAAGCACTTGTTCTAATAACACATAATCACTCCCCGTAAGCTTGTTATTTTCATCCAAATAGATATAAGGCAACCACGCATCAACAGAGGAGATTTTTAATTCACGAGTGTGGTTTTTAAGTAAAGGCGCTTCAGAAAAAGCAGAAAAAGACGTCGAAATGAAAAATAGAAAGGCAATAAACCTAACAGCCAACCTCATTAACTCGCCCCTATAAGCAGTTTATTCGTTAATAACAAAGTAAAGGCTGGAACTTCCAAGAGGAAGAGAGAGCGGCTGCTCTCCCTATACTGGCTCTATCACCCTTACAGACAGAACTGTAAAGAAAATCCACATCATTAATTTAATAACAATGTGGACTTATACGGGAATGTCTAGAATTTGTAAGTTCCTTGAACATACACAAAGCGACCTTGACCACTGTGCAACGTATTCACAAAGCCCATAAAGTCATGGTGACTGAACGGTGGTTCTTCGTCGAACAAGTTAGTTGCGCCAAGAGTTAAGGTTGTATTTTCAATGCCGAAGTAACTAAATGTTGCATCAACCGTAGTCATTGAATCAACTGTTTTATCACCAAAGCCCGCATCTTCATCACCATCAAACTCACCGACGTAGTTGATAGCAAGTGATGCTGCGAAGTCATCTTTGGTCCAATCCATAGCAGTTGTCCAGCGTACTTCTGGCTGCTCGAACTCGCCTTCTTCTACAGCCGGAGTTGCGCTACCACCGCGGAACTCTTCATAGTTAAGCACATAGTTCAACACGTAGCTAAAGTTGAAATCACCGTATTCAGACTGCAACTTGTATTTCACGTCTAAGTCTAAACCCGAGGTTTCCAAGTCGTTTAGGTTTTGGAAAGTATCGAAGATGCGAACCACTTCACCCGGATCATTTGGATTAGAGGTCGGCAAACGCTCAACCACATCTGGATCCAAACCTCGCGCGTCAAACAAAGCTTGAGTATCAGAAGCAATGATGTCCTCAATGTCGTAATCGTAATAATCAAGCGAGAAGCTTAAATCATCACTGACCTCATAGATCATGCCCAAGTTGTAGCTGCTCGACTCTTCAGGTTGAAGATCAGGGTTCCCTTCAAACTCAGCGGTATATTCTTGAGGATCACAGCCAAGGCCAACCAAGTCACAACGATTGTTATCCACCAAGTTTGGCGACTCGTCGGTACGACCTAAACCAAGTTGGTGCAACGATGGTGCTCGGAATGCAGTGCCGTAGGAACCACGGAAGGAAAGGTTATCCATTACTGCCCAAAGGAAGCTGACTTTTGGATCGGTTGTGGTACCAAAGTCACTGTAATCTTCATGACGGATCGCTAGCTGGATTTCAAGGTTATCCATTGCGGGAATTGCTAACTCAGCATAAACCGCTGTGTTATCACGACTGCCATTGGCTTGTGTTGCTTCAGTACCGAAGATTTCACCCCGTAAGAATTGGTTATCAGGGTTATCTGAAATAGACTCTTCGCGGCGCTCAGCCCCCACAGCTAACATCACATCGTTGCCGCCTAGCTGCATAACAGGACCACTCACCAAACCGGTAATGGTTCGGTTTGTTGATTTACCAACACGCGAGGTCGTGGTTTCGATAAAGTCCAACGCTTCTTGTGTATTAGTAGAAGGTTCGAACGGATTCCACAGGCCGGAGTCGATAGCCGCTTGCATACGTACAATGTTAGGGAAACCATTCACACCCATTTCTGTCGATTCGCTCTTGATGTAGCTATACGCCACTTCCCAAGACCAATCGCCTAGCTCACCTTCAAAGCCTAATACGGCGCGATAGTAATCTGTATCTGTACGTTTTTCACGATCACCAATCTCAACCGTACGGCGACGCATGGTTAAGTCCTGACCGAAAAACGGATGCGTTGGGTCATTAGCAAATGGGTGGTTAGGATTGTCACCCGACATGAATAATTCGTTGAAGCTTGGGCTAGCTGCACCGCGAATAACAGATTTTGAATTCTGGCCATTCAACTCGGCAAATGCACGTACGGTATCGTTAACGTCATAACGACCCATGTAGTTAAAGCTGAAACGTTCCGATGATGGGATGAGAGAAGATTGTGGAGCGTAATCGTAACGACAGAATACACCTTCACGGTCAATATCGCCCGGCGCACAACGATCATTGCCGAATTCATCAATAATACGGTTGGTTGGATCGGCTGCTAGTGCAATTGTACCGGGGAAACCGGAAGAAGAACGGAAATCTACCGCGTCTGGATCATTCGGGCGTAACGCTGCTTGGTTGGCAGTACGAGAATAGTCGCGGTCGCCATATAGAATCTCTGAGCGATCGAAATAATCCAAAATAAAAGTATGGCTCGCTTTGTTGCTTGATGTACCGAACATCATGCTGAAGTTTTTCTCTTCACCACCACCATCAGCCGTATCGCCATATTTAGCGGCAACTTCTAAACCTTCATAGTCATCTTTTAAGATGATGTTAATTACACCCGCTATGGCATCTGAACCATAGGTTGCAGAGGCTCCATCTTTCAGAATATCGACTCGCTTAATGGCGAATAGCGGGATGTTGTTAATATCAACGAATGCGGTGTCGATGCCTTTTGCGAAAGGCGATACCGATACACGGCGACCATTAACCAAAATTAGGGTGGAGTCTGCACCTAAACCACGTAACGAAACGGATGAGCCACCGTTCGCAGTATCATCACTGCTGTTACCTTGAGTAGAGAAAGTACCTTGACCTGATATGGGCAGCTTAGCAAAAAGACCGATAAGATCAGTTACACCTGTATTCGCAATGTCACTTGCATCTAAACTGGTAAGGGGGGATGGCCCTTCCATATCGGTACGACGAATATGTGATCCTGTTACTTCAATTTTTTCTACAGCTTCATCGGACTGTGCTATTACATTTGGCGCATAAAAAGCCATGTTCACTGCAACCGCTGCAAGTGCAGCCGCGAAGCGTTTGTTGTGTGTCATATTATCTTCCCTTTTAGGATATATTTTTATTTGAATTTCGTTTTTTTCGGATAAAACATTGTCCTACCGAAATAACGAATTTCTTATAGCACACCTAAGTGCGTTAAATCCACATATGACAAAATAAAGCATAGAAAATTTTTACTTACCTTGGAAACAAAGGAAAACCCTTAAATAACAGAGCGAATAGCGCTATTGGATATAAATATTTTTCCGATTTGAAATAAGAGAATTTGATGATAAGAAAAAAGAAGCGCCGCACAGAGTGCGGCGATATATACAAAACCTACAAGGAAAGGGATTTAACCTAAAAAGATACATCCATGTAACAAATTCCGAAACACACTCGTAGCTACAATAACAACTAATTTATTTTCTGGCAAATATTTTTACCAGAAAATTTAATTTTTTTTATTCCTCCTGCAAACGCTATTATTACCCCCTATTTTCCTCCCGATAAAGAAGTAGCCACATGATGAAAAAGAAGGTCATATTTGATCACGATGGCGGCGTTGATGATTTACTATCATTAATGCTCATTTTTACAATGAAAAACGTTGAGCTTGTTGGTGTGACAATCACCCCTGCTGATTGCTTTTTAGAAGATGCGACAGAATCCACCCTTAAACTTCTCACTTTGTTTCAACAACAAGATGTCGAAGTTGCTAAGGGAGACTTATACGGAGTGAACCCGTTTCCTTACGATTGGCGCGCCCAACCTAAAATTATTAACGCATTACCCACGATGCTAAATGTACCGCTAAATACCTCAGCACTGGTGGAAATGTCTGCCGTGGATTACATGATTCACACATTGGATAACAGCAACACACCGATAACAATTTTAATGACAGGCCCTTGTAGCAACTTAACCCAAGCGCTCATTCAAAGACCGGATTTAAAAGAGAAAGTTGAAGAAGTTATTTGGATGGGCGGGGCGGTTGACGTAGCGGGTAATGTTGCGATGCACAATCACGATGGCTCTGCTGAGTGGAATGTATTTTGGGACCCCTACGCCGCAAACGCTCTTTTTGCGATGGGATTAAATATTAAATTGGTTTCCCTTGATGCCACCAATTGTTTGCCAATTGATATTCCTTTCTTAAAACAAGTTGCGGCACAAAATAGCTACCCGATGTCCGAATTTTTCGGTCAATGCTGGGCTTCAACCATTCCTTCAATCCCAGCTTATGAATTTACTTATCATTTATGGGATGTCATGGCGACTAGCTGTTTAGAGGTCGGCGAAGAGGCAATTCAATTTACAAATATAGAACTGGCGGTAAGCACACAACAACCGAATCAAGGGCAAACCTATCGCTCAGCAGGTAATCACCAATGGATACAAGTGTCGACTTCCGCGAACCGTGAGCAAATGCTAAATTACCTACTGGAAAAACTTCGACGCGGCTTTAGCGACAACAAATAAATAAAGTTTTTCTCCTATGCCTAGCTGACTGTAGTAAAATCGGACGCAGGGCAGTATCATCCTGCGTCTTTCTTTCACTTACATATTGTCGTAATCGGCTTCTTTGCAACGCATTAGAACCGCTTTTAATGGCTTTGAGAGCATTGCCTAAACAAACATTAGTTCAAATTAAATGAAACAGCTTCTCACACAACAATTCGTTGCGTTACGCCACTTTTCATTCCATATGGTTTGGATAAGTCTTTCGCTTGTTGCTGTCTTGTGGAGTTTGAACACCGATGCCAAAAGCCAAAGCGCCCTAACAAGGTCTGCAAACTGTATTTTATATTACCGCTTAGAAGGACTTGCATTGAAAGAGTTTACCACGCAAAAACAGCAACTAGGCTCGCATCTTCACCGCAAAAAAATCGCACTTATCAATATTAAATCGTGGCACAAAAACGGTTTATCTGGCCGCGAAAGAATGCACATTCAAAAACGTTACGATTTCCCAAGAAGAAAGGACTTCGCGGTATTGATTGACGCCAATGGTAATAAAATGAAGCAATATGTTGATGATGTCGATTTAGTGTCAGTGTTGCTAGACTGTAAACGTTAATCAAAACAAAAAAGCCACTGAGTTTACATTATTGCAAATAACGACTCTTACTTTTGTTGCAGCTTCATTTTTCTTTTATCACGAACCCAAATTGCAGAGCCGTTTGTTTTCTTCATCTCAAATAAGTCTATTGCCATAAATAAGTCGCTAAGCTTTTTGAATCCGTAGTTTCGTTGATCAAAAGAAGCGTGATTTGAAATATGAGTACCAATTGGCCCCAGCATTGCCCAACCATTTTCTTCCTCAACGGCTTCTATAGCTTGTCGCAGCAAACTAATTAACCGAGTATCACTTTTAATGTTTTTGGTTTGTTTTTGAACAGGCTGCTCCTTTTCACCTTCTTCATCAAGGTATAAAAAACGGGAGCAACTATTGACGAAAGCATCCGGTGCTTTACGCTCACCAAAACCAATAACAAACTTCCCATCAGCTAACGCTCTGGTTACGAGCGGTGTGAAATCGCAATCCGACGAAACAAGACAAATGATATCAATGTTTTTTGTGTAAAGAATATCCATTGCATCAATAACTAGCGCCATATCAGTCGCATTTTTTCCCTTAGTGAGGTCGAATTGTTGGATCGGTTGTATAGCAAATTCGTGCAACACATCTTCCCACGGTTGTAAGTTTTGATTCTTCCAATTTCCGTAAGCTTTCCTGATACTAACCACACCGTAACGAGCCAACTCAGACAACATTTTATCTACCTTCTTAGCGGGTGCGTTATCAGCATCAATAAATACAGCAATCTTTTCTTTATCTTTCACAATGAAATCCTTGTAGTCGCGTCTGTGGAATAGCCGTTCAATTGTGGCGATGAAGCCCTTACGAAAAAGCCGCTACAGAGTAACGGCTTTAAAATGTCTTCTTGATGTGAAACATCGAAGCTTTATTTCAACTTATGTGAGTAAACTAGCGCCCGTCGTACAAAGTACGTATCCATTTTTCTTCGCTGATAAACTGCCATGCCCAGCTTTGCCATTCTTCGCCTAAACCCTGTTTTATGATGGATTCTACCGAATCGCCTACGGCTTTTTTATCTAACACGATGCGGCGAGTTTCTTTTAGCATGTTAAGGAAGTTTTCTACATCCTGCTTAGTCGCGACCACACCGTGTCCCGGCATCACTTTGGTGTCGTCATTTACGTCTGCCAAAATTATCTCGATAGCACGAATATAACCAGCCACCGAACCGCCACCGTTTAGGTCGATGTAGGGGAACATTTTGTTAAACATCACATCGCCGGTGTGGATCACATTGGCTTTTTCAAAATACACGTAGCTATCGCCATCGGTATGGGCATGCGGCAAATGACGCACATGAATAGTTTCACCATTAAAATGGAATTTTACGCCTTTCGCATAAGTGACAACGGGTAAATCAGCGGCTTCTTTTTTCGGATCGTTTTCTAAACGTACACGCACATTGTCGTGAGCAAATACCGTGGCATCGTGCATGTGCTTAATTTTAGCGTTACCGCCCGTGTGATCGCCGTGATAATGCGTATTGATAACATAGCGTAGCTTTTTACCAGCAATGCCTTCCAAGCTCGATGAGATTTTTTCAGCCAACGGTGCAAACTGATCGTCAATAATCAAAATGCCATCGTCACCAGCCGACACACCTATGTTTCCGCCCATGCCGGTTAGCATATACACAGAGTCGTTAATTTTTTCTGATTTAATTTGAACATCATCAAAGTTTTGTGCGAGCAACGTTTGGCTTGCCATCAGTGCGAATAACGCGGTTGCGACACGTTTCATCATTATTTATTTTCCTTCTGTTGAGTGTGCCTCCCATCAAGAGAGGCGAATTTTTATGCTTGCGTAAGACTACTCAACAAACGCAAATCGTGGCACTTGGGTGCCATCATCTAATGTCACGGTTTCAGTGAACATGCTAAGCGGGCGCACCCACAGCTTACCTTCACCATAAAGAGGACGATAAACCACAAGCTGACTCATGTCCTCGGAATGCGTAGCAATATCAATCACTTGATAATCACGCCCTTTGTAATGACGGTAGCGTCCGGGTTTTAGTGCGTTGTTACTGTCACTCATGATGCTAAATACCTAGCAGCTAACATGGTTAAACTTGCCGCTGTTGGTGTGCCGTGTTGCCAATCGCCCCCTTCAACACCGCTCCCAGCAATATCAACATGGGTGTACGGAATTTCGGGGTGGTTTTCCAAGCCCGATGCTAGCACCAGAAAAGCCATTGGAAATTGATGTCCACGCGCCGTTACTGCGGAGGCCGCATTATTGGACGATAAAATATCATCAGCTTTAGTACGCGGTGCAACGAAGTCGAAGTCCTCTCTTCGAGAACGCGATACTTCTGCAACATCATCCCATAAATCACCAGCCTCCGATAATGCCAACGCACTTCCCTTGGCTCTTGCTGCGCCATTTTCTACCAGCGCGGTGTACGGACCAACGGCTCTGGCGGCATGCCCTGTTAGCGTTGCAACTGAGAAGAATTCAGCATTTTTGTCGTTTTCAGCCAATTCCAGCAAATGCGTCATCACATCGGCAAGCACTAATCGGCCTTCGGCATCGGTGTTACCAATCCGAACACGTTTGCCAGAACGTGCTGTGATAATTTCGTCTGTGACGAAGGCATCGGTACCAATACTGTTTCGCACCAAGCCAAGTTCCGCGACAACTTTAACGCCTTTGGGCTTAAGCATGGCAATGGTTCTCATCAACCCTGCTACCGATGCCGCGCCGCCTTTATCGCGACTCATGCCCGCCATAAAGCCACCGGTTTTTAAGTCCGCGCCGCCAGTATCGTAGGTCACGCCTTTTCCTGCTAGATACAGGCTTTGCGTCACTTCGCCTTCTGGCTCATAAGTTAAGGTAACAACACGCGCATGATGGCGCTCAACATTCACTGCGGCGCGCGCCACTGCCATTAATAGCGGGTACTCTTGCTGCAATTGCGCTTGTGAAGACAACACTTCGACTTTAATACCTGAGCCTGCAAACGCATCAACGCAATATTCCGCAAAACCCGGCGGAGCCATACGTTCTGGATTTGTGCCACATAAGTCTCTTGCCAAGCGTTTACCGGCCTCTAAAGCGTTGACCCAATCGACATTGGGTTTATTCTGGGCATGAGCAATCAAACCAATTTTTTGCACGGGTTCGATGTCGGCTTCATCTAGGGCTTCACGTGCTTCCAGAGGTTGCCATAACGCCTGACACAAACCTAAATAGCTCACTTCCAAGGCATTTTGGTAACGCTTGTCTTCTGGCGCGACTACCATCAACAAGGGGTTGACACTGCCGGCTTGCTGCGCAATCTGCATCGCTTTTTTAGCGGCATCACTGAATCGACGCACATCGTCAAAATAACGGGAAAGTTCACCTGTGGGTGCAAAAATGATGCGCCCACCCGCCGCTTTTTCACAAGGCACAAGCACTGCCTGTTTACCAACACGACTATCAACATGAGCAAATTGGGTAAGCGCGTTTTTTAAATCAGGAATGGGGCAAACATCAACGCTGCTTGCAATCAGGATGACTGCGTCCCACTCACCTTGAGCGGTTGCAGCATTGTCAGAAGCTAAAACGGCAACTGGATAAGTCATATTACCTCTATTTATTTTCTTTTTTGATGATTTAGGAAAGAAGTGAGGGCCATCTGCTTGATAACGCAATCCTCACTTCAACGCATCCTTTAGTGCTGCAAGAGTATACGTGAGTGCCGGAAAATTCGATATTCAAAAAGGGGAAATATAGTAAGCGAGTCGTTAGAAAGGCAAAATAAGCTGCTGACTTAAATGCGGATTGTGTTCTAACCCAATATGAATACCTAATAAACGGACACGTTTTCCCTCACCTCTTGCCATAGCTTCACGCAACAATTCCAATAAAATGTCGACGTCTATCTCATGATATTTATGTTCTTTGGTAGTGAGATGAAAATCGTGAAATTTCACTTTTACGCCAAGCTTATTTATTTTGCGTTTGTCCGTATGTTTAGCGCTTCTTTTAAATAATTCAGGTAGCAAATCGTTTTGCAGAATTTGAGCGAGTTGCGCAAAATCACTGATGTCATTAGCAAACGTACGCTCAACACCAACGGACTTTCGAATACGAGAGGTTTCAATTTCGCGGTTATCAATACCTTGACAGCGAGACCATAGCGAACGCCCAAACTTACCAAAATGCTCTATTAAAAACGCTTCTGAACTTTCTCGAATATCCTTTCCGTATTCAAAACCAAGGGCGAGCAGTTTTTCGTTTGTCACCTTGCCAACGCCCGGTATTTTTTTCAGAGGCATGGTTTCAATAAAGGCGTCGACGTGTTCAGGCGCTAAAGTGAATTGTCCATTAGGCTTGTTTTGATCCGACGCTATCTTCGCTAGGAACTTAACAGGCGCAATACCTGCCGATGCGGTAAGTTGAGTTTTGCGTTGAATTTCTTGGCGAATTTCTTGTGCAATGAGCGTGGCAGAACCTTGGTGCATTTCACACTCAGACACATCTAAATAGGCTTCATCCAAGGATAACGGTTCGATTAAATCGGTATATCGCTCAAAGATGCTACGAATTTGTGCGCTGACTTCGCGGTAAACCTCCATTCGCCCCGGCACAACGATTAAATCAGGGCACTTACGCAGCGCAACGCCCGTTGGCATTGCCGAACTCACACCGAAGCGCCGCGCTAAATAATTACAGGTAGAAAGTACACCGCGACGATCCGACTTCCCGCCAACCGCCACGGGCTTTCCCGCAAGCTTTGGGTTGTCGCGAATTTCAACAGATACAAAGAATGCATCCATATCTATATGCACGATTTTTCGAATAGGAAAGCGATGATTTTCACATGGCTCAGACACCAGTAACAACCCTTAGCACAAACGTATTAGGTACGAGAAATAATAAGCACAATAAGAAAAGGAACTTTAACACAAACTGTAATTTTATACAGTTAATTTAAATAGGTGACAAACTTGCGTCCGATGCAAGCAAAAGGCGTGTTATGCAAGTGTATTTTGTGACTAACTTCACAAATAGGATTTATTCTTTACGTTCCTAAACACAAACTAACAAGAGAAAACAATGAAACTCAATAAATTATCTTTAATTCTTGCAGGCGTTAGCGCCGTTTTAACATCAAGCGCAATGGCCGTTACCTATAACACTAGTGTTGAAATCGATTCACGCTTAGGTGAGCAGCCACTAAATGCAACTGTTATTCAAAATATGGAATACCCTGTTTTGGGTGTCACCGATGCAACAAAAGTAGGTTCCTATTGTTTAGCCAATGGAGGCGCTAACGGTACGGGGTTTGACAATAGAACGTCGAATGAATCAAACAGTTTATGCCCGAACCTTTCTCCTGATTACTTCCGAGTTCAATTTTCTGGGGTAAAAGGCGCTTACCTTGACATTGGTTATTCTTTGCAAATTCAAGAAAAAGGTGGATTCAGGTTCTCCTACTCAAATGGAAACCAGCATGTTGGGCAAACTTCCGTCCAGCTTTCTACGACAGAAGGAACAGCCGAGTATCCAGTGTACTCTCGTGTAACACTGCTTGACCCAACTCAAGTTACCGACGGCGTATTGGATTTCAACTTCGACATTACCGCCGCTTATCAATAAGGCAGCGCATAGTTAATGTGCTAAAGCGCAGGAAGTGGAGTATAAACTCAGGTAGCTCCACTTTCTCAATGGCCTCTGGCACATAAAAAATCCCGCAAAGATCACTCTCTGCGGGATTTTTAATTTTGCTTAACTTAACGCTTAGCTCTTAAGTTCTAAGCACTTAGTTTTTAAGTTCTTAGCTCTCAGGCTTAGGGCTTAGTTACCAGCACAACCGAATTGTGTTAGGTAATCGTTTGCCGCTTTCGCTTTCACTAAACCATAACCGAAATTAACGTCGTGACCTGCTGCGCCTTGATCTTCTGCTGTTGCTTTCAACGCTGCACGGATTTGGTCACCAGAACAAGATGGGTGGTTAGACCAAACCAGCGCTGCCACACCAGATGTTGTTGGTGTTGCCATTGACGTACCACTTAAGAAGCTGTAGTCCGTGCTAGAAATATCAACCGTTACGTTGCTAGCAGCAAGCAATACGCTTCTGTCTTCTAACGCTGCGCCCACAGATGGGATAGACGTTGTATTAGTTTCACCCAATGTACCGAACAAAATACCCGGTTCGTTGTTGATGATAACCGCACCAACACCACCTGAGGCTTCACAGTTAGCCACTTTATCGTGGAACGAAATGTTACCACGGTCAATCATACAAATTTTACCAGACGCGCCAGAGTCAACTGCTTCTGCTGTCCCCATGAAGTAAGTGGAAGAAGTTGCCGTACCCGAGTTTTCCATTGCTTCTGATTGGAAGAATACGCCATCAGCAGTAGAATTAGCCGCTGTTGCTAAGCCCGCAGGGAAGGTAGAAAGTGTGTTAACACCACCGGCTGCCACTTCCACACAGATGCTATCGTTGAACGTTGCATTTTTACCCTTACCTTCAGTACATGAAGGGAATTGTGAGAAGTCAGCGATGTTGTTGTCTGCATCCGCAGCACCTACCATCATGACAGACTCATACGCCGCAGGGTAAGACGCTGTGTTGTTACCGTCGTTACCTGCTGCTGCAATGGCTAAACCACCACCTGCTTGGAACGAAGCGAATGCATTGCTTTCTGTTGTGCTAGCTCGGCCGCCACCTAAACTCATGTTAATGATGTCTGCACCTGCATCTACACAGCGTTGTGCTGCTGCGGCCAAACCAGAAGAATAACCGTAACCGTCAGCATTAAATACTTTGATGATATGAAGTGGTACACCCGGAGCCATACCAATTACACCGTAGCTGTTGTCTTCAGCGGCAATGGTTCCAGATACGTGCGTACCGTGAGGACCGCCGTGCTCAAACCAGTTACCTGTGCCCGGATCGTTATCACCCGTAATGGCAGGCCAGTTGAAGTCAGTGTTTGAAATGTCTAGACCAGAGTCGATAACGCACACTTTAATGCCTGCGTTAGGATTGAAAGTCACTTGGTCAGCTTGTGCTTGGTAATAACCGTATGGCGTAATTTGAGTCTCCATTGGATTACCAACATCGTCATTCCAAACACTCATTGGACGACGAATTTGGTCTTCTTCGATGAACTTAACCGCTGGCAAATTCATCATGCCTTTTACTTTATCTAAACTCATGTTGTTGAATGTTGCCGCGATAAAGCCTTTAGATTCCAGGTTAATTTCTCCACCGTGCTTTTTCGCCATGGCCATTAAGGCACCTTTAGAGGCTTCATCAACTTGGATGATATAACGGTTGCTCTCGGCACTTGTAGCGAAAGCCATGCTTAATGCAGTTGCTAGTAATGAAGTTTTTAGTACTAGATTTTTCATCTTGGTATACTCTCGTTTTTTCAGACAGTTTGAACTCATCAATTTCTTCACGATGAACATCATGTACAAGCAGAAATCAATCGATTAATTTTTATTCTATTTTTCGTAAATCTCATTCATGGTATTTTTTATTACCATTAAAAAGACAATGAAAGAGTAATAAAAATTCCAAAGATTAGCCAATTGGGTAATTTTTATAGGCGAAACTCAGCATTGAAGGGTATTTAAGCGATGGCTGTTAACTTTTGTTAACAGCTTAGAAAGGAGACGAGCATACGATAAAAACGGAAGTAGTTCTCATTTTGAGGTTAATACCCCAACGTTTTGTCTACAAAATGGGGCTGTTGGTTACTTTCGATATAATCAACAATACTACGCGCTGCAATTAAAGATGCTGTTTGTGGCTGTGTTTGTGCCGCAACATGAGGAAGTACCGTAACGTTAGGGTTGGACCAAAAAGAGGAGGTTTTCGGTAAAGGTTCCACGGCAAATACATCAAGTACAGCATGAGCGATGTGTCGCTTTGCTAGTAAAGAAACAAGCGCATTATCGTTAAGGATGGCGCCACGACCAAAATTGATAACACCGGCGCCAGTCGGTAATAGCGACAAATGCTCAATATCTAACAGCCCATTTGTTTCTTGTGTCAAAGGCAATAACACTACCAAAATTTGACATTGCGGTAACATTTGTTTTAAGCCCGACTGACCTGAATAAGTATTAATGCCTGTCAGTGATTTAGCACTTCGGCTCCATAAATGCACCGAAAAACCGTTTTGCTTCAGACGCTCAGCACTCTTATGGCCCAGTTTTCCAGCGCCGAGAATACCGATATTGCATTCCCTTGGCGAAATAGCATGATGACGCTTCCAAAGCGCTTGTTGCTGTTGTTTTAGATATAGAGGCGCTTGTTTATGAAGGTATAAACTCCAAAGCAAAACCGATTCCGACATACTGAGTGCCAGCTGCGGGTCTATCAAGCGAACAACTTGAACGGATGTGTCTTTAAATAACGCGAGAAGGTTATCCACACCTGCCCATAAGTTTTGTACCCATTTTAAGTTAGGGTAATCGACAAGTTGCTTTAAGTCGGGATTAGCACAAATGGCAATATCGCACATTTTCCGCTCTGCATCAGAAAGTTGTTTATGCGGCAACACAATAAATTTACGGCTTTGACTTTTTGCATCTAACGCGTCTTGTATCAGATTCGTCCAACGGATTTCTTCCTGCTCATCAAATCGCGTTAATAATGGGATCAAAACCGTTTCATTCATTGTGTTAACCACCTCATAAATCTAAACCTTAAACTGACGTAGCGTGTCATCTAATTCAGCAGATAGGCGATGCAACTGCCTAATGTTGGTTTCAACGTCACGAGTTTCATTCACCGATTGATCCGCCAAAGATGAAATATGCGAAACGTTTCCTGCAATTTCATCCGCAGACAGACTTTGTTGCGTATTAGCGGCTGCAATACCATGCATTTGTTCCTGAATTTGCTCGACACCTTGTAATGCATCATCCAACACCTTTTGAATGTCTGAGACACGTTTTACACCTGCATCAGCTTGCTCATTACTCGTTTGCATGGTTTGGCTCGCTTGTTTTGCAGCCGTTTGTAATGCGCCGATAATATCCTGAATGTGTTGGGTAGATTCGTGAGTACGACTCGCGAGCGTTCGCACTTCATCAGCAACAACGGCAAAACCTCGTCCCATTTCACCGGCTCTGGCGGCTTCAATAGCGGCATTTAGCGCTAATAAATTAGTTTGCTCCGTAATACCCGTTATTACATCCAACACTTCACCGATTTTATCGGTTTCCTTTTCAAGAGCTGTAACAACTTGTGCAGCATCACCAATATGGGAAGACAACTGCTTAATGTCATTTACCGCGGAATAAACAACGCTTCCGCCATTTTCCATATCTGTTTTAACACTGTCAGCTAATCCCATTGCCTCTTCGGTATTCTTAGATACATCTCTGCTAGTCTGCGCCATTTGGTAACTAGCACTGGCAACAGATTCTATTTCGGACTTTTCGGTATTGACCAAATTAACGTTCTGTTCTGTGGTTTTAAAGACGGTTTCCGTGGAGTTTTTTACTTCTGTGGTAATGTCTTTGGTTTGTTTAACCAAGCCGCGAACGCGCTCAATAAAAGCGTTAAACTGATGCGCTAATTGCCCAATTTCATCCTGCCTGTCAACATCGATACGTTTGGTCAAATCACCTTCACCTTGAGAAATGTCTGTCATCGCTTCCAACATGTCTCTTAATGGTTTCAACATTGGCTGAATAATGAAATATACGGCAACAGCAATCACCGCAAGCATGACGCACATATAAAACGTCACACTCATCACCGCAGAATTAACCGGAGCCTGACTCACTTCTTCAGGCAACAGAAAGCCGAGATGCCAATTCAAATAAGGGTAGTCACGGGAAACGGTACTGAACACAGCTTGATACTCTTTGCCTTTCCAGATGAGACTGGCATCACCCGAATCTTTGGATGACATTAATTTAAAAAGCTGAGCAAATCCTTGCGCATCAGGAAAAATGGAATCAACTTTGGCTATATCACTTCCGGGAGGAAACGCCTCATTAAAGCCGGGAAAGTACACAAGCACACCCTTATCTGTCACCAGAAAAGCGTTGCCTTCGCCTTCGTACTTGATTTGGCTTAGTAAGTCTTTACCAATGGTACTAATTAGAATATCCATACCACCAATCCCAATGAACTGACCATTGTGCTTAATCACATTTTTGATTGTGGCAGATATGGAACCATCGTTGGCGTCAACCGCAGGATCAGATACGTACATACGTTCTTTTTCCTGAGCCTCAAACCACCAAGGACGCTTATTGGTGTAGTAGTTTGGGTCGCCGTTGTAACGACCATTCAAATCAAAGTATTCATAAGTGTTCGCTGAACCAAAGAAAACGCTTTTTATACTGCTATCTTTGTCAGAGAAGTATCGAAAATATTGGTAAATATCGTTATAGGTTTGGTCCCCGCTAATGTCCCCCCCTCTATCGTCATAGCGACTAAACCAATTTAAAACCTGAGGGTTAGCAAACACACTGTGTATGATTTGCCCTTTTGCTTCGAAGAAGCCTTCTATTTCTGTTGCTTTTTGTGACACTAGGTTAGCGATGTCGTTATCTACTCTAGATGTGGTACTTTTTTTAACTGTTTGAATTTGCCAAATACCGTAGATCAAGAATAAAACTGCAATACTTCCTAGACATCCGGCAATAAGCCGTTGACTAATCGATCTCTGATACCACATTTCTTCAACCTTATTGTTCTTATGTTTTTTACAACTGAGCTTATTATGTTTCTAGCTCTTAATTCACGCGATACGTGAAGCAGCTATTTTTAAGAAATGTGATAATGCTGTAAAGGTGAATCTGTTAAAAAAACATACTATTCGGGGGGAAATAATAAGATTGTGAAAATATAAACGCAAAAGGGGAAGTAAAGAACTCTCAAAGAAAATTAAATGGGATAACAAAGCCTGAAAAATAATCTTTCAGGCCGATAATACTAGATGATTTTATTATCTTGCCAAGCTTGAAGCTTCTCAGAACGAATACGTTCCTTTTCCTCGCGCGCTTTCCTTCTGTCGCAAGGCTCTGGGCAACTACACACCTTCTCAATTCCTAATGCAGCCACACCACCACAACTTCCAGAGATGCGTTTCTTCTGAAAGATGTAGCCAACAGCCATAATGCTCATGATGAATAGGAAAAATACGAAAACAACAATAAATGTACCCACTGTTTTGTCTCCTAATTAGTTCGATGGAATCGACCTAGATTGCGCCTATTGTCTTTCATATTTAAGGCGAAAAAAAGGGGGATACTCCCCCTTTCTTAACAATCTCTGAAATCAGTGTTTAATATTAACCACCAAAGTCATCGAGTAAGATGTTTTCATCTTCTACGCCAAGCTCTTTAAGCATGTTGATCACTGCCGCATTCATCATAGGAGGACCACACATGTAGAACTCACAATCTTCTGGTGCTGGGTGATCTTTCAGGTAATTTTCTAACAAGACCTGATGGATAAAGCCTGTATAACCATCCCAGTTATCTTCTGGTTGAGGGTCAGACAAAGCAACATGCCATTCAAAATTGTCGTTTTCTTTCGCTAGCATATCGAAGTCTTCTACATAGAACATTTCACGTAGTGAACGTGCACCATACCAGAAAGAAATCTTACGCTGTGACTTCAAGCGACGAAGTTGGTCGAAGATATGAGAGCGCATTGGCGCCATACCTGCACCACCACCAACAAATACCATTTCCGCGTCAGTGTCCTTAGCAAAGAACTCACCAAACGGACCAGAAATCGTAACTTTATCGCCTTCTTTAAGGCTCCAAATAAAGGATGACATTTTACCTGCGGGTAGTGTCAAATTATTTGGTGGAGGCGTTGCAATACGCACGTTCAACATGATGATACCTTCCTCTTCAGGATAGTTCGCCATGGAATACGCACGGATGGTCTCTTCATCCACTTTTGATTCAATATCGAAGAACTTGAATCGTTCCCAATCAGGACGATACTCATCAGGAATATCGAAATCTTTATATTTAACGTGATGAGGTGGCGCCTCAATCTGAATATAACCACCCGCACGGAAAGGTACCGATTCGCCATCAGGAATTTGCAATTTCAATTCTTTAATGAACGTTGCCTTGTTATCGTTAGAGATAACGGTACATTCCCACTTCTTCACGCCGAAGATTTCTTCTGGCAGTTCAATATCCATGTCTTGCTTTACAGCAACCTGACACGATAAACGACAGCCTTCTCGCGCTTCGCCTTTCGTGATGTGATCAAGTTCTGTTGGCAAAATATCGCCACCGCCAGATTTGATGTTTACACGGCACTGACCACATGAGCCACCACCACCACAAGCTGATGATACGAAAATGCCACTATCGGCTAACGCACCTAACAACTTGCCGCCCGGAGACGTTGTAATCGCCTTATCTGGGTCGCCGTTAATCAATATACGAACGTCGCCACTTGGAACTAGCTTGGATTTAGCAAGTACAATCACCATTACCAAGATAACGACAATAGCGATAAACATACCTACGCCAAGGTAGATGTCAGTTGGATTCATCTTTCAAAAACTCCTATCCTACTTGGTGTCTGCTGTTTAAATAGTTACGCCTGTGAAAGACTGGAAGCCTAATGCCATTAGACCAGCAATCATAAACACAGAACCTAAACCACGGATACCATCAGGCATATCTGCATACTTCAGCTTCTCACGAATGCCCGCAAGCAAAGTGATAGCTAAAGCCCAGCCAACGCCACTACCTAAACCAAATACGACACTCTCACCGAAGCCGTACTCTCTTTGTACTGCAAACGCAACACACCCGAAAATTGCACAGTTAACTGTGATTAGCGGAAGGAAGATACCCAATGCGTTGTACAAAGCTGGGAAGAACTTGTCTAAAGCCATTTCCAAGATTTGCACCAAAGCGGCAATAACACCGATGAAGGTTAGGAAGTTCAAGAAACTTAAGTCCGTTTCTGGAAAACCTGCCCAAGCCAGCGCACCCGGCGCAAGGAAGTTTGAGTAAATAAGCTGATTAGCCGGTACAGAAATCGTCAATACTACGATTACCGCAATCCCTAGACCAATTGATGTTTTTACTTTCTTAGATACTGCAAGAAAAGTACACATACCCAAGAAGTAGTAAAGTGCCATGTTTTCAAGGAAAACAGAGCGGACGAATAAACTAATATACTGTTCCATTGTGCTTACTCCTTAGGCTCTACTTGTGCAGGGCGAATGGTACGAATGAACCAAATTAAGCCGCCGATCAAGAAGAATGAACTGAACGGCAGAATCAATAAGCCGTTAGCTTGATACCAACCACCGTTTTGGATAAGAGGTAAAATTTCGAAACCAAGCAAGGTACCAAAACCTACGATTTCCTTAATAGTGCCAATAACGATAAGCACGAATGAATAACCTAGTCCGTTACCGATGCCATCTAGGAAACTCATTACAGGTGGACTCTTCATCGCATAAGCCTCAGCTCGGCCCATTACGATACAGTTGGTGATAATCAAACCAACGAATACCGAAAGCTGCTTAGAGATCTCGTAAGAGAAAGCCTTCAAGATTTGGTCAACCACGATTACCAATGACGCAATAATAGTCATCTGAACGATGATACGTACGCTGGATGGAATGTGATTACGGATAATAGAAATAAACAAGTTAGAAAACGCAGTTACTGAGGTTAATGCCAACGACATAACCAATGCTATTTCTAACTTAGATGTTACTGCCAAGGCAGAACAAACACCCAAAATTTGAAGCGCAATTGGGTTGTTGTCTAAAATCGGTCCAAAGAGGACCTTCTTCATTTCTTTAGAATCAGCAGACATGCTAATACCTCCTTACGCTTTCCAAGGTTGGTTCATTAGGTATTTACCTAAACCTTGGGAACTAAGCCAGAACTCAAGCGTTTTCTGAACGCCGTTACTTGTTAAGGTAGCACCCGATAATGCGTCAACTGCGTACTTATCTTCCGCACTAGCACTTTTAGACAGGTGAATAGCAACCTCGCCATCTTTGTATAACTTTTTACCATCCCAAAGTGCTTTCCACTTAGGATTCTGTACTTCACCACCAAGCCCCGGAGTTTCTTGGTGCTCATAGTACACTAAGTTACGAGAGGTTTTACCATCACTATCTACCGCAAGGAAGCCGTACATCATGCCCCACAAACCACTTCCGTAGATAGGCATAACCAAACGCTTCAATTGACCATTTTCATCTTTAACGTGATAAACACTAACCACTTTAGAGTGACGGAAAATGCTTGCGGTATCAGGATCAGGAATCACTTGATACTCTGGGTCTTTAGCAGCCTTAAACATGTCGAAACCAGACTCAATGCCGTCAACATATTCACCAGAAGCCAAATCAACATATCGCTCTTCTATGAACTTTGAGTAGGTTCCAGAAATATCACGACCAGCTTGTTCTAACAAACCGGCTGCATCAAGTATGTTGGTTTGCTTATCTAACGCTTTGTTTATTTTTTGCTGCTCACGCAAGCCTACCGCCGCGGCAGACACAATGATGGAACACACTAAACAAACCGCGACAACAACGCCGAGGGTTTTTCCAAGAGTTTCTTTATGCGCTGACACGTGCTTGTCTCCTCTTGATGTTGCTTTGAGCGACGAAATAGTCGAATAGAGGTGCCCATAAGTTAGCGAACAAGATTGCTAACATCATCCCTTCTGGGAACGCAGGGTTAACCACACGAATTAGGACACACATTGCGCCAATCAATAAGCCATATGCCCATTTCCCCTGATTAGTAAACGAGGCAGAAACAGGGTCGGTCGCCATAAAGAACATACCGAATGCAAAGCCACCTGTTACTAAGTGCCAGTACCAAGGCATGGCAAACATATCGTTAGTATCACTACCTACCATATTGAGGAATGACGCAAAAATAGCCGCGCCAAATAACACACCAAGTACAATGCGCCACGAGGCAATTCTTAAGTAGATGATGAACAAGCCACCAATCAATAACATTAACGTTGATACTTCACCCGCAGAACCTTGGATGTTACCGAAGAAGGCATCCCACCAAAGCGCCATGTTGTTGTAATCTAAGCTACCAGAAGCCGCTTTACCTAACATGGTTGCACCAGAGAAACCGTCTGCTGCTGTCCAAATTGCATCACCTGAAATTTGTGCAGGATAAGCAAAGTAAAGGAAAGCACGACCAGACAGCGCCGGGTTAAGGAAATTACGACCTGTACCACCGAAGATTTCTTTAGCGATGACGACACCGAAAGAAATACCAAGGGCAACTTGCCAAAGCGGAATGGTTGCTGGAAGCGTTAATGCAAACAGTACCGAAGTAACAAAGAAGCCTTCGTTTACTTCGTGCTTACGAATAGAAGCAAACAGGACTTCCCAGAAGCCACCCACCACAAAAGTAACAAGGTAGATTGGTAAGAAGAAACAGGCACCATACGCCATCATTCCTAACCAACTAACACCATCGACACCAAGCTGACCACCTAATGCGGTGAACAAGCCTGCTTGCCAAACATCCGGCAAACCTACCGCACCGCCGCCAGCTAGAATCGCCATATGGGCTTGCTGACCGATGTTGAACATACCGTAGAACATGGCTGGGAATGTTGCCATCCACACCATGATCATAATGCGTTTTAAATCAATGCTGTCACGAACATGTGTTGTAGATTTTGTCACCATACCCGGGGTATAGAAAACGGTCGCTACGGCTTCGTAAAGCGCATACCATTTTTCGTGCTTACCACCCGGTTCAAAGTGAGGTTCGATTTTTTCTAAATAAGCTTTCAAACCCATGCTTAACCTTCCTTCTCAATCTTAGTTAAACACTCGCGAAGAACTTCACCGTAGTTGTATTTGCCGGGGCAAACATAACTACATAATGCTAAATCTTCCTCGTCCAACTCTAAGCAACCCATCGCTTGAGCGCTATCAACGTCACCAGACAATAAGTCACGAAGTAACATTGTAGGGATAACGTCTAACGGCATAACACGTTCATAGTTGCCAATTGGCACCATGGCACGGTCTGAACCATTAGTTGATGTCGTCATCTTAAATAAACGTTTCGGACTTAAATGACCAAGATAGGCTCGGGTGACTGAATGTTTGTCTCCGCCCGGCGTTAACCAGCCGAAAAGCACTTTCTCACGACCTTCTGAAAGCAAAGTCACTTGATTGTGGTAACGACCCAAGTAGGCGTGAACACCGTGCGCATGGTTGCCATGTAAAGCAGAACCAGACACAACGCGAACTTCATTGCCTTCTGTTTCGCCTTTGGTTAAATCTTCAGTGCTTGCGCCAACAATGGTTTTTACTAGGCGAGGATTCTTTGCAGCAGGACCCGCTAGCGACACAACTTTGGTTAAATCTAACTCACCAGTTGTGAATAATTTACCGATTGAAATGACGTCTTGATAACCCACATGCCAGATAATCTTCTCAGCACCTGCGGACTCAATGAAGTGAATATGTGTTCCAACTAAACCCGCTGGGTGAGGACCGGCAAACTCATTACTTTGAGCAGAAGAGTTGCCTGTAGGAATATTTGATCCCGGGGCTTTACCAACGTGAACTTTACCGTCGGTTAAACGTGAAAGAACAGTTAAACCATTAGCAAAATCGTCTGCGTTTTCAGCAATAATCACTTCAGGATTTGCGGCTAACGGATTGGTATCCATAGCACTAACGAAAATCGCTTTCGGTGCAGATCCTACAGCAGGAATTTTACTGAAAGGACGTGTACGAATAGCAGTCCAAAGACCAGACTTAACCAGTTGTTCCTGTACTTTCTCACGCTCAAGGTTGCTGAGGTTCGCCGCATCAAACTTATCAAATGCGATTTTCTCATCACCTTCAACGGAAATAACAACAGATTGAAGCACCCTTTTTGCGCCACGGTTAACTTCCGACACCGTACCAGCTAACGGGGCTGTGAAAATAACCCCAGGGTTTTTCTTGTCTTCAAAAAGGACTTGCCCTTTTGCCACTTTGTCACCGACTTTAACCATCATAGTTGGTCGCATGCCGATGTATTCTTCCCCCAGAACGGCGACCCGACTGAGCGTAGGCCCGTCGGAGATCTGTTGCTGGGGAGATCCATCAATAGGGAGATCCAACCCTTTCGTTATTTTGATCATACTCTCTAGCACTACAATTTAAAGTTATAAACCCATCAGGATTATGCTGTTGTTGACAACACAATCCTCATGCGATTACTACTTTGATGTCCATTGTTGTCATTGCGATTTTTAAGTAACGCCCCGCAACCGAGCAATAATGTAGGCTAAAAATACGCAAAAACATCGATAAAGCAGCAAAAAACGCCGAAACCTGAACCGGCTTAGGCGACAAAAAATCTTGTGTTTTGTAACAATTTAGGAGAGTGCTGCACTCAGCTCGGCGATTCTAGCATTAAGAGGCCGCACTTCGCCAAACAAAAACGCAATTCCCAACACATTTGCTACATTTTTAAACAACAAATTATCTTTCGTTGATACGAAAACAAACACTTTTTAGATTCACGTAACTATAGCAGAGTAAAAATCAACTCTGAGGGGTGCGAGAAATCAGAAAGCGTCGATAAGAATGACGCTAAAGCAAAGAAATCTTGCGGGTGGACCAAGCAATTAAAACGCCTCTATGCGCAACCACTTAATCCAACCGCGCAATAAATTAACCTAATCAAACCCAATCGGCAAGTGGATTTACGTCTTCTTCGTAATTTACCGACTCAAAACCAAAGCCAAACAAGTGCAAAAATTCCTTGTGATAGCCTTTGTAATCGCTTAGTTCATGGAAGTTTTCTTGGGAGATTTGATCCCATAATTTTTTTATTTTAGCCTGCGTTGCATCATTGGTTTCTTTTCCGTCCATACGGAAACGATTCGTCTCATCAACCGAAGCATTTTCAGAATACAATTTTTCGGTATACAAGCCTGCAATTTGCTCTATGCATCCTTCATGCGTGCCTTCTTCTTTCATGACTTTGTAAATCAAGGAGATGTATAACGGCATAACCGGAATAGCAGAAGAAGCTTGAGTGACTAGCGCTTTCAGCGATGAAACGTGAGCTGAAACAGACAAGTTTTGATAGTTTTCATTAATGGCTGCTGCTGCTCTATCTAAATCTTCTTTCGCTTTTCCAATAGTGGCTTGTCCATAAATTGGCCATGTTAACTCTTTACCAATGTACGTATATGCAGTGGTTTTACATCCTTGCGCTAACACGCCAGCTTCGTTTAACGCCTGCATCCACAATTCCCAATCTTCCCCACCCATGACTTTAATTGTATTGGCAATTTCTTCGTCGTTTGCGGGTTCGAGTGAAATGTCGTGGATACGATCTTTATCGGTATCGTAAGTTTTCGTGGTGTAAGCTTGACCAATTGGCTTCAACGTTGATTTATAAACTTTGCCATCGCTTGGGTCTACGCGTCTAGGAGAAGCCAAGCTATAAATAACCAAGTCAACTGAACCTAAATCTTGTTTAATGGCGTCAATAGCTTGCTCTTTAATTTCGCGAGAAAAAGCATCGCCGTTAATCGTTTTTGCATACACGCCAGCATTTTTACTTTCTTGATGAAAAGCCGCCGTATTGTACCAACCCGCTGTGCCAGTACGATTCTCAGTAGGCGGTTTTTCGAAGCACACGCCCAATGTTTTGGCGCCATATCCAAATGCACTAACAATGCGAGAGGCAAGGCCATAACCGGTTGAACAACCTATCACCAATACATTTTTAGGCCCATCTGCCCAATGGTTTTGTTGTTTTACGTAAGCGATTTGTTGTTTCACATTTGTTGCACAACCAACTGGGTGAGCATTAGTACAAATGAAACCACGAATTTTAGGTTGGATAACCATACTTAAGGTTCCTTTACTAAATGGGGTATGAATTATTTGAAAAGGCTCACAACGGTAAATTAACGATTTACCATGAGTCAACAAGGTTGCCATTTTATAGCGAGAAACGAAACTGGCAAATCCGATGATTGAATTTCCTCCTGTACCGGAAGTACAGGAGGAACTTAAATGAGTAGGAAGTTAGTTCTGACGAGAGCGATACAACTCTGCTTCGCTAATAGCATGGAAGCTTGCTACATCCTTTTGGAAAGCACGATAGGACTGATAAATCTTATCAAACATTGGATCCGCCTTAACTTGCTCTTCCAACACTTCTTTAGAGGCTTCACGCAATGCTGCAATAACATCATCCGGTAATGGACGTAGTTCAACGTTGTGTTCGTTAATTAACTTTTGTAATGCCGTGTTGTTACGTGCTGTGTACTCATCTAACATGTCTTGGTTTACAGCTCTCGCAGCCACACGAATAATGGCTTGTAAATCTTTCGGTAGACTATTAAACGCCTTTTCGTTAGCCATAAACTCTAACGTTGTACCCGTTTCATGCCAGCCAAAGTAATAGTAATAGTTGGCGGCTTTGTACAAGCCAAATGCTAAATCGTTGTAAGGACCAACCCACTCCGTAGCATCAATTGCGCCTGTTTGCAGCGCTGTAAAAAGCTCACCACCGGTTAATGACACAGGCACACCACCTACTTTTTTCAAAATTTCCGCACCCAATCCCGGAATACGCATTTTCAGGCCCTTTAAATCGTCCACTGAGTTAATTTCTTTTTTAAACCAACCTGCCATTTGTACGCCTGAGTTACCGCCTGCAAATGGAATCAAACCAAATGGTTTATACAATTCTTCCCATAATTTTAAGCCGCCGCCATAATGCAACCAGCCATTCATTTCCTGTGCATTCATGCCAAAAGGAACGCCAGTGAAAATTTGGGCAGCAGGGGCTTTCCCCTTCCAATAATAAGGTCCAGAATGCCCCATCTCCGCAGAGCCTCCTGAAACAGCATCAAACACTTCGAATCCAGGAACAAGTTCACCAGCACCATAAACTTTTATTTTTAAACGCCCATTCGACATTTCGTTTACATATTGTGCAAATGTCTCTGGTCCCTTACCCAACCCTGGAAAATTCTTCGGCCAACTAGTTACTAATTTCCATTCGTAGGTTTGCTGCGTGTCGGCGTTAACACCTGCCGTTTTGGCATCGTTATCTCCACAAGACACAAGAAAAAGAGCAGCCGTTAAAACTGCTAGCAATCGCGTTAACTTCATTGATGTCATAAAACCAAGCATTGAGTGGTTCTCCATTATTAGACTGTGTTTTCAGCATCACTACCGCACTTAATTCAAAATGCGAGACCAAGCAAGATAGGAAACGTTAAGAATGTTAACCGTATACCTTTTCCGGTAACCAAGTTACTAATTCAGGCCATATTGCTAAAGCCATTAGCAACATAACTTGTAATACAATATACGGGGCCACGCCCTTATATATTTGCTCTGTGCGAATACTTTTTGGGGCAACGCCACGTAAATAGAATAGGGCAAATCCAAATGGTGGTGTTAAAAATGATGTTTGTAAGTTCACTGCAATCATAATACCGAGCCAAATAGGATCGACTCCCATTGCCAGCAAAACTGGCGCAACTAAAGGCACCACAACAAAAGTTATTTCAATAAAATCAAGGATAAAGCCAAGCAGGAAAATAACTAACATAACAACGGCCATAGCACCGAAGACACCACCTGGCAAACCTGTAAAGAAATCATTAATTAATTCTTCACCTCCGAAGCCACGGAACACTAGTGAGAATATCGAAGCACCGATTAAGATGACGAAAACCATAGAGGTGACTTTGGTGGTATCTAGCATTGCACTTTTCAGACTGCTTAAATCGAGCTTACGTTTTATTAACGCTAAGACCAATGCACCGACCGCTCCTACTCCCGCAGCTTCTGTCGGCGTTGCATAACCTGCCAAAATACTACCTAGTACGATAATAATTAATAACAATGGCGGCAGTAATGCACTCCACAAGTTTAAATCGGCATCCCCAGAACTAATATTCTCGCCCGTTTCGGCCTTTCCCATTAGCGCCAATATCGATACATATAGCGTGTACAGCACAACCAAAATCAGTCCTGGTACAATTGCGCCAACAAATAGATCGCCTACGGAAACCGTATCAGGGGAGAAAATCCCCATGTCAATTTGCGCTTTTTGATAGGCACTTGAAAGCACATCTCCTAACAACACAAGAGCAATGGAAGGTGGAATAATTTGCCCTAGAGTTCCCGTGGCGCAAATTGTACCGGTTGCCAGCTCTGGACTATAGCCTCGCTTTAACATTGTTGGCAGTGACAATAAGCCCATGGTTACAACTGTGGCACCAACAATGCCGGTGCTTGCAGCTAACAACATACCAACAACAACAACGGAAATGCCCAATCCCCCCTTCATTTTTCCAAATAGGGCAGACATCGCCACAAGTAGTTCTTCAGCCACCTTGGACTTTTCAAGAATGACGCCCATTAAAATGAATAGCGGCACAGCTAGTAAGGTTTGATTGGTCATAATGCCATACAGTCGGCTTGGGACAGAATCTAGGTAAGTGGCATCGAAGCCACCAATCAAGAGACCAAAACCAGCAAAGGCAAAAGCTGTACCTGCCAGAGAAAAACCAACCGGGTAGCCGAGTAACAAAACTAGGCACACCACAACAAACATTACCAGAGACAAGTATTCCATTGTTACGCTCCCGTTTTTGTAGATGAATAGGAAGCGTCTTGCTCATCCTGGAAGCCATTGGAAAGCGAGAAAACTAAACGAGCAACCTCAGCAATGACTTGCAGCACAAGTGTTATTGCAAAGCACAATATTAAGGTTTTCAAGATAAAGACTAAAGGTAGGCCACCCGCAGCTTGCGAGCTTTCCAGCAATCGCCATGAATTCATAACGTATTCGCCACTTTTGAACAGAATCAATAGACAAACAGGAAGAAGCAAAAATAGCGCACCAAAGATATCAACATAAGCTTGTTGTTTAGGTGACATTCGACGATAGAAAATATCAACACGGACATGACCGTTTTCTTTCAAGGTGAAAGCCGCTCCCAACATAAAAACCCCGGCATGTAGGTACATGACACTTTCCTGCAACCCTATCCAGCCAAGGTCGAAACCATAGCGTAAAACGACAATCAAAAACGTCAAAAGCGCCATGATTAATGTAAACCAACTAACCAAGATACCTAAAAAGACATTAACTCGTTCAATTATTACACGCAGCGAAGCAAGAAAGGACATAGGATTAACAATTTGGATTATTTTCTTTTGCAAGGTTTTAACAAAAAACGCCTCAAAGTGAAATAACTATCGCTTGAAACTCACCAAAAGCGCGTAAAAAAATCCAATTTAAGGGGTAGCGTACAGTTAGTGCGACTCATTCAATGGGAGTCATGCAGAAGGGATAAAATAATAAGCGGGGAAATCCCCGCTCGAAATGCTGGTCTGTAACCTTAAATAGTGTTTGCTTTCATAACGACTTATGAGGTGGCGTTAACACTTCCAAGTTTGGAACCACCCATGCAATTTGGAGACTTAGGCACATCACCGTATAGCCTCTCCCATTCTTGTCCGGTAAAGGTATGCAATGCCAGCGCATGAATATGATGTTCTAATTCATCTTTTAGCACGGTATTAACAGCTCTATGCCGACTCAATAAACGCTGCCCATCAAACTGAGGTGACACCAACACTACTTTAAAGTGCGTTTCAGAGCCAATCGGCACGTTATGCTGAGAACTTTCATTAACTACTTCAAGAAACGCAGGTTCAAAATGCTGCGCCAACTTTTCTTCAATTGCGTTTTGTATGTTCATACTCACTCCTCACTAAACCCACCTGCGATGCGACACAGAGTGATTTAGCACATATTTCACCTCGGCATTAGCGTTAAAAAATCACCCGATAAAACATCAAATAGAGAAATCTTTATGCCAATAAAATTACCAACAGGCACAAACTGTGCTTTATTAAATCTAGCCGTTTAAAAAGGAATTAGACACAAAAACAAACACAAATATCACTTGCAATTCGGTAAGCGTTTGAGCCTAAGCCATATATTTTTTTGGTTCAAAAAAGCAGCAAAAAACGAGAATTATGTATAATTTGTCCTGCTAAAAATGTGTCGGAAAGTTAAACTCATTCGTTCTTGCATCGGCTTAACAGACTTGGCAATGCCATGCTGCCAAAAGCGTTGCGTGCTCCCTGACATCACTAATAAACTGCCTGATTGCATATCAATATTGAGCCTGTCACGTTTATTTCGATGCCGAAATTTCAGCCTCCGCGTTTGCCCAAAGCTCAGCGCAGCAATTGTTGGATGAGGGCCAAGTTCTGGTTCATTATCCGAATGCATTCCCATGCTATCTTGCCCATCTCGATACCAGTTTCCCAGTACACTATTAAACGTACAGCAAAGATACGCTTCACAGGCTTGTTTCAACTCGTACAACATGGGAGTCCAACCTTGTGGACGCATCGACAAATTAGAATAACGGTACTCAGCTTCTGCATCACCATGCCACGCTTGAAGCCGAGGAATGGTAACTGATTTACCGTATAAAGTAATCTCATCTTGTGACCAACTCAGTGTTTGCTTTAGTGTTTCTAAGCAACCATCAGCCTGATCAAAAGAGATAAATTCAGGAATATAGATAAGTTCAGCATCAGGCACATCAAAACGAATGCAATCTAAGTCGAACAAGTGGGTTTGCTTCATATATAATACTTTGCCTTATTGATTGAGCGGACGATAAAAAACACCGATGCCAGCACACCCTTCTCAACAGCCTCAGCCTAACACGCTTTTTTCATTGCCTGCGTTGCCCGCTTTAGGTGCGCCAACATCACTCACTTTACAACGATACCCTGCTCAGCATCAGCACGTAAGCTTACAAGCGTGGGACGCTGCCGACGAGTATCTCCTCAATCACGCCAGCGAGCTAGCATTGCCTGAAAACGCCCATATCATTATTTTAAACGATGATTTTGGTGCGCTTACCTGTGCCCTATCTCACTACGCCGTTACATGGCAATCAGATTCCTGGGTAGCGCGCAAAGGTTGCCAAACGAACCTTTCTCTTAATCAGTTACAAGATAGGCCCGTACGTTACCTCGATTCTCTGACGCCTTTGAGTTCAAGCCATATTCCAAAGGTGGATTTAGTGCTGATGAAGTTACCACGCAGCCATGCCTTATTGGAATATCAACTTGCATCATTACAAGAGATAGCCATAAACACGCCTATTGTAGCGGCGGGAAAGGTGAAATCTGTGCAGCGTTCTGTGCTAGATGTATTTACCCGGTACTTAGGCAAGACCACTACCTCGTTAGCCGTGAAAAAAGCTAGACTCATCTTCTCCGGCGATCAACAACAAACAGAACAACAACCGGAAGGAAAGCCTGCACAAACCGTTAAACCGCTTCCCGAACCAACGGTGTGGAAAACCGAATCGCCGAATTTCACCTTATTCAATTACGCCAATGTGTTCTCCCGTGCTCAACTTGATATTGGTGCTCGACTATTGCTCGACAACTTGCCCAATGCAGGGAATCAATCTGTAATCGACTTAGGCTGTGGCAACGGTATTTTAGGATTAACTCTGCTGTATCAAGCATTGGAAAATGGCACACCGATAAAGAAAATGATTTTTGTCGATGAATCCAGTATGGCGCTCGCGTCTGCCTATAAAAATGTGGAAGCTAATGTTCCAAAAGCATTACCTCATTGCGAATTTATCCTAAGCAACTGCCTTGAAGAGTTACAAAAAGAAAAAGTGAATCTGGTGCTGTGTAACCCGCCGTTTCACCAGCAAAACACCATTACCGATCACGTTGCTTGGCAAATGTTCAATGAAGCGAAACGCATACTCCACCCAAATGGCGAGTTACGTGTTGTAGCCAACCGACATTTACAACATCACGATAAAATGAAACGTTTGTTCGGCGGCTTTCGTGTGGTTGCAAGCAACAAAAAATTCAGTATTTTATCTTCTTTCAAAAAATAACGTCGAATTCAACCAAAAGGAAACACTATGCGCCGCCTAGCATTGTATTTAACGCTTATTCTCACAAGCCTGCTTACCTCACAGCCAGCATTGGCCGTTCCACCTGTTTTAACCGTGAGCGATGGTGCAGCAATCCAACCAGATAACTTATTTCCCATGGTAAAATTTGAAACATCTATGGGGAACGTCGTAGTAGAACTGGACAGAATCAAAGCGCCGCTCGCAGTGAACAACTTCCTACGTTACGTGTCTAAATCCAGCTATAACAATACAATTTTTCATCGCGTCATCGATAACTTTGTTGTTCAAGGTGGCGGCTACAATGTGAAATATGAAGCATTACCCGAATTTCCTCCCATCATTAACGAATCTGGTAATGGTTTAAAAAACACCTTGTATAGCATTTCTATGGCACGGAAAAATGAGCCGCATACAGCAACGCGTCAATTTTTCTTCAACATGAATGACAATACTAACCTTGATCCGGGCAAAGACTGGGGATACACAGTATTTGGACAAGTAGTAGAAGGCAGCGACGTCCTAGATAGTATTGCCGCTGTGGAAACTGCCTTTAATCCCGATGTAGGCTGGCGAGATGTTCCTGTAGAACCTGTAGTGTTAAAACACGTTACCGTGCTGCCCCAAGCACCACTTCAATAATTTAGAATTGTTTATGCTTACGAATGGACTCGTAAGCCGCCTGAATATCTTGCGTTTTCTGCTTCGCCAATTCTAGTGCCTGTTTAGGCAAACCTTTGGAAACCAACTTATCGGGATGATGCTCAGACATTAGCTTTCGATAGGCACGCTTTATGGTTTTCGTATCATCAGATTGCTTCACCCCCAAAATACGATACGCGTCGGCTAATGATTGTTGCTGTGTATAATTTGCTTGAGACTGCTGTTGTCTGTGCCAATGGCTCTGTGACTGTTGTTGCCCTTGATGGTGGGTCCTACCGCTATGTGCGCTGCGGCTACGTGAGCTTTGGTTTTGTGTCTCTTGATATTTCGCACTGGCTTGCTGAGCACGCTGCCAACCTCTGCGAAAACGTAATTCTGCTTCATAAGATGAAATTAAAAATCGCAAATGGTGTTGTTTGAAACCTAACTGTTTCGCTACATTTTCCAACACTCTTAATTCATCTTTATCCAACGTACCATCAGCGAAGGCCGCTTGGATTAAAATTTCTAAGAAGACTTGCAATATGTCTTTGCGACCATAGCAAGACTCACTGAATTGGTTCAAAATCGACTTGATGGGAAAATCAGCCGCTTTACCTTCACGGAACGCTTGTTGTGCTTCTTTTCGGGTATCACCTGTTAGCGCCATTTGGTCCATCAAATCTGAAGCAACTTGAATTTCTTCTTCTGTTACCCGACCATCAGCCTTCGCAATATGACCTAAAACAGAAAACAAAGCATGAAAGAAAATAGCTTGTTTTTGTGCGTCTTCTTGGCTAGTGAAAAAACGTCCAAACCCGCCAACGCTGTTAAAGTCCTGACTGTATCCTTTGTCGAACATATGCCCCACGATAAAACCAATTATCGCACCGGGAATACGCCCAAACATAAAACCAAACAGGGTGCCTAGTATTTTCCCCCAGACCGTCATGACGCAAGCTCCTGATTTAATTCCGCTAAGCGTTGGGGTGTACCAACGTCCTGCCATTGTCCTTGATAAACCCATGCAGCTAGCTTATTTTGAGCAACCAGATCATCTAACACTGGACGCAACGGCAAAGGCTTTGCCTGCAAAGCAGTAAACATTTGAGGACGATACACCCCAACGCCAGAATAAGTAAAACGTGGGCTGTGGGGGGATTGCTCAGCGGCCATTAAACGCTGTTCAGTAACGGGGAAGTCTCCTAACGGATGATGCGCAGGATTGTTAACCATCATCAATGCCGCACTATCTTGCTGAGAAAGAATGCTTAGCGCCGTATCAGCCGCTTCACTAAAATCGACATCACACCAAACATCGCCGTTCACAACCCAAAAAGGCTCCGCGCCATTTTTAGTTAACAACGCAAGCGCATTGGTAATACCACCAGCGGTTTCCAGCAACTCACTTTCGGTAATGTAGTCAATATCCACACCAAAACTATCACCGTTACCTAAACGCGCTGGAATTTGTTCACCCAACCAAAATAGGTTAATGACGATGTGTTTCACCCCCGCCTGCACCAGCTTTTCGATGTGATGAACAATCAGCGGTTTACCCACAACCTCTAACAAAGGCTTAGGAGTATGATCGGTTAGGGGACGCATTCGCTCCCCCTTTCCCGCGGCTAAGATCATGGCAGTTTCAATCGGCATGGCGTGCTTGTTTTCCTCTTTAATTGCTAACGTATTCCTTGGTTTTTAAACGTGATGTAATTAACGGTTTTTTACTTCTACCGCTGGCTTTATTTTGGTGTCTACCAGCACAGCAAAGTCAGCACACTGTGGAATATTACGTCCAATACGGACTAGGTAATCCAGCGTGCGGGGAATATCATTCAAATAGCTGGTTTTCCCATCTCGATGACACAAACGCGCAAAGATACCGCTCGCTTTGATATGCCGCTGCATCCCGACACAATCGAACCAATGAGCAAACGCTGCCCAATCATACTGCGAATAATATTGCTGATGTAACGCCTTAAGTTGCGACTGCACAAATTCATCAGGCCAAACCACGTAACAATCTCGCAGTAATGACACGGCATCGTAAGTAATGGGCCCCGTTACAGCATCCTGAAAATCAATGACGCCAATCTCATCATTAGCCAAGATCATTAAGTTTCGTGAATGATAATCTCGATGCACGCCTACTTGCGGCTGTGCTAAGAAGACCGAGGTTAAAAAATCTTGGGCTTGTTTGATGATTTGCCACTCTACATCAGTCAACTCAAGCCCTAAATGCACTACCAATAACCAATGATTAAACAAATGAAATTCTGCTTCTAGTAGCGCGTCATCAAAAGCTGGTAAAGGCATCATGGAGTGCTGTTGCTCGTGAGATGCTTTCACTTCTGTGACTTGCTGAATGTGTGGCAACTGCGCTAGTGCTTTTGCGTACCACTGCGCTTCATTACCTTCAGAAATGACCTGAGAAAACAACACGTCGCCGAAATCCTGCAACAAGAGAAACCCATTCTGTAAATCTACTTCAAGCACTTCCGGCACTGCCACCCCCTTGGCGTGGTATGCCTTAGCTAAGGCGACGAACGCTTGGTTTTTTTCCGTTTGTGGCGGTGCATCAACGGCAATAAAAGCGCTTCCGTTGGAATAACAGCGAAAATAGCGGCGGAAGCTCGCATCACCAGAAATCATATGGAAATTATCGGGTTGAAAATTCGATAGTGTTTGCAACCAGTGTATTAGTTGGGTTTCGCGTTCTGCGTGAGAGTGTGTCATTGGTATGTGAATTTAGGCGATTTTTAAGTGTATTGATGTTGCTGGACAGTATAGCGGGTTGAAAAAGCGCTGAATACCACCGATAAACTTTCCCAATAAAACAAAACCTCCGAGTGTTGGAGGCTTTAATTTAAATCATCCTAAAAAATACCTGCCCTTCCTTAGATACTAAGTGGTTAGGCTCCTACTCAAGGACAAAAATGTTTAGGCACGGGTTTAGTAAACGGCACAGATTCTCGCTTCGTTGCTAAACAGCAAATTAGTGAATCGTTGGGGATCATGGGGGTATATTCCGTATCTTGAGTATCCGTGAATTGTACTTTGGAATCATCCGCTGATAACAAATAAGTATCGCCCGGCGTCATTAAATCCCAAGGCTCGGGGTTAGCATTGGTACGAGTGCCCATAGCATCCACCTCAAAGCCATTACAGCGATAAAACTCATAAAACAGAGCTGGACTAATAGAGTAAAATCCACGGCCAAAGAAGCCTGCTAAGTTGCTGGTATGGAATACCTTCCCATTCAATTTCACCATTTTGATAATATTAGCCATCACAGTAGCAATATCAAAGCAACAATATAACGTGCCAGAGTCAATCACCCAATCGTATTTGTTGGTGAAATCGTCAGGCAATGGCTCATTCAAGTCGACTTTGTAAGTAGGGTTTCCATGAATATCAAAGGTATCGACGTGTGCAAATTGAGTACTTTCTTGGAATTCAATCACGCTCGAAGGATGATGGAATTGGCAATCTCCTAATATCGCCAAACGTCCCCCGCATTTATTCGCATCATTCGCAGCGAAATCTTTTTCTCGGGCTTGCTTAATAAAATCGTAGTCTGCTTTTTCAATTGCCATGAAATCTTCCTATCTTCTAAAAATGCAATTTAAAACTCTGAAAGGCTGTCCTTAGCAACGTGACTCGCACTCTGATTTACTACACGCCACCAGCAAGCTCGTTCGTTAATACTTCACCCTCTCCCTAATATTTACGTTGTTTCTTACTCATACTAAAGGAATAAAATAAGAAAAAAACTACACAGACGCAAATATTTACCGTATTACTCTTTCAGGCTTTTCTCTTTTTAACCCATATGAAGACTTCTAACGTTATCTAATCTTGGATTAATCCAACGCAGGATCAAGCAATTGTCGTTCCAAAACCCCGTTAATTTGATTCCATCTTTCTGTCGCTTTTTGCTGGTAACGTTTTGCCATTGAACCACTCATAAACGCTTCTTTGTGTTTTTTCAATGCGGTGTAATAAATAGACACGACTTCTAACGTAGACTTTTCAAATGCCTCTGTCACATCTTCGACATTTCCCAAAGAATCATCAATAAACACCATATGAGTAATATGCCTAGCCGCGGGTTGCTCTCTGTTGTAACGGTGAATAAAGCATTTCAAATTTTCCCCTTTATTTTGCCCAGCGAGATATAACACACCGTTGCGATAGCTGATTGCTCTGTCATTAACGCAATTCAGATAAGGGCTTTGCATCGGCTCATCCTTAAACTTAGGGGAATTTGCAGCAAAATGCGCTAGCAGGCTTTCTTCTTTTGTGACCTTCAAACTGGTAAATTGTTGCTCCGTAGCGGAAATATTTTCATTCCCTCGTGCGGTAGCCACTAATGTTTTCACCCCATTTTTTTGCAATGAAGCCAGCACCGATGGCACATTGTCTTGAGTGAAAACCATGTCATTCATGGCGAATAACAAAGCAGATACTTCAAGTAACTCGGGAAAAGAATCGGCCACTTTTTGGTGATGATCGGTTTCTAACAATTTTTCTTGCCAAGAAAACCACGATGCTCCGCCCAAAAATTGACAGGTACGCGGCGAGGAGAGATCTGGACAAGGCATAGCGGTTAATGTGTCGTCGTTATCCGAAACCACTAATGTATGAGCGGGTAGATTCCATTCATTGACTGTATTCGATAACACATCAAACGCAGCAGAGGTGATTTGTTTTGCTCCCGAAACTGCGGTGAAAGGAGCCAATAAAGCAACCAAGGGGAAGATATTCCGAAACTTCATTCTTTTTTCCTAAAAATGCGAAAATAGTTTGTCGGAACTAACTTTAGCAGCCTTATTGAATTTTACGAATATAGCGAGGCATTGATTTTAATTTTTAAACGTAAACCAATGCTATATCAAAAGGTTAGGCAAACTCTCCCAAAGGTTGATTATCAGATAAATCGACTTTAAATAGCTCAGCAACCCCCGAGGCAATTCCTTCCCCTCCTAAACAAGGGATGACATAATCGGCAATCGCTATTATTTCTGATTCAGCATCCGCTGGACACAGCTTTAAACCCACTTGTTGCATCGCCCCGACATCATGTTCTCCACTTCCAACATAAGCAACTTGTTGAGGTTCTACGCCATTTTTCTTCATCCATTCACGCAAAAAACCGGCTTTATCTATACATTGATCAAACAAGTCAACCGATAAAAACTCAGCCGCAGACTGGGAAACCACATCCGAGCCAGACGAGAGTAAACTAACCAATTTACCAATACTTCGGAGTTGTTTGATGCCTCTCAAGTCACTTTGGTCACAACGAACTGATATATCACCTTTGCTATCAATATAAACTTTGTTATTGGTCAATACCCCGTTAAAACCAAAGAAAATATACTCAATTTGGGCGATCTGTTGCACGGGAGGCTTGGGTTTTTGGCTTAAAATTTCATCATGGGTTATTTCGGTTTGCCACAACAGAAAAGCCGTTTCGATGGCAAATACACTATTGGGTGGCAACCCTTCTTGTTTTACTAACTCAGTAATGAATTGTTGGAGTTTTTTGCGATTAATTTGATTCACGTTAATGTTGCACTATGTTCTTGTACGTTGAATGTGACGGGCTTATCTTTAAACAATATTATCGTGCTACGAGTCAGACTTTTGCATTAACCTGTTTGCCAATGCATAAGTTTGGGGCGTGCCAATATCGATATGAATCCCCTGATTCAAATAAGTATTCGCTCGCCCAATTTGCAACGGCAAATAATCACGACACAGGTCATCATACTGGTCTTGCAACGCGCACATATCATCCAAGCCCGCTTGACTTGTTATCACCACAGCGGCATTGGCTAAATACCCAAAGCGCTCAGGCTCCTCTTTTGCTGCTTGAGGCTTCTCAATATAATCAGACAACAGCCCATTTGCATCTGTTTTTACAATCCCGCAACTCCAAGGTGTTGGAGTCTTAAATAACATCATCGTGAGCCGCGCCGATGCAGGACGCTGAGTAAATGCTTGCTTAAATCCTTGCCAATCGGTTAAACAAAAATTATCGGCATGCGCAATGAGCGTTGCGTCTTCATCGAAAAAATCTCGATAAGCACGAATGGAACCGAGTGTACCTAACAGTACAGGTTCATAGACTAACTCCACTAAATGCCGATAAGGAGAAGCTTCGATATAATTTTCTACTTGTTTATGAAGGTAGTGAGTATTTACTATTATTTTATGACAATCATGCTCAGCAAGTTGTTCTAGCCAATATCCAAGCAACGGTTTTCCGGCGATGGGTACTAAGCATTTTGGGGTGTGATCGGTAAGCGGCTTCAAACGTGTGCCAAACCCTCCGGCTAACAATAACGCCTTCATATCTGCTCTAAATACTGTTTAACTTTTTGCATATCAATAGGCTTGTTACCTACCTGACTAATGTGAATCGCGGATGCCACCATTCCCATTAAAGATGCATGCCACAAATCACATCCAATTTGTTTCAACAAAGAAGTCGTAATTAATAGCAAATCTCCTGCTCCAGAGACATCAACCGGGTTCTTATTCAGCGCTGGCAGGGAGCTTAAGCGAGGTTTATTGGGGTCGCTGAAATCCAACATTAACGCACCGTCAGCACCCAATGTAATTATCACATTGTCAGCTTCTAGTTTTGCTGCAAGTTTTTCAATGATGACAGCTAAACCAACATCATTGTCTTGAATATTGACTGCAAGTCGTGCTTCTACTTCGGTCGGTGTTACAAGCATTAAATGCGTAAATTTACTTAAATCACCTCTTTGAGAGGATGTTTGGCTGTCTGCCACCATATTCACTCCCTGACGACGCGCTATATCTTGCATAGCTTCAACCACATCGGAAGTAAGTAAGCCGTAACTAAAGTCGGAAAACACCACTAAATCATAGCGATGAATGTTGGCTGCAAAGTCTTTTAACAACTGAGCTTGCAACGTTGAAGGCAAAGAGTGACTACGGAACTCGTTTACTCGCAATAAAGTTTTATTCTGCGTTCGGTAACGACGCTTGACCGTTGTTGGACGCGAATCATCTTGATAAATATAAGTATTCACGCCGTGGCCGGACATCTTTGTTTCCAGCCAATCTGCACTGCTATCAACCCCGGATACCGAATAAAAGTCCACCTGAGCCCCGAGTGTTTTAGTGTGCTGGGCAACAATAGCGGCTCCACCAACAAACAAGTTCGTATCTTGCGGTGTCACCACGATGGTCGGATCTTCTCGAGACAAGCCCACCGGATCGCAATCAATGTATTCATCCAGAATAATATCACCAACCACTGCAACCCGAGTTTGCGATATTTTGTCCAACGCTAACTCAATTTGTTGCCTTTCTATATGATGCCGAGATAGGTAGTTACGATAGGCCGTTGGAAAATGGGCCTCATTTTTATAGCCATTGCTGTGTACAAACTTTTCCGCATTGAACTGACTTTCCCCCGAACTGAACATCAATTTCCCGTGCCACTCTTTCAACCACATTTCTTCTGGGTTGTGGCGATGTTTGAATTCACTGCCTTTCAGTACAATTTCGGGCTTTAGTTCACGCAGCGTCTTTTCTAAATCTTCGACTAAAACGATGTGGTCAATCAGACTTACCGTTTTTAATGCTTGCAAGCGTTCGCTGTCTTCAAACATATTAGGTTCAGAATCGGTTTTCTGTTGCAAGCCAACGACAACTTCGTCAGCTAATTCAGAAGCGAATTTGAAAAGGCGGATGTGCCCGGGATGTAGCACATTAAAAAGGCCAGAAATGAAAACGCGATGTTTTTTAGGTTTGAATTGCTTGCTATTGCTCATGCTTTTGTTCCGATCCACGCTCTAACGTCGTGTTTTGTGCGCAAGATTGACAAGATACACAGCAAAACACAAGAAGAAATAGGCTACCTCTAAAGGTTATCGGAAAATGCGCTTATTTCTTGAAAATCCCAAGAACAGGTTAGTAATTTAGCCAAAAATAATAGCGCTCCCTCATATCTTGAACTTCGCTCACAAATTAAGAGCTTAGGGAACCATAGACACTCAACTATTTAGCGGTATAATCGCCAGATCAATTTGTCTGTCAATCCCAACTACAGTAAATAGGGACCCGCTTTTAACGCCATGGATCAAAATTTTATAACTCAAAATTCACAGTCTGAAGATAACAGTAGTATCGATTTAGGTGTACTTATCTCTTATATCTGGAAAAAGAAACTTTCCATCTTCGCCTTTGCTGCTTTTTCAGCGATTATTTCCATTATCTATGCGTTAAGTTTGTCCGACCAATACAAGTCATCCGCAATACTAATGTCAACCTCCTCCACTTCATCACCAAGCCTTTCGAATTTGGGCGGCTTGGGTGGTATTGCCTCTTTAGCCGGGCTAAGCCTTGGCGGTATGCAAGATGGCGATAAGTCCACAATTGCTATTGAACTTATTCAAACTTGGGGATTTATTGAGAAATTTATTCAAGATAACCAATTGGAAGCTGAAGTTTTTGCATTAGAAGGCTGGGACAAAGAAAACAACATTCCGATTTATAATGATGATATTTATAACGTCAAAGAAAACACTTGGTTGCCAGATCCAGATGGAGACGAAAACGAAACCTTGAAGCCTACCAGTTGGCTTTTATATGAAGCAATAATGGAGCGCATCAATATCTCGAAAGACGAAGAAACTGGGTTTATTACCGTTTCTGTTGAACACTTTTCTCCCTATGTCGCCAAAAAATGGGTGGATTTACTTGTTTCAGCAATTAACGATGAACTTAAAATGCGTGAAATATCAGAAACAAACAAGAAAATCCGCTACTTAGAAGAACAAACAGAGAAAACGCACGTTGCAGAAATGCGTAATATTTTCTTCGAGTTAATTAAAGAACAAACGCAAACCCTTATGCTCGCAGAAGTCTCTCAAGAATATGCTTTAAAAACCCTAAGCCCGGCAAAAGTAGCTGAGAAAAAATCCAAACCATTTAGAGCTGTTATTGTTATTCTGACAACTTTCTTAGGTGCGATGTTAGGTTTAGTCGTGGTCGTCGTGGGATTTATTCGTGGTACCTTATCGAAATAATTGATTGAGGGACCTTGCAGTGACCAAAGCACAATTTTATCGATACAGCAGTGTAACTATCCTTTTCTGCATGTTTCTCACTCCCACCATTTCCATTCCTGGTTTTATTGGTATTCGGTTTGAAGAATTGTTTATTGTGCCTTGGTTGGCCCTCTCGTTTTTATTTCGCCCCTCTCTGAGAATGCTCATCCCCTTTAGAGCCTTCTTTTTTCTGCTCTTTAGTATCTTACTAATTACCTCCATTTCGGTTGGCAGTATCATGCAACTTCCAGCGTCATTGTTGGATTTAGTAAAATTAATTTGGATTGTAAAAATCTTCTTCATCTACAGCATTTTGTATAACTTCATCCATAGTGACTCGGATTATTACCAGCGACTGATATACATTCTAAGGATATTTGTTATTTTCGGCTTTGTGTCGGCGTTGATCTGTATACAACAATACTTTGATATTCTCTCGCTGAACCGTTATTACGTTCCTATTATTGCACCGACTCAATTCAACACCCTTATGCCGGGTTATTCATCACCTCGTGTTGTTGGCATCATTGGCAATCCCAATGCACAAGGGTTGGTCATGGCCTTCACCCTGATTACACTTACATACCTTATTCTCGAAAAGCGTATTAAATATGGTTCCGTGCTTTTTGTAGTGCTTTTTTCCGCCCTAATTATGACGCTTTCTCGAAGTGCCTTTATTGTTTGGGGCTGTGGCACTGTATGTTTAATTCTGCTTTTCAGGGGCGGTTGGAAACTAACCATTTATAAGTATGTACTGCTGGCATCAGTGATTGCCATTATTGGTGTTATGTTTGTTTTCCTACGAGACAACAAAGTCATCTACAACCTTATTTTGTTTAGATTTGAGCTGTTAGCAAATGGCTTAGAAGAAGGCAGCTTTTCCGCACGATTTAATCAATGGATGCTCAACATCAGGTACTTTTTGGAAAGTCCTATTTTTGGTGTTGGCCCCCTTCCACGAGCAGGAATATTTCATTTCGCCGATAACGAATGGTTAGTGCTTCTGCGCTCCTATGGTCTTGTAGGAACGGGCTGGTTAGTAATGACGCTGACGCTGCCTCTACTCTTATTCCGTCCAGCCCATAAATGGGGGAAAAACTTAAAAAGTTTTAACTTATCGATACTATTGTGTGCATTTATGTATATGGTCCCTGCCGCAGTGCTAACTGGGATCAACACCGTTTCATTTTTGATAGTGCTGTTAGCTTGTATTGATCAAAACCACTCTGCTATCGTGTGGTCCAAATCGTCCAGATCTCGCACCAATCCAGCGCTCTCCGAATCATAACTTTACAAGCTTAAAAGACTACCAAGGTAAGCTTTCGCCCAACCAATTTTTAAAAGCGCCGGTTTCATCAAGATTGGTGTCATCTATCACCCGACGTAGCCCTTCAACCGACTCTTGTACAGGTACTTTGGCATTTGGGCCACCCATGTCGGTAATAACGTGTCCCGGATGCAGCATCATGACAGTAACGCCCATGGATTTAACGTCTAGTGACAAGCTGTACATAGCGGAGTTCAATGCTGACTTTGATGAGCGATACAAATAAGCACCGCCGCCTTCATTTAAGCCGATGCTGCCCATATCGCTGCTAATAGTCACGATTTTACCAATCTGACTTTGTCTGACGTTTTCAAACAATTGTTGCGACAAATACACTGGAGCCATGCAATTGATATGAAATACTTCATGCCACTTGTCAATGTCCACATCCAGTAACGGGGCGTTGGGCCCAAACATACCGGCATTATTAATCAGCACATCTATCGGTCTGTCTCGTAACGTGGAAACAAAAGCTTGAACGGAGTCCTGATTAGTGACATCTAATTCACGGATCACCAAGTTGTTTTGGCCTTTACGGCTAACCTCATGCGCTAAGGCTTGTAACTGTTGCGCATTTTCTGGGTCTCGACAGGCAGCAATCACACGACACGATTGCCCTCCCGACACACCGTTAAATACATATTGCTTGGTCAATTCCAAACCAATACCGCGGCTTGCGCCTGTGATAATGATATAAAAAGAGTTGTGATTCATTGCACTTGCTCGTTGAGATTATTTAAGATTTATCGCACTTTTAACAAACGTTATATAATCAGGCACTTCTTCAATATGACGCCCCATTGGCGCCCAATCTGGAAATTCACAATCGGACGCATCAAACGGTCCTTGGGTAACTTCTTTAAAGACAATAACATCCGATTGAATGATTAACATATGCCACACTTTTGCTGGCATTTTGAAGTAGAAAGTTTTGCCTGTTTGCAGCGAGCCCAGCGCGATGCAGCGCTCAATATTACCGTCTTCATCAAACAAGATTAACGACCCTTCACCTTCAAGCACCTGAAATGATTCGCTTTTGGTGATGTGTCGATGCGGCCTAACATAGGTGTCCTTGGTATGAACAATAAACATTTCATGTACCAAGGAATCGGGCTCTTCATGTACACATAAGCGTGTACGCTGCTCTTTAGTTGCCAAGCCCAAGGTGGAAAGCTCCGCTAAATCAGCTTGCGTTAACGTGCATATGGCCTCGTCGTTGTATAGCACGGCTTCATTAATGGTTTTATATTTCACGACCATGTCTCCGGCTGAAAAATCGATAGGAACACACCGCCAGATTCAATAAAGGCTTGGTTCCTTGCTACGATTTTTTCGTTATTCCAAGGGTTACAAGTAAGCAAACAAAAGCGGTAAGTGCCATCGCGGAGTTTGTTTGAGCCAACAATCGGCAAACGACACCCCGGCATAAATAAACCTTGTTTGTTAGGATCGTCATCAATCACAACATCAATCACATCTGCAAGGCCGTAATAATTGACAAACGCCGCACCTAAATGCCCAGCGCCTAAAATGGCAACACCGCCATATTGCATCTTGTAAGCTTCAAGCTTCTGCTGAAAAAACTGCTGCATTGGTAAAAAGCGTTGTTGAAAATGCGCTGTTAGTTCGGCATCTCGAACATCCGAAACCGTTAAACTTTTTGTATCTCCATCAGACCTTTTTAACACAGCAACCAGAATATCCTCGAGAGCCATTGGGTAACGGATAATACGCTCAACCTGCAAGCCATAACGTGCTAGCAAATCGACTAGGGTATTTTGCGTAAAGTACAAACTATGCTCTTCCCAAATAATCGTATGTTGAACGTCTTTAAATGCTTTTTCATTATCAGGAACTTCTAATAACGCCACGCCTTCTTGTGAAAGCATTGCCACCACGTTGTTCAGAAAAGCTTGTGTTTCCCAAGTGTGCTCAAGAATATGACGACCGATAATCACATCGTATTTTTTTAATTGAGCAACTTCAGCCGGCAGCGGCTCCGAAATTGCCGCCTGCACCACTTCAACCCCCGGCTTTACCTGCCCCGCTAATTTAGGATGCGAAAACAGCTCCGTTTGAGTAAAACCCAAGGCATTAAAACGTGCCAATGTACTGCTATCTTTTTCGCTTAAGCCCAAGATACTCAGCTCTGCGCCTTCGGAAACGTGAGTCAATAAACCGGTGACTTGACTCACTAAATCATCCAGATGATCTTCCGGTTCATTAATTTGAATCCACGAATAAATTGGCGTGATAGACGGCCAGTCTGGTGGGTCTATCAACCCGACTAAACCAGAGTTCTTACCCACCCCTAAACGAATCGGGAATAGGGTTTCTGGCGCATCCTGCGATGCTAAAAACTTATGCGCAACAGGATGCTCGCCTACGTCTATCAACAATTCAGCCGCTTCACCTGTCACTAACCGATACGCATTTTCAGCGCTAACTTCAGACAAAATCTAATTCCTGCCCTAACTGAGAAGATTGGAACGCCAATTCAATCACTTTAATGACGTTCAATGCTTGTTCTGCCGGCACATCCAACGAAGACTCTCCTTTCACCGCAGCAACAAAGTTTTCATAGTAAGAAAAATAAGAACCTCGCTCCGTTTCAATGATAACGGGTTCATCATGTTCTTTGTTTTGGATATTACCCTCAGGTGGCATCCTCAACCATTGACCATAGTTTGCTGGCTTATCAACACCAAATGCATCATCAAATGGCGACATATTCGCAGCAAGCTGCGCTTCTTGCACATCCTGCGCTTGTTTAATGAAAGTCCCTTCTGTGCCTTCAATGTAAAAACGAAAAGGCGTGGCTCGTGCAAAGGAAGAGCCGCGCAAACGCACTTGGGTTAAACCGCGATTGTAAGAAAGCTGAATATCGTAGTAATCATTGGCTTCGGCACCTTCACGTTGTGCCAAGGCTTTGGCAAAAACTTTTTCAGGCAGGCCCAGTAAATGCAAAGCTTGATCAATAAGATGAGAAGCAAGATCAAAGATTAAACCTGCGCCGGGGCGATCTTGTTCGCGCCAACGTCCCCAAACCCGCGGGCGGTATTTATCGAAACGAGACTCGAAATAACGTAGCTCGCCTAATTTTCCTTCTCCAATTAATTTTTTCGCGGTAAGGAAGTCGCCATCCCAACGGCGGTTATGATAAACACTGAGCAACGTTTGTTGTTTTTCCGCTAAGGCAATTAACGCCGTGCCTTCATCCACACTGCACACAAAAGGCTTATCAATAATGACGTGCTTATTAGCAAGCATCGCTTTACTGGCAATGTCGGCATGAAAGTCATTAGGCGTTAAAACCACCACCACGTCTATATCCGCTTGCGCGATAAAATGATCCACTGAATCGAATACTTCAGCATCGGGAACGACGGCTTGGATTTCCTGTTTCGGTTTGGAAGAATACACCGCAGTGACTTTTGCGCCGGCTAACCGAGTCAAAATAGGTAGATGAAACACTTTCGCGGCCAGTCCAAAACCCACTATGCCAAATTTAATCATGGATACTCCTGTGTTAATCATAAGAGTGCGCACCTAAATTTAAGGCACACATTATTTGTATTATCTGCCGAAACAGTCATTTTTAAATATATTTTTAGATATGACGATTTATGTCGATAGATCATCATACTTACATAAATAAATAACATGCAGTAATCTTGTCAGTTACACACCAGAAATACGAAATCGGGCTAAATTTTCAGTCTTAGAGCCCAAATAAACATCAAGTTAGTCGCTGGATTAAGAAATGTTAAAGAATATTAGGTTGCACATCGAAAAAGATGAGCAAAAACAGGAAGCGCTAGAAGCTAAATTAGCCGAGTCGTTGCAGACCGTCCATAAAGACAATATCAACGCCTTTCAGCGCAGCATTCCCTCGTTAATGCCTTACATCACCCAAACTCAGTCGCAAAATTTGTCGATTTTTTGCAACAAGCTGGGGCACTTTAACATTGTCGATTATGGCCTTGGTCGTGTCCTTTATGGTTTTAATCCAGAGAAGGACAACAACGCCCAAGTTCAGGCTTTCTTACAACATGGTCAATACATACACTTTTCAGGGAAACAACCCACTTCTACAAGCCTTCCTAGCGACGTCGACCCAACACTGATTACCGAACTTCCCAAATTAGAGGATTATTTACATCAACCGAAAGTGCCAGAAAAAATCGACTGTTTGGTAATCTTGGGCATTGGTTTGGGTTATCACATTAAAGCCTTGCTGGAAGCTTGTTCGCCCCGCTTTGTGATTATTTACGAACCGGAACCGCAATATTTTTCCGCATCAAATTTAGTATTCGATTGGAAAAGCATTCTTAACGACGTCAAAGAAAAAGACATTTCCTTGTTCTTTATGCTGGAAAAAGACGGGCGCGATATTATCGACAACATTGAAGAGCTACGCGAGCATTACCCGATCGACGGCTTTTACTTATACAAGCACTTCCATCACCCGATTTTTAACTCCATACAAAAGCAATTAGCATCGCAAAGTTGGGAACAAATCAAAGCTTCAGGCTTTCATTTTGATATGAATCAGGATGCCAATCAGTATATGCAGTTTTTCTCGGAAACCTGCCAAGTTGAGCGCTATCACCCGGTTTCTGAGGACTCAGGCACCTTTGCCAACAACATTAAAGCCTTCGAAACTTACTTTCCTAACATCGCCAAAGAATTTAAGGATTACCAGCCGAAAAACTGGTTGCCCGTGGTCACGCCAGAAGGCGACATCAATATCGTTAATAAAGAAAATTTAGTGTGCTGGTATAGCGACACGCCCAAAGACGATTGCATGACCAACTTCCAAGGTTTTTCCGACTACCCGCACAAAGACGGGCTAATTTTGGGTTATAAAGGCAAAAAGCTCGCGCACTATTTGCACTATAAATTTGTTAAAGAAACCGACGAATTGTTAGAGGCCGCCGAAGATGAAGAAGGCGCGTTACCTGAAAATATTCAGTCGATGATTATGTTTGGTTTAGGCGTGGGCTATCAGCTTGAAGCTCTGGCACAAAACCACTCGCTGGAAAAACTGTTTTTATGCGAACCGAATCCAGACTTCTTTTACGCTTCCTTGTACGCCATTGATTGGCAAGCTATTTTCGACGCTATCGACGATAAAAAAGGCAAGCTGTATATTAATATTGGTGACGATGGCACCAACCTTTTCCGCGACTTATTAAGCCAATTTTACTCCATTGGCCCGTATATTCTTAACAACACTTTCTTCTATCAGTGTTATTACAACGCCTCATTAAACACCGCAATTGCAAAGCTACGTGAGCAATTACAAGTGGTAATTACCATGGGCGAATACTTCGACCACGCCTATCACGGTATCGCCCAAACCAAAGAAGCCCTAAAGCGAGAATATCCGAACCTAATCAGCCGTCCAGAAAAAGCCTTTTCTTACGATGAAAAAGAAGTGCCGGTGTTTTTAGTAGGTAACGGCCCATCGTTGGACCAGTCCTTAGAAATGATTCAGGAATGGAAAGATAAAGCCATAATTGTGTCCTGTGGTACAGCGCTACAAGTCATGTATCGCAATGGTATTGTGCCCGACTTTCACGCCGAAATAGAACAAAACCGCAGTAGCTTCGATTGGGCTTCAACCATTGGTGATTTCGACTACTTAAAGCAAGTCACACTGATTTCCTGTAACGGCATTCACCCCGACACCTGCGATCTTTACAAAGATGTGTTTGTTGCCTTTAAAGAAGGGGAATCGTCCACGGTTTCTGCTTTACAAGTGATTGGTGAAAAAGACTATTCCGTGCTGCAATTTGCCTTTCCAACTGTGGCTAATTTTGCCTGTAACCTGTTTACTCAACTGGGTTTTAAGAGCCTGTATTTAATCGGCATCGACATGGGCTTTGTTAACGACAAACGCCACCATTCGCAGCAGTCAGCCTATTATTTAGAAGATGGCAAAGAGCTGTACGAGTATTCCGATGGCATCAATACTTCGTTTGTTGTACCCGGCAATTTCCGTAAAACCGTGTTTACCAAGCACGAATTTAAAATTGCCAAAATGGTGTTAGAACAGCTTATTTCTACTTCATCCAAAGATGTCAGCTTCTTTAACTGTAGTGATGGCGCGCAAATTGTTGGGGCAACACCACTTGCCGTCAATAGCGTATTAATCACGACCTCAGAACAAGACAAAGCAGACGCCATCAAAGCCACGCGGGAAAAAGCCTTCCGCCGCTTAGAAGGCGAAAAAGTCATTCAACAATATGAAGAAAAATACGCCTCGGACTCGTTAGAAACCGAGCTCAACACCTTTGAACAATGGTTAGATAAACCCATTTCCACCTTGCGCGATGCCGAAGCTTTAGTGGAACAGCAAAAAAACCTGCTGTTTTTGTCGTACCAGCATGGTCGTTCATTATTGTTCTATTACTTGTACGGCACAGTGAACTTTGCCAACGCGATGCTCACCAAACTACTGTACTCATCGAAAGAAAACGGCGTAGAGCAATTCGTAAAAGGATTGGACGTATGGAAGCGCTACTTTACCCGCTTTAAACACATGATATTACAGCATCAGTCGGCATTTGACGTGTCGAAATCGCCCAACAATCTGCTTCAAATTATTTACAATCACATGCAATATCAGTTTAGAAATACCAAAGTAGCGATTGTGAATAACTCCGCAGGTTTTGTGGAAGCGATTCAGTACTTCGACAAAAACGCCATACATTTTAACAATACCGAACTTTGTTTTTTAAGCGTGCAGGAAGCGGAAAAAGCCGCGCAGAATAAGGCTTCATTTGACTATGTGATTTATCACTATGTTGATGAGTTTGATGGCCCTCGCTTTAATGATGTTGCCACAACGCTCGCGCATACGCCGCTAAAAGGCAGCGCTAATACCGTGATTGTGGATTACCATTTGAATCGAGAGCAAATCCTTGAATTACATGAAGCTTGGTCGGGCCAATTAACCTTATTAAAAGTTGCCCGCGATCCGCGTCCATTCGCGCAAATGCACTGGCTGAGCGACCTTAACCGCGTTGCCCTTGGCGCACTAAGCGCTGCACTAGAAAAACACTACCACATCGTTTTCTTAAAATACTTAAGGCTCGAAGACACCGACAGTCAAGAGTTTGCCGATGCGGTCACCTTCGAAACCACCAGCACAGATCATATTTACTCGCACTATCGTTATGTCTGTATCGACTTAGAAGGCGAGCGTGGCAGCACAGGGATAATGGGCATTGGTGATCGTGGGGATATTTTGGAGAACCTCAATCGACACACTGATTTTGTTTCACTCACACTGACACAAGAACAACTCGCGCACGCAGTAGATGTTATAAACAAAGTGATGCCAACCGTTGTTAACGATGTTCCATTCACGGGCGAAAGCCATTAATTCAGGCAGCACAGGTAAATGCAGGCTCACTTTTTATGAAAAAATGGATACAAAAACAAATCAAAGGCATCAAGACTTATTACGCTAGAGATGGCTTAAAAGGCGTTCTGTATTATATTAAACACCGCTTTTATAACCGTCTTATAAAGCCTGTGTTACACGCTGACTTCTGGATACCTTTTAGCGCTGAACGGCGTTTAGCGAAACGCTTTGAAGCCACCTTTCCCAAAGTCGACAACACCCATTTTTTAACCATGGGTAATTACGTTATTTATGACGACAAATCCCTCAGTAACGAAAGTGTTGTTTACTCGTTAGGCGTGCTAGCCAATACCGATTTTGACCAAGCCGTTGCCGACAAATACCTGTGCCCGATTTACCTGTTCGACCCATCGAATATTGCCCGTGATCACTTACAAAAAGTGAATAATCCGCTGTTTAAATTCCAGCAAATCGGCGTGTGGAATGAAACCGTGGAAATGAACTTTAAAACCCCCAAATACGGCGGTTCACCTTCCATGATCGCCAGCCACGATGGCAAGCAATTCGTGCATCAATGCGTGGATATAAAAAGCGTTTTAGCAGAACATCAACATGATCGCATTGATATTCTAAAGATGGATATTGAAGGTGCGGCATTCGCTATTTTAGAGCGCTTGTTGGAGATTGAAGTGTATCCCAAGCAAATCATTGCAGAATTTGAGCGGATGAATCGCGACGATGTGATGAACTTTTTCAACTTTTACACACGCCTCATTCACCTTAATAACCAGCTTAAAAACTTAGGGTATAAGGCGTATGTCATCCCGCGGGACAAATACAAATACTTCTCGATAGAACTGATTTTTGTTCGGCATGTGTGATAAAGCCGATAGAATAACGAGGGTGTTTTTAAAACGCTAATGATAAGGAAGGATTAGAGGTCGCCACACGAAAGCGACCTCTATAACAAGTGCAATTTAGCTAAATTGAATATAACCACTTTATTTACCCGCAAAACCGACAATATAAAACTCGGCACCAGATGAACGAATATCATTTTCAGCGCTTACTAATAATACATCTAACTGTGTTTTAATTTTTGTCCCTCCACTTTTTTCATATACCTCTTTCTGAGTGTGTGGCTGAATAACTATTACTCTATATTTCACATACCTATTATCTTTCAAACTAGATAATTCGCTAAAGAATTTCTCGGGCTCAGCTTCTTTTCCATTGTGCCAACATCCTTTATGGACTACTTCACTATGTCTGCTTTGCAAGTCTTCTAACAACGTTTTACGATTGGTATAACGTAGGTTCTTCACTGCTTGATTCAAAACAATGTCATGAGCACCTACTGAGATTTTTCTTTCAGGTCTCGAAGTCTTTGCCGCTTTAACGTGGATAAGTGAAATAATATGAAATTGTTTATACTTTTCATAATGAATAAAGTCCGCTTTTTCTCCAGCTCCATCATCACAATAAAGCCAACCTTTTTGCTTTTCCGTCGTTTTAAATTCGTCAGAAGTCAACCAACTACCACTCCACCGACTTTGAATCCAACAAAATAAAGACTTCTCTTTCCCGATTTTCTTTAAATCGGGTTTTCTAGGATCTATTCCAGGTTTCTCTTTCGAAACATCAAAATCTTCAAAACCCGCCCACAAAAAACGATTAAATTCAACGTCTCGATAACCAGTTTGAAAAACCATCCCATTAATTACTGAATGACCAGACTCGAACCAACACCTAATAAGCTCAGGATACTTGAAAACCTTTTTGTATTTCTCACAGTGAGTTTTATTAATGAAAACTTCATTCTTAATTTTGAAACTCACTTTGTATTCTACTACGTCTAATTCAACACAAATACTTCCTACCTTTTTTCCCTTATGAAAGATATTCAAAGCAATATCTTTTTCTGAGAAAGAATCTGTTAATTCAACAAAGAAATCATGCTGTAAGTTGTTGAGAAGGTCCTTTCTGTGCTGACCATCCTCTTCTGGTAAAAATTCATAGTCCACTAAAGTAAAGTCATAAGGTGTAGAAACTTCGTCAACAGAAGAAATTGGATAGGATAGAATCGAAATAGGTGTGTCAGATTTTGCGCTATTTGATGAAAGCGTGTCTAAAATCTCAATAACTCGACTTTCAAAAACATTCCAATCATTACACGGGCCTCTCCAAATAGAAGACTTGAACGGGTTTATTCCAATTGAACTTTTTCCCCCACTTCCAGTAGCAGTTCTAACAGCAGACATCATATAAGACTGGTCGAGTAATGGGTCTAAAGTATCTGCCACACTTTTACCACCAAGGACTTTCGAGTCGGCTTTAAAATTATCTCTTCCATTAATCCCCGACAACCAAAGCATTCTCACTTCATCTTCATTAATAAAGCATGCGTTAAGTATGCTTATAGGAACAGGAAGAAGATCAACTAACTTGCCATTGCCAAAAAAGCTTCGAATCAAGTCTTTCTTTCCCTTTTCTGAAAAATAAAATGCCTGATATTCACCAATGTCAAAGCTAATAACCACATGATTTTCAATATCTTTTAACTGGGAATTATTAGTCCAACTTGGCTTTCTCTCAACTTTATATAGAGTAATTTTGATTCCACCAATGTCATCAACACTATCACGAAATGTATCTTTTACAGAAAAGTCTCCCGAACACTCTTCCTTTATAATTTGGACAATTATTTCGTGAAAATCATGGGAGCCACATCCACTATTCTTTATCGCCAACAATATAGAGAGATATGGGGCTATATCTTTTTTTAACAGTTCAATTTCTAAACTATCCACCAGTTAGTCTCCTAAAAGTATAGCATCGACGGATGCCTTACCAATGGTAACTTTTAAAGACTTATTAAAGAAATTAAAAATCAGTTTTTTTTCAGGAATACTAAAGATCTGCTAAAGCAGGAAGTAAAAGAGGTATATAAGCCATCAGTGGCTATAATTTAACAAACTTAAACTAAGTCCTTATTCACCACCATAAGGCCGGGATACTAAAGAATTGAGAATAAATTAAGCTGGGAGTCTTTGTAATTAAACACTCGGCTTAAGTGGATGTGTTTGGTCTCAGTTTTGGAATTCATTAAACGCTTCTCCATTGGCATTGTGGCGTGCAGAACGCATTTGATTCCATTCTGTACAGTTGTTGAATAAGTTGTTTTATAGGTCTTCAATCACGTAACCGTTGTGTCTTAAGAAGGGGGCAAGGCGTAAAAGCTTTCTAGGGAGTCTGCAATTGTGTGGCTATCATCGTCAATAATGATGTCGTAGACTTTGTGTTTAAGGCCAATTTCTTTAGGTGCAGGAATGACGCGGTTAGAAAGAAGATGCAATGTATAGAAATGAGAAAGCTTTGGAAGGAAGCCGTGATTACGGCTTCGGACGGTTTTTATCTTGTTGCTGACTAATGGCGTGAATAAGTTGTTTTGCTTCTTCCGTTCCCAATTTATCTAACGCCGATTTAGCTGCGTTACCGAACTTGAATAATGCCAACGTAAAGGCTTTTTTAATCAGCAAATGTTCGGGAACATCTTTCTTAATGAACAGCATTTCAGAACCCACATATTGTGGTCTATCGGCTAAATCAGCTTCGCCGTTATATTGGTGTCTCCAGCGCATTAAGCCAGTATTATCAAACACTTCGAATCCATGTTCACAGGCAAAACCTTCAACTTGGTGATGTAAACCTTGCCCAGAATGCACTTCAGAGTGCCAGCCTTCCACCAGCAAACCAACGCACTCAGACAAGCTATTTTCAGCACCTTCCAACGCCGGCAATTCTGCTGAATGCACATCCAATTTAATAAAGTTAGGCAGTGGAATTTCGCCATTCGCCACACAAGAATCAATACTGCGGCAAGGCACTTCACGCTTTTCGATGGTTTTTCGTGGCGGATAGCCAAACCTTTCTTCAAACTGAGAAAGCAAGGCTTCATTTGGCGGGCAAATGGAAGAACAAAAAGGCACTTCCGCTACATGTAAGGTTTGTGTTGAATCGTGACTCCACAGGCCGCCATTAATGAAAATACCATTTTCCGACGACACTATCTCGCCTTCACCTCTTGGCTCAAAGCGAACGCCAATCACTACGTCTTTAGCCGTATAAAACGGCTGAGACACATCGCCGGCAGCACCACCATCAATAAGCACATATTTATCTTTTACAAGCAGTGGATAAAATGCATCGTAAACAATAGAAAACTGCTCTGGGGTATTACTGTAAAAGTTCATTCTGAAAATCTGCCTCTATCTGCACTTATTTTATGTATCGGCGCTATTTATTTTTAATCCAACGAATTTGAGGTGTTTTCGGCTGGAAAACCTTGGCTCAACATCCTTGATTTAAACCAAATCTTTATTCACTACCATAAACCCAGGGTATTGATGGATTGAAAAAATATTCAACATGGTGTCTTTGTAATTAAACGCTCGGCTTAAATGAATATTTTTGGTGATGAAATTTTGGAATTCATCAAAGGCTTCACCATTCGCGTTAATCCGGGTTGTTCGCATTCGGTTCCACTCAGCGTAGTTGTTGTATAAATCTTCAATGACGTAAAAACCGTTACGTCTTAAGAAGGGATACAAGGCATAGAAGCTTTCTATGTAATCGCCAATTTGGTGGCTGCCATCATCAATAATGAGGTCATAGGATTTATGCTTTAAGCCTATTTCTTTTAGCGCGGGAATGTCTCGTTGATCCGCTTTATAGAAAATAAAACGCTCTGGATCGAGCACCTCAAAATCGCAATCACAAATGTCGATGCCAACCACAATGGCATTCGGGAAACGTTCAAGCCACATGTTAACGGAATTCCCACCACGCACACCAATTTCTAAAATACGAATTTCTTCATATTGATCGAGGGATGCGAATAAACGCTCATAAATATGCAGATAGCTCATACCATGAGTGGCAGATAAAATGGTTTTGTCCGTGTTGTGCTTCAACCCTAATTCGTACAATTTACTCATTGCATTACTCTCTGATTGTATTGGTCTCTGATTGTATTGGTGTTTATTCGTTAGCCGACTAAATCGACATATAACGACATTTCCGGTCGTGTTTGGTCAAACTCTGGGCCTTTCATATCCTGAGAAACACAGCCCTGATAACGACTTCGCAAAATGTTTTCAAAGCCCGCTCGCTGAGCGCACTGTTTTAATTTATCAAATGTCCAGAAATTGATGTGTGTACCAATTTTTTCTTCTCTGAACGTTAACCCTTCTACCATCTTTTCCAATGTCGTATACCAGTTATCTGGGCTCAAGCAATCATCAGGAAAGTCGGATTCTCGTAAAGTCCAATACCTTTCGGTAGCAATTTCTCTTACAAGATAATCAAATTGCGTAATCTCATGAGGAGGTATGTGCGGCGCGTAAACTCTGAACCAGTCTCTACGCCAAAACCAAAAATCATTTTCAAATGCGCTGATTTGCGCTAAAAACTCTGCGTCAGGACACGCAATCCGCATCACCGCATTCGGTTTTAATACCCGTAAACAATCGCTTAAAAAGCGCTGTACCATATTGTCCTCAAGATGCTCTATCACATGGGAAAGGTAGATGTTATCAACACTGTCATCGGCGTAAGGCAAAATGTCATTAACAATATTGAACTCAACAAACTGTTCTGGATTGGCTTGTTGTTGATGTTTTGCATACCACTCCGATTTCACATCCAAATTAGTAAACCCGGCAAAAACTGTGGCTCCGGCGCCAATATTAAGATTAACGCGATTCTTTTTTGATATGGGTTGCGCTAGCGCTATCAGGCGATTTAAATCGTCGACCAGTGGGATGCAATGAATCCGAGAATCGAAACATCGTGAAATTTGAGCATCGGGTAAATTGACATTGAGTTTACGGGCATTTTTATTGCAAACATCAGCAGCGTTCAGGTGAGTAACTTCACTGTTAGCTGCCTGTATGCTTTTCCCAGATGCTTGTAAATCACCTTTGGTAATCGCGCCAAGAAAAAACCCGCTTGCATCCACAACAAACAAAATAGGCTGACCTTGGTGGACTAACTTTTCATTGAGCTTCGACCATTCTGTTGTATGTAAAACAGTAAAAGGGGCAATGTCCACTCTTTCTATTTTCATGATTTACTGATTCCTCTCATGCATTACCAAATGCTGCGGCCGCCATCCATCACAAGCGTGTGTCCGTTCATGTATTGCGATGCTTCACTCACCAAGAACAACATCGCACCATTGTACTCATCGACTTTGGCCATTCTTCCCATGGGAATGAGCGCAGACACCTGCTCCACAAAAGCTTCAGGCTGCTGCGTTTGCACGCCACCCGGGGCAATCGCGTTGCATCGCACCCCTTGCGTTGGCCAGTACGTTGCCAAATATTTGGTTAATCCAATTAATCCATGTTTAATCACAGCGTAGGTTACGGGTTTCACATTTTGCTGATGTTCTGGTACGCCTTCCTGCTTATATAAATTTTGATTAGGCGCAATGACACCCAAATCCGATGCCACATTAATAATGTTACCTTTGCCTCTTTGCGCCATCACAGCGCCTAAATGTTTGGCCCAAAGCAAAGCACCTGTTAGCCCAACATCAATTTCTTTTTGCCATTGCTGCAAGCTAAAGTGCTCCAAACGTGAGAGGTTTTCACCGTGACTTGCCCCCACTTTTGCATCAATGGCGGCATTGTTAATTAGTACCAGCTCTTCTTCATCGGACAAATCAGCACACAGTTGCCCACTCACCTTCGCCACCTGGGTCTCATCGGTAATATCCAGCACTTCCGTCCAGCAATTCAACGCAGGATGCGCCTGCATCAGTTGCTGTTTCAGCGAAGCCAATTTATCGGTATCAATATCCACTAACAGCAACGACGCGCCACTGCCAGCAAGCGAAGTCGCGTATTGCGCGCCGAGCATACCGGCCGCTCCTGTAATCACCACTCGCTTATGCGATAAATCAGCTTGGATGCTTGATGAACTCATGTTGTTACCCTAGTTTGAAAACGTTAACTCATACCGCGAGACTGACCGCCATCAATCACGATATTCTGCCCCGTTAACATGGGAGAAGTAGCCATTTGCAGGACCATTTCGCCAAGTTCTTGCGGTGTGACAAAATCATTTAACGGCACATTATTTTGGATGTAGGTTTGTGTTTTTTCGGTGTTTTCTTGGTATTTTTTGTGCCAAACACTGCCCTCAAACATCACATTGCCGGGGCTTAAGCTATTGATGCGGATCTTCTGCTCTGCTAAACGCACAGCCCATTCTTTAACAAACATATTTAGTGCGGATTTCGCACAGGCGTAAGGAATCGGTGCGCCAATGGGCGCCACGCCAGCAATGGAACTAATGCAAATAATGGCACTCGGACGAGCAAGATAAGGCAACAACGCCTCACACACATTCACCGCAGAATAAAAATTGATGTCGAACATCTGCCGGTACGCTGCTGCACCAACGCAAATGTCGTTGGCCGCACGCCCACTACCAACATTGGTGACTAACACATCGAGCGGTTTGGCAAGGGCCTGTACCGCGCTTTGTATGGTTTGAACGCCCTGTTCAGTTGTGGTGTCAGCAATCACCAAAGTAATACGATCGGCATATTCCGCTAAAGCCTTTAATGCCTGTTGAGCCTTGGTGTTGTCACGCCCGTTAAGCAACACATGATAGCCATTTTCGAGCAAGGCTTTCGCGATGCCAAACCCAATGCCACTGGTCGAACCGGTCACTAATGCCAATTTACCCCGCTCAACCTCTGCCATGAGCAACCTCGTTCCATTTATTTTTAAACCACGTAATTTGCGAGCGCACTTGTATTAAATCGTCAAGGTAGTCTTCTGCGCGCGCGGCTTGGAAAATCATGTGTCCACTGAAGTGGTTCTCTTGAAGCCAAGCCATTATAAAATCAAAATCGGCGTCTCCAGTTCCTAATGGCACAGAAGCATCATCACGTTTTCTGTCTTTTATGTGCAGGTCTGAAATGTTGTGTCCGTAAGCAGCAAACTCGGCTTTGGGATCAAACCCTAGCGCCGCAGAATTACCAATGTCGTAATTCACCCAAACTTTATCGCGTCCAATGGCGTCTAGTACCGATGCAAAAACCTCTGGCGACCAATCGGCTTCAATATTCAGGCGCACGCCTTGCTCTTGAGCCAGTAAACACAGCGGTGTGAGTTGTTCAACAAAACGCGCTTGCGACGATTCGCTTGGTAACGAAGAACGATCAACACAAGGAATAACAATGTCTTGAATGTTGAGTTTTGAAGCGGCGTAGATACATTGCTTTAGCAATTGCACCGCTTGAGAAGCATCGTGGTTTGGATTTTCGCTGGCGAAGGTGTAATCCATAAAAACATCGGCACAGATGCTTTTGATACCCACTTCACTTCGCGAGGCCACTTGCTTTATTGCATCAATACCAGCATCGGATAACAGCGGATTATGCTCCAATGACCAGCTATCAAGAATAAATTCGATTAATTGTAAGGATAAAGTTTTGGCAACAAAAAACTCATTTTGCCAATGCAAAACCGGATGAGACTGGTAACGACCATCACTGCGTGGTGATAGCCGTCCTTGCATAATACCAAGAGGATTGTTCATTGTTTTTATTGCCCTCAAAATTGAATAAACGAAATCGCGTTAACGCACCGTCCAGCCGCCATCCACACGAATAATCTCACCGTTGATAAATTCTGCATCGTCCGACAATAACAGGGTTAATGCGCCAATTAATTGCGAAGGATGGCCCACTTGGTGATTACAATTTTTTGCTTTTAATCGTGCCAAAAAGGGCTCGTCACGAGTGGCATTTTCACTTTCAAATTCGGTGTTGGGAAATGGCCCCGGCGCAATGGCGTTACAACGAATGCCTTTTGCTCCCCAAAAACTGGCCACATATTTGGTAAGGTATTCCAATGCTGCTTTTGTCATGCCGTAGGACACAGGATTAAAGGTGGTTTTACCTTCATACAAAGCTGGGTCTGGCGAAACGCTGGCATACATCGACGAGATATTAACGATTTTCCCAGCCGCACCTCGCTGCATGAGCGCATTGCCAAACTCCTGTATTAACACCAAAGGCGCAAGCGCACCTGCACAAAACGCCTGACTCACCATGTCAGTATTAATACTGTTCAACGCGCCTTCTGGCGTGTTGAAGCCCGTTGCTTTGCCTAAAGGAAATGCGTTATTAACCAGTCCAATAATATTGTTGGTTTGCATTAACTGACGCATCAAATCTCGACTCGCTTGTAAATCAGATAAGTCGCAAACTTGTGTGTCGATATTGATTTGCGCCGCTTCGGAGTTTTGTGCTTTAAGCGCGGCGAGTTTGTCGGCACTGCGGGCTAGGGCAATCACACGATAATGTTTTGCCAATGCCGACACAAAGTACCCACCAAAGTAACCCGTTGCGCCCGTCACCACAACGCAAGGTTGTTGTTCTGATAAGCTCATGACTGCACTCCCGAACTGCGATTCAAGCCACGTAAAATGGCATCACAAAGCATAAACTCTGCATCGTCATCAATTTGTTGCGAGCAATATTTTTCCATTGGGTACAGAGCGATTTTGCCCCCAAGGCGATTGTTGTATTGCGCTAACACATCAGGTTTGAACACGTAAATTGAGCCATTTTCCAAATACTGCGTTGGCAAATCTTGACGACGCTTACGGTTTTGAAAATCAAAATTTACCGAATGCGCTGACTCGTTATTGTTCGCGGAATCTTGCCAAACAAAATAGTCTTTAATGGTTAACACCGACAATAAGCTATCGGCCTCACTTGCTAATAACGTGGCAATGGCGTTATCAATATCATCCTGCTGACGGATAGGTGAAGTACACTGTAAAAAAACTATTAAATCAATATCATGCTGTGAGCGAATCACATCAATGCAATGCTGTAATGCGGCTTCCGATGACGCGGTATCGGAGGATAATTCATCCGGTCTTTTTACCGCAATCGCGCCACAGGTTTCTGCCACTGATAAAATGGCATCGCTATCCGAAGAAACATACACACCTTTATTGATGCGCTGGCTATTTAACGCCTGCTCAATGCTCCACTGAATCAGCGGTTTACCTGCCAACGTTTTGACATTTTTTCCCGGAATGCCTTTTGAGCCGCCGCGAGCGGGAATAATACAGGCAATATTCATGAATGATGTTCCTGAGAAGACTGAATCGCTTTTTCAAACAACGAGGCCACTTCCCTTGCGACCTTATCTCCACCATTACGCGCTAAAACATAATCCACCGCAGCAAGCACAGAGGCATCTGAATCCGCAGGGCACAAGCGTAAGCCAACTTCTGCCATCACGCCTAAGTCATTAATATCATTACCGATAAAAGCAACCTGCTGGGCTGTAACCGCATTATCTTGCATCCAATCACGCATAAATAGCGCTTTGTCTTCACACGCATTGAAGCACGCCACGCCCAATTTTTTTGCGCGCATTTGTACCACTGAGTTTGCTTCCGTCGACAAAATATAAACCTGCTTTCCTTGCTGTTTTAGCTGCTTTACGCCCAAACCATCTGCGCGATCGCAAACAACGGATTCATTGCCGTGTTCGTCGGTGTAAACCTTGTTGTCGGTTAGTACACCATCAAAGTCGAAAAACACATGACTCACGCCGCTGAGCTTTTCCTGTAACGCAATATGATTTTCTGCGATGGAAAATTGAGGGAAAAGTGTGCTTACCCACGCTTCAAAAGAAGACGTAATTAATGAATGATGCGCATTGAGGCTGGGTTCTTTTTGGAGCAGCTCCGAGATCATGTCTCGGAGCGTTTCGTGCTGACAAGGTTTTAACATTCAATCACTTATTCAAAAAATTACAGATCGTCTGTACGTTTCAACTTTGCCGCAATAGGCTTTTCTGCTTCGAGTACACGTTTAACACCGTCACCCATTGCAGACTCTACCGCACGAATATCACGAACAAGACGTTTGAAACCTTGAGGTTCAACGGACGCCGCTTGGTCTGAACCATACATGGCTCTGTCGAGTGTTAAATGACGCTCAATAGACGTTGCGCCAAGTGCGGCTGCTGCCACCGATGTAGCTAAACCTGTTTCATGACCACTGTAACCTACGTTACAGCCGTACAAGTCTTTAAGTGTGTGGATGCATTTGAGGTTCAAGTCTTCCACTTTTGCAGGGTAAGTCGATACGCAATGCATTAATTCAAATGGGCAACCTGCGGCTTTAAACAAGGCTACCGCATCAGCAATTTCTTGGTCTGTTGCCATACCCGTTGAAATAAAGGTGTGTTTCTTCTCGGCGGCAATCGCTTCCAATAATGGCATGTGAGAGATGCGCGCAGAGGCGACTTTGTTGTATTGACACTCAAATTGACGCATCAATACTTGCGCATCTACGTCCCATGCAGAGAAAAACCATTCAATGCCTTTTTCTTTGCAGTAACTATCGATGCTTTGGAATTCTTCAACGCCGAACTCTAAACCTTGCTTTTGTTCACGGTTGGTTGTGCCCCACGGGCTTTCTCTTGGGGTATCGAGTTCCGCCTGAGTATAGACTTTATCTAATGTGCGTTTTTGAAATTTCACCGCATCGGCACCACTTTCTACCGCGACATCAATCATTTGTTTTGCTAACTCAACATCACCGTTATGGTTAATGCCGATTTCAGCAATAATAAAAATACTCATTTTTTACTCCGGTTCATTAATTCTGTTTCATGCTGGAACGGCGGCTTTCTGATTGGTGTTCAGTAACGCCGTTTTTATCATTTAAATACTGTGCAATATGCGCTGGAATCGCGCGCTTCCAGTAATAATTGGTGAGCGCGTAGCGCGTGCCTGTTTGAATAGGTTTACCACGATGAATGCCTCGGGTATTGGCAATAATCAGTGTTCCTTCGCTGGCACACAATTCATCAATTTGCGCTAAATCGAAGGCGCTTTCGTAAGCGCTTAGGCGGCTTTCATCCACAGGAATGTGCGTTTTGGTTTCAAATTCAACAATGTTCTGAGCATTGCCACTTTGCCGATAGTATTGGAAAGGTCCGTGTTGAGAATCTACATCACTCAGGTACAAAATAGCTTTAAATTGATGTTCAATGCAGCTATCTCTATGCCAGCCTTGCCCTGATCCCAAATTTCCTTCACAAGATTCTAACTTCGCCGCCATGGAAAAACCGTACAAGGTTTCAACCCCATAAAGCGCCTGAATGACTTCAGTAATATAAGCATCATCAAAGAGATTTAGCTCTCGCATTAGGTAATTCGAACCCATTATACGTTTATCCGCTCTAAGCTCATCTGTCCATAATTTCACCGCAGTAGGCGGCGCATTTCCGGTTAATGAATCAATAGCTTGACGAGCCGCTTGGCATTTTTCCGCGCTCCAATATTGCGGAATAACACAATATCCTTTTGTTAGAACATCGGATAATACAGGCTCGGATAGCAACTGCGAATGATGCGCGCCATACTTGGCTTCATATTTCGAAAACCGCGCTTGGGTGGGTTCGTGTAAATGTTTGTTCATTGTCATTTTCCTGACCGCTCAATCACCGCGCTGAATAATGAGAAGAATGATTAATGGCGGCCAATTTCTCTTTATCGAGTAACAAGGCATCCACAACCGAAACATCTTTAGCCATGTATATCGGCTGAATCTCGTCAATATTCAGTGCTAACTGCATATTTCTCAAAAGTTCATCGCATTGCAGCCCTGAATAAAAATGCGCAGCTTGCTCAAGCAAAGTGGCATTCCCTTTTACGCCATTTTCATGAAAGAAAATGGTTGGAATACCATAATATTCACATTCAAAGGCAACGGTAGAATAAGCGGTTAGATGCACATCAAATGAAATGAGTGACAACATTTCGTACAAGGAAAAGTCGCGCTCAACAATCACCTTCCCTTGTTGCAATAATGTACCGAATTCAGACTCTAATTGCGCATCGGAAAGAAGATACCGTGGATGCTCTTTTAACACCCAAAGCCAATTATCGTCTGATTGTTTCATCGCCTCGGTAACATGAGTTCGATAATGCTCGGGAAACGCCTGCAAAGAGACCAAAATCAATGTTTTATTGGCGTAGCGCGCCTGTTGCGCTGGCGTAAGCGTGAGAGTTCCTGCGATTTGCTCTGAGAAATAAGGAAGCCATGCATTGCCCACGATTTTGGCAACATGAAAGCGTTGATGTTGCGCCCATTGGTGAATCACCTGATACGTGGCTTCTCCCCACAACCAGAAGGCTTCTGGTAGCAAGGCATAACCTTTTTCGGGCACGTTAGACCAATTGCTGTATAGCGGATGGAATTCCGTTTGAACCCCGTGCTGATACTCAATGCTCAAACGTTTTTCTCGATAACAAGCCAAATTCACTGCCATACCAACATAGCTGTAATAGCATACGTTGATTACTTTTTTAACGTTATGGCGAACCAAGTAAGGGCGTAAAAACTGGGAGAACGTAATAATACGCTGCATTTCGTGAAACAACTTGTGTGACTCAAGCCTTACAGGCAAACCTTTCGCTTCGAGAAAAATATTAATTTGGGTAACAAAATCCCACTCTTTTTTGGGAAATAAGTCTGAAAAGGCAATACGAAAACGACACCATTCGTTAAGCGCAGCGCTAACTGGCGTAATGTTTAGCCCCGGAAAATCGGGCTTGCTTTTAACATCGTCTATCGCGGTATATTCCCAGATATAAAAACGTTGGTTTTGTGCTTTTTGCAGTCCATCAACCATACCTATCAGATTACGATTAATCTCTTTTTCACCTACTCTCATGTAAGCCGAATTAAAGCAAAACATTAAGATATCGATAGAGGTTTTGCTGAAGTAATGACGCCACGGAAATTGCCAAACCCCTTTTATGACTAGCCGACAGCTTTGCCCAAATAGGCGAGCTGCAAGCTTTACACGAGAGATAAATGAAGGTGTAGAGGCAGAACGAGGGTTCCCGCCATGAACAAGAAAATGCGAATCAATTTTGTTTTTAATGGAAAGGCGGATATAAGGCCAAGCATTAACGCCATTAATGTCATAGGTATTAACGGGTAGCGTTTGTTCCATTTCGACGAACAAATCCACCATGCTTTTTTCGCTATGATCTTGCACCTAATCCTCTCTAATGACACACATTCTGCTCTGTGCAAGCGAACGTTTTCTTTGTGTTTTTCGCCACTTATCTGGGCTTTTCCTACTATGCATCTGTGCTTAATTCTCTACAAGTGACTGATAGTTTGAAACAAGTACGTAGCCTCATCTGTATTAACGCGCGAAGAATGACAATTCTATTAGGAAAACACAAGTGGCAATCTAAGCGTTCGGTTTTTTATCGGGTGAAGATGGTAATTCTTAACCTTTCCCTCTCAAGAGTCGCGAAAAAACGCCCAACACGCACATAAGAAAAAAGCGCCTGAACAGGCGCTTTTATAGGATTAACTATAGGGCTGACATACAACAAGAAAGCTTATTTTACGATGGCCATTTCACGAAGCAGATTGTCTGCGTGATCCACGTTTTGCATCACCCATAACATGTAGCGGCTATCAACGTGAATAGAACGATTCAGGTTGTCGTCAAAGTCCCAATCGCCAATCACGCTTTCAAATACGCCGTCGAACAACAAGCCCACCAGCTCGGCTTTGCCATTCAATGTTGGCGAACCTGAGTTACCGCCTGTGGTATCAAGGGTACTGAGGAAGTTAACCGGCACAGAATTCACAGGCTCATAGTAGTAGTCGCCATGTTGCTTCGCTTTCACCAAGTTCAGCAATTTTTCAGGTGAATTAAACGGCCACTCGCCAGTTTCTTTTTGTTCAAGGCCACGCAAGGTAGTGAACGGTAGCATGAAGTTACCATCTTTAGGTGAATAGCCTTTTACGTTTCCGTAAGTTACACGCAATGTGCTATTGGCATCGGCATAAACGGGCTTACCGATGGATTGATTATAAACAATTATCGCTTCCATGAATTTCGGACGCAGCGTTTGGAACTCACCGGCAATGGCTTTTTGCTGCTTTTCCAACTTCATGTCGTCGTCAAAAGTAGCAACTGCTAGCTGAATGAAGGGGTCTTTGCTCTTTTTGAAGTCTTCAACTGAGGCATTCATCCAATCAAGGCGTGTTTGCTCATCACCCAACTTGGTTTTCTTGAACATTTTGTCGAGCTTCTTCGCTAGCTTTTTCTCGTTCAGTTTGTCTGTGCCAAGGAAGTCGTCGATGGATTCAAGGTGCATCGACTTATCAAGCTTAGCGTACAGGCTAAAGAAGTGTTGCAATACCGCTTTTTCCACTTCTGCCTCGTAGCGACGCGTAATACGCTTCATGGATTGTTCAAAACGCTTTAAATCACGTTCTTGATAACCCCTTTCACGCTCTGCATCCGGCTTTTGCTTTTCATGGGCTAAACGATACAAGTTTTTCGCGGCACGCATTAAATTAGTGCGCCCGGCATAACCCAAGGTTAAGTCGCGCAACCATGTTGCCTGCTCTTTTTGAATCAGCGCATTTAACTGAGATAACGACTCGCCGTACTTCGCCATGCGTTTTTTATCGGCGTTAATCCATGCGGTTAAGTCTTTTTCAAGTTGATCTTTACGCGCTTGGAAGTCACTGCGGCTGTAGCTGTTTAACATGCTACCGTAGTTTTTCGCGTAATTGGCTAAGCTAGCAATTGTGCTTTCATATTTCACACGCGCATCGGAACCTTCTGGCGCCACTTCTTTAATAATATCAATGAATTGCTCGCGATACTCTTTCGCTTGCGGGTAAGACTTACCAAAGGCATGACGCACTTCTTCCGCTAAACGATAACGGTTTGTGCGGCCCGGATACCCCGCCACCATCACAAAGTCGCTGTCGGATACGCCTTTTGCCGACACTTTCAAGAAGCTTTTAGGCACGTAAGGTACGTTGTCTTCGCTGAAATCCGCTGGTTTGCCATCTTTACCCACATAGGCGCGATAGAAAGAGTAATCGCCGGTGTGACGGGGCCACATCCAGTTATCAATGTCGCCGCCGTATTTACCAACGGACTTAGCTGGCGCGTGAACTAAACGCACATCGCGAATGGCTAACGCTTTAGTTAAGTAAAACTCTAAACCACCGTGAAAGCTAGAAACAGTGCAGCGATAAGATTTGTCTTGCTCACATTCTGCAACCAAAGCTTTGCGATTATCTTCAATGGCTTGGTAGCGCGCTTCGCCGCTTAAAGAATCGGGAATACCGTCGTTAACTTTTGCAGTAACGTCGGTGACTTCTTCGGTAACAAATACACGAGAGCCCGGCGCAGCTTGTAACTCTTCGTCTAATGACTTTGCCAAAAAGCCTTTATCTAACAAGTTGTTATCGGCGGTAGAATTAAACTGGATGCTGCCATAAGCGCAGTGATGGTTTGTGATCACCAAACCTTTGGGAGAAACAAAAGACGCAGTGCAGCCGCCTAAGCTGACCACAGCATTCATTGGGAATTCGGTGAGTTTCGAAATGTTCTTAGGATTGATTTCCAACCCTTTTTCTTTTAATACATTCTCAAGTGCTGGAAGCTGATGTGGTTGCCACATCCCTTCGTCTGCCATGCTAGGCGTTGCAAAAGTCGCAACAGCAATACTAGCAGCTACGATGGCGAGCCTTGTTTTCATTGTTGTATTCCTAAATTTTGTTCTTTGTAGAAACGTTACAATATAACAAAAGTGTAATGCCCGATACGCACGACACAGTAAGTTAGCTGTTTTAATCGTTAATTTTTGTTTCACATGATTAGCAAGCGCTGAATAACTGTGTTTAATTGTCAGTCACCAGTAGAGATTTATCGCAAACTCGCTGCGAATTTTTCGCGAGTTAAGATAGCAGAGATTGAAAAGACTATGTAAGTGTTGGTAAAAAATGGGTTAGGGATCGTAAACAAGAAGCTGTAAACAAAAACGGTTACAACCTCCACATAACTGAATGATGAAAGAGAATGAGCAAATCAAGTGGGAAACGCTTTTTCATTAAACGTCCTTTTAATTAATTGGGGATGATTCCGATGCTCGGATTATATACTACTAACCACCAATGGCTTACCTTTTTTTAAAAAAGCCCGGCATGAGCCGGGCTTGAACTTAGTCATGATGAAGAAATTTATTAACTAAAACATCAAATGTTACTCGTAACCGAAGGTCAAAGTAACACCGCTGTACGCTGAGTAGGCACGAATACTGATATACCACGTACCCACGGCAGGGTTGTTGTGGGTGCAAGTTTCGTTGTTACCCACAAAGTAAGGTCGGCACTCATACGAAGATGTTGTTGGGAAGGAGCCATAACGCGTATATAAATCCGCATCACCCGTTCCGCCACTCATGGTTGCCGTCATTACCGACGCGCCTGTTGGTACATCAAGCGTGTAATCTCGCCAACTACTAGTTGCACCGGATAGACCCGTGTAGGTTTCTTCGTACGGATCGACGTCACCGCCGCCGCCACCACCGCCGCCATTGGGATCGCCAGCGCAGCCCCACGTATTCAGGTAGTTGTGAGCATCGAGTGCTTTCACAATTCCATTACCGTAGAAGTTGTCGCGCCCAGCAGCACCGCGATCTTGGGCAGAATCGTTTAATGCTTTACGAATATTTTCGCCAGTACAACTGGTATGGAACGACCACACCAACGCTGCTACGCCCGAAACATGTGGCGTTGCCATCGAAGTACCATTCCACGAAGCGTAAGTGTCACCGGGTAACGTAGAATTGACTGCAACACCCGGCGCGGCAATTTCTACCTGACTGTTGTACTGAGAAAAAGACGCGACATTCGCACTGGAATCCACCGCTGCCACGGACATCACCGCATCGTAAGATGCAGGATACGATAACGAACTGTTGCCATCGTTACCCGCCGCCGCAATCAACATCATGTTATCATCCACAAAGCCTTGCATGGCGTTACTTTCAGCCGTTGACGAACTACCACCACCAAGGGACATACTGACAATATTTGCGCCTGCATCTTTACACTGCTGAATGCCTTGAATGAGGTCAGAAGCGGATGTCCAACTACCGGAATCATTGAATATTTTCACCACATGCAAAGCCACATCGGGATGCACGCCGACGACGCCAACGTTGTTATCTAGCGCTGCAACCGTACCCGCAACATGCGTACCGTGACCGTGACCATCATTATTCCACGCTCCCACCTGCGAATTATTCGCCTGCCCTGTTGCATCGGTTGGCAAATCTTCATGACCTAAGTCGTAACCGGTATCGATAATGCATACTTTTCGGTTAGTTTTATTGCTTTGTACCAAGGACGTAGCCTGCACCATGGTGATGCCATAAGGCGTGGTTTGCGCCGTTAAATAACGCTTTGGATCTTCTTCTACGATTTCAACTTCATCGCTTTTCAGCAGCGCGTTGTACGCTTTTTTATTTAAATTCGCGACGGCAATTCGCTGCTTATCAATTGAGTTCAAAAACTGACCACCTGCACGCTCAATCACTGAAGCTGCCGCTTTCGCATTTAGTACGCCGTTGTTCACTAATGCCACTTCCTGAGCACCACGGCTAGTTGCATTACCAGCAAACGTTTTCGCACCCTTTTTGAATACCACCATGTACTGGCTGGACTGATCTTGTTTCGCTGCTTGCAATGCATTGTCGAATCTAAATTCAGACGATTTTTGTGGTGATGCAGCGATTACACTAGTGGCAACCAGTGATAACGCGGAAACACCTATTCCGACATGTTTTAATTTCATATGTTTTAAATCCTCGTAAATATTATTTTTTATAGGCGTTATTACTTCGCTATTTAAAACGTTTGACTTGGAAGTTTTTATTAGGAAAGCAATGTGGCCTGAAAGGTAGGTATAGACGCTTTTGGGATTTACGCAAGGTGGAGGAGAAAGGAACAAATTGGAAGTATTTATAGAGCGTAATTCTTTTTTAAATTGACGGAATTACGTTGTATGGATTTGTTTTTAATAACAAATAACGTGATGAAAAAAATAGAGGCGTTAGAGCTAATACACCCAAGAATATTAACGCAGAGTCGCCGTTAATCCTACCTTGGAGGCTCCGCAGCCGCATCCCTGCGGCTGAGGCTCTGCGTTTAAATATTCTTGGATGTATTTTGTATTTCGGAGGAGTTTAAATTTTGTTTTTTTATTAAATTAAGACGGAATTTTAAATTCCGAAATGGACTTTGAAAATTCTAGTAGGAATTTAATAGAAAACGACTGATTTTAAATAAACCCCTAAAATCAACCTAAAAAATACTACCCTTTATCTTTTGGACGTTTGAACGAGGCAGACAGGGCAGACATTTGGACGGGACATTATTGACTTTTATATTTCTTCACTCTTTCAAGCCAATCCTGCTCAGGAATGTAGTGAGCTTTGGCTTCTTCTTCTGTTAAATCACTAACTCTCTTCATATATACTCCCGGCCACGAATCATCTTCTGGTATATAGGCAAATTCAATTTTGAATTTACCTTTTTCTGTTAGAGAGGCTTTGAAGTGAGTCCAATTCTCTTTGCTCGAAATGCTTAATTTCTGCAATGAAGAAACAACACTGAAGAACTCATCACACCACTCATCTGGATAATCATCAAATCCAAAACGCCCAATACTGGAATCTTTATTCACCCATTCTGGACCCAATTGATGAAATTCCGGATATATCCTCCCAACACAATAAATCAACTCTACCTCACCGGGCATAATTCCCAACAAAAGCTTTCCTAATTTCTCGTATAAATGAGCTTCACTCATAATTAGTTTCCTGTAGATGTATTCATTAATGTAACTGGTTGCTGGGGTATGTTATCGATTGAATAACTGACCTTGAATGACTGAGGTCTTGTACTACCACCTAAATAAACGGGTTGAATTTTCACTTTCACAGAACCATTGTTTTGCAATACAGACTTCCATTGCTGCTCAAGCTGATACCATTTCCCCCCAGAACCATTCAGTTTGACATTCATTGGTACAAGGCTAACACTTTCTCTCTACCCTCCAAACACTGAGATAATTAAATGTCCGCCACTCTCGGCGTTTTCCCTACATTCCCCGCCAGACGCTCTTTGCCTATAAGTATTTCTATCCCAAGGATCTAATTGCAAGTCTGCTTCCATAGAACTCACCCGTCCATCACTATCAGTTTGGTATGCGTAGCCGTTTTCAAATTCATACCGCGTATTAGCTTCTGGATTGTTTACAACTTTATTCCAATCGACGGACGGTTACTTTTGAAAAATGGGGTGGATTATTAACGGGTGTGGAGTTGATTTGTTGACCAGTGGAGGTCGGTATCCCCGTCCACGGGACAGCCATGCTTCAAATGAATTTTTTGATTGTTTTTTGTTCTGAAATTGAGACAAGATTTGAAAATTCAGCAGTGATTTTGAAAATGTTGGTAAGGATTTAAGAAATGACAGGTTGATTTTTATGCAATAACCTAAAATCAATATTATCCGTTATCTAGTGGACGTTTGGACGGGACAGGCAATTAAAATTTTGACAATCGCTCAAGTAACTCATTTGGAAGATTTTCCATTTCACTCTCTGGATCTGGGATTCCCACATCTTGATTAAGAAAGCTCAATCGATCATAGTCAGGATCAGGATCGTTGTTTTCACCAACCCATGTATTGGGAAATCCCTTATCTCTAGCCAATTTATCTACCGTGTCCGGTAATACCCTCAATTCATGCCCCCGATGAAGCATCAAAAAATGCTGCAAGTTTACAGCACATTTATAATTGAAATGCCAATGGTCTTTATTTGTGCCCAACTCACTGAATCCACTTGTAGACTTGGTAATATCAGAATATTTAGCTTCAACAGTTTTTCCTAATAAAATACCTGATTTACAATCCATACAAACTAAAAAGTAGCAGTTACTCATTTTACAGCTTCCAACTAATTATACCTTGACTTGTTACTACTTTAATCTCTCTCCTCCCTTTTTGTCTAAAATCCCCCCTCTTTTAACAAGCTCTTTATTAATATTAGCTTCCGCATCCCATGTAGAATTACCTCTAACATCAACAAGAATCCTGCTATCATTTGTAGTTAGGCCCATTTTTTAACAGCGCTATTATCAAATTGGCTAATCCCCTTACCAATGTTATCGTAAAAAGAATGCTTACCCGTGCCTGAAACCTCTTTTATTTCCCAATTTACACCATTTATCAATGCATCCGGTCCTTCAACATTACGCACCCGTCGCCCCTATCATTTCCGACAAGGTTTCTGAATGCTGCGCCGCTCGGGCAAGTATTTCTTCACCCGCTTCCGTTTGCGCTAATTGGTCAAATACCACGCCCACAATTGCCTGTGATGCACCGCCTAAAACCACTTGCGCCAGTTCAAGTAACTCGCCACCAGCAAACGGGACAGGTAATTACCATACCACCGGGAAACTCTGACAAGAAGATATTATTTTACTCAATTTGTCTTGAGAGACTTTAAAAGTACTATTGATCCGAGTAGTTGGCATTTCAAATTCATCAAGCGCAAAATCAACTTCAAACACGAATTGACCTTCGGACTCTTTAGTAATAGTAATAAAAAAGTCTTTATCCATATCATGAAACACCGCCTTTTTCGGCGCATCAAACTGCAACTCTAAAAGCTGTTCTAACCAATTTTCCCAAACTCCACACTCAACCCAAAGATTTGAATAGTTAAATCTAAACTCTCCTCCAAAATACTTAACTTCATACAACAACTTAAACCTCATTGACGGCAATCTGTCGTCAAATTCCAATAGATCTAAACCTAAATTAGCTAATAACTCAATATCCACTTCAACCTCCAACAGGCTCTGTTGATCAATTCATTCCATAGACAAAACATCAGTAATGAAGCCCCATTTCAGGCCACTTTGTAGGTTTCAGGCATACCTATCCTGGTAAGTTTGTTCATTGCTTTAATAGCTGCCATTGTTTCTGCAATCTGTG
>NZ_JABEPE010000012.1 GCF_026788005.1 Alteromonas sp. a30
CTGAAACCTACAAAGTGGCCTGAAATGGGGCTTCATTACTGATGTTTTGTCTATGGAATGAATTGATCAACAGAGCCCTACCAATAGGAAGGATATAGATAGAATATTGGAGGTATTCATAGAGCACGGGATTGATATATTTTCCAATTATGATAACAGCAGTAATAGATTTCATAGTTCCTTAAATTACTTCACCTCTTCGGTCATTAATTGCAAACATATGCTTTTGTCAGCAGTTATTGATGCTTTAGAAAAGTTAGAAGATAAGGAAAAGCTAAAGATTAAGCTCAATGAAGAAATTAAAAATAGAGTCTGTGCTATCAATAATCCAAATGATAATAAATCAAAGGAATCCAAAGAAAAAACAATGAGGCTATTAGAAAAACACCTACGGATCTAAATAGTGGCATTAAATAAAATCACACTGCTACAATAAACGGTACAGTTTCTTGTAGCCGCTGACTCGATTAATGGCACATTTCTAAATTAGAATATTGCAAGGTGTCCACTTCCCCATTTGTGCCTCAGGTGACGTTCGTAGTCGTCGATACTTTTAAAGCGTCTGGCCATCGCACTCTCATTAACTATTTATTTTACCTTGGCTATGAATAGAAAGCCTAAGCAAAACTATTCTTGTAGCTTGCGTTCAACTCGCTTCAAAAACACCTGATATTCTGGAGGGGTTTGCGTATCAGCATCCGTAGACACCTCTAGTTCGCGAAGCACATAATTTACTAGAGCATCTCTTACAGTCACGACGCGACTGGTGGCCCCTTCAAATAACTCATCCCTTATTAATTCACTTTGCTCTTTTAAAAGAGTGGGATGAGCGACCAAATGCAACTTGACGTAATTGTTCCACGATTCGTCTGCAGGCAACAATTGTTCAGTATCTGTGGGAAACAACGATTCCATTCGCGCCAAATTAAAGTCTCGATATTCGCCATTGCGCTCATCATAGGCTCTAACGTGCCATCGCCTTCCAGCAAAAACAAGCGCTTTGGGGTGAATAATGCGTTCAGCCCCAGATGGAGTGCTCATTGATCTGTAAAGCAGTTTGACCGCTTTTTTGTGAACGATGGCACTGTGGATAGTTCGAAATTTTTCTGGTGCGATATTTGTCAAATCATACTGCACACTTTCAGTCTCAACATGAGCACCACTACTGCCCGCTACTTTAAAATACCGTGCGATTGAGAGTTTGGCCACTTGAGCTTTAAATCGCGACGTCACTGTGTATTTTCCCCTACCTTCTCCCGATAATATTTCGATGTTTTTGGGAAACAACTCTCGATAGCCGGCAATAAGTCTCGAGGCGTGAACATTACTGACAGAGAAATGCTCACGCACACGTTGATTCGTGATCAGCCCCTCATAAGCCAGGACGAGCTCGATGAATTCGTACTGTTGTCGTTTACGGTTGTCTTCTACCAAAGGAGAAGCGACTCTATTATTTTTGTTCACGGCTTTCATTGACCAATTAACTAACCTTGATATAAACTTAACATAAATGTTAAATTAACTTTAATGTTAAGATAATTCATCTTCTAGCCAATGTAAACACAGACGCAAATTGAAATGCATAAAGAAGAAAGCAAAACAGTAGGGTTATTTGACCGTATACCAATTCACTTGTTCAGGCCACTGAGTGCCCATGAGCATGCGGTACGTAATTGGGAACTGATAAATCATCTATATGCAGAGTTCTTTGCGCCTGAAGCGGATCCTCCGGAGCTCGATGGGTGGGCATTTAGACAGGTCACCTCATCAATAGAGCGTTTCTTACAAAACTGGGATGATAAACATGGGATTGCTCCAGATGAGACGCATACACCGCTGAATGTGAGGGCCAACGAAGTGCTCAAAGCTCTGTTGGATAGCGAATGGTTATCACGAGAACGTGCTGGCTTTGACCATTACATTATCATGCGTCCAACGGTCCAAAGTCTATTTGAGCTACTCAAAAATTTCGCGGAACAAGGCCCTGAATTTGTTGGTGGTCGCGTTCAATCAATTAAGAATAACTTAAAGCAAGTACATGCCGATCCAGAAAAAAATGCCTCGGTATTTCAGCTTGTCGCCAAAGAGTGTTCCAACTTGTTGCAGATGCTTAATACGACGCGCATGCGCGTTCGTGAAGCGAACGAAAAAATGCGGGAAATTGATACAACTGAGTTGTTTGTGACCGAATTTTTTGGTCAATACATTTCCAGCCTCTACATTGGTGACTACCTCGATTTATTCTCTCAAAATCACCCGTTAACCGCGAGATGGGAAATTATAAATTTAGCCTCTGAGCTCATTGACAATGAAAAGACCAAAGTTGTACTGCTTGCATGGTATCGCAAAAATCTTCGATGCAAGAACGATATTGAGGCAAATGAGAGGTTGACCGCAGACGTCGAGCGAGTTGAAGCACTTCGCTCCGTTGATAGACTGTTAAAGCGGTTAAAGGACACAGTTACAAGAGCGAATAATCAGGCCATAAATTACATGGAATACAAGGTGCGCTCTACCGGTAACTTTGAGCAGAAAATTGATGATGCCATTGATGCCATCATTAGAACAGCAGATTCATTGGGGCATGATGATTTCTTACTTCCTATCGGCCTAAATCAAGGCAGATTGTTATCTGAGCAGGTTCTAAGGCCACCCAAGCAAAAACCTAAGAAACGCAAAGGTGCCATCATCCAAAGACGTCAACTATCTCCTGAGGCACAAGCAAGGCGACTCATTCGACAGATAATGAAGGGAAATCGAGACGTATCACAATCTAAGATAGTGGAGTACATCGATAGGCACTTGCCTCAGGGAGGTCACACTACCACTGCTGACATGTCCATCGATAGTATCAATGATTTGTGCGTGATGGCGGCGTTTAGCCGGTTAGGCATGTTGGCAGAGCGACAACAATATTCTTCTAGCAAGCATAATGCGAACCTTGGGGTATTAAAAAATCTCTTTAAGCACGTTTTGATTGAACTTACCGGGGAACGTTTTGAAAATGACTTCATAGAAGCCCCGGTAGTCAAAATCACACGATTGACACAAAAGGAAAATAGTTATGTCGAGTAGATGGACAAAACTCGCAGAAAGCCAAGAAATCTATGCCGTTCAAGATTTTCAAAAAGCCGCTATGCGATTACTCAATGAGCAAGTGCTATATCAAGGGAATAGCAATCAGCGCAAAGACTTTGACCTTATTGCTCAATATGAAGCTGACTTTACCCAGGCCTTGGATATGTTTGGGTGCCGATTAGAAATCAATAGAAATGAGCAGTATGTGGCTGCCATACCTACCATTCCTGAAACGTCGAAGATCACCTTGAAAGAAACACTGCTGGTCCTAGTGTTGCGTAAACTCTATGACCAGCATATGGAACGCGGCACATTGCATCAGGGCATCGCAGGCGTCTCCCTCATCGAACTCGAGACGGCCTATAAAACCTCAACAAACAGAGAGCTTCCAATGAAGCCCCAGTCTGAGCTCCTAGGTCTTTTTGATGTTATGAAACGCTGGGGCGTTGCCAAGGCAATCAAACAGCTGAATGGCGACGAAACCGATTGGTACATACAAGTACTGCCTGGGATCCAAAGCATCATGAACGAAAATGCCATCGCGTCTTTGAAGGCACATGCTGAAATGCAGTATGAACCAGGTGAGCTGCGAATTACTGGATCAATGCAAAGAGACACTGGGGAAGGGAATGATGAAACAGCTTAGTCAACTTACGCTGGTGCAGTTTTACCTTCACGAAGCCGAAGATATTATTATTGATGGTAGTACGGCCTTTTTGGGTCCCAATGGATGCGGAAAGTCCACGACGCTGGATGCGATTCAGACCATTATGGTAGGCGGGAACCAGAATTACTCAAGCTACAACGCCCAACTTATCTCTGGCAAGAATAAGCGAAAACTGTCCGGTTACTGTTTGGGGCTATTACGTAATCCAGAAGACGGAAGTCATGCAATAAAACAAGCGAGAGACGAAGCTCGCACTTATCTGATCGCCGTTTTTAGTGACGGTACCGAGCAAGGAACTCTGTCCGCAGGCCTTTGCGTAGAGGCGGATAACGATTCTGATAAGCATGAGCTAAAGGGCCTTTTTATCCTGCCGGGTCAACGCGTTAGCGCAAAAGATTGCCTAGTAATTGATGGAGATAATGAACGACCCATCGAATACGCTGAGTTTAAAGAAAACCATACTCAAATTGCTAAGGAGATAGGACGAACCCCCACATTTACTGATTCTTCGAATGAATATGTTAAAGAGTTGTTGTATGCCCTTTATGGCGCTCGCATGCCTGAGCCAAAAAAGTTCATGGCAACCTTTGTTAAAGCGATGACCTTAAAAGATGTAGATTCTATCGATATGTTTGTTCGCAACTTTGTGGTTGAGTCCAATCCTGTTGATATTGCTGATTTTCAGAAGCAAGTCGAGCAGTTTATCAATTTAAAAGCACTCATCAGTCAAACCAAAGAACGTATTGGGAAACTAGACGGTATACTCAAAGACTATAAAACTGCGGTAAAATCTGAGGGAAAGATCGCTACATACGAAGCCATCGGCACCATCTTCGCACTTGAAGCTCAGTTAGAAAAGCTTGATGACGTCGAAGAGGAAATTGAACGGCTTAACGAAACGCTAAATGAAGCAGAAAGACAGTTCAAATCGTTCGATGAACAATATAGTGAAAAATCTGATGAAGTGAATCAGTTAAAAATAGCTCTTGAATCAGATGGTAATGAGCAATTAAAACTTCGTCTTGAAGAAAGCATTTCGGCAAATAAAAGGATTATTGCCGCCAATCAATATCCAGAAGTATCAAGAGCTAATCGCCACATTAATGCACTGCGCGAGATTGAAAACCTTCCGCATTTCGGCATTCTACAAAACGAAATAAAATCAATCATCAATGCGCTCAATACTGGCAGAAATCAATCTGCTCCTAGTGAAGCGGTAAAAAAAGCTTTCACTCAATTGACACCTAAGCTGAATGCCGTTGAAAAAGCCATAAGCGCGCAATTTTCTTTACTAACACAAGAAGAAGCGAAGTTAGAACGAGAGAAAACTGATCTGGCCAATAGGATCACAGCCGCGAAGCAAACAGGTCGTCTATTAGGAGAAGGGTCTGCGACGTTGTTGGCATTGCTCAATGCCAATGGGATTGATGCGTCCCCACTGTCAGCGCTATGCGCCTTAAAAGACGAGACATGGGCACCAGCGATCGAATCTTACTTAGGGGACGTTCGCGACGCACTTGTAGTTACCGATGGAAGCACTGTTGATGCAGTGCGCCTTTTACGTCAAGCCAGACGAGACAATGAAAATGTCAGAGGTGCATCGATAGTTCAGCCAGAGCACCTCCGCGATATTGATACACGTTATCGTGGACGTGAGTATGCGGTCGATTTGTTTGAGTGTGAAAACGATACAGCGAAAAAGCTATTATGGCTGAGGCTCAACACGATACGGTTGGTTGAAACCGAAGAGGAACTTGCGGCGCACCCAAGAGCCATCACTAAAGATGGCATGCTCAGTCAGGGTGGACTAACCAAATCCATCAATATCAAGCCAGTCACTGACCTTCGTATTGGTCGTTCAGCGCTGGATACCAGCTATCTTGCCGCTCGCAAAACAGAGGCTGAGAAAGAGCTAGAAACTACACGTAGGAGTCTGACGCTCATCAATAAGGTCAAAATGGCATTGGCTGATAAAGGTAACGAGCAGGATCGCACTGTCAGTGAGGATATTGAGAAAGCTAAAAAAGACATCGTTGCCGCTGAGATTCAGCTAAAGGGGATCAATATCTCTCACCTGGATACAATAAGAGAAAAAGCAGCAGTCGCAGCGAGCGAAGCCAAAGTGCTTCAGACTAAACGAGACCATGCTTTGACACTGAAATCTGGTTTGACAGAGCAAATCACTCATAAAGAGAACAACAAGGTTGACCTTGAAAAGGTCATTCCCGATTTAAAAGAGCGAGAGAAAGCAACCCTCAACAATCCGCTGGTCATGCATGACATAATGGATGTTTACAAAGACGAAATCGAAACGAGATACCCCCAACACAGTGAAAGAGTCGACGCACTTGACGAGTTCATTACTCGTCATAAAAACAAGCTTATCAAGGCAACTGATAATGCTAACAATGCGTTGACAGCTTATGTAGACAGTCTTCAGTTCAACAATGTGGATTGGCATGAAAGACACGCGTGGACTATTGATGAGCGTGAACGCCTGTTCGGTACGAGACTACACAAGTACGAAAAAGAAGCGGAACAAGCACGAAAAGCCAGTGAAGAAACACTGCGTACTGATATTGCGATGTCGCTCTATGACAGATTCAAAGAAATGGAACTTGATCGAAAAGCGTTAAATAGAATACTTGAGTCCTGTCCAGCATTCACTGGTGACGAGCGATATAGGTTTACGGCAAGTGTTGTGAAACGTTATGACGCGCTAGTCAAGCATATAGAAGAGATAGCAACATCTGAAGAGGGGTTCTCGTTATTGTCGCCCGATGCAGCGGAGCTAGACAGCACGTTAAAAGAATTGATTGAGGAAGCCGCAGAGTCCGGTAGTACCAATACCGTTTTAGATTATCGTAACTTTTACACCTTTGATCTCGATATCCTGGTAAGAGGAAAGCGTGTAGATCGCATGTCCAACAGACAAGGTTCGGGTTCCAATGGAGAGCACATTGCGCCGATGTATGTCGCAGCAGGTGCAGCACTTGCCAAAGCTTATCGTTTACAAAACCACAAAGATAAAGCGCCTTCGAGCGGCATTATTTGTCTTGATGAAGCCTTCCATGGCATGGACACCACGAATGCGATTGCAACTGCCAAATTTCTACAGAGTATTGGACTGCAATTAATTATGGCGGGTCCTGAAACAGAACGAAATAAACTCTCACCCATGACTCAAACTATCTATGACTTAGATAGAGAAGAGTTGCATCTCGACATGATCCGCACCAAGTTTAAAGCCAAAGCTAATCAATTGATGACATCTGATTTACCTGATGAAAACCCACAGGTCATGAAGGACGCGTTTGCTCAGCTTGGCTTTACAGAGTTGTCTGAAAGCGTTGATATCGCTTCAGCAGGTATGACTAGTGAGTGAGTCTGCAGAAATGACTGAGAAAGGATACGAAGCTTGCGACAACACGATAAAAAAAATGATAAAGCGGGTAGCAAACCGCTTATTTAAAACAGGTGATTTAGAAGCTGTCATGAAGCTGGCTCCCGTTTCTATTCCAGCCACAAAAAATAGCCTGCCGGAGTACTTTAATCTTGAAAAAAGCACTATGCGCGAAGCTTACCATGCCAGATTAAAACGCTTTATTAATGTCGGCTGTGTTGAGGCTGAGTGGGATAGACTCGCTGGCGTAAACGGGCAGCTTATGCGAATTACCCTCACCAACCCAGACGCAGCCGCGACCACATTGGCACTTGTTACACCATGGACTGGCACCATGAAAGCCATTGAGCTACTGGCTCCGTTTATCGACAATCGTATACCTGCCGTTGAGCAAACCATTGAACAGTGGCGCCAGGGTAAAACATTTGCTGGTGCGTCTTATGAAAATGCTCAGAAGGTATCGGATGCCGCTAGTGTAATCAAACACTGTCTTGATACCGACACGTCAAAAAAGGACATATTGCTTCGGCGGCTCAGCATCCAGTTATTTAACGATTCCAAACGAATAGAGGCTTTAGGATCACAAATAAATCGGCTCATGGGCATGGACAACTTAGTAGAAAGTGACAACGTTTTTGCTGAATTGGGATTAGTGAAACACCCGCAGCCCATGCTTATAAGTGGAAGCCCTGACATCTTATTGACTACCACCGGAGGGAAAACCAACTTAATCTTTCCATACTCGGGGCTCAGACCGGACAGGCTTATTAGCATTGATTCATCGCGACAGAAGATAAACTGCATTTTAACGATTGAGAACCTAGCTAGCTTCAATGAAGCGGCAGAACATGAGACCAATCCACATGACTTACTCATTATCTACATCGCGGGCAATCCGACACCTTCGTTGCTCTCTGCCTATGAGAGGATTATCGAATCCGTCAATCCAAAAGTACTCATGCACTGGGGTGATATTGATTTAGGTGGGTTTATGATCGCTCGCAGGTTAGCGATGAGCGCGCGTAATCACGAACATAGGTTGCAACTAGTCTGTATGGACCCATCCAAAGCGCTTCACTCTCATTCGGTGGAAGCAACAGAACGGAAAACACATCTTATAGGTGAAATATGCCATGAGTTTGGTTGGAATGAAGAGGCAGCCGGTCTTACATTGCATCCTTTTTTCCAGGAGCAAGAAATCATCGAATGGACACCAAAATTACTTGAGCTAGAACGAAGGAAATCATGATGAGAGACAAGCTAAATAACAACTGATAATAAAACAAACCCAAAGGAAAGGTATGCAGTGGTCAAATTAACTATGCCACTACATGCATCTACCAAAGCCCCTTTTGATGTATTCATTAGCTCTTAATATAAATAAATCATATGATGTTACAACCATGTTTGATTACATTCACTCTCATGTGAGGTGACCCAAAGTTAAACATTATTTGCCCACTAATTAGGGCAGCCTCTCCATTATTTGGACTAATTGATTTTTCACCCTAGAACTTTTAGCAGAGTTTGTTTAAAGTTCTTTTTTAGGTTAAAAATGAACTCTTATGTCAAATAACTATAATCGTGCGCTTGCAATCACAGAGGCAATGAGAGCAAGTATCACCATTCATAAATTTATTTACCACATCCTCATTACTGAAGAAGAAGAAGTCGATTATCTTTCTGCTGTTGATTTAACTGAAACTCAGAAGGAGTTCTTCACAGAAATGATTGCAGAATCTTCCAGAGGGACGAAATATACTTTTGTTGATGCCGACAATGCTCCACTAAATGAGCAATGCGTCGATTTAGTGGGCAATCTAGATGACGATGATTTGTTTCTAAGAACAAGTGAACGTATTGCGCACAACTTTAAGGCTCAGCATGATAAGAGAATGGCCGATGGTATAGTAATCGTCACAACATTTAGTATGCTGGTAAACCTGCAACCACAAAACTTTGTTGCCATAATTAAGCTTGACTATAAACCAGTCTTACAGCAGATCAGAGATGAAGATGATCCAACAAAAGTTTCATTTGAAGAAATAACGGATAGTCTTCTTGAAGAAAAAGCGGCAATCCAAAAAAGGGCCATCATTGATGTAGGAGATTCCTTTAACTGGGATGTAATTGCTGTCGAACGTGGTAAAACAGGTGCTAAACAAGATACTGACGTAGCAATTGGAGACCATTTCAAGAATTTTTTATGTGTCAGGCTTCTAGAAGACAACACTGTACTGATGAGAAGAGCCATTTCTCACTCAAAGAAATGGGCAACTCAACACGAAGAGCTAATACCATCTGATGTAAAAGCTCGTGTTGTGAGCTATATGGAAGCGCATGATGCGCAATCTATTAATATGGATGACATTAAAGAACTGATTTGTAATCATGATACACCTGAAACTCAATCAAGGTTAGAAGCAAGTTTCGACTCATATATGGACGGGATAGGACTAAATGGGGCTCAATTTACCCCCAGTAGAAATAGCATTCCCAAGAAAGATAAGAAAACTAAACTGAAAACAAATATGAATGTAACTGTTGAGTGGCTCGGTAAAATGGAGGATGTGGGTGTTAAGCAAGAAACAAGAAATAATAGGACCGTTATAACCATAACAGCAGATAATGTAGATGATATCAGTTAGCAATGTCTGTGCAGCTGTAGCTAAACTTCGCAGCTATGCAGAGAAATATAACGAAAATATCAATAACTTGTACATGAATGGTTATTTTGATGATGGACTGAATAAGCAGCTAGAGTTTCTGGCTGAATTAATCACAGAAAATAGCCTATCGCCTTACTTTGTTTTGAATATTGATGATGAAATTGTTGTACCCGAGGATATTAAAAGCACAATTACACATTCATGTGCAGAGTTTGAACTGACTTTTAAGAAAAAAGAGTTCATCCAAGAGCTATGTTCCGGTGCAGGAGATGTAGATGAAGTCCTCTACTGTTGCATTGAATCCTTTAGCGCTGATCTAGGAGGACTTGGTTTATCTTTACCTTTAGAAGAGGGGGCTATTAACAATGCCCAGAATACCAGAATCCATGTATATCAAATGAAAAATTGCTTTGGTGGTCCTAAGTTAGCTGTTGTACCAGCAGATCATAGTGAATCACTGGGAGAAGACTGGTTGTCTGGAAGCAAGTTGCCCCCCCCAGATAAAATTCTAAAGCATGTGCATATCGTTAGCAGCACCCCATTAAAACTAAACCCCCAACAATTTGAATTAACCTGGGGGGATGTAAGTTGTGAGTTGGCGAAACCATTCCGACAGGCCTTTGCAAAACAGCTGTTTTTATCGTTGTGTACAAACTATTACTCTGATGAAAGGGTTGAACTTAAGGGGGTAAAACACATAGAAACATCCTTAAAAGAAGATGGTTTAGACCTGAAAGCCGAACTGCTATCTAGCCTTTCAGAGTGCATTGCTTGGTGTTATGGAAAAGAAGACCCTGACATACCTTTGCAACTAGTTATTGACAGGCTATCTCTCGAATGCAATTCGGGAAATTTAATGGAAGTCACCTACCAAACTGTAAACTTTGCTTTTGAGCAAGCAAAAAGTAATTATAGATTCGTTATAGCTAAACGCAGTGACGACTACCGAAAAGAACTTAAAGAAATTTACAATGACATTCAGTCTGTAACAGACAAATTTGCTGAGAAGGCATTTTCATTAGCTTCCGAACTCCTAAAATCACTACTCACTATAGGATTTATATTTACTGTAGGTACTGTTTCCAAAGCCGTTGTTAATAACGGTTTGCTACATTCCCCTGAAGGGCAGATGCTTTTTAAGCTTGCCGGAGTTTTCTTAGGCGTTAGTTTTTTTATTAGATGGCTTAACGCAAGTGCTGACTTAAAAGTATCAGAAAAAGCCTTAAGGAGCTGGTCAAACAAACTTCATAACCACATACCTACCGAGGAAGTAGATCAGCTGATAAATTCCCAAATTATTTGGTCTAAAGTGTTTTACCTAACTTCTTTAGCAATTACAGGTCTTGTTCAAGTACATATTGCTTACTTTGTCTATAAGTCGGAATTTACTCTTAAGTTATTAGGACTTTAAATTTCTCCTTCTAGACTACCACTCTCACCCAATGCCGTTCACTATAGTCAGCAGGGCGATCACTTTTGGTCTCAAATTGACCTTCCCCCAAATTTACCACCATGACATTGATGAGATTTCCAATAAATGACTGCTCCCCATTGTTAGAACCACTAACTAGATGAGTTCGCGCTGTTCTGCTCCATTGAAATATGATGTTGAAACGCTCTTCGTTATTCTTCAGTACTATACCAACTTGAACTTAACTTACTTTCCCAATACCCCTCACAGAAGCCAGAATTTCTTTCCTCATGATAGTAAGGAATAAAAGGCTCATAATACCCCCCTCTTCGGATAACATTTCTATCTACCCTTTCACAATAATTATCAGGAATCAATTGAAACCTATTTTGTTTAAATCTGAACAATTCAATATGCGGAGAAAGGGCACAATGTTGTTTCGAGTACTTACATTTTGAACAACTTCTTTCTACTGGTGCTACCAGGTCTTCACTACAGGATGTTGAGTCATCTATACCATTGAGAACTTCTATAACTTCAGTAGGTATAGAAGTGATCTTCGAACCAATGACTGTACCTTTAGTAACTAAATAATCCAGTAATACACTAATCTTGCTGTGGGGTACTTGCTTTGGAAAGCCTGAATTAGCGTAAAATAAATTATCATACGCATTTTTCATAACATGAAAATGACTTTCATTACAGATTATGGCCTTTTCAATGTCCCAACTTTTCAATGCATTACGCAGTCTTAGAGTGTATTGTTCGAATAAACATGGGGTGATATGCCCTGTCCTTCGTTCTTCGGTAGAACTATTACCACTAGAGATATAACCTGATGCAGATGCTGGCACCTCACCCAATAAGATAGTTCTAATGCTATCAATCGCCTTTTGCCTTGAACTCTCTGGCAAGAAATACAATGAAGTCCCATGTATTTCGCATTTTTGGTTGATTTGCCATTCGCTCTTAAAATACCCAAAGCCATTAGCTTTGAGGCATTCTTTTATGCAGCTTGGACAAAATGTAATATTCGTCTTTCGTTGATACAAGCTATTGTATCTGTATACATCATCGTGAGAGTGGCCCCCTTTTTTAAAGATATTTAGATATAACTCTAAATAGTAAAAAGGATTGTGGTGATAATTGGTGACGATATAGTGCTTGAAGTTTTCTTTCAGCAGAAGAGCCAACTGCCCTTCAGAAAAAGTTGAGAAGTACGGCAATAACTTTGGACCGAGAACAAAGTCAACTTTCCATAACCCTTTTGGAGAAATTATGTTGTCGAATTCCCTTCTACCATTTAAAGACATAACTCTGTAAATAAAGCTTTGTATTGACTCCCCGCTTGGGAACAAGATATTAATTGCAGACCCTCTAATTTGAATACCTACCCGAGGGATGCAATTTATCAGGCAACGCTTCCTCTAACCAAGCCCTATCATTCAAATACAACCAGAAAAATGCTGAATTACAGTCTCGTTTCACGTCTTTTCTTATGGACTCTGGATGAAGAGCCAAATATCTGAGCAACAATACGCGATTTTTTCGTCTCGCCGACTCAAAACGACACTGCTTCCGTCTTTCAACGAGCCCCGGTCTACTTGAAATTATTTGTTCCACGGCACCAATACCGACGCCACAACGTTTAGCTATTTCACGACGATGAAATCCATAATATGCAAGTGAACATATAGCGTTAATAACCTTTTGAGTGAGCAATTTGGGTTTTAAATTTATTGAAATATCATTCAATAAGGCTATTCGCTTTAAATAGCACCTGCTCTTTCCTGTTTCCCTGCCTATTTGAGCTAATGACTTTCCGGTTTTGAGAAGAGCCAAACATTCCTGCTCAACGGCTTGTTGATTATACTTATTGTCTGGCTCAGTATTCTCGTTTGATAAGATCGGCTTGGGGAGGTAGGCAAAAACTTGTTTAGCACTATTGAACAACCAAGTGCCGAATAACAAATGCCGATAAGGATGATGGCTCCCATCTTCATCTAAAAGTTGTGATAGATACCGAAAATCATCCTGCTTCCTCGGGATTAGAGCCGCATTAGTACTACTGTGCTTTGAGATATACTTATAGAAGTCATGCATCAGAGATTGTCTTCGCACTCTTCCACTTTGAGTCAAATAGCCCTTTTCATTGAGATAGTAGCGATATGCGTCAGTGACCTTGTGTACTGGATTTTCGGCAGTTAACAAGCCCAGTAATTGAGTGGAAAAAGCTGCGACCATGTACTCAACAGGGGGAGAATACTGAATTTTGGTTTCAAGCTGAGGCAGCAATTGTCTGATTATGCGTTGCCGCTGTGTTAATTCCAGAAAAGACAGCACGGTTCCATGATAACCACAAGTTGCAACACCTGGAACTTGATGACTCCGATGCCAATATGAAACTCCGTAATTTGAGAGGTCTTCTTGAACGCATAACGGACATGATTTCAAACCAAGAGATTGACCACTTCCAAATGACGCTAATTGGCTTGCTCTGAAGGCTTTTGCTCCATTATTGGTGAGCATCATTTTTTGTAGATAGTCAGCATGCACTGGTAGGTAAAAACAAAATAATGGCGCTAAGGTTTGTTCTTTCAATAAAACATTTACGTCTTCATTACATAACTCTGCGATACGACTTAACCCTGAGGTCAAAAATGGGTGAATTGACGTTTTCTTTGAACTAAAACTGCTTTCCAATAATGTCGTACTCGATACGCCTGAGATAGTAACGAATCTAATTAGTCTGCTTAGGAGTACTTCATCCGGAAAGGCTTTGGGTAGTTGAAACATATTCCAAAGCCTCTACACCTATAACAAATCTTTCAACGGTTCGTCGCAAAGCAGTCCATGTACTTTAAGAAATTTAAGTGGCTCTTTTTGTTTTGCAGCTTGTTGAATAATGTCTGGATCGGAAATGTGTTCAGCGAGGCTATCATCAACTCTTAATTCATTGAGTAGATCGGCAAATTCAGGATGATGAGGGCGGCTTAAATCACCTGGGATTGTGATAAGCTTTTTATTGTGCTGAGTAATTTCTGGCTTTTCAGTTGCCGACTTAGGACTTTCTGATTCTGCTCTTTTTGCTTTACCTCTCTTCAAGAGAGAAATTTTATTTTCTTTTTTTATTTTTTCGACTGACTTTTTAGATGCCCTTATCGTGATGTTAGCTGCGAGCTCCAACACACTTTCATTAATTCGCTCATCTCCGCTGCCAATTACTTGGCGCTGCGCTTCCTTATAAACCCGCATGGCTAAATCTAAGTTGCCTATCGATAGTTCGTATAATTTATCGCTTAATTGCTTAGTTAAAGGAGTTTCAACATCTGTCCATTGAAGCTCCCACAATTCTTCGACAAACAGTTCCCATTCATCATCATTCTTTAAAAGTTCAACATCCACATAGCCGCTACTTTCAGCTCTTCTGGCTGTCTTAAGGGTTTGTTCCAGCAGTTTATTAAATGGTGGGTTAGCACAGAAAAGCAGAGGAATACCCAAATTGTTAACTAGGTTATGCAAAAAGGCCAGCAGCCGGTCAGCACCGCCCGTTTTTGCCAAGTTGAGATTTTGCATCTCATCAATAACCAATATTCCTAAAAAGCCTGATTTTATTTTTGCCTCTATTTGTTCTAGCAATGCAGGGATGGTCGATGCAGGCTTTTCTGGCTTATGCCCTAGCTTAGCCCCAATTTCCCCTAAAATTTTATGGCAGAGAGCCCTGACGCTAGAATCCTCAGGGCAATCAACCTTTACCCAAACTACTTGTTTGAGTGGCAGAATTTCACCGTGATACTCTGTATGTTCAATTACATCATCATAGCATCCTAAAATTTGCTCAAGCATGCAGGTTTTGCCAACTCCGCTCTCTCCAATTACCGTAATACCGCTACCTTTGGGCTTGAAGAAACCAGTTCTTGGTTCAATCGATGGGCGCTTATCTAGCGGATAATGCAAATAGTTAGCCGTCGTGGGAGAAAATGGATTTTTAGCTGAATACCCTTCCTTAAGTGCAGCTTCTATATAACGATAAACCTCAATATAAACAGGAAGGGGCTGCCTTAAGTAATCTAGTCGGACGAGATATTCCAACCGTTCAAAAGCATCCAATTTTCTTTCTTCATCGCTGTGTGGTGGAAAATATCCAAGCTTATCTAATAACTCTTCATCTCTTGGTTTTGGTGGGAGAGCCTCAATTAGTGGATTCCCTCTATACTCTGGGAGAATTGCTGCTTGGTATTTTGCGAAACGAGACTTCACAAATCCTTCTCCTTCTTGCGTTTGAGTATCGAAATCACTTTGTTCTTTTTGTTTATGGGGCTACTTGCCTGCCCAATGTCCGAGTTTAATGACTCATCTGTAAGATCGACTTCACCTGGAGTTAACCTGCTATCAAGAATCACTTGTCTACGGCGCTCTTTCATATCTTTAGTTCTTTCAGCCTTGTTATTTAATAGTGGTTCGGCCTTCAAAGACTCTCTAGCATTTTCAATGATTTCATTTTTCCGGTTGTGACGTTCTAAAGATGCTTTACCGGGTTTATCATTTTTTAGCTGAAGCTTTTTCCAATCCTCAAAGAAAACAACATCGGCAATATGCTTTTCCTCAAAAATGGAAGAGCGCTTCATTAATTCGCATCGAGTAAAGTTTTCACCGCTTTGCAGTCGAACATAAATAAACGATGAATTATCCTGATCAATTCTAGCCTCTAGTTTCCAGTTGCCAGAGTTACGAGCAATCGTCTTCCAAGTTTCAAATTCAATACGATCACATTGGTAATACATGTCTTTATTTAGCCGTATACCTTTACTTGTCATGGACACGTTAACTGACGGTAAGAGCCGCGCCCGAATATCAGCTTCATTTGCTTTGATCAAAGAATGCTTATGTTTTTGAAGATGAATATTCCAATAATTTAGTGGGGTTGGCTTTAAGTCTGATTCAATGAGCAGTGTCGTTTGAGCTGCTAATGCATCAAAGACTGAGCTGTTGTGCTCAAGCACAGCATCAATAAGCATCTTAGTCACTTCTTTTAAGGTTAATGCCGCTTCTAAGCGAGGATCTTTATCTCCTCGAATATGATGTCGACCTCTGGTCGTTCCCATCAATTGATGTACTAACTTATCATTCAGAATTTTAAAGCGACGCTCAACGGTGCCTTTCCAATCTGCCCTATAAGGTGGTGCAAAACTCAAGTGACCTATTAATGGCACGGCATGTTGTTCAGCATCTTTACAGATAAATTCTCCACGGTCACAAAGCAATCTTTGGGGTATATGGTGGCAGGGCCAATCATCATCCTCTATTTCAATACCAAACCTTTCACAGTATTGCTTTTTTGATGTAAAGCTATTCACTAAAGCCTGTCTGCCTGCTCGCCATGATGCGTACTCCATCGACACATGCAAACCAACGATCATTCGACTCTCTTTATCCACCAAGCAATAAAGAGTTGGTCTTCCCAATACATGATTCCGTTGAAACTCAGAAACAATATGAACATCCAGAACCGTCGCGTCCAGTTCAAAACAACTTCCGGGCACTTCTGTGTGATCGGTTGCGCTACCTATCAATCCTCTACGGTTACGTTCAAAATCCCCCTTATTTGTCTGCTTTCTGATCAGTTCATTTTGCGGTATTAGCTTTTTAGCCCAATAGAGAAAACTTCGGTAGTTTGGAACTTTAGGGTCTCTATGCTCAGTCTCTGACAAAAGCAATTCCGCAGAATAAAACTCCTTCAGCATTTGCTCATATACTGTACTAAAAGTTACTTTCTTACCTTTTAGACCAAACTTTTGCATAGCTTTTTGAATGTTGATTTTGTCTTGCTCACCTGTGTTGACGCCTTGAGAAACAAATAAGCTTGGCGTTGACAGTTGGACAGGTCTTCCTCTTTTGACATTGCCAGCAGGGCGAGCTTTCCCTGCACCACCAGAAAGCTTGTAAGCAGGGAGCAAGGCGTTAGACTCCTGACCATATTTCCAATACAGATTCAGAGCTCTATAGATTTTTTGAACGTAGGTGTTTTGTTTCTTGGCCTGAGCAACGACCAATTTGCTTCTAGTGTTAGTCGTTATATCTAACAAGAAATCTGGCTGCGAAACCAAGTCAGCTATAAGCCGGTAGTTGTTATCCCTTTTAAGAAGCTGAACTTTAGGAATATCCTCATCCTTATAGGATAGGTAGGCGGGAAGCTCATATTTGGATACAGTGATTGATTCTTGTTTCACTAGTTCAAGGAAAGAACTAAGAGATGCACTGAACGGCCTTTCCAGTTTTTTTTCATCACGAATAATGAATAATATGATCCGATCAATTTCTGAGTAAACCGCTAAAACTCGATATAAGCCGTCAACGCAGCCATCTAGAGAACCAACATTCCAAACACTATTTACCTCAACCTGCATGTTGTTTCGCCCTAGCTTGTGAAATATTAATAACTTCAAACACTCCTGATTCTGGCATCGGATTATCTAGGTTTACATCAACAATTTTTTTAGCAAATAGTGTTTTGAGTAAACTAAGAGCCTGTGCTCCGTCGATATCAAATTTCAATGAAAACTCAGAACAAACTTGATCAGTTATCATTGGTCCTACATGCAGTAAATCACAGGCTGCAAAAATTAAAGAATCAGGGAAAACTTCTCCATGTCTCAAAGGCGCTGTGAACCACTGGATATTCTTTGACTTACTTTGGCTTTCTGGCGTGTTCACATAAACACGAAATGGGATATCCAGTAGTTGCCACCAAATTCGCTCGATTTCTAACTTTTCAGCTGTGCGCTTATTGGCTAAATCTTCCTCTTTCGATTTAACCGACACAGCCTCGTACCAAGTACCTTTCTTTTTATCAAAGCATGTTAAAACGAAATCTGTTGTCATTACGTTTAGAGCTTTTGAGTCTGGGATAGTTGGGTGAACTACACCTAAATAACTTGCGATCTTGATAGATAGATCAATAGGGAGGAGAGGAAACTGCTCTCGGATATCAATGACGCTGTCACGATATTCGGCTAAGTAAAAATAAGCGCTTTCACCTTCTGACAAGGTGTGGTGTTCCCTATCAATTTTTATTCCTTGGATTTTCGCACTACTACCTCTAGACGGGACATCTTGAACCCGTAGCCAAGGCTTGTAGCTTTCGCCTTCACCAATACCATATTTGTTCTTAAGCGCTCTTTGGAAATCTTTGAACGTTTTTAAATCTCTGAAGCGGGGCAAGTCACTGGCTCCACAAAATTAATTGCTAAAAGCCAGTATAGACCAATGTACAAACTTTATTATTCCAAATTCGATTTATGTACAAACTATTTATTCAGTGTACAAACTTTATTATGCCAAAATAAATCAACAATTCTGCCCTGCCACCCAACCACTGCTCCAAGCCCACTGGAAGTTATAACCGCCTAACCAACCGGTAACATCGAGCACTTCGCCAACAAAAAACAGATTCGGCACTAATTTACTTTCCATAGTTTTGGATGAAAATTGGTCGGTATCGACACCGCCAAGAGTGACTTCCGCAGTACGATAACCTTCAGTACCGTTGGGTTTGATGCGCCATTGATGTATTTTTTCGGCAATTTGCTCAAGTTGCTTGCCTTGATATTGATTCATAGGCTTATTAACAATATCCAAATAAGGCAACATAGTTTGTACCATACGCTTTGGATAATGATGTGTGAGCACATTAATAAGTTGCGCTTTAGGCGATTTTTTTTGCTCTTGTTGCAGAAAAGTGGCTAAGTCATGACGTGGGTTTAAATCAATTTCGAGTGTCTGCCCGGGTTGCCAATAAGATGATATTTGTAACATGGAAGGGCCGCTTAAGCCTCGGTGGGTAAACAACATACTTTCATTGAAGCTGATTTGATCGCATGTGGCGGTAACAGGCACGGCGACACCGGTTAACTCGGCTAGGACGGCTTTGTCTTGATCGTGCAAAGTAAAGGGGACTAATCCTGCGCGAGTAGGAAGAACATTGTGCCCGAATTGTTCAGCAACTTTATAACCAAACGGTGTCGCTCCGAGTTTTGGCATAGAAAGTCCACCTGTTGCAACAACAAGGCTTTCACACCACATTTCGCCCCTGTTCGTTTTTAAGCTAAAACCGTTATTTTCACGCTCAATACTAAGAATATCGGTTTGTGTTTGAATGCCTACGTTTTGCTTTTGGCATTCATTTAGTAGCAAATTTACGATGTCCTTAGCGCTATCGTCACAAAAAAGCTGACCCAATGTTTTCTCATGATGAGGGATTTCATACTCATTTACTAATGTTATAAAGTCCCATTGTGAATACTGATTTAGTGCAGATTTACAAAAGTGAGGATTACTGGATATAAAATTCTCAGGAGAGCAATACATATTGGTAAAGTTACAACGTCCTCCACCAGACATCAGTATTTTGCGTCCAACCTTTTTCGCGTGATCTAAAACTAATACATGCCGACCTCGCTTGCCCGCTTCTGCTGCACAAAATAGACCTGCCGCCCCTGCTCCAATAATAATAACGTCTGTTTTCACTTAACTAATTGGCCCCTGTTTTGTTTGGTCGCAGTATACCGAACTTTTAATGGCGTCTATCGCTTAATTCACAAGCGTCTAGGTTTTTGAGTTAAAGTTCCTGCGTCATCTGCTTGACAAAATGACGTGTAAATAATTTCCGAATGAAGACAAAAACCTCAATTTACGAAACCATAACGATTGCCGATATAAGAATAATAGCTAAACGAATTCTCTCTATTATCGTGGGCTCTAGAAAAATATAGACCCAACTTGAAATTTTAACGATATTTCACGGTCTTCTATGACCTGCTGACGTATAGCACTGTAAAGAGATACATTTTTTACCTATAATTTCATGAGGTTATTATTTTTCTCTCGTTCAAAATTACAGACTGCTAGAACAATGTAAGAAGTGTTTTTTAACATTTTTTAGAGGAAATCGAGTCAAAAATCGGTATTATGTATTTCACTTTATGCATACGATTTTAAAAGAATCAGGGTAGGTTATTTAAGTAACCTAAAAGCAATATTTTAATTTTGACCGTAATTAATTTTAACGCTTTTAAATGTTGTAAGTTATTTTAAACGCGCGCTTTTAAAAGAAATGATCCGATTTTTAATAGACATTTTGGTTATACAGGTGAAGCAATGAACAAGTCGTTCTTAAAAATTTTTATCGTGCTAGTAACTGGCATTTTTTCATTTTCAAGTTTTGCTGACATAAATGAAGACTTAGCAAATATTTGCACAATCGTTAAGAATGACGATAAGTCTGAGTTACGTAAGAAACTCAATAAAGTGAAAAGAGATTACAGCGTAAGAGTCGGTGATTATTACACGGGTATCTCATGTGGTGGTGAATCCCTCATTCGTTACGCAATGAGCAATGGCTCAAATAAAACGGGTGAATATATTATTAAGAAAATGCGGAAATCAGATTTGGATGAGGCAGAATCTGATGGTAAAACCGTAAAACAATGGGCCGAAGAAAATGGTCACATTGGTAGCCCTATCGGTGCGGCATTGTTAGATCGTCTAAACTAACCAACGTATTGAATATTAAAAATTTTGGGATTGAGCAAGCAACGGCTCATCCCAAATTTGTGAAGTAAATATCGAAACGATGCTTTTTACTATTTACCGTTGTATCAGGTTTCCTTCCAGCTAACACTTCTGCACTCCCCGGCCTTTTAACAACCACTCGCTTTTTTGCCAGTTCAAGCGCCGGTACTAATAACTCATCAGCATCTAAATCACCGCCTAGCAAACTCTGAAATAAACGCATTTCTTTTTTCACTTGCGCCGATTTTTTGCGGTGAGGAAACATGGGGTCTAGATAAACCACATCTGGCGCTTCACCTTCCCAATGCTGCATCAAATCCTGCGATTCGCCATGTATAAGTTGAATGCGTTCCGGCAACCAACTCCCCACTGTGTCACTTAACGTTGCCCGCTCTAAACCATCCGCTAATAATGCCGCTACCACAGATGAACGTTCCATTAAGGTCACTGAACACCCTAAGCTTGCGAGAATGAACGCATCACGCCCTAACCCCCCAGTTGCATCTAACACAGAAAGTTGAGCATCACCTTTTACGCCAACCGCCTTCGCCACAAATTCTTGTTTCCCGCCGCCGTGTTTACGCCGATACGACAACGCATCAGAAGCAAAATCAACAAATACGCCACTCAATTTAGGTTCATCTGCACTTTTTAACGCTAAATGTTCTACAGAAAGCTCTAAAAATAATCCCGATGTGATTTTTTTACTGAGCTCAAAGCCCCATTTTTCTGCCAACTTAATGGCTTTATCTTTTCCTGCGCCAAATGTACAAAGTAGAGGAAGTGACGGTGAATTACTCATAGTGCTTATGCGTTTCCATATTTGTCTTTATAGGGCAACCAACGGTTAATAATTGCGTTAGCGTGAGATGGGTAATCTTGCCATATTTGCACTGCCCACTCTTGAATTTGGGGGATGAGGTAAGCATCTCTGGCTAAGTCGGCAATTTTAAGGTCGGCTAATCCCGTTTGTTTCGTGCCAAGCAATTCGCCGGGGCCTCTAATTTCCAGATCTTGCTGAGCGATGACAAAACCGTCATTGCTATCTCGCAGCACTCCCAAACGTTTTTGTGCGGTTTTTCCAAGCGGAGGTTGATACATCAACACGCAATGACTCGATACACTGCCTCGGCCAACGCGCCCCCGCAGTTGGTGCAACTGGGCTAAACCAAGTCTATCAGCGTTTTCAATAATCATCAGACTGGCATTAGGTACATCCACGCCCACTTCAATCACCGTAGTGGCAACCAATACGTGCAATTCGTTATCTTTAAATTGCTTCATAACACTTTGCTTTTCAGCGGCTTTCATACGCCCATGAACTAAACCGATGTTTAACTCAGGTAATGCCGCTTTCAGCGTTTCCCATGTATCTTCAGCAGCTTCACATTGCAGCACTTCTGATTCTTCAATTAACGTGCACACCCAGTACACTTGTCGTTGTTCGTGAACACAGTTTTGCCGAACACGTTCAACAATTTCATCGCGTCGAGAATCGGGCACTACCACGGTTTTGATAGGCGTTCGCCCCGGTGGCAATTCATCAATAATGGAGGTATCTAAATCGGCGTAGGCCGTCATTGCTAAGGTGCGAGGAATTGGCGTAGCCGTCATAATGAGTTGATGTGGAAAGCGTTCAGGGTACAACTCACTGCCTCCTTTTTCTCGCAATGCCAAACGCTGGTGTACCCCAAAACGATGTTGCTCATCCACAATAATGAGTGCTAAATCATGAAAGGCGACCTGTTTTTGAAACAGTGCGTGCGTGCCAACCACCATTTTGCTTTCACCTGATGCGATATTGTCCAGCGCAGCTTGTTTTGCTTTTCCTGTTATTTTTCCTGCCAACCATTGCACATTGATGCCAAGCGGGGCTAACCATGATGCAAAGTTTTGTGCGTGTTGTTCAGCTAATAACTCGGTAGGCGCCATTAATGCAACTTGATGTCCTGCTTCAATCACCTGCAATGCAGCAAGGGCGGCGACTAAGGTTTTGCCTGAGCCAACATCGCCCTGCACTAAACGCATCATAGGCTGTGGAGTAGCCAAATCGGCCACAATTTCCGATACCACACGGGATTGTGCGCCAGTAGGCGTAAATGGCAATTGCGCCAACAACTGAGGAACCAAGGTTTTAGACTCCTCAACTTGTGCCGCCTGATGCTGGTTAACTTGGTTTCTAACCTTGAGTACACTTAAGTTTTGCGCCAATAATTCTTCAATAATTAGACGCTGTTGTGCGGGATGCTTACCCTCTTCTAACAAGCTTAAAGTAATATCCGGTGGAGGATGGTGTACCGTATTTAGCGCGGTTTCTAACGTAAGTTGTTGGGTAAATAATGCTTCTGGCAGCAACTCCGTTAAGTTGCCCTTGGCTAACCATTCCAATGCTTGGTCAACAATCTTTCGTAGGGTTATTTGCTTAATACCATCGGTGGTAGGATAAATGGGCGTTAAACTATCAGCAACGTCAAGCGCTTCATTTTCTCTAATCACCTTATACTCTGGGTGCGTCATTTCAAGCCCTGTTGGCCCGCGACGAATTTCCCCAAAACAGCGAATTCGGGTTCCCGGCGTGAGCTGTTGTTTTTGTGCCGCAGAAAAGTAGAAAAAGCGTAGCACTAAACGAAATGCTCCGTCGCCGATGGTAACGACCCACATACGTTTCTTCCCAAAACGAATGTCGCTGCGCTCAACATTCCCTTCTACGCTAACATGTTGACCGGGTTGTAGATCTTGAATGGGGTAAACGCGAGTGCGATCTTCATAGCGTAATGGCAAATGAAACAGCGCATCTTGAATAGTGACGATCCCTAAGTTTTTGAGTTTTTCCGCAACTTTATCGCCAACGCCATTAAGTTGGGTGATGAGTTGTTTTCCAAGTGACCGCATGAAGGAATGAAGCTTTCGATTGCTGTGAATTCGCTTTATGTTACTGATTTATACTGAATATAAAACCAGTAAAAACAAAAAAGCCGATTTTAATCCGTAAAAAGCTGGATTTTTTAATAACAAGGAAGAAAGGTGGTGAAGATAAAGCCAGCCTGTAAGCTGAGACTGGCTTATAGAAGAGACTATTTTAGATCAGAAATTAATGCAGCTTGATACAACAACTCTGAATCTAAACGAACGGTGAAGTTCGGGTTGATGTACTGGAAATGAACCTTGCCCGAAGTATCAACAATGTAAACCGATGGAACCGGTAACGCGACTCGAGATGTTCCGTTAATATCCACGAACTCAACGCCTAATTTATTACGATATTTGTCCGCTACTTTGTCATCCAAAAAGAAGCCTATACCAAATGCTTGCGTTGTTTCAAAATCTCTATCGGAGAAGATTCTCACTTTATAGTCTTGGCTTGTTTCCTGAGCGCTCAAACGTTTAGGACTGTCTGGTGACATCGCAATAAGCTGATAGCCTAACGCTGTTACTTTGTCTTCTATGTTTCTCAAATCCGCTAACTGCGCATTACAGTAAGGACACCAACCTCCACGGTAGAAAATAATCACAGAAGGCTTTTCTTTAATCACATCGTGAAGCTTTACTGCGTTACCTTGTGGTGTGTAAATAGTGGTATTAGGGATATTCTGCCCATTTAGAATTGGGCGAACGTCATCTGCACTCTTTGCAATTTCACGAGAAGGTTCACTGGCATTAGCAATACTCAAAACGCTTGCCATCATTACTATGCAAAAAGCAATTAACTTTTTCATCATTACTCCATTTATCAACAGCTATAAAATAAAACCATGCTACGTGACCTGTTTTGAAAACAGTAACTTTCACCCAAAACGGATTAATGCGGGCGATGCTGCAATGTATTCTGAAGGGTAAATATTTGCAACTAAAAGGAAGGTTAAAATGGGATAATTTGTCACTAATTATCGATGGTGAATGCTTCGGAGTCTTCGTCTGCATCCCTCAAGGTACTTAATGCTGCTGGTGTCAGTTGCATTTGTTGCCACCAAGATGCATCCGCAACCACTTCCCCTTCGTTGCCGATTTGTGGATAAGGCAAACCTTTCTTCAAACAATGACGCCACAAAGCGTGATGCCCTCGTTCAAACAACAGCGCTTGAATCGTGGCTTCGTCTAAACCCCGCCGAGGATTTTCATACAATCCCGCCAAAAGTCGCTGTCGTTGCGCTTCATATAGAATCGCCGCAGCAGCAACCGAAACATTTAACGATTGCACCATGCCTAACATGGGAATAGTAATGCGTTTGTCTGAGGCTTGAATCGCGTCATTAGACGCACCCTGTTTTTCATTTCCAAGAATAATAGCAGTGGGTTGCGTGTAATCAATGTCTCGATAATCAACTGCATCATCAGAAAGATGCGTCACCAAAACCTGCATATCTTGGTGCTTAAAGGCGTTAATTGCATTGGGAGTTGAATCGTGAGATTTGGCTTTCACCCAAAGGTGGCTGCCTTTGGCTGTGCCTCTGCGAATCTGAGCTTTTGTATCCCAAAGGACATGAAGTTGATGTATTCCAACGGCATCACAGGTTCGCATAATTGCCGCAACATTGTGCGGCTTATGAACATCTTCCAAGCAAACGGTTAAATCTGTTTGTCTGCGACTCAATACGCTTCGGATTTTGTGATAACGCTCTGGGGACACAGCAACTTCTTTTATCGGGAAAAACGGAATGTGATTGAATTAAGGCAGTTCGATCACGCCATCAATTTCAATCTGGGCGCCCTTAGGTAAACCCGCCACTTCAATTGCCGCTCGAGCAGGATAAGGTTCATCAAAGTGCTGGCTCATGATCTCATTTACCGTGGCAAACTGACTCAGGTCTGTCAGGAAAATATTGACTTTTACCATATCGTTGATGCTGCCACCTGCCGCTTCACAAACCGCCTTTAAGTTTGAAAAAACTTGCTGAGCCTGCTCTGCAAAATCGTCGGAAACCATTTCCATCGTTTCTGGAACAAGGGGGATTTGCCCAGATAAATAAACCGTTGAACCAACCTTAACAGCTTGGCTATATGTACCGATTGCGGCGGGGGCTTTATGTGTTTGAATAATACTTCTGCTCATAACGGGTTCCTAGTTTGATTGCTTATTTTGACTATGCCGTGAAACCGACTGAACTTCTGGCATGGTACGGATCTTACGCACAATTTTAGAAAAGTGATAACGGTTCTTAGTGGTCAGCTCTAAGTCGACGTAATAAACATTGCTTTCCTTTTCTTCCGTTTGTAATCCGATGATGTTGGAATCACACGCTGCAACACTATTGGTCAACGTAGCTAACGTCCCCTGATGATTAATAAGCTCAACACGAATTGCCGCTTTAAACTCACCAATCGCATCTTCTTCCCATTTCATAGGTAACACGCGATGTGGTTCTTCTCTCACCAATCGACGAATATTGCTACAACCCACTTGGTGAATCAGCATCCCCTTTCCGGGACTAAGCACAGCAATAATCTGATCATCTGGAATCGGGTGGCAGCAACGAGAGTAAGAAACCAATAGACCTTCGGTTCCTTGAATTGCAACATTGGTTTTCTTATCGCTAAGCACATCACTTTTCGTTTCATTACCAATCAAACGACGGGCAATAATAGCGCTCAACTCATTACCTAAACCAATATCAGCAAGTAGCGAGTAGAAGTCTTGGTGTTGTGTTTCACTAACGACCCGTTGAATTGACTCTTCTGGAATATCATCTAATTTTACCGATGAACCGAGCGCGTGACGTAATAGTCGCGTTCCCAGCGTAACCGCTTCTTCTGAACGTTGCTTTTTCAAGAATTGACGAATATGAGCACGGGCTTTGGCCGTCACCACAAAGTTCAACCAATTCGCGTTTGGATGTGCTCTAGGCGATGTAATAATTTCGACAGTTTGACCATTTTCTAATGGCTTATTAAGTGAGTAATTACTTCTATCGACTTTCACACCAACACAGGCATTACCAATGCCGGTATGCACAGCATAAGCAAAATCTACTGGGGTCGCGCCCATCGGCAATTCGATAATTTTACCCTCTGGGGTAAATACGTAAATTTCATCGGGGAAGAGGTCAGCTTTAACGTTTTCAATGAACTCGAATGAAGAACTGGCACTTTGCTGCAATTCCAAAAGCGATTGCATCCATTTACGCGCGCGCATTTGTGATGTGGTTGATTGGTTACTGTCGGCTTCTTTGTAGCTCCAATGTGCGGCAACACCTTTATCAGCCATCTCGTCCATATCCGCAGTGCGGATCTGAATTTCGACGGGGATGCCATGAGGACCGACCAAAGAGGTATGCAACGACTGATACCCATTCGTTCTAGGAATAGCCACGTAATCTTTAAAACGTCCCTCAATAGGCTTGTATAAGCCATGCATACAACCAATAACTCGATAACAATCGTCAACGGTATTTACCACTACACGAAAAGCATAAATATCCATTATTTGGTTAAATAACAGTTCTTTGTTTTTCATCTTGCGGTAAATGGAATACAAGTGTTTTTCACGGCCGATGACTTCTGCGGGAATGGCTTTTTCCTTGAGTCGACTAATGACTTCTTGACGAGTATTTTCGATAATTTCTTTTCGATTACCTCGTGCTTGCTTAACCGCCGTGTTAAGTGCGCGATAACGCATTGGGTGCATCGCCTGAAAGCCGAGGTCTTCTAACTCATTTTTAATTTCGTGTATACCTAAGCGGTGAGCTATAGGGGCGTAAATTTCGAGAGTTTCTCTTGCAATTCTGCGGCGCTTATCGGGACGCAACGCGCCAAGAGTGCGCATGTTGTGGGTACGATCGGCAAGCTTAATCAAAATGATGCGAATGTCTTCGACCATTGCCATCATCATTTTTCGGAAATTTTCCGCTTGCGCTTCCTTTTTGCTTCGAAATTGAATCTTATCGAGCTTAGATACCCCTTCAACTAATTCAGCTACGACTTCACCGAACTCACCTGCCAGATCCAGTTTTGAATAGTTGGTATCTTCGATGACATCGTGAAGTAGCGCTCCCATGATGGTTTCATGATCCATGCGCATGTTAGCTAGAATTCCGGCGACCGCCACGGGATGCGTGATGTAAGGGTCTCCGCTAGAGCGCATTTGCCCTTCATGTGCTTGTTTTGCAAGCACAAAAGCCGCCTCCACCCTTTTAACTTCTTGTGGAGGAAGGTATTCGCAAATTTTCTGTTTTAAACCTTCAAAGAGATACACGTGGGATTATGGAGATGTCAGTTACCTTAGGTACAGGATACGAGGATTTGTTGAGCTTGCAAAGGCTAAATGCCGGATAATACTCGGCATTTAGCAAATTAATAATGAGCAATTAAGATTATTGCTCTGAAAGAATGTTTCCAACGGAAGCAAACTCCATTTCTTCTTGAGCTTGCTTGTCTTGTAACTCAGCATTATCAAGGGAAGTTGCGGTCACTAAGCCTTTTTCAATTTCTCTAAGTGCAGTTACGGTTGGCTTATCGTTACCTACCGGAACAAGCGCATCTTTGCCTTCTGTAGCAAGTTGACGAGCACGGCGAGCAGCCACCATGATCAAATCAAAGCGATTACCAATTTTATCGACAGCATCTTCTACGGTTACGCGGGCCATGCAATTCTCCGTTGATAGTAAATCTATTTAAAAAAAGGTCGCGTAGTTTACTCATTTATTGAGCAATAGCCAAGTAAAAAACCGCGCCTTAAGTACATTTGCAATTAAATTGCTATTTCAGCAAATCATCAAACAAGGCTTTTTGCCGAAGCACTTGCCTTTCTTTACGTAAACGTTGGCTACATACAATAGCGTCAATATCTGCCAATGCCTTATCAAAATCATCGTTGACCACAATATAATCAAATTCGTGGTAATGCGAAATTTCCGCTTCAGCTTTCGCCATGCGCCCTGCAATCACGTCTTCACTATCTTGATTTCTTCCCGTCAAACGTTGCAATAGGGCTTGCTTGGATGGCGGTGCAATAAAGATGGTACACGCATCGGAAATTTGCTCTTTGACTTGTCGTGCGCCTTGCCATTCAATATCCAGAAACACATCAATGCCGTGTTGCAAAGTGCTTTCTATGGTTTCTTTCGATGTACCGTAGTAATTGCCAAACGCTTCTGCCCACTCAAAAAACACGCCTTTATCAATCAAGGATTTGAAGCTGTCTTGATCAACAAAATGATAATGTACGCCATCTTGCTCGCCGGGACGAGGCGCTCGCGTGGTATGGGAAACAGAAACTTGTACTTGTTGTTGGGCGTCGCTTTGATAACGCTCTAGCAACGCTTTAATCAGGCTGGACTTGCCCGCACCGGAAGGGGCAGAAAGAATGAATAAATTACCGGGGGTTTTTGACATAACAATTCGTTCGTTTTACATCATGATTCAAAACATCCCTTTATGATAACTTGCATTCATTCGGATGCGTAGTAAATTACAAGCTTCTTACATTCTCATTGTTTATTTTTTGTTTACAAGCCAGTCCCTAAAAAGGAGAAACCATGTCGGCTGAATTACTCCCTTTTGTCGAAGTGAACCCACAAACTCAACACGATGCAGTCGTTATCTGGCTTCATGGTCTAGGTGATTCAGGAAATGGTTTTGCACCGATTGTGCCGCAACTTAACCTACCTGCGGACCACAAAATTCGCTTTGTTTTCCCACATGCCCCTATCCGTCCTGTCACCATTAACAACGGTTTTCAAATGCGCGCATGGTACGACATCAAATCCATGAATTTTGAAGACCGCGCAGACAAAGCTGGCGTGCAGGAATCAACTGCGATGGTTGAAGCACTCATCGAATCTGAAATGGCTAAAGGCGTACCCGCAGAACGCGTTATTTTGGCAGGATTCTCTCAAGGTGGCGTCATTGCCTATTACCTTGGTGCTCGCTTGCAAAAGAAAATTGCAGGCATGATTTGCTTGTCTACCTATATGAGCGATAACCCGAGCACATTTTCTGAGTGGTCAGACACTAACAAAAACACGCCTATTTTTGCCGCACACGGTCAATTTGATGATGTTGTGCCTATTCAGCTTGGCAAAAACGCCTACACTAATATGAAAGACAACGGGTTTGCGATTTCGTGGAAAGAGTACCCAATGCAACATAATGTGTGTTTGGAACAACTACATGACATCTCCCGCTGGCTTCAAGAACGATTAGCCTAATATCGCCCGAGTATGTGTTATGCGTGATTTATTTAAGTTCATTGTAAACAGCGTTTTTATTTATACACTTTTGAGCCTCCAATTAGCCCATGCTGATATTGCTCGAAGTCAGTTAACTAGTGCAATTGAAGCGCGTGAACCAACCGATGATTTAACTGACTTTGTGCAAGGCAAAGCAGGGGAAATTACTACCGTTTATTTCTTTAACCACGTTACGAAAATGAACGGACAAACCGTTGTTCACAAATGGTTTTTAAACGGAGAAGAAAAGGCTGTTGTTCAGCTTCCAATTGGCAGTGATAACTGGCGCACTTATTCAAGCAAGCGCCTTAACAGCGTGTTACAAGGTCAATGGGAAGTGCAAGTTTGGGTCAATAACGAACAACGCCAAGCTCATAGATTTACTTTTGAAATACGGGATTAACGTCTCATCGGGTATTTCCTTTCACGCCGATTTAAGCGAACATGAAGTGTTAAGGAGTACCTTACGTGCCTCTTGTAAAACAAGGCACATCACCTTTATCAATTCACAACAAATATAGAGCAACCGAATGAGCAATAGGACTATCAGAATTGCCACCAGAAAAAGTGCCTTGGCAATGTGGCAAGCAGAATATGTACAAGCAAAGTTGCAGGAAAATCATCCCAACCTCACAGTTGAATTACTACCAATGAGTACGCAAGGTGACAGAATCCTTGATTCACCACTCGCTAAAATTGGCGGCAAAGGTTTATTCATTAAAGAATTAGAAATCGCCATGCAAGAAGGTCGCGCCGACCTTGCTGTACATTCAATGAAGGATGTCCCTGTTGAGATGCCAGAAGGTTTCGGGATTCATGTTATTTGCCCTCGAGAAGATCCTCGCGATGCGTTCGTCAGCAATACTTACAATAGCATTGATGAGTTGCCTCAAGGCAGTATCGTAGGCACTTCCAGCTTGCGTCGACAATGTCAGTTAAAAGCCAGCCGCCCCGATCTCATCATTAAAGACTTACGAGGCAATGTAAACACCCGTCTTGCAAAGTTAGATGAAGGCCAATTTGATGCCATTATTCTTGCATCAGCAGGGCTCATTCGCTTGGAAATGCCTGAGCGTATTCGCTCTTTTATTGAACCTGAACAGTCCCTTCCTGCCGTTGGACAAGGTGCTGTTGGCATTGAATGCCGAAATGATGATGCGGAACTTATCGAGATTCTGTCAGTCCTGCATTGTCAGGATACGGCACACCGAATCACTGCCGAGCGCGCCATGAACGCTAAGCTTCAAGGCGGCTGTCAGGTACCAATTGGCAGCTTCGCTCAGTTAGACGGAGACACTCTGCATCTTCGTGGATTGGTCGGAGCAACCGATGGAAGCGAGATTATCCGGGCGGCATATTCAGGAAAGGTTTCCGACGCAGTTTCCATTGGAGAAAACGTCGCCAATGACCTGATTGCACAAGGCGCAGATAAAATCCTCAGCGCATTACTTCACGACTAATGCATTACCTTGTTATTCGACCAGAAGAAAAATGTGAGCGAACGTGCGCGTATTTGACCGCGCACAATGTGAGTTGCACAGGATTACCGCTCATGCGGCTACAGCCGATGGAAAATGTAGAAAACATACTTTTACCAGCACTTCATGCTTTGAATAACAACGATATCATCCTTGTAACGAGTACCAAAGCCGCTGAAATAGCGGCTGATATTTTAAAAGCACAGCAGTCTTGCCCCGACTTCTCTACGCTGCATTGCTATGCGGTCGGACAAAGTTCCGCTTCCACTTTGTCCGAATTAGGTCATTTTAAAAGCCCCGAGATCGAAACCAGTGAGGGGCTACTAAACTTACTCTCCCCTGTTATTTCCTCATCAAAACAGTTCGCTAATAGTAAGAAACATCACCGCCCCCCCAAACGAGTGGTCATTTTAAAAGGTGAAGGGGGACGACAAACAATTAAAACAACATTACAACAGGTCGGATGTCTTGTTGTAGAATGTGATTTATACCGACGTCAAGCCATCACGCCGGAAAAAACAACAAGTCATTGGCAGCAGCAATCCGTCGATTGTATTATCGCAACAAGTGGTGAATTGATGCAGAATGCATTTAATAGCCTCCCCAATGATTGGCTTTGCGATAAACATTGGATTGTTGTCAGTGATCGCATGAAAGCCAAAGCCAAAGACTTTGGCATTAACAAACCGATTTTTGTTAGCCGTGCTGCAAATGACGCCGCGCTGCTTGAAGCGGTAAGACAGTTCCCAGAGGGTTAGTATGACTGAAAAGAATAACGAGAAAGCAGAAACAACTCTGTCATCCTCATCAGAGTCCCGCGTTGAGACAAAAGCCCAAGAGGCAACGTCCAGTAATACGCCTAAAAGCGCACCAAAAAAAACGACACAGCGTACTGTAGCGGCTCCCCGAAATACCAATAAGGGAACGGGTTTGGCGTGGTTTTTCGCCTTGGTTAATTTGGGGCTAATTGGGGCTGCGGGTTTTGCTGGGTACCAAGGTTGGCAATACTGGCAACAATATCAAGCCGATCAAAGTCGCCAAATCACTCAACTACAGAAAGCACAAAACCAACTTCAAACTGAATTGATCTCGCAATTAAATAGCGTACAGCAGCAGAATATTGATGCCATAAAAGAGCAGTTTGCTGGAATTCAGGGTAAACTCGGCGCACAAGATCAACGTATCGCAGAAATATTTGAACAAACTCAACGCCTTTCTGGCTCAAAGTCGAGTCACTGGCAAGTATCAGAAGCCGCTTTTTTATTGCGTATGGCAGGACGAAAACTGTGGTTTGAGAAAGATGCCGCAACATCAATTCAATTACTCAAGCTTGCGGATCAACAGTTAGCCAATATCACCGATTCGCGCTTATATCCAATTCGCCAAAAGCTTTCCCAAGATATTGCTCAGCTTCAAGCGCTTAATTACGCCGCCCCCACAAAAACGGCGATTCAAATTCAGGCGTTGTATCAACAAATCCCACAATTATCATTCATTCAACCCGGTAAACTGCAAACCCAAGGCGCCACCGATAAAAGCCTAAAAGATGAAGGTGCTTGGGCCCGCACTAAACGTTGGTTGAAAGATAATATTTTTGATGTCACTCGTCATGACAAGCCCATTTCGCCCTTTATTAGTGAACAGCAGCAATGGTTAGTTGCGGAACAGGTGAAATACCAATTGCTTATCGCCCAAAGTGCGCTTTTGCGAAATCAACAAACAATTTATCTCAACGCGCTAAAAGAAGTAGAAAATGCCTTTAACCGCTTTTTCGTGATGGATTCAGCACAAGGTAAAGCAACGCTAGAACAACTTACGCAATTGCAAAGCCACGAGTTCGAATCCGCTTACCCAGAGCAGCTTAGCTCAGAGCTCGCCTTAAACGACTTCATCAAGCAAACCGCTTTGGAGAACGCCTTATGAGACGCACGCTACTGATCGTTTTTCTGCTTGCAATAATGGCAGCCGGTGGCTTGTATATTGGGCCGCACATCGCTGCCAACAAAGGTTATGTGCTCATTGCGTGGCAAAGCTATACGATTGAGATGACGGCAATTTCAGCCGCATTAATCGTCCTTGCTGTGTGGATTGGCTTGTGGTTTTTAAAGAAGCTGTTAAAGAGCGCACTTGGCCTAGTATCTGGCTCACGCAATTGGTTATCTGGCCGATCTCAACGACGCTTGCAACAGGCGTTTCGTTCAGGACTCATCGCTCTTAATGAAGGTAATTTGGAACAAGCGAGAACGCAGTTAAAGAAAGCCACAGGCGCTGACTTTTCAGGTTTAAATTACCTTGCACTGGCTCAGGTTGAACGCCAATTGGGTCATGAAGACAAAGCTATTGAAGCTTGGCAAAATGCTCGAAACAACAACGCCTCCGTGGTGGCCGCCAGCATCCAATTGAGCCGGCATTATTTGTCTCATCAACAACCCGATGAAGCTTTGCTTATTCTGGCGCAACTTAACAATACACATCAAGTTAATCCCCAAGTCATTGAGCAATATGCCCAAGCCTTAGTCGCTAAAAAACAGTGGGTTACACTCAGCAAAAAGCTCAACGATTGGAAAAAACACCTCAGCAAAGATCAACTTCAGCGATGGCAAGAGCATGCAGCGCAAGGTACTTATGCAGAAATTGCTAGCAAGGAAGGGGCTTACCAACTAAAAGCAATGTGGGAGCAACAACCACGTAAAGCCCGCGCTGACGTGGCCAATCAGGTCGCATATGTTAAGCAACTGCTATCTCAATCTATGTATCAAGATGCCGAAGCTGCGTTGGTCTCATTTCAGAAAAAAGTATTGATCAACGAACTGTTTCCATTATTCAAAACATTGCGTCTGCCGAACCCAACGGCATCCATTAAACTCATAGAAAGTTGGCTCAAAAAGGATCCTGACAACCCAGAATTACTATCAACATTAGGATACCTAGCTTATCAGGCCGGTGATTTTGAACTAGCTGAAAAAGTTTTACGCAAGGCAATGAGCCTACGCAATGACAAGCATGACGTTCTACTTTTAGCGAAAGTTAAGGAAAATCAACATGACAGCAAAGGTGCATTAGCTTTGTACAAGCAATGTACTTTTGACTAACGAATGCGCTATGATTGGTCAATTAATTTAACAGTGCTTAAATTTATACCTAATCATTTAGCACCTTCTCACTTAACGAACCAGCACGAGCATTATGCAGCATAGTTATCTGTTTAATCCGTCCAAGACATTCTATGTTATTGCGGCGGTAATAGTGGCTTCCTTCTTCAAGGACCCACTGCAAGGATATTTCAGCATATTAGATGAAAACATCATCGAGCTAGGGCTGGGCGTTATAGTCATGGTGTCTTCGTTTCGTATGGCACGAAACAGCAATAATCTCGGCGAGCGCTTATTCTGGTTTAATATTCGCCTTGCCATGACACTTTGGTTTCTAACTAAACTGGGCATTTATATTTCAGCCCTCAATCGCTCCCTAGATGCGCAACTGAAAATAGCGGCTTATGGCTACTTCAGTTTCTTTATGGCACTGGTATTTGCGGTCATTCTAAAAAATTATCAAACCCGTCACAGAGAAGTGATTGCGCTACAACAATATGGTGCAATCTTCTTTGTCCTTGGCGTCTTTGCCTACTTAGTGATTATTCCAAGTCAAACCAGCCAAAATGAGTTTAGACAACTCTATAGTTCATATATGTTCTACATTGTGCTGGATGTGTACTTACTCTTTTTATTCTCAATAAAAGCACTCCAGAGCCGGCGCACTGATAGTTTTCGAACTTATTTCTGGCTAGGCTTTTCATCCTTAACCTTTTTGGTTTTGGACTCAACCGAAGTCATCCAAACGGCCGGACTCATGGAGCGCTTTTCGCATCCGCTTAGTCATACATTATGGTACATCCCCTATATTGGTTTTAGCATGGCGATGAACCCAAAGATCACCGCATTACCTAAAGCTGGGCGATCATTACCTTCTTGGCTACCTTCTCCGTTGTTAATTTCAGCCAGTGTACTACCCATTATTCACGCAACGGGGCATTCCCTCGGTTGGTTTTATGATGAAGCCGAAGTGAATAGGGAATGGTTATTAGTATTTTGGGTATTGAGCTTTATTTTACTTATCTCAAAACAAGAAAAGCATATTGTAGAGCGCTATCGACGCTTAAGAACGAAGTACGAAAGCCTGCCTCGTATCCAACAACAAGTCATTAAAATTAAGGCCAATCCATTTCCACAAATACTTCTGGATGCCTCCGGTAGAATTCGTTCCGCCAATTCTGGTGTATCAGACTTACTCGGCTATCATTTTAGCCAGTTACAGGGTCAGTTATTTAGTTGTATTTTCGAGCCTAATGATGCATTTGGTAAGTTATTCAGTGGGATGGAAACCAGCATTCACTCAGGCCAACGCTTAGTTAGCAATGCACAACGAGAGGTGACGCTACAAACCTCCACAGGCGTTTCTATTCCGTGCTACATGCGAACATTGGATGACGACGAAGGCAACTTACTTGTTAGCTTTGTGGATATATCTCCGCTTAAACAAGCAGAGAATCAAGCGTTATCTGTCAAAGACAAATTTATCGCCAACATTACTCACGAATTCAGAACCCCGCTGACCATTATTCAAGGCGCATTGGAAGAAGGAATTGATGCTGATCTTGCTCCCGAGTTAAAACACCGCATGCGCTCGGCGCTGAAAAATAACGCAAGAATATTGAAAATGGTGGAGCAACTGTTAATGCTGTCAAAGCTTACCAGTGCGCCAAAACTGAACGCCACACCACAGCCTCTTTCGGAAGTAGTACGCAACACTGTCGAACTATTTGGTCCGATTTGTGAGCATAAAAACATGACCTTCGAATATGAGCTCGTCGATAGTCTTTGGGCAAATATTCACGAAGATTCCCTTCAGCAGATCCTCTATAACCTGTTAAGTAATGCCTATAAATACACGCCACAAGGCGGCAATATTCAATTGAAGATGGAAGTTCATGGGAAGCTCCTCGCCATTATCGTATCGGATACTGGGCCGGGAATGGACGTTTCCGAAACATCCGAATTATTCGATCGCTTTAAACGCGCAGACAATGATGACTCCCTTAAAACATTTGGCGTCGGTATTGGCTTGTCGGTGGTGAATGAATTAGTGAATGCTCATTCATGGAAGATGTCAGTCAAATCCATCAAAGGAGAAGGTAGTAAGTTCATTATCGATATTCCTTTAACTGATGCGCCAAAAGAATTTAACGGTGAGATTACTCCAGTAACCTTCTTTGATGATGAAGCGCCCTTATTCACGCCCCGGCATGATGAGGAGGTTAACCCAGATGCCGATGCCAAGGATAAAAATCGCCTGCTTATCATTGAAGACAATGCTGATATGCAAGAGTATTTGGCCCACCTCACAGAACTTAATTTTGAAACGCAGATCGCCGGGCTTGGTAAGCAAGGGCTAGAAGAAGCTCAGGAGGCGATCCCCGACATCATTATTTGCGACCTAATGCTGCCCGATATTTCAGGTTTTGAGGTAGTTGAACAGTTGAAGTCGAACGATTTAACCGCACATATTCCGGTATTAATGCTTACTGCAAAAGCTGATATGGATACTCGACTCGAAGGCTTGCAAAAACAAGTTGATGATTACATGACCAAGCCCTTCCACTATAAGGAACTGCTTTTACGTTTACGAAACTTATTGTCTGCAAGAGAATCGCTCCAAGCGCGTCTTAAAACCCAGCTCTTAAGCGAAAAAGCATTTGGAACTCAAGCTGAGCCAAACAAAAAGAAACATACCGATAATGCCGCAGTGGCCAGTTTCCTTGAACGTTTAAACGCAGTAGTTGAAAAGCACTACCAAGATGAAGCTTTTAATATGGGAGACTTAGCCGGACATTTGGGTCTAAGCGAACGCCAACTGCAACGTAAGATGAGAGGATTACTGAGTCTTACTCCGGGTGAGTATTTAAGGGAATACCGCCTAATTAAAGCCAAGGAGCTGTTGCAAACAGGTATACAAGTTGGATTGGTCGCCGATCAAGTAGGCTTCTCAAGCCAAGCCTACTTCACCAAGTGTTTTAAAGAATGGTTAGGTGAAACGCCTAGTGCTTACCAAAAGCAGGAACAAATCTCTCCCTAATTCAACCTTCGACAAGCAATTAATTTACGCTTTACTGGTATCAAGAATTTTAACCAGCCCTTCCACTTCTTTGATGTGCTTACAGCGCAATAACTCGTTCAAATACAGCTCATTAATTTCTCGAGTCGGGCCAATGACCCCACACCAATTACCTTTTTCCATTTTGGCAGAATACAGCGCTTTATCTGCCACCATAGAAACCTGATCCCAAGATAGAGCCCGAGGATTTTCATGGTCAAAGGGATAAAAACCAAAACCAGCGGAACAAGTCAGTTGAATCTTCTGCTTAAAGTAGAAAAAGCTACCTGCTTTCAATGAGCCATAAAGGTTCTCAATCCAAGCGCAGGTTTCTTGTTTGTCCTTAACTTCTCCTACCAACATAAATTCATCACCACCCCAACGAATAAGGTGGAATTCTTTTGGAATACGCTCTTGTATCATCCTCGCGAGGTGACAAATTGCCGCATCACCCGCAGCATGACCAAAAGTATCGTTAATTGGCTTAAGATTATCCATATCTAACAACATAATAAGCATATGTTGCGCTTCTTTACCTAGCGTCATATGAGCTTGATCAATAATACTTAAACGCTGCCCGAGATAGGCATTAAGAAAGTGCCGATTGTTAAGTCCTGTTAAGGCATCAACTCGATAAGCTGCTTCCAGTTCATTATTCAATGCCGTAAGTTTATTATTCTGATCTTCCAACTCTTTGGTTCTTTCCGCAACAACGCGCTCCAAACGTTTCCGTTGTGCTTCCTCTTGTGCAAACTTTTTCAGTTGGTGTTGAATCAACGACATGATGATAATACTGATAATCGCTGCATAGGCGCCAAAGGCATAAATCGTTAACCACGGAGCCGGCTCAACTTTTACGGGTAAATTGATTTGTGGTTCACTCCATTTACCGTTGTGATTGGATGCTTTCACCATAAAGGTATAGGAACCCGCTGGCAGGTTTGTATAGGTTGCTCGACGCAAATTACCCACACTTACCCAATCACTATCAAAATGTTCAAGTTTATATTGATATTGATTCTTCTCTGGCGCAGCGAAATCTAAAGCAACGAAATCAAACGCAACCAGATAATCATTATACGCGAGGGTAATTTTCGAGTGAGTATCTCCATCAAACTCTGAATTATTAATGCCTGACACACTCAGCAACTCAACGTTTGGCGGATTAGAATCTATTGGGTCAAAATCGGCTGAAAAATGGTTGAAGCCGTTACTACCACCAAAGTAGATTTCACCATTTGAGCGCTTTAGTACCGCGCCTTGATTGAAATCATAGCCTTGCAAACCGTGACTTTTGTCGAAATACTCAACACTGCCATCTTGAGGATGATAACGCACAAGCCCTTTGTTAGAAGACATCCAAATACGGCCTTCATTATCTTCGGCAAAGCCGTACACCGTATTACTTGGTAATCCTTCTTGACGCCCAATATGCAAGAACCTTGGAATGCCTTTTCTGCGATCTTCTTTGAGCCATAAGTTAACGCCATTCCCTTCGGTTGCAATCCAATAATTGCCACGCGTATCTTCAAATAAGTGCCACACCATATTTGAGCTTAGGCTCTCTTTTATCACAGGATCGTGTTGGTAACGGTAAAAACGATTTGTGTCACGATCAAATCGGTTTAGCCCAGAAACCGTCGCCAACCAAAGGTGTCCATCAGCGCCTTCATGAATTTGCATCACATTATTTGAAGATAACGACCTATCGTTGCTTGGATTCGCGGTATAAGTCACAAAACCGCCCCCAACCTTTCGGCTCAAACCACCGTTATAGGTTGATACCCAAATATCACCATGCTTATCTTGATAAATATCCGTTACACCGTTTGAAGGCAGACTTGTTGAATCATCGGGATCATTAACAAAATACTGAATTTCAGCATCAGGAGATGGGATATAAACGAGTCCCTCTGCTCGCGTGCCAATCCACAATCCATCGTCTTTATCAACGAAAATACTCATGACACGGTTATCAGGTAAGCCATTATCCTCGGAAATAATTGTGTAGTGACTGCTTTGTTGTTCTTGTATTAACACCCCTCCACCATAAGTCGCGATAGCAAAGTCTCCTGACTTGAACTCAGCAAACCCGGTAATGTTGGCGTGATCGTGACTTTTTGAAATACGCGGTAAAGTATGATTAAAGCGATCCGTAATAGGATTCCATTTGTTTAAGCCTCTGAATGTGCCTAGCCAAATTAAACCATTGGTGTCTTCAAAAATACTCAGAACGCGATTGCTACTTAAACTGTTTGGATTGGTATCAGAATGGCGAATTTGGACGACTTCATCATCATCTCGAATTAAGTTCACACCATCATCTGTGCCAACCCATATAACACCTTCGCTATCTTCTAACAACGATAGTACGCGGTTATCGCTGAGGCCCTCAGATTGAAACGGCTCATTTTTAAAATGCGAGAGTGTTTCGGTGCCTAAATGAAAGCGATACAGGCCTTCTGAGGCTGTTCCTATCCATATATTGCCCTTTTCATCAGCCAGTAAACTTCTAATATGCGCATTTTGAATATCAATACCTGAGAAAACATCTTCGAATGCTCGCCATTCCGACAGAGACGCATCATAGATCCGAATGCCTCCACCATCACTTCCCACCCAAATACGCCCCAATTTGTCTTCGGTAAAAGCGGTTATGGATGGATGACTTGCGGCATCTCCTTGTAATTTATAGTTTACGATTTCAATCTTTTCTTCGTCAGGAATTATCCGATCCAGCCCATGTTCGAAGGTTCCAACCCAAATATGTTGTCTTGAATCGATAAAAATAGACTGAATACGATCACTGGATAGGGACTGCGCACCGATCCGAGTTGACTGATTTGTAAGGGGGTTAAAGCGGTTTATTCCACCACCGAATGTGCCTAACCAAATATTGCCACTATCGTCAATGGCCATATCGGTAATCACATCACTGGAAAGCGATTTGGGATTTTGCGGTTCATGACGAAATGGCTCGAAATTGAAGCCATCAAAGCGATCTAAACCTTCTTCTGTGGCGATCCACAGGAAACCACGCTGGTCTTGGATAACACCTCTAACAACTTCTTGGGCAAGACCTCTATCGATATCATAAACATCAAATCGCATTTCTGAGCTATGCGCAGAAAACGATCCTAAGAAGATAAACAATAAGATAAGGAGATAACGGATATACATCGAACCACGGTTAATAAAAGTTGCAAACGCTGTTTTAACAAATAAAAAAGCTCAGGTAAAACCTGAGCTAAGATCTTTTCTAACTTTGTTATCGCCCAAAATGTATTTTACATGACAGGGTGTACCGCAATAACTGCACTGGCATCGACCACAGAGTTAGTATCCATCCATGTTTCGGCGTTATCGCCTAATGTAGAATCGCGCCATAAGTTACCGTCACGCCATAAGTTACCATCGCGCCATAAGTTACCATCGCGCCATAAGTTACCGTCGCGCCATAAGTTACCGTCACGCCACAAGTTACCATCACGCCACAAGTTACCATCAGTTGCAGGATCACCACCTGAGCCATCATATTCCATTAGAGGGCCAACATAATGTTCACTGCCTAAAATATCAGCTTCAATATTCATGTTTTGATTGGCGCAGAAATCGGCATCACTATTCACAGCCTCTTCAACGTTTATTAAACCCGAACCTTGGAGTAATGCGCTCACAGCACCATCAGTTCCATTCAATAATGGGTTAGCTGTATCTATAAGACGACATTTAATCTGATCAGGTGTTAAGTTAGGATTGGCAGAAAGGAGTAAAGCAACGGCACCGGAAACAACCCCTGTAGCTTGCGAAGTACCAGACATTGAATAATACTCACCCGCTGCGTGGGTACTTGGATACATTACTGGAATGTCAGCATTACCTGGCATCTTGCCTACGAGCTTACTACCGTAAGCAACAACTTCGGGCTTAGCGAAGCCTTCAACCGTTGGTCCCGCAGACGAGAATGTTGCAACGCCATCGTCACTGGTGTCGAATGCAGTATTAGAATCGGTTGCCGCCCCAACCGTAATAATGTACGGCACATTACCTGGTACACCGATAGTTGGCTCATCAGAACCACGGTTTCCCGCTGAAGCAACTACAACGATGCCTGCTTGCCATGCTTTCATAACCGCGACATTAACCGGGTCATCCCAATAAAAACTCTGAGCTGGCGCACTAAAAGACATATTCAACACGCGAATATTGAAAACGTCTTTGTAAGCGATTGCCCACTCAATACCTTTAATTACGTTAACATAAGAACCAGCACCCGACTGGTCGAATGCTTTCACACCCACTAAGTTAACATTGGGCGCCATACCAAAATAATCTGAATCTAAGTCTTGATCGCTGCTCGCGATAATGGAAGAAATATGCGTACCATGTCCGTTTTCGTCGCTATTTTGTGTACTGAAAGCATCAGCGAAAACATCATATGTGCCAAGAATTCGTGAGTCACCTTGTGCGTTATTAGATAAGCCACTCATCGGTTGAATACCAGTATCTAAAACTGCCACGGCAATATCATTGCCCATGGTACCGCTAAGTTGTAGGTTTTTCGCAAAAGTTTGTTCTATCAGCGTGGTATCAACCTCATTGCCATTCGCGCCATTACTTTGAACATAATCTTGCTTGGCATTTTGAATAGGGGCAAAGCTGGATACCGCCACTTGTGCATTGCGACTAATTTTTAGGTTTCCTGTTTTAGCTAGTTTAGCCAACTGCTTTGCAGTCAAGTCGGCAACGACTCCATTTATTAGCGGAAGTTTCTCATTTATTTGCGCACCGCTTTTTATAACACTATTAAGTGCAATTTCTGATGAGTCCGCCATAACAATGTACTGCTTTGTTTTTTCAGCATCCTCGTTATTAATTAGTAGCGTGCTAGTTGATGCCAATATAAGCGTTGGCAGAGCAAGAGAAAACAGTTTCATAACAATAGTTCCTTTGAGTTCAACTAAATCATTTTTTTATTTAATAAACCGCCAGCAATAAATAATGCTTTGGGCGAGTAACGTTGAAATTCCCTTTCTTATTTACCCTTATTGCCTACATCGAGTAATCAATAAAAAATGACGTCAAAGAGGCTACAGCTATAAAAGGTAAAGTTCAATCTCCCGAATAGCAAAAGTAGTCGATACCACTTACTTTTTTTACTCCTACGCCCGCACTTTTATCTATTATTGTTAGCAATGACGTAAAGCAAAGTAACAACAGAAGCGAATATTCAAGCGGAACAAAAACACATAAAAAAATATTAACGTCTTCCTTTAAAAACTATTCCAACAAATACACAATTGGATAAGATCCTTAATTTAGAGTGAGAAAACATTGGTTTTTAATTTAAATATTCCGCTTTTCACTCTTGTCATATTCCCTCCATGAGTTAGATGTAATGTAAGAAGATAGTCCGCATTTTGGTTATTAATCTAGCGACAATTATTGTTACTTAGCCGACACCCCCCAAAAATGCAAGATAGTCGATTGTTTTATATGATTTTATGCCTTTTAATAAATGATGGTCATTTTCCGCAAAACGGTCAATATTATCTCCCAAAGGGAGATTTTTATACATAATTCGTGCATTCTAATTCAGTAAATTGACCAACGAACAGACGTCAACGGCTCGGATAATATACTTACCCACTTATAGATGTTAGCGCATATCTATGGTAATTTTTCTAACCGCTTTACAAATGTAACAAAGTGAAATCAAAACAACCATGCGCGAGATCAATTTACAGAATATTAAATAAAGATAATTAAGGGTTATCTAAAAGCAAAAAGCAGGAATTTAAAAAACGTTTAAGGAAAACGCTTACAGAATTGATTTAATACTAAGATATATATTTTCGATATACCTCATCATCACACGCCCTTAGTAACTTCGAAATTAATAGTAGACTAGAAAAACAATTAGGACCAAAAACTGTAAAAAATTAGAAAACTAAAAATACTAAACTTAATCAAATAGTTACCTAAAAGAGCGACAATTCCACAATAAAATTTGCTCAAGCATAAATGTAGAATCTAAATTTAAATAGATTATTGGCGCTTTAATAACTTAATGAAAAAACGCTATTTTTTCCTAAATCACATGGAAACGTATCGCTCAAAGCTAGTTCCTTTCATTAATAAAAATGCCTTAAAACGCTTTTCAAGCTCCAACCCCTTAGCGCATCGTCAATGGCGCTTTTGCACTCAGTTAAGGAAGAAGCTAGGAAACCTACAAGAAAGCGCTATACCAAGCTCTAGCAAGCTCTATAGTTAGAGGTTATCTGGCGTTTACATGGTTTGCTCTATGAAGAAGTAACAACGCTGTGACAGAATGAGAAATGAATTGCTAAACCTTAACTACATAACCACAGCGTTACTTTACAAGCCTGAAGTTATATCCGAGCCAACAATTAGCTACATGAAAAAGCACAAGTGCATCAGGCTCGGTAGGGAAGAAAGGGGAAAAGGTTTAGAAAAAACCTGTCTTCAAAATGAAAAAAGCGCACCCATCCAATAAGATAGAAGGTGCGCAATCGGCCTTAACGACAGAAATCGTTATATCTGTTTTAGCGGATGCTAGATGTGAAGTGATTTTTCTCCTCGAGACAGCCCGCATACACCAGTTCTCGACACTTCAACGACATCTGTGTAATCACTCATCGAAGTTAGGAAAGCATCCAGTTTTTCACTGGAGCCGGTCGTTTGAATGGTATAAGTTTTAGCACTGACATCGAGAATCTGAGCCCGGAAAATATCCACATTGCGTTTTACTTCAGCGCGGATCTGCTCAGTAGGCGTTGACACTTTTAACAACATTAATTCTCTTTCTATGTGCTCACCTTCAGTCAAATCCATGACTTTGAACACATCCACCAGCTTATTAATCTGTTTTGTAATTTGCTCAATGACTTTATCGTCACCGTGCGTCGTGATAGTTAAACGCGATAAGGTTGGATCGCCTGTGGTGGTAACACACAATGAATCCACGTTATAACCACGCTGGGAAAATAACCCTACGATGCGAGATAATGCGCCCGGCTCATTCTCCATTAATACAGAAATTATCCGTCTCATTAGGTACGCTCCGTCTTGCTTAACTTCATATCGGCCATAGAGCCGTTCTTGATTTGCATTGGGTAAACGTGCTCAGTGGGATCAACGGCCACGTCAACGAACACCAACCTATCAGTTAACGAAAAACACTGTTGCATGGCGGCATCCAATTCTGACGGGTGATCAACCTTAATCCCAACATGTCCATAAGCCTCAACTAATTTCACAAAATCAGGCATGGACTCCATATAAGAATGCGAATGACGACCTTGATAAATCATATCCTGCCACTGCCTTACCATGCCAAGTGAACGATTATTTAAACAGATGATTTTTACAGGCAAATTATACTGTAAGCAGGTAGATAGCTCTTGAATATTCATTTGAATACTGGCATCACCCGTGATTACCGTTGAAACGGCTTCAGGAAAGGCAAACTGTACCCCCATTGCTGCCGGCAAACCAAATCCCATCGTGCCTAAACCACCAGAATTAATCCATTGACGCGGTTTAGCAAAAGGATAATACAAAGCTGCAAACATTTGATGCTGTCCTACATCAGAACTAACGTAAGCTTCCCCCTTTGTGTGTTTGTACAAAGCTTCAACGACTTGCTGAGGTTTAATAACGTCTACATCCGACGCATAATTCAAGCACTTGCGCGTTCGCCAACTTTCAATTTGCTGCCACCAATCAACAAGCTTTTCTTCCTGCTTTTCAGAATTAACCGACTTAAGGTAAGGCGTAAGCTGCTCCAAAACACGCTCGACAGATCCCACGATTGGAATATGAGCGTTAATAGTTTTGGATATAGAAGCAGGATCAACATCAATATGAATGATGTTTGCTTCCGGGCAAAATTTATCGATGTTATTGGTGACACGATCATCAAAACGCGCGCCCAGAGCCAAAATACAATCCGCGTGGTGCATCGCTTTGTTAGCTTCCATCGTACCATGCATCCCAAGCATACCGATGCATTGAGGATGCTGTCCCGGAATAGCCCCTAGCCCCATTAATGTTGTAGTAACCGGCGCTTTTAATTGTTCAGCTAATGCTAAAAGTTGGCCAGTTTCACTGGCTTTCAAACCGCCACCACCAACATAAATTACTGGTCGTTTCGCTTCTTTTAGCACGTCAGCGGCTTTACGAACTTGTCGACCATGCCCTTTTTCAGTGGGGTTGTATGAACGGATCGACACCTTGTCAGGAAACTGATATTGACGTACATCCTGAACAATATCTTTTGGCAAATCGATAACAACTGGACCCGGTCGCCCACTATTCGCAATGTAATAGGCTTTGGCAATAGCAGCAGGAATATCTTCGGCGCGTTTAACAAGAAAGCTATGCTTTACGATGGGGCGTGAACACCCAATCATATCGGTTTCTTGGAAAGCATCTTCACCTATGTGAGTAGAAGGCACTTGCCCCGAGAGCACCACCATGGGAATAGAGTCCATGTAAGCTGTCGCTATACCGGTAATGGTGTTAGTCGCACCCGGACCCGACGTGACCAGCACAGTGCCAGTTTGCCCTGTCGCCCGTGCATAACCATCCGCCATATGAGCCGCGGCTTGTTCATGGCGGACGAGGATGTGTTTAACGTCGTCTTGGGCAAATAACGCATCATAAATATCAAGAACAGCGCCACCGGGATAACCAAAAACGTATTTAACACCAAGGTCCCGAAGCGCCCGGATTACCATTTCGGCCCCAGACATCATCTCCACTTGTATCACTCCTCAAAATTGAAAAAGGCAACTTAAGAAATGAATATAAGTGAGTTCGACTCAAGATGAAACCGTTCCGACCTGAAAAACGAAATTACATCCTAAATAATGAAAATAAGCAGGATAAATACAATCCAAGAATCATTGTTGAATCACAAATTAGTATTTAAATCCTACTTCTATCTATAAGTAAATTAACAAATTTGCAACAATCTTACCTAGTGCTGTCCACGATTAGTAACCAGCCTTCTCTGAAAAGAAACTAACTCTAACAGCGTTATTATCACGTCATATAGAGAAGCGCCCACCACGCCTCAAATAATTTTTATTTCCCGCTCACAATGCTCGTATCCGCAGAGCAACCTGCTGAATTACACGCGCGAATCCGAAATTGACGATTGCTCACCTTATTATCGCGCCATGTCATTTTAGGTGAGTAACTAATATAACGATGGGGTTCGCTAGTAGAGGCGGTGTTTAACGTTGAATCGATAAAATGCGTGTCGATTTCATAATAGTCAGCCTCTGAGACAGGCGACCACATTAGGGTTATCCCTTGGTTAAACTCATCAATAATCGTTTGAGACTGGCTTGGTGACGATGGGATAGCGGCGGGTGCATCATAATCAATTGTGAGTTTATAGGAAGCTGACATGAAGTTTTTGCAAATTTCGGATTGAAGATGATTGCACTCTAAATCTACCGAATAATTAGTGACTTTAGAATACACATTGAATTTTACACGATTTAATTCCATGCCATTAAAAGCAGATAGATTACTCCCACTTTCAATGCTGCGGGGACGCACGCCTGAAATGACAGTATCCGTTGTTGAAGCTTGCACACCACCAGCGGAAACCGTCATACCATAATTCCCCCAGATCAATCCGTTCGCTAAAATATTGGGGTTGGTATAGTAACCAAAATTAACACGTACATTGGTGATAATACTGCCTTGGGGCGCTTCGCATTGCTCGACTTTAAATTGAGAAGCTTTGAGGTCGCCAACACTATCACGGTTATCCCAAGACATCGCAGGATCTGCTAAATGCAACCGATCAATAACACAAGATGCAGCAGAAACGTTTTTAGAACTCATTACAGCAAAGGCCAAAAGGGCAATTATTTTAAAATGCTTACTCATATCTACCACCTATCTGTTATGACAATACATCTTCTCTTTCGATATATTTAATAGTAGCAACGCCACAGAAAACAAAGGTATGAGTAGATGACATTGGTTATGGTATGATTTTTGATCCATACGCGATTGTATTTAATTAGCAGCGGGGAAGTCATGTGGTGTTTAACTACTCTGTAGCCAAAAGCCTTATAAAACCTGAGCTAACCAACCTCTAAAGCCCAAATAAATCGTTCGCCAATAACTTTATACTCAAACGAATAGCAACATACGATTGTCAAAATCGACATATTTGTATGACTGATTTCATCTCAAAACGCTCAAAGCCCACTTCAAAAGCATTAAAAAGGTGTTACAAACGATCCCTAAAACCCCCTTACATGCCGTTGTAACAACCTAAAATAAGCTTTCATGTGTTAACAAATCGCCAATTTATGAAAGGAATTTACCTAAAAATACAAATAATCATGTAATTTTTAGATCAAATGAAAATATACAACAGATACTAACGTTATATACATTTATGTTTTATTCTTATTTTTCAATCACTTAAACATTTAACACTTCAATAACAACCCGATTTAAACCTGTATTAACGTTCCATTTATAGTAATTAAACAACATTCTTGTTTTAACTGCGCTAGAGTGATTACGTGCTCAGAAGTTGATAGGCACACAACACAAACATCCGAAACCGAACCACGCACTCAAAAAACAAGGTTTCGACTACCTAAGAACAATATGAGGATTTAACAATGAAAAAATTACTTTTAGCCACAACAGCCTTACTTTCATGCTATGCATCTGCCAGCGATTCATTCGACAAAGAGTTAGTTTTTGTTGGCAACCAAGAATTAGCGAACTTCTGTAAAGCCGTTGCCAAAGACGACGTAAGCTTGCTACGCAGAAGCTTCAGCAATAAAGTGGGCGTGTTCGCAACCAGCAAAGCAGGCGTTTACGAATTACTACTTAACGAAGAAAACTTGTCTTGCAACGGCAAAGGTATCAAAGAGTTTTCAAAGGAAAGAAACGCCGACCAAGTATTAAGCTACTTGCAAACCGTTGAACAGGGAATTTAATCAAACAGGATATTTCTTATGCATCGTGCACAAAGGTGCCTGCCCGACGTTTCAGAGGCAGGCTTTTTTGTATCACGCATCCGCCATTTCATAAAACAAGTGCAACCCCATTAGGTAGATATTGATACCTTTAAAAACCTATGATTAAATCCCATCTGCGAGTATTAGGTTTCTAGAATCCACACCCATTCTATTTGCTGTCCCTTATTTGTTGCTTGCCTAAATAGCCGTGTTTAATTGTCATTCACCCATAGAGATTTATCGCAAACTCGCCGTGGATACTTCCATGTAGGCTCCACAGCCGCTTCCCTGCGGCTGAGGGTTTGCTCCTAATTCTCTAAAGGTGACTGATAGTTTGGAACAGATATTTAGTCGCGCGGAAAGAGCCAGCAGCCAACTGCGTATTACGCATTTCCACCAATGCAGCTCCCGCTCCGACACCGCAAATTTGGTTTTTAATAATAAATGGATAACTAGGAATTATGGAAAGAGCTGTTAGATTAAGCCCTTCTTCTATCGCCATTCTTTATTGTCTAGTGGCGAGTATTTCCGTTGGCTTAGCCAGTTATTTTGAAGGAACATTGATTGATGATGTAAAGCTTATTATCAATGAAAAGGAAGTTATTCAATATGCTTATGCTAAAAACCACTCCACCATCATTAACTTCCTTTTGCTCAATCCTCTCGCTATCTATTTTCTACTAAAGTCTCAGAGTGGATACGCGCAATCCTATCGTTACTTTAAACACAAATGGGAGCTACCTTACTACCACAGCATAGGGATGGTCGTGATATCCGCTATCGTCGGAACTGGCTTAATGCACTTCTACTACAAAGGTTTTATTGGAGGTGTCTTCTTCACTGCCGCATTTGAGCCCAATTCGCAAGGAAAAGCCGAAGTGTCAGTTACGGGGGCACTTATCTTTCTATGGACCTCTCTTTATATGTCATTCTTATGTTTTAGCTCCATAATATATGGACGGTACATTTTGTTTATTCGCGACAGAAAAGTTGCAGAATTTGGCATTTCTTTAACGAAAACAGTTCACAGAAGTATTTCAGTAGCCATAGCGCCATGCGTTTATATTATGTACGCACTTACCACATTATTTGTTGTTCTTTGTATTTTCATTTTGAGAGATTATGTGCAATTCAACATCGACGAAAGTCGGCGAATTTGGTTGCTTGCCCCTTATTTACTCATGGGATTGTGCTCAGCTTTACCCTTTTTTCATTTGCATAACGTAATGACGTTTCAAAAAACAGCAATTTTAAATAAAAGTACCAGTGAAGCTGAGAAGCGTTTTTTAGATGGTGCTATTTCACCAAATTGGAGTTCTCTAGATTTAGATCGAGTGGTATCAGTTGCTGAACTCATAGAAAAGTCTACTAAGTTTTGCGACAACTTGAGAGTTTGGCCAGTTCACTTTCAAACACTAACCATCCCCAATATCAGTTTCGCTATTTCACTACTAACGTTAAGTTATAAAATCGTTTCGCACTTTTTTGTTACTCAAACAGTATAAATACTAAGGTGTAGCACAAACACCAACCAACCTAACAAAGCGCCTGCTGGAATATCTATTAGATAATGTTGCTTGGTATAAATTGCACTAACCGCTATGAGCGCAGGCATGACAAGAACCCAAACGCCATCAATAACAAAAGATCCATATACATTATAGATAATGTGTAATGCAGTAAGCACAGACGTTGCAACATGCATGGATGGAAAACAGTTCCCACCCTTATCAAAGTGATGAACCAAACTCAGAAATCGTTTGGATAACGAGCCTTTCGAATCATATTCCCGCCAATGTGGAGGGGTTTTTACTGGAAAGAAGTAAGCGATGGTTAACTGACATAGCAGCAAAATGAGAAAGTTAAGAACCACATAACAAAACTGTTTTAGATCGTTAACGGTTAGAACTATCGATGCAATAAAGGGATAGTAGAAAAAAGAATACACCCAAACCCAGCGAGGCCGAAAGGGGATTTTCTCATCAAATGATATGAGTAGCTTTTTTGAGGGTTTTAATGGGAACTTCTGAGGAAGAAAATATATTTGATAACCGCCAAGTATCAGGACAATAGTTAAAAAGGTTGCAACCGTGATGTCCAAAAGCTCCATAATTCCTAGTTATCCATACTACGAACCCTCCCCCTTACGTTGGCTTGAGATACTTTTTCTTTGAGCTGTTTGTCGTTAACGTGGGTGTAAATTTCGGTGGTTGATATGCTGCTGTGGCCTAACAGTCGTTGTACGAAGCGAATGTCTAAGCCAGATTCTAATAGCTCACAGGCGGCGCTGTGTCGCAGCATGTGTGGCGTCACTTTTTGTTTGGTATAAGCATTTTCGGCGTTATCTTTAATAAGTTTTCGGATAAATTGTGTGGAAGCGGCTTTGCCACGGCTGTTAACTAATAAGTTGTCGGTATCCGGTTCGCAAATGCCGCGCAGTTTTAGGTAAGACTCCACTAAATCGCATATTTCTTCGTCTGGCAGGAACACATACCGTTCTCGCGCACCTTTGCCTAAAATTTTAATTTTGCGATCATAAATATCAACGCAATTAATGCTGATACCGGACAACTCCCCTACCCGAATTCCGGTGCTAAGCATCAGCTCTATCGACACCAAAGTAGTTAGCTTGTTAAGGCTTTTCTTGCGCGTCACCAGTTTCGCCAAACGCGAGTAACGGTAACTTTGCCGCTTAGTGAGCCCCAAATCCGACTTCGCTTGTACTATCATGGCGTTAAGTTCGTTTGCCGGTACGTTTTTGGGTAAACGTCGCGCACTTTTTATGTTGGCTCGGAACTTATGAAACGGATTAATCTCGATCATTTCTTCATGTTCAAGCCACTTAAACATAGCTCGAATACATGCAAGTTTGCGCTTTATGGATGAGGGCGCAAGCGATTCGTCAGCAAGATGCTCATGAAATGCTTGTAGCTCAAATTTGGTAATATTCTGGATGGGAAACTGCTTACCAATACACGACATAAACTGTGTCATATCAATGTTATAAGCTTTCAAAGAATGACGAGAGAGATTTTTGTTTTTACTGCAAATTTGCAGATAATGAGAACAAATACTGCTTAAGGTGTTCACAACAACTACCAACAAATCAAAAACATTATGTTACTGATTTTTAAGCAGTATAGAAATTAAATATCCGAAAATTGTCGTTTATTATTGCCGTTGTCTATTTGATGTATCGCCAGAATATAGATAACCCACCCATTTGGTTATATATTTATCTTCTGGCGATATCGTTATTGCCTGAATCTAAAACGATGCTTCCATCATGTCCTCAGTTTTAAAACCCTGATTCATAATACATGCGCGACAAATTGGTTGTTTCGTAAGTACCATCATCATACAACACTATTGCCGTGGCCGTTTTCGGCGAATATGCTGGTAGTGTTACAGTACACTGCGTACCACCACTACAACTACTCGCGCCACCTTGCCATATAACTTGTTGAATAGGTTTAGAAATATTCTTCAAGTAAAAACGCCCTGTTGTGCTGTTGCTGAAAGAAAAGTCGAAACCATCACAGTGCGCGGTACCATTTCCTAGGGTATTTCCGCCAGCGCCCGGTTTAAGGTACACATCACAAACTAAATCGGTGGCAAATGCTTGCGTTGTCATTAATAGCGCAGATGTTAAAGCAAGGTTTTTAAGTGTATTTCTCATTATTTACATCCTTCGTTTATTTTCTAGTTAGGTGATTTTTACTTCCATCTCGGAAAATAAGCCTAGAAAATGTAACCAATATTTGACGTATTTATACTTAAACCCAATTTAAAATATTGATACTTTTTAACCGTAAACGCTGCTTTTCTTGACTCCGAAAGCATTCTCTTTTTTACTGGTAAATTCCTGTTACCGATAACAACACATGACCCATGCTTTCACTCTTTAAAACCAAACCTTTGCTAGACGACGGTAGTGCTGAAATCCTTATTAACCTGTTCGTTTGGTGCGCGGAGCATTTTGATCACACCTATTTTTTAGCATCCACACGCGTGGTAGAACCAACCGGCGAGTTTTTTCCCGAAAAAGTCAGTAGCATAGAAGAAATGTCACAAACGTTATTCTCGCGCGTTAAAGAATATGCAGGTTTGTCTCAATGGCCAATTAACCTAGCGCAGCCGAATCAATTACCTTGGCAACAACAATTTCCTTTTTTCCAATTTGAAGATGCATTGCGCGGGGAAAATGCACAATTGATGGTGCAGCCTCCGCATCCAGTGTTTTTATCTTACAATCCAAATCAAATTAACCAGCCGCAAGATTTAGTGTCGAGCATGGCAAACGGCTTGGCCTTGGTCATGTTGCATCATGTGGCAAAAAAGCCCTCTGAAGATGCCGACTTAGCCTTGCTTGCCGATGCGCTTTCCATTTACTTAGGCTTTGGCGTAATGATCACCAATACGGCATATCACTTTCGGGGAAGCTGCGCTTCTTGTTATAACCCTTATGCAAATCGACAAGCGGCGTTAGCCGAGGATGAATGTGTGTTTTTGCATGCTCTAGTTTGCTATTTCAAACCGGAAGTAGATGGTGCGAAGCATTTAAAACCGCATTTAAAAGCAATGTTCAAGCGCGCAAAAAAGCAAATTGAAGATATATTGGTAGACAGCGCGAACCCGCTATTGCTAGCAATGGCCGCAAACGCCTAAATGGCTTTTTCTACTTGTATTGGCTTGTTGTATTTAGCGTCGAACTCTTCTTCGCTCATAAACAAGTACAAAATAAACTCAACTAACGCAACAACGCTGGGGATAAAAGTCCAAAAGAAGACGAGGTAAATCCATCCCCATAACGTTTGCCCTAAATAAAATTTATGGATACCAAAGCCACCAGCAAGCAACGCAATGGTTGCTGCAACATTCTTATTTTTAACTTTGTTGCTCATCGTGCTAACTCCTTGCAGATTGGCGTTTAAACCAGTGCATTCGTAACTGAATTTGCATTTAAACTTTCATTTAGATTTGCAAAGTTGGGCCTTGGATTAGAACACCCAGCCACATACCACGCAAGGCGAAGCTTCGAAGCAAGTTGTAAGGATTTCCTTCTTAAATTTAAGCACAAGCTTCTATTTTATTTAACCACGGTGGCTGAGCGGTTGACTTTCTATCCATTGCTTGTAAATTTTCCTCTCTTCATTCTGGAAATCACGGAAGACAGCTATGCCTCAAGACCACTATAAAACGCTTAATGACGCGCCTTATTTAAATGATGACTTTTACTGTCATTTTGTTAATGAGTTGGCACACGAAATTGGGGCTTCTAAACCGCCTAAAACACTCGCTATTACAGGTTATTGGGGCAGCGGTAAAACCTCTGCTTTAGCTCAGTTATTTAGAAGGCTAACGGGGAAGCTCCCGGAATCCATCAGTAATGGCTGGAACAACCATTCGGGTGCAGAATCAAGTATCGATAGCTTACACACAACCGAACAAGCACCTCCCCTAGAAAATTATATTGGCGTTTGGTTTGAAGCATGGCGTTATCAGCACGAAGAGCAACCTATCGTCGCTCTGTTGCACGCTATTAAAGAAGAGTTTAGCTGGTTACAAAAGCTGAAAACGTCAGGTAAAAAAATGCTGGATTTAACCGTGCTCGGTTCCCTTAGTATTTTCGATTCCGCGATTAAAGTCGCAACCAAAACCAGCGGCGACTTAAAAAACATGCCAAAGCTTGCGGAGAAATACGAAAAGGACAACCTCCTCGCCACGCTACCCACGGATAAAATTCACTTAGCACTAAAAGAAGCCATTGATGCTTTGTTAAGTTCGCAGAAAAGTGACGCCACGAACAACAAGCCCGCAGATAAACTTCTGATTTTTATCGATGATTTAGACCGCTGCCAACCGCAAGCCGCATTAAAATTGCTTGAAGGCTTAAAGTTGTATTTGAGTATACCCAACTGCGTTATCGTGATGGCAATTGACCAAGCTCAACTAGAACATGCCATTTCATCCGAATTTGGAGAGTCACCTCAAAAATACTTTATGGGCGTGGAATATTTAGAAAAATTATGTCAGGACGCGCATCGCCTGCCGTTAATGACGCAGGAAAAAGGCGCAGCACTGATCAAAACAGAACTAACGCGCTTGTTATCTATCACCGACGGGGATGAAACCAATATTCCATTGCTATCATTGCTTAATGACATGGAAGACATCATTCACTCATCTCGCTGCTTACCGGCGAATCCTCGGCGCATTAAAATGATAGTTAATCGGCTAGCACGCCACATTCGCTATGAATTACGCCAATCTAACAACGAACAAGCTGATGTGAACGACTCACAGTGGCAACTGAAAATTCGCGGCATGTTGCTGCTGGCTTGCTTGTATGTAAGCTACCGACAAATTTACGAGCAATTAGAATGGGATATTGATTTTTACGACGATTTACACAAATTCTCCCTGCCCGACAGCACGTTTTCAGAGGATGAATTAAAACACAGTCCGTTAGAGGGCTTACGCCAACCTGATGTCAACACTCACCATATCGGAGAACCCCCATCGGATTTATCGGTTTTACGCCCCATGAAAATCATTCAGTCGATGGACGATATAGAAGCGAAGATACAAAAGGAGCTTGAAAATAGGCGCTTAGAAAACAAAACACCGATTTCAAATAGTGTGATTGCAGAGCGACTGCGTAAGCAACAAAACGATGATTTTAAAGCGGTGTTAAAGCAGCTTATCCACGCTTATAATGGTTAGCATAAGTCAGTAGAGTAAGTTCATGACAACAGCAAAATTGCCCCTCCCAAAATTTGAATTGCCCGACGATAAAACCTTCATTGATTTATTCGATAGCGACCTGTTTTACTATTTAAACTCGTTGCAAACGGACAATCGCTACCTTGACAACCAAGGGTTGGCAATGGACGACCAAGAATATACAGGTTCGTCGAATAAAGTATCGCTAGATTCCTTGTATATTTTCCCGGCGGCTTCCAAAGAGCGCATTGATCCAGACGACATGGTCAAACAGAACAAAAAACAAGAATTAGACTTTTTATTACGTTTGCCAACGGTCATTGCCGACAACCCGCGTGTAACCCTGTTGGGCGACCCCGGCATTGGTAAATCTACCTTTATACAATGGCTAACTTTGTCTCTTTCTAGCCAAAGCGAGAACGCGGGGAAAAATTGGTTCAATCATTTGCTACCAGTCGTCATTACCGCTCGTAAACTCCGCAAGCCAACAAACGACACTAGCAGCGAATACTTTCTTAAAATGATATGCAGTAGCATGGGAACCGCTGGCGCGTTATTGGAAGAGTCAAGCGACACCTTCCAGCATTGCTTAAGCACCGGACAAGCCATTGTATTGGTTGATGGGGTGGATGAAATTGGTGTAGACACCAGCCGATGGTTGTCTGCTAGCTTAAAACAGTTTTTCAGCGACTACCCAAAAGTTCGCCTGATTCTAACCGCTCGCGTTGTTGGGTTTGATAGCCAAGAATTTTGGCATCCGAAAACCCCAGAAGAACGAGAAAAAGAGCATGAGAAAAAACACGAAAAAGAACTCAAAGAAGCCTTAAAGGCTCTTGAGGACATATCCAGCAAAGTAGGTTATAGCAAGCTACCTGACGAACCGGTTTACCCGCATTTTTATTTAGCACCTTTTGATACTGAACGACGTGCGCAGTATGTGGATAATTGGACACGGCTCTATTTACCGAAAAAAACCGAAAGCGAAAGCTTTGCCAACACGCTACGAACAACTTGCCAAGATGCCCACTATTTGGATGCCTTAAGCCGCAACCCCGTTTTGCTAACCATGATCTGCTTTATTCAGTGGCGTGTGGGGCAACTGCCTAACGGTCGAGCGGAGCTATACCAGCGTATTATTGCTACCTATTTAGTGGCACTAGACAGAGCCAGAAAAACCGAAGTAGGATTTACCGCCGACAATATGGAGTATCACTTCGACGATATTAAGCTTTGGTTAGGCAAACTCGCATGGCAAATGCAGTGCGCGAATTTATTAAGTTTGAATCTGGAAAATGCCGATGCAGACCCTGTTTACCCGCATGACGAGAATAGCATTGGGTTTATATTTGGTACTAGACGAGATACCACCATATATCAAAGCGATTTAACGCGCTTTTTTGCAGTACAGTTGGCCCAAGTGATTTGCAGCGAAGAAGAATTAGATGAAGTTGAATCTACAGAAGACCCAGACTCGCTGCCTGCCAGTGCAGTAAAAGAAGCTGAAAAGCTTATTGATTTTTTAAAAAAACGAACCGGTTTTTTAATTCCCAAAGGAATCGGCCAAAAAAGTGAAGACGCTCCACCAGAAGACTTCTTCTCTTTTAGTCACTTATCCTTTCAGGAGTATTTTGCAGGTTATTATTTAAGTGAAAACTGGCCTGAGTGGGCTAAAGAAGATGAAACGATCAAGCTGCTACAAAACAGTATCCTCGATGAAAACTGGATTGAAGTATGGCAATTGGCATTTGAGGAATCGTCCCGTAAACAGCAATCCGATATGCTTAAGCAGTTATTTGAGCATTCCCGCAAGTTCATTAGCCTCCAAGATGAGCATCTCTTATTACAAGCCAAAGTGGTCATGAACCCGACCATTAAGCTAAAGCTGAAAGACCGACAAAAACACATCAAAACGCTGTGGGAAAAGGTAGCTGGTAGAGAATTAAATTTCGTGTTCCTTACCTCGTCATCAGATCAAATTATCAATACCTTGTGGAAAACAAGTTTTGGTTCGCTCGATATTCTAATAGCCCAATCACCGAAAGCGTTATCGCTAAGTGGCATTTTCACCCAAGATAAAGCAGAAGTATTAAATCAATTAACCGCACTAGAAGAATTGGATATTTCCGATAGCCAGATTCACGCACTGCCTCATTTAAGTCACTTGCAGCAATTACGCCGTTTAAAAGCGAACGATGCAGAACTATTGAACATTAATAACCTGCAAGCCCTGAATCAGCTTGAGATCTTGGATTTAGGTGGGAATCCGATAGAAAGTTTCTCGCCCCTTGCTTCACTAACTCGGCTTAAAACCCTTTCTATAAATTATATTGATTGGATTGACTGTCGTGATATAGCAGGTTTGACACAACTGGAAGAGCTAATGTGCGAGCACAACACAATTTTACACTGTGAATACCTTGGCAAGCTAACAAACTTAAAAACGCTAAGTTTAGAGGGTGCAACATTAACCAGCACAGAGGTGCTAACCCAGTTAATAAACTTAGAACGACTAGATTTGAGCTTTTGCAGTATCGCTGAACTGCCATCTTTATCCAACTTACTTTCACTTAAACGATTCAATATACATTCCAATGACCTTACAGATCTATCTGCATTAGCCAGCTCAACCTCACTTGAATATCTTGATCTTGAAGACAACGAGATTTCCGACCTACGCCCTCTAACCGGACTAAAAAATCTGACATGGCTTTATCTCAGAAGTAATCCAATAACGGATCTTTCCCCATTGGTGCATTGCCAAAACCTAAAACGATTGTTTTTGGATGAAGAACAACTTGAGAGACTAGACACCTCCGTACTCACCCAACATTTAACAGAGTTAGAAATTGTAGATAGAGATGAAATACCGTTTTAGGAAAAGTAGATTGCTGAGGAGAGCTGAATTTCATAACACCAAACCCACAAAAAACGCCTCTTATAAAACACAAGAGGCGATGAGTTTAGCAGTAGGTTTTGAAATAGCAGTTAGTAACCGCTTTAATGGCAGATTGAATGGCAAATGCAGTAAAACCGCCTACCTACGGTGCTTATAAAACCCCGAATTTGGCACGGGAGGCAAAGCACAAGCGATGCCTAGTAAGCTTCGAATTGCTTGATTATGATCCGCTTTGGTTTCGTCTTGGCGCAACTGTAATTCTTCTGCCGAACTCATTAATGCGCACTTTGCACTATGATTGGTGATAACCAACTGCCCTTCGCAAATCATCATCGACACTGGCATCAATGATGTAAAGCCAAAGGTATTTAATAAGGCGGCATCAATTTGAAGACCATTTTCGCCAATTTCAAAATGCTCAATGTGAAACACATCAGCGTCCGCATTTAATAAATTAACACTACCCTCATTCGCGGGGTTTTGTGTACCATCACTCATAGTCAAAGAGCCTCTGTTCTAGGTTGTTTGATTAGCTGAGTTTTAGGGTTGCGCCCCTTTAACTCAGCGATTAGACATTTAAATAGCTCGCTTCTTTCCATCACCTGACTATCTTTTTAGCTTTACTCAGAACCAAGCCTATTTACACAAGCTTTATGTGTACTGCTTTAGCCAAAATGAGTTGAATTCATCCAAACAAGTTATGCTCACCAGAACAAACCAGCGCTTTGAATTCAAAAACAAGAAAGACAATTAAATATCTCAATTGAAACTTATCATAGTTCTTTGAGAAACAGCATGCAGGAAATGCAATAAACCCAGACAAAATTAGAATAAAAAGGCCATAAATATGTACTAGCGTTATAACTGCTCAGCTTGGTATGCAATCTGAGAAAGAAAGGGTTCAGGGGCAGGCAAAAGATAAATTTAACGTTTGAAACTTCTCTTTTTAACAGGCGTAATTTGATTAATATGGAAAAGCACGCCATTGTTTCTGCAATCTGTAAGTAACCCGTCTTTATTAAACCTCGCGGCCCACTTACGTGGTTGCTTTTTTCTTCAGTAGCGCAAAAATCTACTGGCTATCCAACAACTCCGCTCATCATTAATCTTCGCGCCTGATTCAATACCAATGAGGCAAAAACAAACGGGAATAAGGTACATGGCATTACCACCTGAAATATTATTTTAAATTAAATAGGCTAATTTTTTGTGAATTAGTTAACTTTTTTAACGGAACCATTGACCCCAAAAATCACACAAATGTGAAAATCAAAATCATTGCTGATTAATATTTCTCATATTAGAAAATTTTTTAGTGTTTACGGTAAATCATCTACACACAACATACAAAATTAGCGCAATATAGACACATCGAATCCCATCATTTTTACTATTGTGAAATTACCTTTTTGAGAATATATTTACCTGCGCTTGATACTATTAATCGAGTTTGTGATAAATAAAAAAAAGGAAAAAGAGAATGAAATTTAAAACTTTAGCAAAAGTCTTATTACCTCTTGCGGCTTTATTCGGTTCGACAACATCGTTTGCTGGTGATGAACAAGTAAACTGCCGTAGTGAAACATCAACTCAAGCAATTTATGAAGGAACAGCCTTTTGTACTGCGTACTACGTCGAAAACAATGGGTCTTTCAGAACGCAGCTTTTAGGCGGTCACTTTAATGCCGCTCCAGTACAATATCGCACCGTTTACTCGAACTTCTACGGTTATGATGGCAACCTTTACTTTGCTCAATGTCAAGCAACCGTACCTTTCTCACATAACGAGCAGATTAGTACAACCGTTTGTGACTACACGCCTAAGTCTAGCTTCACACCGCATGCCAACGGCTTTAACGGCATTGGCCGTGTAAACATTGTCGACAATGCTTCTGACCGTGATGGCAGCATTGTAAAAACAGAATGGTGGGTTGATGGCACATATAAAGGCACAACCAAACCTTCGTTAGCCACTTATGTAACTAGAACCTACAGCATTCGCCAAAGAGTGACTGACAACGACGGTTACACCGATGAATCAACACGCTCAATTAGAGTCGTTCCAGGCGACTTTGATGACTGTGGCCGTCGTGGTAGAGACGAGTTATGCCCATAACACTTAGTGTAAATGTAGAGTAAGTTCACACGGTTTATTGACGTACTTACTCCAAACTTATACTTCAGGCATATCGGTGAAATCCGGTATGCCTGACTCCGACTTTTCTATCCTGAAAAGTCTACCTTTCACACAGCGATACGGTTTCTTGTACTACTAGGAGTTATGGTAGCACCAGCTCCGATTCAACTACGTCAAGCCGTTATGTTTTCGATAGCATCATTAGTCGTGAATTTATAACCGGTGCGGTTTGGGGCAGTGACAACCGTTTACACGGTGTTTCTGGCTGGACAAATATTCCTTACTCTTAGGCTCAAGTCGCCACTTAAGTTTGTGACGAGACGCAATTCAAACTTTGCGTTGTCTTCTTCAACAGGCACGTCAGGTACGCACAAGTTATTATCTCTAACAAAGCCCTATAACGTTATCCTACAATTTGCGTTTAAACCTCAACTTCCGCTAAATTGCCTTTGTTTTCGAGCCATTCTTTGCGATCGGGCGAGCGCTTCTTAGCGAGTAGCATGTCCATCAATTCCAACATGGAGGTGTCGTCATCCACGGTCAGTTGCACTAAACGACGTGTATTTGGGTCCATTGTGGTTTCACGCAGTTGCAGCGGGTTCATTTCCCCCAAGCCTTTGAAGCGCTGTACGTTAACTTTGCCACGTTTCTTCTCGGCTTCAATGCGTTCTAAAATGCCTGCTTTTTCTGCTTCATCTAATGCATAAAAGACTTCTTTACCCACATCGACGCGGTATAACGGCGGCATTGCCACGTAAACATGACCCGCGTTCACAAGCGTCCTGAAATGCTTTACAAAAAGCGCGCAAAGTAGCGTAGCAATGTGCAACCCGTCTGAGTCGGCGTCCGCTAGGATGCACACTTTTCCGTAGCGTAAGCTGGATATATCCTCGTTATCTGGGTCAATACCAAGGGCAACGGAAATATCGTGAATTTCTTGTGAGGCTAATACTTGTGAAGAATCGACTTCCCAGCTATTCAAGATTTTACCGCGTAACGGCATGATAGCTTGAAAGTCTCTGTCTCGAGCTTGTTTAGCTGAGCCTCCCGCAGAGTCCCCTTCCACTAAGAAAAGCTCCGAACGAGAAGGGTCTTGCGTAGTGCAATCAGTAAGCTTGCCCGGTAATGCGGGGCCTTGAGTCACTTTTTTACGCGCGACTTTTTTGCTTTGACGCAAGCGGCGCTGTGCATTATTGATACACATTTGCGCCAGCTGGTCGGAAATATCAATATGTTGGTTAAGCCACAAACTGAACGCATCTTTTACTACGCCAGAAACAAAGGCTGACGCTTGGCGAGAGGACAAACGTTCTTTAGTTTGCCCTGCAAATTGTGGATCCTGCATTTTGGTCGACAAAATATAGCTGCATCGTTCCCAAATATCTTCCGGTGTGAGCTTAACACCACGAGGGAGCAAGTTACGGAATTCACAAAACTCACGCATGGCTTCTAACAAGCCTTGTCGTAACCCGTTAACATGGGTGCCGCCTTGCGCCGTTGGAATAAGATTTACATAGCTTTCGGCAACAATTTCTCCGCCTTCTGGCAACCAAATAACCGCCCAATCAGCGGCCTCAGTTTTACCCGCAAACACACCAACAAAGGGTTCGTTTTCTGGCAAGGTTTCATACTGCTGTGCATGTTGCATCAGGTAATCACGGAGGCCATCTTCGTAGTGCCATTCGTGACTTTCTTTGGCAATTTTATTGTCGAAGCGGATTTTCAACCCCGGGCAAAGCACGGCTTTAGCTCGAAGAATATGCATTAATTTGCTAACGGAAAATTTAGCGGAATCGAAATAGCTGGCATCCGGCCAAAAGTGTACACGCGTTCCTGTATTGCGTTTGCCACAGGCATCAATCACGGCTAAGTCTTCTACTTTGTCGCCGCTTTCAAACGCCATTTGGTAGACTTTGCTGTCACGGCGCACGGTCACTTCAACGCGGGTGGATAACGCGTTAACAACGGAAATCCCTACCCCGTGCAACCCCCCAGAAAATTCATAGTTTTTGTTAGAGAATTTACCGCCAGCATGCAACTTGGTCATGATAAGTTCAACGCCCGGAATGCCTTCCTCGGGGTGAATATCAACAGGCATCCCACGACCATCATCAATCACCTCCATTGAATTATCTTCATGCAAGACAACTTTAATTGAGGAGGCAAATCCCGCCAACGCTTCATCAACGCTATTATCAATAACCTCTTGGCTCAAATGATTTGGGCGTTGCGTGTCTGTGTACATGCCCGGACGACGACGTACCGGTTCCAGTCCGTTGAGGACTTCAATGGCTTCTGCGTTATAGCTTTGATTGGTCATGAGCAGCTTATTTTATGTGTGTGATACAAACTTCGGCGCACAGCGCGCACCTCTCAGATAGTAGCAATTCGAGGAATTTTCAGCAATGCTCGGCGCATTTCTGAGTGGCATTACCCACACTCGCCCAGCATTTTAAACTTAATCGAAAAGGAACGAGACAATATTAGGAAGATGATTCTCATAACCTTGAAAACTATGGTCCCCACCAGCTTCCACCGTTAGCTTGCTGTGCTTGTATTTTTCTACGGCTTCACGATAATCCAAGGTTTCATCGCCTTCTTGCAAAAACACCCAAAAGTTTTCAGGTTGTTTCATGTCGCTAACCAGTAAGTTTTCAAGTTCCGACATATGCGTATCAACAAGTGTAAAAGGTTCATTTGTGTACGGATGGATATGCTCACCCAAAAAGTTTTTAAGCAAAATATGTGGCGTGACCGCAGGGTTGATGAGCGCCGCTTTTCCGGGAAACAATTGCATTAGATGTGTTGACATGAAGCCGCCCATTGAACTGCCGATATAGCCGATTTGGGCATCTTTAAATGGTTCAATTAATGTCGTTAAATGCGTAATCGCTTCGCTAGGATAATACGGTATTTGCGGAGAAATGATGCTGATGTCGGGATGATGCTGCGCCATATAATTAAGCGTTGCCTGACACTTCACCGACTGCGGTGAACTTAAAAAACCATGTAAATAAACCAGAACTTTTTTCAACGTTATGCCTCTGTTTGCAAGTCGACAGACCACTCTATACGGTTAATCCACGTTAACCATTCACCATTATTACCAAGCTCAATCATCCGATAACCCGGCGCGACATCGGACACACCAAACTGCTCTGTTTGCGCCCACTGCCAGCATGTTGAAGGGCAAGCGTAATATTCTTGAGCATTAAAGGTACGGTTAACCGCGTGATGCACATGTCCATACAATACTCGCACTGGCTTTGGCATAAAATGCATGAGTTGAAGAAATTCATCACGGTTGACCCAATCATGCTTGTCCATCCAATGAATGCAATCCAGTGGATGATGGTGTACAGCTACAATTTGATGTTTTTCAGACGCTTGGGATATATCTTGCTCCAACTCGTCGAGCCGTGACTTTTCAACCAAGCCTTTTGTACCTTCATGGTGACTGTTTAGATAATGAAAACGCCATTGACCTACATCTTCAAAACCATTGACCCGGCAAATCTTATCGTTGAACTGCCTCATCATTAGGTTAGGATCATCATGATTACCGGGGATCATTCTGGTATTTGCTAACCATCCTCGGCTATCTAACGCGTTATACAAATGTTGGTAGCTTTTAACGCTGCCGTCACCACTAACATCTCCCGTCAATAAAATGCGATCTGGACGTTCTTTTTTGGCACTGTCTAAAACGGCATTTAAGGTGAGCAGAGGGTTAATGTCGGCATAGCCACACTTTTGCGTGTCTGCAAATAGATGGCAGTCGCTAATTTGCAAGAGTCTAATTGTCACGTACTTCTCGGATTAATCGGTTCGTTTTTACACTAAGTTGCGGAAGTTGATTGTGCTGGAGAATAATGATTCAAACAAAACGACAACCACTCACTTAAGAAGTGATTCACCATTTCTTTTTCATTTCTCTGGTGCATATTTTTATTGGGATATTCGTAGCTAGCCTCAAAGCGCGCGATATTTTGGGAAGCAATGACTTCCGCCATACGCGCATCATGATACAAACGAATACGCATTGATGGCTTAAGATAATTTGGCATTTCAGGGTTAATTTGGCTCATTACGACAGTGCTGGTGTAACGTGATACTTCTTCAATAGTAATGCGATACTGAAGAGCGTTCTTCGCGCCAAACTCATATTGAAGTTGTTCTGTATCGCAATCTGGCAATAACTTTAACAAGCGCACATAGTTAACGTCACAAACAGAATGCAATGTGCGTAGATCTGGATAGTAACGTTTTGAATTGCGTGTTGTCATCGTGAATGCCTGTTCCTCTTAATACCTAATTTATGCGGCTGAATGTATTAAACTCAATCTAACACAAGATGGGTTTAATCGTCACTGCCAAGAATATTATCTCGATTTATGGCAAACCACTGTAACGCGATTATGGTGGCGGAGTTGATAAACCGCCCCTCATGTAGCCACTGCATAACCTCATCTTCATGAATTTTATGCACTAAGATATCTTCATGCTCACTTGCCAACCCGTGTACTCCACCAACATTCGTGCTATCGACTAATGCGAAATAAAGCGTCAGTTGTTCGGTACACGCTCCGGGGCTCGGTAGATAACGCATAATGTACTGTAGCTCGGTGATCTCTATTCCGGCTTCCTCTCGCGCTTCTCGACGACAAACATCATCCGGCGCTTCATTATCCTCGATCATGCCTGCAATCACTTCCAATAACCAAGGTTGATCAGAGGTACGCATAGCCGCAACCCGAAATTGCTCAATCAGAATAAACTCTTTCGTGTTTGGATCATAAGGCAGCACGGCAATGGCATCGCCTCGCTCAAAAATTTCTCGAGTAATTTCTTCACTCCAACCTCCTTCATGCAATTTGTGCTTGAGTCGATATTGGTTAAAGGTGAAAAATCCTTTGTAGAGCGGAGTGATAGACTCGATAACGACATCACTTTTATTTAATTTTTGAACAAACTTCATGACGTTCCCATAGAACTGTTTAATGTGAATTTTTTTTCAAATATCACATTTCGATGGTTCTCAATTCATGCGAGTTAGCCTATCATGAACACTTCATTAAATAAGAAGAAAATATTCGGTTACACTTTAGGCTAAGCTGTTACTAGAATGAGGTACTACCTTATCCATCATTCATTTAGACTTTGCGCTCATGGATGTCCCGTAGGGAAGTCTTGATAATCAATCTCACGAGCAGCAAGAAGTTCAGCTATCTCATTGATTATTAAAAATTAGTATTAATGAAGCCCTCGAGGTTGTTCGGAACTCTAGGAAAGCAAATGAAAAAAACATTACTGTCTTTAGTGGTTGGCTTAACGGTCTCCACTCAGGCCTTCGCAGCAGACCTGCAACAAATCTATCAAGAAGCACTCAGAAATGATCCTGCAACACTACGAGCGAAAGCAAATAAAGACTCCGCCTATTCAGGCATTGATATTAGTCGGGCTAGTTTGCTTCCTCAATTATCTTTAACGGTAACGGAGTCACAAACTCGTGGTGATATTTTCAGTGACATTAATGTATATGGCGCAAGCCTTCAGCAGTCGGTTTATGACCATTCCTTGTGGAAAAATTTAGGACGAGCTGAACTAACAGCTTCTCAAGCCGATGCTGACTATGGCTTGGCAATGCAAGATCTTATTTTGCGCGCCACGCAAGCTTATTTCGGAGTATTGCGAGCGCAGGATGATTTAGAGTTTTCTAAAGCGGAAAAACGCGCTATTGCTCGCCAATTAGAGCAAACTAAACAACGTTTTGAGGTTGGGCTAACTGCGATTACCGATGTGCATGAAGCTCAAGCTTTGTATGACAATGCTGAAGCCAGTGAAATTAGTGCTCAGTATGAGGTAGAAAAAACCAAAGAGTTACTTTGGGAAATTACCGGTAACTATTACGAAAAGCTTTCTAAACTTGATACAGAAAAATTCAGTGCGAATATGCCAGCGCCGAATGACATTAACACTTGGTCAAAAAGAGCTTCTGAAAAGAACTTACAACTAAGTTCAAGTAAAATTGCTGTGGATATTGCCAAGAAAGATATTGAGATTGCAAAAGCAGGCCACTTACCAACCTTAGGTCTGCAAGTAGACTACAGCTCAAATGACACAGAAGGTCAATCATCGGATGCGGCCATCGGTGAGTCAACAGATCGCGTTGATTCAACACGAGCGTCATTACGTTTGAGCATTCCGATTTTTCAAGGTGGCTCGGTCGTTGCGCGGACAGAACAAGCACGTCATAACTTTGTATCGCTAAGTGAAGAACGTGAGCGTGTATACCGCTCTATAGTGAAAGATGTTCGCTCAAATTTCTTTGATGTTACGTCTTCCATTTCACGAGTAAGAGCGCTTGAACAAGCTGTTGTTTCAGCAGAAAGTGCTTTAAAAGCGACGGAAGCGGGTTTTGAAGTGGGTACACGTACCATCGTCGACGTACTTAATAGCACTCGGAATTTATACGATGCCAAACGTAACCTTTCAGTTGCTCGATACAATTATATTACAAGTATATTGTCGCTTAAGTTGTCTGCGGGAACATTGTCAGAACAAGATATTAACGAGATTAATACTGGCCTAATTGATTAAGCCTCCCTCGTTAAATACACTTCAAAAACGGGCTTCTTTGCCCGTTTTTTTATATCTGTAATGGAGTGTGCAACGAAAATAGGTTTTTGAAATTTGCGTTAAGGAAGTCTTCGGAAAGAAAGGGAAGTAACGAAAAGCTACGCTATTGGAAAGAAGCTAGCATCCTTGCTCATGAAAACACACAGTCTGGAGGCTTAATTCAGACTAAAATGTGAAGATATAGGGGCTATCGCAAACCAATCTGACCGAGAACCCATTTATTATACAAATACCTTATCTTGGCATTTTTGTTATCAGGCGTAGTGCCCATGCTCCTGCATATACTGGAGTTCGAACGCAGCAAGTAACTGGCCTAACTCTTGTCCTGAATTATATGGGTTAGTTTCCCAACGTTTTAATGTCCCACTCCATGTCTTAACGGCATCCAATATCTTGCCACCCATTTCTTCCAACTTTAGAGGCTTAGGAATTGATGTGCAATGACACCAACATAACCACTTATTGGATTCATATTCTTGTTCCATCACCACTGAAAACCCTTCATCCATTAACCAATCAGTAACTGCTTGCGCACCCTCATGCGAAGAAAACTCAAGATAGAAAGAGAACGCCAATGGTTTACATGCATCAAGACGCTTTATCACGATAAACTCGGAGACTTGCTCCAAGAACTGTTGAGTGTGACCAAAAGTTGTAACGCAATTCGTATACATAGCTATCTCTTTCTATACCTATCAATTACAGACCAAATTTCCACCACCGGTAAATGAGCTCATCTGACTCTGTAATTGCTTAAAAACTGAGAACTTGTTACCGAAAGTGACTACATCCTAGATCAATAATTTTCTCTTGTAGAGATAATAGACAACACTTAGGTATGCTAAAAAATACGAAAAGAATGATTTGTCAATGAAGAAGGGAGAATGATAACGCTATTATTAGCCCTATCATTCTTCGCTGGAAAAGTGCTTAGTAAGCCATGGGAAAACGACGGTTAAATTGGCTAAGCAACTCTTTTTGCTCGTTATTTAACTCAATTTCAAATGCCGCAAGATTCGCTTGTAATTGCGCCAAAGAGGTTGCACCAATGATGGTAGAGGTCACGCCTTGTACCTGATTCACCCATGCTAAAGATAAGGTAGCAGATGACATACCAAAGCTATCAGCAAGTGCAACTAGCGCCTTTACAGCCTCTTCAGAAGTGGTTGTATCTCGGAATAAGCCATTACGCTGCAACATGCTCCAACGTGTTCCTTGCGGCCTTGCCCCGTTTAGATATTTACCTGTTAGTAAACCTCCACCTAAGGGCGACCAAGGCAAATAGGCTACATTTTCATTGATACAAGTTTCAATTAAAAACGGCCAATCACTCCATTTCAGCAGATTAAATTCATTTTGAATGGATACCATTCTAGGAATGGCGTATTTTTCACTTAACTTTAAATAATGCTGAACTCCCCAAGGGGTCTCATCGGAGAGGCCACAGTGTCGAATTTTTCCTGCTTTAACACAGTCATCTAGAGCGTGTAATAAGGCGAGCATTTCCGACTTCTCTTTTTCTACATCAATGCTGGCATAATCTAGATAGCCCGGCCACTGACGTGAGAAATGAGGGATATTACGGTTAGGCCAGTGAATCTGATATAAATCGATGTAATCAGTTTGCAAACGCTGCAACGAATTATCCAGCGCGTCGACTATGGTTTTAGGAGTCAGCTTTTCTCCATTACGAATCCAGTCAACGCCCGGGCCAGCTATTTTTGAAGCAAGAACAATGTCTTTTCTTTTCTCAGGATGTTGCGCTAGCCAATTCCCAATAAGTACCTCAGTTTGAGCGTAAGTATCAGCGCTCGGAGGAACAGGGTACATTTCCGCTGTATCAATGAAATTCACGCCTTGCGATAATGCGTATTCGATTTGCTCGTTGGCGTCTGACTGCGTATTTTGCTCTCCCCATGTCATTGACCCTAAACATACGCTGGAAACATTTAAATCACTACTGCCTAATTTTCGATAATGCATTATTAATTCCTAAAATACTTTTGGGCGGGGCTAATCGCCCCCGACCATATCGCCAATGCGACCCAAGATGGAGCCTTCGCCTTGTCGACTGCCTCCATGACTTGGTGCATGCTGAATAATTCGATCTGCTAAACGAGAGAAAGGCAAGCTCTGAATCCACACTTTCCCACGCCCTCGTAGGGTGGCCATAAACATTCCTTCGCCGCCAAAGAACATGCTTTTCAGGCTCTTTTGGATTTCGATGTCGTATTCAATACCGGCAGTAAATGCAACTAAACAACCGGTATCCAAACGTAGCGTTTCTCCTTTGAGTTCTTTCTCAATTACGGTACCGCCGGCATGAACAAACGCCATACCGTCACCTTGTAAACGCTCCAAAATAAAACCTTCACCACCGAAAAAACCACTCCCTAAGCGGCGATTAAAAGCAATATCCACTTTAGTGCCTAATGCTGCGCACAAAAATGAGTCCTTTTGACAGGTAATTTCATTTCCAAGCTTTGCCATATCCAGTGGTACGATTGTACCCGGAAAAGGAGAAGCAAACGCCACCCGGCGCTTCCCATGACCTGCATTGGTAAAGTGGGTCATAAATAATGACTCTCCTGTCACCACTCGCTTGCCAGCAGAGAAAAGTTTACTCATGAAACCTTGATTTACATCTGAACCATCACCCATTTTCGCTTCAAAAGAAATGTGCTCATCCATGTAATTCATTGCCCCTGCTTCTGCAATGACGGTTTCGTTCGGGTCTAGCTCGATCTCCACCATTTGCATTGAATTACCAATGATTTCATAGTCAATTTCATGGCACTGCATAATCCTATCCTTTATGACGTTATTTACAGTGTTAATCATATGCCAATTTCAAGAATAGACACACTCTAGGAGTTGTAACGAAACGTCAATTGCGAGAATTTATCGACGAAGGCAAACTTATTGATTGATAGACCCTCGGATTGTCGTGCCTAATTTGCTCAAGCAAAGTGTTGTGAGCGTCAAGAATAGGGGCGCCTTTACCAATTAATGCATTGATGTAATACACTGCATCTTGATGGGTCAGCGCACGTTTTAGAGCAAGGTACAACGGGTCCTTATCACCCATTTTGGCGTCTACCGCGACGTTTTTACTCAGTAAATAATCGAACATTTCCTTAGATTGAAAATCCGTTAATACATGATGCAATGCATTACGTCCAAACAAATCTGCCCCATGAAGATCTAACCCCAAAGGAACCAGTTTCTTCGCTAACTTAACATTGTTTTTCTGGGCAAGAATATTAATAAAATGCGGTTGTAAAGTGGCCCCTTGCTGCAATAGCCTTTTGACCACGCTCAACGGGGCATTATGGGAAATTGATTGAAAAAGGATGTAGTCCAAAGAATCCGCGCTTCGAGCGTCAAAATATGCAGCAATAGTTAGGATTTCCTGCCAACTTCCTTGCTCTGCTAATTCTATGATCTGCTTAAGACGCTGAGTAAAGTCTGCCGCTGACTCCTTCCCTCGAGTCATGGGCTGTTGTATGTTTTTATCCGCTAAAATCTGTTCTTGAAGCGTCTTTGAGTTCGCGTGAAAAGCAAGCAAGGCTACCCCTATTAGTAGGGAAAGAAATCGATGGTCTCTGCACATAGTGATCCTTTGAATTTATCTCTCTTTCGAGTAAAGAAAGTGTTTTATTCAAAGAACCGATTCGCGTTATTTTACTTCCACCTTTGAATAGTAAAACTTATTCCCTGAAGCAAGATTCTTATATGTGATGGCTTCTGGCTCCACCGCTAAAATTTGATAGGCATCATAATGGTATGCATTGGTAGGATCAGCGGGATAAAACTCATCATTTTCAACCCAGCCTTTGAACAAGGTAAAATACACACCTCCTGCCACTCCCCAAAATCCGAATTCTTCTTGATAACCTTTAACCTGAGACTGATTATCCAAAATAGTATATTCCGTTAGGTAACGTCCATCTTGGCTACGGTGCACCGTTGTAATATTGGTGCCACCTTTATCATTAGGTTGCTCTGAACGCCAACGTCCGATAAATCCCTCTCTCAACGCTTTTTTATCATCCGACAATGAGGACTTATATTCGGTGACAACATAACTCCCTTGACTCGCACAAGCACTTAAGAATGATGACAACATCACCGTTACCACGCGTAACTTTCGTGACAGACCACTTTGCATAAGCCGACCCTCGTAGATTATCCTCACTTCAACTTATAGCAGTTTGTTAACTACCTCTCGAACTGGTCGGATAAGAATCGCTGTTTATCCCATACCATTGGGTCAATAAAGTAGCGTAAGTGTTTGGTACGCATCCTCAATTAAGCTCTGATAAGATAACCAAGCAGATCCATTCACCCTTAATACGATTTAGCGGGTAAAACAATGACACTACGATTTAAGTTAGCTTCTATCCTTTCCCTTTCGTTCATGACGTTAGGTCAAACCCAAGCCATGAAAGATAACGAGTATCATCAGCTAAGCATTCCTGAAATTCACAAAGAAATGGCCTCGGGAAATTTGACTTCAGCCCAGCTAACACAATATTACATTGACCAAATCAAAACGTTGAATCCCATCCTAAACGCGGTGATTACTGTCAATCCAAATGCTTTAACGGATGCTAAAGCAGCCGACAAACACCGAGAAAAGGCGGCATCATTAGGAATATTGCATGGTATTCCCGTGTTATTAAAAGACAATATTGATACGGCTGACGGAATGGCAAATACCGCAGGTTCACTGCTTCTAAAAGACAACTTTCCTGAAAAGGACGCCTTTATCGTCACACAGCTACGTCAAGCCGGTGCCATTATTCTGGGCAAAGCTAATTTAAGTGAATGGGCTAACTTTCGTTCCACTCGCTCCCTAAGTGGCTGGAGCGCAATCGGCGGACAAACCAAAAATCCCTATGATGTTACTCGCACACCTTGTGGTTCGAGTTCTGGGTCGGGTGCAGCAGTAGCGGCTGCCATGAGCGCTGTCGCCATCGGCACTGAAACAGATGGTTCGATTACCTGCCCTTCTGCAATTAATGGCATTGTGGGGATTAAGCCCACAGTCGGAAGTGTGAGCCGCACAGGTATCATCCCGATTTCAAGCAACCACGATACCGCAGGTCCTATGGCGCGCAGTGTTACGGATGCAGTCTATTTATTACAAGCTATCTTAGGGAAGGATAAGGAAGATAGACTAGGTTTTGAGAGCCCCTACACCGAAAATAACTTAATCAATCATTTAAAGACGGACGGCCTGAAAGGTAAGCGAATTGGTATTGTTAGCAACTACCTAAACCCCAACCCAAAGGTCAATGAAATTTTCTATCAGGCGGTTGATACGATGAAAAAAGCTGGCGCAGTCATCGTTGATTCAACCCCCATTAAAACAAAGGGGGATTGGGGACAACAACAATACAACACTTTATTGTGGGACTTTAAAGACGAACTTGCTGATTACTTAGCAACCACAAAGAGCTCAGCTAAAACACTAGCTGATGTCATGGAATTTAACTTAAAACACTCACTATCAGAAATGCCCTACTTTGATCAGGAAATTTTTGACACAGCTAACAGCTCTAAAGGTAAACAAGAGCCTAATTATCAAAGCAATCTGGAAGAAATGTTGTCCTTAGCGAGAGAACAAGGCATTGATGCAACACTCGAAAAGTACAACCTTGATATGCTTATTGCTCCGACATCGGGCCCTGCGTGGAAAATTGATATTGTTAATGGCGATCACTTCCAAGGTTCAGCAACCTCGCCAGCGGCTGTATCCGGTTATCCACATATTACTGTGCCAATGGGTTATGTTTTGCATTTACCGGTCGGAATGTCCTTTTTCGCAGGCAAGAATAGCGAAGGTTCGTTGGTTGAGGCAGCGTATCACTTTGAGCAAATTACTAAGGCAAGACGCGCTCCTCAGCTAGAAACACGATAACACAACAAAAATGCTGGCATTAAGCCAATAAAGGACCACTACTGAATGCTGACTTTCTTTGAGAAATTACTCAATCCGTTTCCGAAAAATGAGCCTGAGAGACCACCGGCTACATTAGTCGCTTTTTGCTTACATTATACTCGCGGCATGTGGCGCCCCATTCTAGTGGTTGGGTTGTTAACCGCAATTCTAGCGACTGCTGAAGTCGCTTTATTCGGTGCTATGGGGCAGCTTGTAGATTGGTTATCGACAAAAGAACCAAGCACAATTTTACAAGAAGAAAAACAATCCATAATCTTCTTTGGCATCGCTTTACTCGTTATATTGCCCGCACTTACGCTGCTACATTCCACGCTTGTTCATCAAACCATGCTGGGCAATTATCCAATGACAATCCGTTGGAAGGCACATCGGTACCTACTGAAACAAAGTATGGCGTTTTACCAAAATGATTTTGCTGGCAGGGTTGCCACTAAAGTCATGCAAACGTCTCTCTCCGTCAGAGAAACCGTCATGAAGTTGGTGAATGTGTTTGTTTACGTCAGCATATATTTTGTGTCGATAGTGGTACTCGTAGCCATGGCAGACCCATTATTAATGATTCCCATGCTATTTTGGTTAATCGCCTACATCGGTATACAGTTGTATTTTGTGCCCAAAATGCGCCGAGTTTCCCAAGAACAAGCCGATGCCCGCTCAATTATGACGGGCCGAGTCGTCGATAGTTATACCAATATTCAAACCGTTAAATTGTTTGCTCATACCGAACAAGAGGTGGAATATGCACAAGAAAGTATGAAGGGTTTCCTCAAAACTGTGCATAAACAAATGCGCCTAGTTACGGGGATAGAGGTGTCACTTGAGCTTGCTAACTATTTGTTAGTGTTTATGGTGGGTTTGTTATGTATCTACCTCTGGTCACAGACGCTCGTGACTATTGGCTCGATAGCCATTGCCATCAGCTTAGCACTTCGACTCAATGGTATGAGTCATTGGATTATTTGGGAAGTCAGTTCACTTTTCGAAAACATTGGTACAACGCTGGATGGTATGGAAACTATTAGTCAACCAAGGGAAGTTCTAGACAAACCCAATGCACCAACGTTGCCCAGACCTAAAGGTCACATTCACTTTGATCATGTCAGTTTCCATTATGGTAAAGGTTCAGGTGTTATCGAAAATTTGAATCTAGACATTCGTCCCGGTGAAAAAGTCGGTGTTGTAGGACGTTCAGGAGCAGGGAAATCAACCCTCGTTAACTTACTAATGCGCTTCTACGATGTAGAAAAAGGCAACATAAAAATTGATGCCAATATTATTTCAGATGTACAGCAAGAATCACTTAGGGAAAACATTGGCATGGTGACACAAGACACAATGCTTTTGCATCGCTCAGTAAGAGAAAATATTCTCTATGCAAAACCCGGCGCCAATGAAGATGAAGTAATTGCAGCCTGCAAAAAAGCAGAGGCATGGGACTTCATTCAAACTTTAACAGACCCGCAGGGCAATGAAGGATTAGATGCACAAGTGGGCGAACGGGGAATAAAGCTGTCAGGAGGGCAAAGGCAACGCATTGCAATTGCTCGAGTATTACTGAAAGATGCCCCGATTCTGGTACTTGATGAAGCGACATCGGCATTGGACTCAGAAGCCGAAGCAGCAATTCAGGATAACCTCTATAAACTGATGGAAGGGAAAACCGTTATCGCTATTGCACACCGTTTATCAACCATTGCCGCCATGGATCGCCTAGTAGTTATGGATAAGGGCTCTATTGTAGAACAAGGAACACACCATCAACTTAAAGTTGGAAATGGCATTTACGCACAATTGTGGTCGCATCAGACCGGCGGTTTCCTCGGTAACGAGTAACCAGTCAACAGTACAAACTACAGGTTGCCCTTTTATTTTCTCTGGGCAATCTTAATACCTTTCTCAAAAGATACGATGACTACCATTTTCATAACAATCACAGACACTATTTAAAGCTATCAACTTTATTTTTACCATTCACAGACTAGACTATTTCTCATAGGTTACGTGGATAGTTATAAAGCTAATCCGTGAACAAGAAAAGCGTCATATATTTTTTCTACCATTAAGCATACTTTAACGCTCACAAATACATTTCAATACAAATATTATGGTTAATTATATTGGTCTTTATTTGATGAATTATCTACGCTTTATATAACGCTATAAACTGGAAGTATGACCGTGGAAAAAGCAGATGTTTTACAAGCTTCCAAACATCCTAGCTTCGAGAGTGATTTAGATTTAAACAGCATGCCGGGTTCCGTTGTTATCATTAACAAACATGGAAGAATGGTGCGCGCTAATGCCTCTTGGAACGAAGTGTTGCTGAGAAATCATATTTTTTCGCATTCGATAAGCAATGACGACTACTTTGATATACGTAGAAGGCTTAACCAAAATGATACATTCGAAGCATTTCAAGGAATAAATAGAGTCTTAAACGGCGAGGAGAAACGCTTTACCATGGGATTTTACTGCAATCTAGAAATGCGCCACTTTGAAATGGATGTTTCCTCAGTAACGCTAAAGGACAACAGTATTGGGGCACTCATTTCCCACCAAGTAAAACAAGAGCGAGTTAGGCAACACGCAGCAACCGCACATTGTAACAAAGCCATCTTTGAAGCTTTTCCTGAAGGAGTGGTTATTTTCGATTACCCAAGCGGCCAAATTCGGGAAGCAAATCAATCATTTTGCCATTTTATTGGTTATACCAATAAACAACTTCGCCACTTAAGTCTCTGGGACATCACCCCTGTTAACTGGATTGAGAAAGAAAAACAAACCCTTGAAAGCAAGCTTTCTTTATATGGATTAACAGGTAAACAAGGGAAAGTCTTCGAAACCAAGTCAGGCGCAAGCAAACACACCAAGATTCAATACAAAGCGATAAAAGAAAATGGCGTAATTACCTCAGCTTGGGCAATTATTAAGGATCTTGATAAGATCAACGAAGAGAGTGAAAAAGCATTAGAAGCCCAAAGGCAACAATCTATCGGCCAAATGACTAATGGTATAACTCATGAGTTAAATAATATTCTATCGATTATTTTGGCTAACACCGAGATGTTAGATCTCTCTTGTGCAGAAAACGAACAAGCACTGTCTCACACTCAAAACATTGTTTCTGCTACACACCGAGCGTCAAAGCTAATCAGTGAAATCAGCTCGTTCAACAAGTCGAATGGTTCGGAATTCGAAGAGTTGGACATGCTCAAAACAGTGAGTCGTGCTTTGAAAATTGTGCAAGCGGCTTTGCCTCCGAACATTACGCTAACCAGCGAATTAGCGATTATCCAACCGATGCTATTAGGAAACGCCTCTCAGCTCCAACAAGCTTTATTAAATTTAACTCACTTTATTATTCAAGCGCTTGGGGAGCAGGTGGGGAAAATGCACATCGATTTGCAAAAAGTTGGTATAACAGGAAAGGGAGAACACATTGCAATTCAAGTCGGTTGCTCAAAAGCTTTTATCGCTGCCGAAGATATTGATAACGTCAACGCCTTTTATCTATTAGGGAAACCACATAAAAACCTAACATTATCAACACTAAGCCATATTTTACATAATCATCACGGAAGCATATCAGCATTTGAAACACGGGGATGGCACTGGGTTCGAATCGAAATTCCGATAAAGCCAAACTCAATCTAAGACAGGGTCAACTGGAACAAAAAAGGCGCTATAAAAGCGCCTTTTTTTAATAGAAGAAACAATTAAGCTTTTTCTACAACATCAACTAATGTCCAAGTTTTGCTCTTGGAAATTGGACGACACTCACGAATTGTAACTGTATCGCCTTCATGAGCTGTATTGCTTTCGTCGTGTGCATGTAGCTTAGTAGAACGCTTGATGAACTTCCCATAAATTGGGTGCTTAACAAAACGCTCAACCATAACAGTGATGGTTTTATCCATCTTGTTGCTTACCACACGACCTTGGACCGTACGAATCTTTTGTTCAGTCATTAGGCACCTGCCTTCTCAGTCAGAATGGTTTTAACACGCGCAATGTTACGACGTACAACTTTCAATTGGTGAGTTTTTTCCAACTGACCAGTTGAGTGTTGCATACGTAAGTTGAACTGCTCACGCAATAAGTTCACTAACTCTGCGTTTAGCTCTTCTACGCTTTTTTCTTTAAGTTCAGCTGTCTTCATTACATCACCGTCCGAGTTACGAAAGTGGTTTTAAACGGTAACTTGGCTGCTGCTAGAGCAAACGCTTCACGCGCCAACTCTTCAGGTACACCTTCCATTTCGTATAACATACGACCTGGTTGGATCTGGCAAACCCAGTATTCCACGTTACCCTTACCTTTACCTTGACGTACCTCTAGAGGCTTACTAGTAATTGGCTTATCAGGGAAAACACGAATCCAAATTTTACCTTGACGCTTAACGTGACGAGTCATCGCACGACGAGCTGCCTCAATCTGACGAGCTGTCATACGACCACGGTCAACAGCTTTAAGACCAAAAGTACCGAAACTAACGCTACTTGCAGCTACCGCAAGACCACGGTTGCGACCTTTATGCTGTTTACGGAATTTCGTTCTTTTAGGTTGTAACATGATTAGCTACCTCTCTTAGAACGTGGCTTCTTCTTAGGTTGAGGAGCAGGTTGCTCTTGTTGAGTAGGTAAACCACCCAAGATCTCACCTTTGAAGATCCAAACTTTGATACCGATGATACCGTAAGTTGTGCGTGCTTCAGAAGTTGCGTAATCGATGTCCGCACGGAATGTATGCAAAGGTACACGACCTTCACGATACCACTCAGTACGTGCGATTTCCGCGCCGCCTAAACGACCACTAACTTCAACTTTGATACCTTTTGCACCAAGTCTCATTGCGTTTTGTACTGCGCGCTTCATTGCACGACGGAACATTACACGACGCTCTAATTGGCTAGCAATGCTGTCTGCAACAAGTTGTGAATCCAACTCTGGCTTGCGTACTTCAGCAATGTTAATTTGCGCTGGAATACCGGCTAAGTTAGAAACATGCTTACGCAATACTTCTACATCTTCACCTTTCTTACCGATAACAACACCTGGACGAGCAGTGTGAATAGTCACACGGATGCTTTTCGCAGGACGTTCGATAACGATTTTAGAAAGAGAAGCGTTTTTCAATTTCTTAGTCAAATATTGACGAACCTGATGATCACTGTACAGGTTGTCCGCATACTCTTTTGTATTAGCGTACCAGGTAGAAGTCCATGGTTTGCTGATACCCAGGCGTATGCCCGTAGGATGTACCTTCTGTCCCATTATCTACTCCTAGTTATCCGCTACTACAACCGTGATATGACTCGTGCGCTTTAACACTCGGTCAGCACGGCCCTTAGCACGGGTTTTGATGCGTTTCATTGTCGGACCTTCATTGACAAAAATCTTATCGATTTTTAATTCGTCAATGTCGGCACCTTCGTTATGCTCGGCGTTAGCAATAGCAGACTCTAGAACTTTCTTAACTAGAGAAGCTGCTTTACGTGGGCTATAAGCCAAAACTTCTAACGCTTTTTCAACGTGTAAACCGCGAATTTGATCTGCTACCAAACGCGCTTTTTGAGCTGAAGTTCGAGCGTGACGATGTGTTGCGAATGCTTCCATTGTCTCCCCCTATCGCTTCGCTTTCTTATCGGCCACATGGCCTTTATAAGTACGCGTTGGCGCAAATTCGCCCAATTTGTGGCCTACCATTTCGTCAGAAACGAATACTGGAACGTGCTGGCGACCGTTATGGACTGCAATGGTCAACCCAATCATATCTGGGATGATCATTGAGCGACGAGACCAAGTTTTAATTGGTTTCTTGTCGCCCTTTTCCACAGCAGCCTCTACCTTCTTCAACAAGTGCAGGTCAATAAATGGACCTTTCTTGAGAGAACGTGGCATGGTGAATCCTCGCTATTACTTGTTACGACGACGTACGATAAACTTATCAGTACGCTTGTTCTTACGGGTCTTAGCACCCTTGGTAGGTTTACCCCAAGGGGAAACCGGATGACGGCCACCAGAAGTACGACCTTCACCACCACCGTGTGGGTGATCTACTGGGTTCATTGCAACACCACGAACAGTAGGCTTGATACCACGCCAGCGACTTGCACCAGCTTTACCTAATGAACGAAGCATATGCTCTGCATTACCAACTTCACCAATAGTGGCACGGCAATCAGCAGGAACTCTTCGAACTTCGCCAGAACGCATACGTAAAGTTACATAAGCGCCTTCGCGAGCCAGAATTTGTACATATGCACCAGCGGAACGAGCCATTTGAGCGCCTTTGCCCGGCTTCATTTCTACTGCGTGAACAACTGTACCAACAGGAATATTGCGCATTGGCAAAGTATTACCTGCTTTGATTGGTGAATCAGAACCCGATTGGATTTGATCACCTGCTTTTAAACCTTTTGCAGCTAAAACGTAACGACGTTCACCGTCTGCATATAATACCAATGCGATATTAGCAGAGCGGTTAGGATCGTATTCCAAACGCTCAACTTTAGCAGGAATACCATCTTTGTTACGTTTGAAGTCGACTACACGATAGTGTTGCTTGTGACCACCGCCGATATGACGAGTAGTGATGCGACCACTATTGTTACGACCACCTGATTTACTTTTCTTCTCTAACAAAGGAGCATAAGGGGCGCCTTTGTGTAGGTCAGGGTTCACCACTTTAACAACGTGGCGACGACCTGCTGAAGTTGGTTTAGTTTTAACTAATGCCATCTCTGTAGCCCCCTATTACTCGCCAGCACCGACGAAGTCGATGTCATGACCGTCTTTCAAGGAAACGTAAGCTTTTTTCCAATCACTACGTTTACCCATTCTCAAACCGTGGCGCTTAGTTTTACCTTTAGCGTTAACTGTACGAACTGAATCAACTTCAACTTCAAACAGTTTTTCAACAGCTTGTTTGATCTCGGTTTTGTTGGCATCTTTCAATACTTTGAATACAACAGTGTTGCGAACTTCAGCAGAAAGCGTTGCCTTTTCCGAAATGTGTGGAGCAAGGATAACTTTAAGTAGACGTTCTTCGTTTATCATGCCAACGTCTCCTCTAATTGCTTAACAGCATCTTTTGTCATCAAAACTTTTTCGAATGCGATCAAGCTAACCGGGTCAAGACCTTGAACGTCACGGCAGTCAACTTTATATAAGTTGCGAGCAGACAAGAACAAGTTCTCATCAACTTCCGGCGTTACGATTAGTACATCTTTCAACTCAAGCGCATTAAGTTTGTTTAACAACGCTTTTGTTTTTGGCTCTTCAACACTGAAGTTTTCAACAACGATTAAACGTTCTTGACGAACCAACTCAGACAAGATGCTCTTGATAGCACCGCGATACATTTTGCGGTTTACTTTTTTGCTGTGATCCTGAGGCTTAGCTGCGAACGTTACGCCACCACTGCGCCAAATAGGACTACGAATAGTACCAGCACGAGCACGGCCAGTACCTTTTTGACGCCAAGGCTTCTTGCCGCCACCGCTTACTTCTGAACGAGTTTTTTGTGCACGGCTACCTTGACGAGCACCTGCTGCAAACGCAACAACTACTTGGTGAACCAATGCTTCGTTAAACTCACGTCCAAAAGTCGCTTCTGAAACTTCAAGTGCGCCTTGCGCATCTTTTAATGCTAATTCCATCATCTATCTCCCGACGTTACAGCTTAACAGCAGGTTTAACGATGACGTCACCGCCAGTTGCACCCGGAATAGCACCCTTAACTAAGATAAGGTTGTTTTCCGCGTCAACGCGAACGACTTCTAAAGATTGCACAGTCACTTGTTTGTTACCCATTTGACCTGCCATCTTCTTACCTTTAAACACGCGACCTGGCGTTTGGTTTTGACCAATTGAACCAGGAGCACGGTGAGATAAAGAGTTACCGTGTGTTTGACGTTGACCACTAAAGTTCCAACGTTTAATTGCACCCGCAAAACCTTTACCTTTAGAAGTACCGGTAACATCAACTTTTGCAGCGTCAGTGAAGATTTCAACAGTGATTTCACTGCCAATTTCTAAACTATCGCCTTCGTCACCAGATAGACGGAATTCCCACAAACCACGACCTGCATCAACACCCGCTTTAGCGAAGTGACCCGCTGCTGGCTTGTTAACACGGTTTGCTTTTTTAGTACCAGCCGTAACCTGTAGTGCACGATATCCGTCAGTTTCAACTGTACGAAGCTGAGTCACACGATTAGGTGTCGCTTCAATAACAGTTACTGGAACAGAACCACCATCTTCAGTGAAGATACGTGTCATGCCCACTTTACGACCGATTAAACCAATCGCCATTATTTACACCCTCTCTCGTTAGCCTAAGCTGATTTGAACATCAACGCCGGCCGCCAAGTCCAATCTCATCAATGCGTCTACGGTTTTGTCGGTAGGCTCAATAATGTCTACCAAACGCTTGTGAGTGCGAATTTCATACTGATCACGTGCATCTTTGTTCACGTGAGGAGAAATCAAAACTGTGTAGCGCTCTTTGCGCGTAGGTAATGGGATAGGACCACTCACTTGCGCACCGGTGCGTTTGGCAGTGTCTACAATCTCTGCTGTAGACTGATCGATCAACTTGTGATCAAACGCCTTTAAGCGAATACGAATTCTTTGATTTGCCATCGACCAAAGCTCCAACCGAATAAAGAACAATAAAATACATCCTCAACCTACCCAATAGTGGGGGTGAGAATGCTCGTTTTAACGGTGATCCCCAATCGGGATCCTGTTGTTATCTCTTAATGCATATCGCAATAAAGAGGCACTGATTCACAGTGCAGTGGGCGCGCATTATACGCACGTTTATTCTTTATGCAAGACTTAATTATAAATCGGCATCCTCAATAATGCATAGCAACAGGTGTTTAGTCATATAGGTTCCTGTTATAGTTCTAAGCTCACCCTTAAAAAGGATATGAGATCAAAAGTTATTAGGGCCTGAAGGTACTAATATTTAGTATGTCGATTCACCTTGGGTTACAAACTCAAGCGATAATGGATTATCGTCACATTCATAATATAAAGAATGGATATGAATAAAGAACAAAACAAAATCATACTGTCTCAAATCGACAACTTGCTTGAGCAGCACAACTCACTGCTAGACGCTTATCAAAAGCTCGAGCCTCTGGTGCTTGGCTTATTTGACGCCGAGCGTATGAGTATTTTCCAACGACGCAGACAGCATCTAGACTTAGTCGCTCGCTTTAAAACAGGCGATGAGATTCGCGAGATAAAAGTCGCCATCAGCCCTCAGTCAATTGCAGGATTTGTCGCCCTCAGCCAACAACCGCTCATCATATCCGACGTAAACGATGCAGGTGAATTAAAGCAAATTCATCCGAGATTAAAGTTCGAAAACAAATTTGATAAAACCAGCTCATTTACCACTCACGACATTCTTTGTGTTCCTATATTAAATGCAGGCGTTTTGCTCGGCGTTGTCCAGTTTATTAATAAGAAGCAAGGCACATTTAATGACAATGACTTGGGTATTGCTAATGACCTCGCCGCTTTGCTCGGTAATAAATTCCGTTTTGAACTTGGCGGAACCAAGCAGCCATTTCAATACCTAGTGCATCGAAATCAAATAAGTGAGTCTGCTCTTGAACAACTTATGAGTTCAAGTAAAGAACATAAACAAATCGTACAACGACTAATTTCAGAACATCGCATTCCTGAAAATGAGATTGGTCAAGCATTGTCTGTGCATTATCAAGTGCCTTATTTAGCGTACCTCCCCGACAAATATCACCTATTTCAGAGTGAAAGCCGACTCAACCTTTCGTATCTTAAACGCAATTTAGTCGCCGTTATTGCCGACGCAGCCGAATCCCCTTTTGTGGTTATGGCCGAGCCAAATAATGCGGCTTTGCTCATGGAAGTCGAACGGGCACTTGGCATTGAAAGCTATGAAATCAGTGTTGGTTTGCCAGATGACATACTTCAATATTTAGGGGAAGCCGGAGCCAGTCACAAAGGCCCTGGCGAAATGGACGACATTCTTGATGAGATCAGTACCAGCACAGACGACTTAGACGAACAAACAGATGAGCTTTCCGACGATGCTCCAGCCGTAGTCAGGCTAGTCAGTCGAATTTTACATGATGCCAAGCGTATGGATGCATCCGATATTCATATAGATGCAGAAAAAGGGGCACCAACACGAGTAAGAATGCGGGTTGATGGTGTGTGCCGAGACATTACGCAAATTCCTGCATCACACCACAGCGCCGTTATTGCCAGAATCAAAATCATGGCAAACCTTAATATTGCAGAGAAGCGTATCCCCCAAGATGGCAAGCTTGCATTTAGAATGCAGGGTAAATCTGTCGAAGTTCGGGTGGCCACTATCCCAACCGTTGCCGGAGAAGGTGTAGTGATGCGAATTCTCGCTGCCGGTGGCGCTATGCCTATGGACAAACTCAATATGAGTCCACGCAACATGGAAATGTTAAAGACCATGGTCAAAAAGCCACATGGTATTTTACTAGTCGTGGGACCAACCGGCTCGGGGAAAACGACAACACTTCACGCCGTTTTAGGGTATCTGAACACGCCCGAGAAAAAGATATGGACAGCAGAAGATCCCGTGGAAATCACGCAACCTGGGCTACAGCAAGTACAAGTCAGTCCTAAGATAGGATTCACTTTTGCCAGTGCTCTTCGCGCTTTTCTGCGTGCCGACCCCGACATCATTTTAATAGGCGAGATGCGTGATAAAGAAACCGCACACGCTGGTATTGAAGCATCGTTAACAGGTCACTTAGTGCTCTCAACCCTTCATACAAACTCCGCGCCCGAAACCATAACGCGTTTACTCGATTTGGGTCTCGACCCAGTTAACTTCTCAGACGCCTGTGTTGGTATCTTGGCTCAACGCCTAATTCGCACTATTTGTAAAAACTGCAAAGAACCTTATCAGGCCAACCAATCGGAAATAGAGTTTATTAAACGTCAGTACGGGGAAGCGTTATCTCACGAACTGAATATCACTCCAGAACTAACCCTATATAAAGGAAAGGGATGTGATTCTTGTGGCGGCACGGGTTACAAAGGCAGAACAGGCGTACATGAACTGTTATCGATGACACCGGAATTGCGTGCTCTGGTCTATAAGGAAGCTTCTGTATCAGGACTTAAAGCACAAAGCACTCAAGATGGGATGCGCACACTCATTCAAGATGGCATCTACAAAGTGCTTAAAGGCGACACAGATATTGCCCAAGTACAGATCATTTCGGGCACGGAATAAGTAAGCACAAATTAGATTGGAAAATGGCAACGTGCCGTGGCCTAATGTGCCGAATTGATGTAGCTATAATAAGAAAAGAAATATGGATACCAGTTTAATTTCGGCAGAACAACACTTCGCTGTTGCAGCTTCACTATTTTCAATTGCGTTTTTTGGTTTTTGGGCAGAGAAGCGTAAATGGGGGGCCATGGTAACAGGCGCAGTTTGGGCAATACTTGCTGCTATAGTTGCATCGAATATCGGCCTCATTCCCAAAGACGCCCCTTTTTATGGATTTGTTTTCAACTATTTCGTCCCTGCACTTATTCCTCTTTTTCTCGTCAATGCCAATATCAAACGCATCATTGTGGAAAGCGGACGGGTTGGGATTGCATTTATTCTAGCCTCATTCGGTACAGCACTAGGTGCAGTGGTTGGTATTCAGTTATTAGATTTAGGTAGTAAGGAAGGTGATTTAGCTGGCATCTTTACAGCAACTTATACTGGAGGCTCAGTAAACTATGCTGCGGTAATCCAATCGACTGGATTTGATGATGCCAATATTATTTCTGCGGCAACCGCTGTTGATAACTTGATGAGTGCGGTCTTTCTAGCCGGATTGGCAATCATGCCCGCGTCGAAGTGGCTGATGTCGAAGTTTGCTACCCGCGATCATAGTATTAAAACCGAAGAAGAAACGAGTAGTCCAACGGGTCAGTCCAACGTTACTGGTTTTAGCATTGCAGCCGCACTAACCTTTTCCTTTGCCGTTGTTGCCATTTCCGATTTATTGGTACTTTGGTTAAATACAGCGTTCAACGGATTTGATATGAACCGCTTGCGTTACATATTCATCACGCTCTTAGCAATTATTCCCGCGTCTTTATTTCCTAAGAAGACCGCAAAAATGCATGGTGCAGAAACACTCGGGCTGGTTCTTGCTTTTGTCTTCTTTGCAGCCATTGCAGCGGGAGCCGATGTTAAAAAACTTATTTCGGCGGCACCAATACTAATGGCTTATGTACTTATATTATTGGCCATTCACTTGTTTGTCATCTTAGTTATTGGCAGTCTAATCGCTAAAGCCGCACAACGATTTTCATCCAACCCCGATAAAAACCTCTTTGCCTTGTCTTTACCAGAAATCGTTACTGCGTCTAATGCCGCTATTCTTGGCGCGACCACCGCCCCAGCGCTTGCAGTGGCAAGAGGTTGGCCTGCTTTAGCGACTCCCGGAGTATTAGCTGGAGTAGCAGGTTACATAATCGGAACGCCTTTAGGCATCACAATAGCCGCGATTTTTTCAAGTTAAACGCCTAAAATCCTTGTAAGAACGCCCTGAACTAACGGTTACAGGGGCGTTTTTTATTACTTTCATAACGCTTTTCTTTACCGAAATCTTCATTAGTTTCTAAAAAACCTGCTCTGCAAAGGTATAAACCCCGATCATTAGGTATATTTAAGTTACCAATTCAACATGACAAAACTAAAAAAACTTGCATTAAAAAGGTAAGTAAAATTATTTTTTTACTATTTCATCGTAAATTTTTATTTACACCCAGCCGAACGGTTTGTCCAATTTTATCGAAAATTAGAAAAAAACACGCCCAACAAAATTATGTCATATGGACGACACCAACGTTAAGTTTTAGTCTTTTATTTATCATTTCTCATACCAAAACTCCCATATCGTTTTCGAATAGGTCAGCATTCCAAGCTAGACACTTAAAAAGCCAAAACCCCTAAAAATGGATACTTTGAAGTCATAATTAATGCTAATCGAAAAATATAATGGAGCTAATCGGTAAATTATTTATTATTTCCATTGCTTTTTGAATTAACGAATAAACGTAAGAGTTTGAGGATTCTTATACGTTTAGGCTAGACACCTTTGCAACCGATTTGGGCATAAATATTTTAATTGACTTATAACCCAATGCTACAAAATCGTTAGTTTCGGTTACATTTTGTGCGGATTGTGACAATTTGACCACAAAGATATATTTTCGGTCTTAGATATATAAAAGGGATATAGACACACCCAAATTAAGAGCAAATTTTGTCGCAACCTTTTTATGACTTTAATTTACCAATTCCCGAAATAACGTTACCAAATAGTTAACATAAACACTATTTCATATATAACCCAAGATTATATTTTATTCCCTCTGGTTATTTCCGAGAAAATCCCTGTTTATGACAACTTCAATCCCGGTAGCAATATTTACCAACGTCACAACAACCACTACCGGAGAATGACCATGAGGAAATCGGTAAAATTCAGTTTAACGTTAGTTGCAGCAGCCACATTGGCAGCTACGTATGCGAATGCAGCTAACTCCTTGGATACAGTAGTAAAACCAACAACTTCAACTACTTTGCAGGAAGCGTCTAAAGAAAGAAAAATCAACCGCGCGTCACCTGCTCGTAACATTGACCGTTCTAACGTTGTTACAACAAACGCAACTGACGCAGAACAAACAAGTATTAACTACCGTACTATCAACGGTAGTAACAACAACCTTTCTGATCCAGAAATGGGTGAGACTCACACTCACCTATCTCGTTTAAGCCGTGCGGCTTATGCTGACGGTATTTCTGAAGTAAATGGTGCAGATCGCCCTAACGTTCGTGAAATCAGTAATTTGATTTTCGGTCGCCAAAATGCAGACACACCAAACTTCAAAAATGCTTCTGACTTACTATGGCAATGGGGTCAGTTCATCGACCACGATTTCGGCCTAACAGAAGGTACACACCCTGAAGAACCAGCAGACATCATTATCCCAACGGGTGATAAATGGTTCGACCCTGATTCAACAGGTACAGCTACATTAGCGTTTAACCGCTCAATCTACGATGAGACTACTGGTACTACGCCTAACAATCCTCGTGAGCAAATTAACGAAATCACAACTTGGATCGACGGTTCAAACGTATATGGTTCTGATGCACAGCGTGAAGCTTTCATCCGTGCAAACGACGGCACTGGTATGTTGAAAGTGTCTGACCGTAACTTGCTACCATTCAACACTGCTGGCCTACCAAACGCAGGTGGCTCTGGTGCTGAGTTATTCTTAGCAGGTGACGTTCGTGCAAACGAGCAAATTGGTTTGACTGCAATGCACACCTTGTTTGTTCGTGAGCACAACCGTTTAGCAATCGCTATTAAATACCTAAACCCAAGTTTAAGTGGTGATGAGATTTACCAAAAAGTACGTAAGCTTGTTGGTGCAGAAATCCAAAAAATCACTTACGAAGAGTTCCTTCCTATTCTTTTAGGTGAGAACGCGCTTCCTGAATACACAGGTTACAATCCTGATATCCACGTTGCGATGTCTAACGAGTTCACAACGGCTGCTTTCCGTCTTGGTCACAGCTTATTGAACAAGAAGATTCTTCGTTTAGACAAAGATCTTAACGATGTAGGCAGCTTACGTTTAAGAAGAGCTTTCTTCCGTCCTGATCACATCATCAAAAAAGGTATCGACGTTGTATTACGTGGTCAAGCAATGCAAGTTGCTCAGGAAATCGATGCATTCGTTATTCCTGATGTTCGTAACTTCTTGTTCGGCCAACCTGGTGATGGCGGTTTCGACCTAGTAGCACTTAACCTACATCGTGGTCGTGACCACGGTCTACCAACTTACAACGATGTTCGTGAAGCAATTGGCCTACCGCGTATCACTGCGTTCAACCAAATTTCTTCTGTACAGAAAGTGAAGAACCGTTTGAAAGCAGCTTACCCAACAGTTGATGACATCGATTTATGGGTTGGTGGTTTAGCAGAAGATAACTTTGGTGATGCAATGGTTGGTGAAACATTCTTCAACATCATGGTTCAACAATTTAAAGATCTTCGTGATGGCGACCGTTTCTTCTACTTGAACGACCTAAGCGACGATGAGTTAGCACTTATTGCTGACACAACACTTGCGAAAGTTATCAAAAACAACACTAACGTTGGTGACGAGATTGGTCCAAGCGCTTTCATCGTAGAATAAGAAAGCTTAGTAATCTCTATAAAGGAAGTAAAAAGAGCATGTCTAACATGCTCTTTTTTATTGGGCAGGAATATTTTTAGCCATATTATCTATTTTTACGCCTTATTTTCAATCAATAGGAAAAACAAATCATGGTAATCGATAATTTACCAATTTACTTAAATACATATAACACTGCAATTTTCGCTATATACTAAAGTATGAAAAAGCACTAATACCTTCCTGAATAAAATGACCAAAAAACGTTAACGCACTAAGCATAGCCTCTACCTAAGACGCCCAATAACACAAAATAAGTTACTGTTTATTAAACTATTTATCACACAAACAACAAAATTATAACACTTCCTTAACAGTCAAAGTCACCGCCTATTCCAAACGTTAAACAATAAAATTAATTTACGTATCCTTACCTCCAATTTTAAAAATAAACATTGTGACATAAATATAAATAACTAAATGATATAAATTATACCTAATTTAATATTTGTTTAGACTAAAAATTTATGCAAATCTTTCTTCGAGGTATTTTTTTTACCTTTACAAACAACATTCCCCTGGATTTGGAGGTTTATCATGCGTAGAACTGTAAAATTTAGCTTAACGCTTATCGCAGCAGGTGTACTTTCTGCTGGCGCAATCGCTCAAAGCAATGAATTAGTAGTTAAAGAACAAGCATCACCTTCTTTAGAACAAGCGGCGAAGAAAAAAGAAAACCGTTCTTCACCTGCTCGTAACATCGACCGTACTAATGTAAGAAAGTCGAATATCTCAGCATTAGGCAGCACTGCTGTTGATGTTCGTAGCATCGACGGTTACAACAACAACTTAAATGTTCCTGAGCTTGGTGCAACACATACACATCTTGCTCGTTTCACACCAAATGATTACGCGGATGACATTGTAAAGCCAAGTGGTCAAAACCGTTACTCAGCACGTTTGGTGAGTACACTTGTGTTCTCTCAATCAAACAGCACGCCTAACTTCAAAAAAGCGTCTGATTTGTTCTGGCAGTGGGGTCAGTTCATCGACCACGACTTCGGTTTAACTGAAGGTACACATCCAGAAGAACATGACGACATCATTATCCCAACTGGCGACCCGTTCTTTGACCCGAACCAAACGGGCACACAGGTCATGTCTTTCAACCGTTCGATCTACGACGAGACTACAGGTACTTCACCTAATAACCCTCGTGAACAAATCAACGAGATCACACACTGGCTCGATGGTTCAAACGTTTACGGTTCTGACTATGAGCGTGCGAAAGCTCTTAGAACGGGCGATGGCACAGGTCGCTTGAAAGTATCTAAAGGCAACTTGTTACCATTCAACAAATACGGCCTTCCAAACGCAGGTGGCTCTGGTGATGACTTGTTCTTAGCGGGTGACGTTCGTGCAAACGAGCAAATTGGCTTAACAGCAATCCACACCTTATTTGTTCGTGAACATAACCGTATCGCAGACTGGGTACGCTCTCAAAACCCAAGCATGAGCGGTGAAGAGATTTACCAATACGCTCGCGCGGTTGTTGGTGGTCAGATTCAGAAAATCACTTACACTGAATTCTTACCGCTTCTTTTAGGTCCAGATGCGTTAGCGCCTTATTCTGGATACAACCCGAAAGCCGATCCTTCAATGTCTAACGAGTTCACCACTGCGGCATTCCGTCTTGGTCACAGCTTGTTAAACGAAAGATTGCTTCGTTTAGACGGCAACCTTAAGGAAATCCCTGCTGGTCACCTTAGAATTAGAGATGCGTTCTTCAACCCAAATCACATTCTTAACGAAGGCATCGATGTAGTATTACGTGGTCAAGCGATGCAACAAGCTCAAGAAATTGACGTTAAAGTGGTTGGTGAAGTTCAAAACTTCTTGTTCGGCAACCCTGGAAATGGCGGTTTCGACTTAGTGGCATTGAATATCCAACGTGGTCGTGACCATGGTTTACTATCGTACAACGAAATGCGTGCGAAGTTAGGTCTTAAGCCTTACGAGAAATACTCACAAATCACGTCTGACCCTAATTTACAAGAGCGTTTAGCAAAGGCTTCTCAAGGTAACATCAACGACCTAGACGTATGGGCCGGTGGTCTTGCAGAAGATAACTTCAAAGAAGCGATGGTTGGTGAGTTATTCTTCACTATCATGAAGCGTCAATTTGAAGCTTTACGCGATGCAGACCGCTTCTGGTACGAAAGCTCTAAGTACCTTACTGACGAGCAAAGAAAGCTAATTTGGTCTTCAAGCTTAGCTTCAATCCTTCGTGCCAATACAACTATTGGTCGTGAGATTGGTCTATCAGCAATGCAAGTTGGTGATGAATTACAGGAAGTGGTTATTGATGACCCAATCATCATTCAACCTCCTGTTGAGCCAATCATTGTAGAATAGTTTTTGTAAAGCTAATACTCATACAAAATGCACGCTTCGGCGTGCATTTTTATTTCTCTAACCCTTTTTGCATCAAAGTAATGAGCTTTTCAAACAGTTCCGTTCCTTGACGCCAATAATGCCAATACAACGGAATATTCAAACTAGGTGTATCGGCGATTTCGGTTAAACGGATGCACTTACCACTATCCACACTTCGTTGCGCTTGTTTGCTAGCTAAAATGCCGTACGCCATGCCCGCATTAATCATTTGTTCAATCCCGTCCGAGGAAGGGCAAACATGAAAAGGATAACGCGCTTTTATTGCTAAATCTTTCATCACAACATCGTGTAATTCGTCTTTATATCCATAAATTACCGCTGGCGCTTTTGCCACCGCTTCCGCTGTTAATCCTTGTGGAAAATAGCGTGCTGTAAACGATGGGCTGGCATACAAAGCGCACTCTAAATCCCCCACAAATGCACAACGCGCACCTTGCAATGGCTTCGGAGAAGTACATAAACAAGCGGAAACATCGCCTTTTTTCATGCGCTCCAACCCGTAATTTTGGTCTTCAATTACGATATCAAGCATCAAATTTTGCCGACCCAGATAATCGGCAACCGCCGGAAACCACCAGCAACTTAGGCTATCGGCATTCACCGCAAGTCGAATTCTCACGGCTTCGGCATCTGGCAAGGCAACGGTTGTGGATAGTTGCTCTTCTAACAATCGCACTTTAGACACATGATTTAACAACGCTTGCCCAACTTCCGTTGTTAACAATTCTGCACCTCGAATTAACACGGGCTTGCCCAAACGGCTTTCTAACAATTTGACTCGCTGAGAAACCGCTGATTGCGTGAGCCCCATGTAATCCGCAGCACGTTCAAACGAACCTTGTTCGACCACGTTGGTAAATGCTTCCAGCGTTTTGTAATCAAGCATCCGTTACCCCCTCGAGTGATATTAGATTTTTTAATATTACTTTAGTTTATTTAATTTTTATTATAAAGCGAAACACTCTAGTATGACAGCCAACAAACAACACGTGCATTCGCGAATTCGCACCACACAATGTCCACATTCAAGTGAGGTGTTTATGATTGAAATTTTTACTAAAGGGTTTTTAGTGTCTGGCGGGCTGATTATGGCTATTGGCACACAAAACGCTTTTGTGCTGAAACAGGGGCTATTAAAGCAACATATTGGTAGCGTTATTCTTATTTGCTTCTTATGCGACGTGCTATTGATTTCTTCTGGCGTGCTTGGCTTAGGATACCTTCTAGAAAAAGTGCCCTCTTTAAGTCAAATTCTAGCAGTGTTAGGAGCGGCTTTTTTATTGTGGTACGGCTTTAATGCTTTTAAGAGCGCTTGGCGGGGAACGAGTCATTTGGCACTTCATGAAAACAACACACAGAAAACACGCAACCAGCTTATCGCAATGACACTCGCTATTACCTTGCTTAATCCTCATGTGTATTTAGACACTTTAGTCATTGTTGGTGGTATTGGTGGCACGCTTTCACCTATCGAGAAGCCGTGGTTTCTTTTTGGAGCATTAGTTGCGTCGTCAGTTTGGTTTGTCAGCCTTGGTTACGGCTCACGAATGCTGACGCCACTTTTCGCTAAGCCGCGTACGTGGCAATGGTTAGATGCCGGCATTGGTATCATGATGTGGTGGATTGCACTGGAACTCATCAAATATTTTCTTTGATTCAAATATAATTCTTATACAATCTTGCGCCACTGCTTAGCTGGCGCTTGTCAATTCCACGTACTTTACCGCTAATTCATCGAGTGTTTCTCTATTGTTCGGATCGACTACAATACAACGAATGGGACACACACTGACGCAAGTTGGATTATCGTAATGCCCAATGCATTCCGTACAGCGGGTAGGATCGATTTCGAATATCTCTGCGCCCATAGAAATAGCCTGGTTAGGGCACTCGGGCTCGCACATATCGCAATTAATGCAGTTATCTTTAATTAACAGTGCCATCATTACACCTCTTAATTTACGGATTCTGTTTGAATCTGGCTTTCAACAAATTGGAAGGGGTTTCGCGTGTTCGTCCCTTCTTCTAAATTACGCAGCAGTAAGGCGAACTCCAGTTCGATGTCGGCAGGAACCGGAATACGTACTTGATGCCCTGAGCCCTTCGCATCATCAATATCATTGCCTTTGCTATCGATCATGTTTTCGAGCGCAAACTGTATGTTTCCCGAGGGCGTCATGAGTTCCATGGAGTGACCAATACAAAATTTGTTTTTTACATCCACAATCGCCATGCTGGTATCTTCACAACGTCCGAGAATTTCGCCAACAAATTGTTGTTTATCGCTTACCGAGTTGCCTGTTTCGTAATTCTGATATTCGTTGTGTGTATGACGGCGCAGGAAACCTTCCGTATAACCACGATGTGCTAAGGTTTCCAAGGTGTTCATTAACGTTGCATCGAACGGTTTACCCGCTACCGCATCATCAATGGCTTTACGATACACTTGCGCCGTGCGAGCACAGTAATAATGCGACTTCGTGCGGCCTTCAATTTTCAGTGAATGCACGCCCATTTGCGTTAAACGTGGCACATGCTGAACGGCACGTAAGTCTTTAGAGTTCATAATGTAAGTGCCATGTTCATCTTCAAAAGCAGGTATATACACGCCGGGTTTCTCTGCTTCTTCGAGCATAAATACTTGCTCGGTAGGTGTGCCTTCGCCTAATGTTGGGATCACTTTTTCAGGGCTCACCTTATGTACGATGTCGCCTGTTTCGGTTTCTTGCGCTGGCTTAACATCATAGCTCCAGCGACAAGCGTTGGTACATGTACCTTGGTTTGGATCGCGCTTATTCATGTAACCGGAAAGCAAACAACGCCCAGAGTAAGCCATGCACAATGCACCATGAACGAACACTTCTAATTCTGTATCGGGTGCCTTTTCGCGAATTTCTTGGATTTCTTCTAACGCCAATTCGCGCGACAAAATCACGCGCTCAACCCCCTGCTTTGCCCAGAACTGCACCGATGCGTAATTCACCGCATTTGCCTGTACCGACAAATGAATTGGCATGTGTGGAAAATGTTCTCGCACTAACATAATCAAGCCGGGGTCCGACATAATCAACGCATCCGGTCCCATATTAATAATGGGTTTGATGTCTTTTAGGTAGGTATCCACTTTTTTATTATGGGGTGCAATATTACTGACCACATAGAACTTCTTGCCTAACGCATGAGCTTCATCAATGCCAATTTTCAAATTTTCAGCACTGAACTCGTTATTACGTACACGAAGTGAATAGCGTGGCTGACCGGCATACACCGCATCGGCACCATATGCAAAGGCGTAACGCATATTGCGTAAGCTTCCGGCGGGAGACAGCAGTTCGGGTACAAATTGCGCGTTCATGAGATTCACCTAAAAAATACAAAAGCGCGCGATTCTAATCCGCACAATGCGAGGCTTCAATGTGAGGCTTTCGAGGAGTTGATCTAGATCAAATTTTTGAGATTGGGCTGCGATATTCCTGACATACAGCCCAATAATGACATGCTTTTTTAACTACTTTTTTAGCCGTTTTTTAAACAGCCTATTGTTTACTAATCACCTTCAGCACCGCAGAAAACGGCACTAGCTTGAAGTTTTGAGGCGCTTCTGGCATCACGTTTCGACCATCTTGAACAACTAATAACCCGCGCTCATAACCTGCGCCTAAATTAACACTGGTTACAGCTAAGCCATCCGTCTCTGATGCACCATCAATGCCCAAGGCTGCATTAGCTTGAACCTGAAACGAGCCTTTGTATGAATAAGGCGATACCGCACTGAAGATTGCATAAGAATCATTACCTTGGCTTGATACCACCAGCAAGGACTCTTCTTGGTTTTGGTAGATGTCGATACCTTCTACGTCATCTTGTAAGTTACCACCCACTTTAACGAGAGGCTTCAAAGTAGCAGGCATATCAGCATAAGCGCTAGTCACCCAAATGCCATGATCTTCTACTCCCACAAACAGTTCACCGTTTTCATCGTTTGCGGCACAACCTTCGGGTTGATCCTGTACACGGAATTCCCGCACCAGCTTGCCTTGTAATTCTGTACCGTTTTGCATCGCTTTCGATTGAATCAAATACTGCTGATAATGCCCATCTTTATCGTTAATGAATACGTAGTGGGTAGCATGATGCTTGTCGGTAAACATGCACAAACCGTAAACATCATTTAAAGAGGTCGCCACCTCACCCACTTCGGTCACAAACCCAGTGTTATCTATGCGGTATAGCACAATGCTAGAACGGTCGCGTTGGCTTGCCGCTGCAAGAGCAAACGTTTCATCACCGAATGTAAAACCCTGACGCAAATCCACATTATTGATGCGTCCTGAAGCAATAAACTGCCTTTGGTTGCCCGATAAATCGTAAACGCCTAAGCCGGATTTTTTATCGGTTCCCAGCACTAGGCTTTTTTCTGGCTTGGTTGGGTGCACCCAAATAGCAGGGTCATCTGCGGCATCCCCATAACGTGCAACAGGTTTGGTTTCGGCGCTGGGTTTCACACGAGAAAATTGGGTTCGGGCAACTTGCTTTTTGCTCAATGCTGTCGCTGCGTTTTTCTCTTTTTCTTTGTTAGATGCACTTCCTATTGCACTTCCCATTTCATTTGTCGCCGCATCAAAAGTGATTTCCCCAAGCGCCACATTGCTAGACCCGGATGAATCTTGGTTTTCCACCAGCAACTTAAGCCTACCCGCATCACTCCAATACCCTGCGATTCTATCTTTTTCTTGCGGCATGTTTTGCCACTGAATTTGCACACTGTTGTTTGCCTCTTTAGCCGAGCCTTTGGTCGAAGACGAGCGTTCAAACGAGAGTCGTGCTAGCTTTTGTTCGTCCGGCTGAGACACCAACAAGCTGCCATCCGATAGCAAGGTAATATCTTTAATATCCGACGTTAGTTGTCCGAAAGGCGCATGCATCTCAATAGCGGTCTTGCCTAATTCTGCCTCTGGATGCGCATCAAACTGCCAAATGCCGATGTTTTCTTCTGCGATATACAAACGCGCGTGAATGTCGTCCACCGCGCAGCCCGTTAAACCAAAAGAAGCCGGCAAGCTACGCACCTTAATATCCTTGGCTTGTTGTGTACTGGCATCAAATACTAAACGCTGTTCAGCAGGCTCTCTTGTTTTCAATATAAAAGCATATACATCGTTGCCAACCACATCTTGATGTAAGCACACACTTTCAATTGCATCGCTTTCTACATTGACAAAACCTAGCTTTTCTAGACGATTTTCGTGCCATTTAAACAACTCAATATGATTGTTTTGTGTTTGGCTAACAGCAATTAAGCTTGCACCATCGTTTATCGTTCGAACATCGAGAGCATCATAAGCGCCCTCTTGATGAAATACGGTATTTTTGTTTGCATCAAGAATCGATAATCCGCTGCCGGTGACTACCCACTCACCGCTGGCTAAGCGGCTGGCATCATCAAAAGCAAGTGATACCATGGGAACAGCGCTTATTAGCGCCGTCCAAGCCATTACCCAAAAGGTCGATTGTTTCTTATTCACACGTGCCTCCATTAAAACGCATTCCATGTCACGCCTAGCTCGTAGGTTGTGCCATAAGACTCGTATTGATAGTTATATTGGGTGTTGCCATGATAAAGGTACAGGGGCTCATCGTTTATGTTGATAGCATTGAAATAGATATTGAGGTTGTCGGACACAAAATATTTAGCGTTAAAATCCACCTGATTATGGGCGTCTTGATACACGCTGGCACCGCTATCTTCAAACTGATAGGTTTTGCTCTTATGGGTTAAGGTTAAACGCGTGCTTAGCTTTTGGGTTTCATAACCAAGCGCAATATTGCCAATGGAATCTGCCTGATTCGGCATGTCGGCATCGGCGTTGGTAAAGGTTGCATTGGTGGCAATCAACAGACCCGAATCAAAGCTTTTGGTCCACGCAAGTTCCACCCCTTTTATTTTCGCTGAACCACCATTTATTGGCTGAACGACTTCTTCAAACCCATCCCACTGACCATTGTCTTGAACTTCGGCTTGCACAATAAAGTTGTCGATGTCTTTATAGAAGAAACCCGCTGAAAGCACACCAATTTTGCCGGGATAATACTCAATAGAAACATCCAAATTGGTTGACTCGTAAGGGTCGAGATCAGGATTACCCACTTCGGCTTTACGCTCAGTAACCACAACACCATCGTCTTCCTCAGTTTCGGTTTCAATTAGCTGAAACGCGGCTGAATCGCCAAAAGAGGGTCTGGCAATGGTTTGCGTAAAGGCGAAACGTGCCAGTAGCTTTTCACTGAAGTCGTAACGAACATTTAAACTGGGCAGCAGATGGTCGTAGTCTTTGGAGACTTCCCAAGGCGTAACGGCGACTGTTTCACTATCGTTAACGTCATCAACAATGAGTTCTACACGACTACCTTGCGTTGAAAAATCCGTGGATTCGTAACGAAGTCCCGCCACAATGCTCCATTTGTCGACATCCAATGTCACCATGGCATAAGCCGCTGCAATATCTTCTTCACTGTTGTAGCTACCGCCACGGGTTTCAACAGTGGACTCGTTTTGATTCAGTTCTAACTGATTACGAGTGCTATTAAAGTAAGCACGTAAATTTTGACGACTCAATCCCGGACCAAAATTACCAAGCGAGTAGTCTGGAATGCGGGTTGCAACAAATTGTGAGGCGAATACCCCGTCAAATCCGCCATCGTAAATTGCCACGTTTTTGTCGTTCAGCTTTTCACGGTCGCGCCATTTAGCACCGAATTTCACTTCACCATTGTAGTTGTTCCACACAAAATCACGGCTTAAATCGAATTTAACGCTCAGTTCTTCGTCTTGTGAGAAGTTGTTCTCATGAACGATTTCATCTAATTCAAAATTACCTAGGTCATGAGCATCGTTCGATTGTGTTAACTCAGGCACAGCCCCTCGCGCCACGTAACCTAAATCGAAACCTTCTCCAGCAAAGCTCACATCAAAACGATTTGGTTCGGATTCTTCGGACTTCGAATACCCTAAGCTGTAATCAAGATGCCATTCATTTAAGCGGTTCTCACCGCCAGCCACAATCGATAATATCTTCTGTTCTTCGTAGCGATCTTTGGTGTCGCGATCCATTTCTGCGTCGGTGAAATTTGCTGCGGTATCGGTCCACGTTGCGGCATTCACTTGACCTTTATCGAACTTGTATTCGTTCCGCAAACGGAATTCATCGTCCGAGAACTTGCTGTATAAGGTGCGCAAATAATATTGGTCAGTAGCACTTGTGTGATAATCAAGGTTTAACGCCGCGCCTAATCGCTCACGGCTAATGCGGTAAAAACGCTGCTCGATTTCTTCCGCACCGAATTGCGCCACGTCTTCGCCAGTTGCCGCATCTTCAAATTCAATGTCGCCCCAGCCGCCATCGGTTTCCACATTTAATGAGCCAAAATCGCGTTCGAACCAGCTCACTGCCGCTGCTAAACCCAAACGCTTTTCACCTTCAAATTCGAAGATTTTGGTGTAGCTACCCGAAAGTTTAGGGCTGGTGTCTTCGGTTTGTTCTGAATAACTGCCTTGTGCGGTTAACGATAACGTATCGTAATCGCGGTCAAACGCACTTAGGCTCTTCACTTCAACCGAGCCACCTACTGCATCAGCGTCCATATCGGAAGTCACCGATTTAGTCACTTCCAAACCTTCAATTAACTCCGAAGGAATCACATCCAAAGCGACACTTCTAACGCCGCTTTCTGGTGCGGGTATATTTGCGCCATTGATAGTGAGATTATTTAAGTTAGGGTCGATACCACGAATACCAACAAAACGCCCTTCACCTTGGTCGCGTTGAATGAAAAGGCCGGGTAAACGCTGTAATGCTTCAGCAGCGTTTTGATCAGGAAACTGGCCGATAGAATCAGAAGACACAATCGACACCAAACGCTTTGCATTTTTCTGACGGTTCAATGCATTCGCCACACTGGAACGTTGGCCTTTCACCACCACTTCTTCTAACGCACTTTGCTGTGTTAACACAAAATCTTGCTTAAACACTTCACCGTTTTTAATCACAACGGGGTATTCCACTGAGTCAGCACCTAAATAACTGATTTTCAGTGTGTAGTTGCCATCTTGTAGACGACTAAAATAAAAGCTTCCATCACGCGCTGTAGTTTGCTTTAGCCCTAACTCTTTTATCTCGACTTGTGCGCCATTAAATAAATACTGCTGCTTATCAGTCACGCGACCTTGCAAATCGCCTTGTGCCAATGCATTGCCCGTTGTAGCCGCAAGCACAAGTAAACAAGCTGCACTAACTCGGCTTAACTGCGCTCCAAGCGAACGATGATGTGTGTTCATGTGTTGCCTCTGTTTTTAGTTCTTCAAATGAATTAGCGGTTTCGAGGCGGGCAATCTAGAAAAGTGGTATGACAAAAATATGACTAATTTGTGGCAAGCACTGTCACAAACCTTTTTGCCAGTTCAATAACATAACGCCATAACTAAAGATGAGCTGATTTGACATAGAATAGGCTTCTTAGTGTTGTCGCCAAGACACAAGTAACCTGCTTGTTTAATAAGAACTTTTTAATTCAAAGACAATAAGCGCCGTGTTTATTCACCACCTATTGCCATAAAAATGTCAATTGCCTGAGCTAAAATGACCCTACTTTGATTAAGCAATTGAAAATACAATCTTGCCCATTCTTGTTCTATTTGTCTCAACACTGGCTAAACCATGAATTTCAACTTACTTCGGCTCCACAGCAAACTCATTGTGTTTAATCTTGTTTTGCTATCGCTTGCGCTATTTATGACGTGGTTTACGGGCGAAGCTAAACTCACTCAACATATCGATTGGCTTGATGTGACCGGCGAAGGCGGCACCGCTTTAATGGTGTTTATTTGGATATTCTTTGTGCTAATTAGTCGCCCTGCTGGCCGCGTAACTAACCTATTAGTGGTGGGCTTAGGTTTTTTGCATACATCATTGCAGCTTGATTTGTTAGACGAGTTTTTCAATCAAAAACCACAGTATGAATGGCTGCGTGCTTATGAATCGATCCCGGCTCCTATCGGCATGATTATTCTCACGCTTGGCTTATATCACTGGCACAGAGAACAACTATCGATGAACGCACAATTGCTTAGGCGAGAGCGGGTTTATCGTGAGCATGGTTTGATTGACTACATCACTGGTTTGTATTCTGCCGAATACATGGCGCAGCAAATTCAAACCGAACTTGACGCCGTGCAGCAACAAAGTAAAACGCATTTTAGTGTATTAATGTTAGATATTGACCAATTCGACACTTTTGTTCGCCACTATGGCGATGCCCAAGGCGACCGATTCTTACGTGAGCTTTCAGAGCTAATGCTAATGAATATTCGGGAAACTGACCTCGCTTGTCGTTATGCCGGCGATCGTTTCATTATTATTTTGCCAGAAACCACGCTGCCAGAAGCCGAGCATATTAGTCAGCAATTACAGCAATCTGTGGCACATTTGGCGTTTAAACCCGCACGCAGTCATGAAGCGGTGTATCAACATATCAGCGTTAGCGCTTGCAGTAGTGAGTCATGTTCTTCAGTTGCCGCCTTGCTTTCCACGCTTAACTTGCAAATGGAAAGCATTAAACAAAAAAACGGGAAAGCGTAGGCAGTGTCTCGTTGTTGGTTTGAACTGGATGATAAAATTTTCGATAGTCATCCTATTGTGGCGCGACTCATCGACCTTGCTGTTCAGCGGGGCGCGAATTGTGATGCCTTGTTACGCGGTACAGGCATTTTTTATCAGGATGTGCAGCTCAACCGAACCACATTAAGTTATCAACAAATCAGTAAACTCATAGCGAATGCCGAGAAACAAGTTACTTCCCAAGATTTAAGCTTTTTATTAGGACGGCGACTATTCCCTTCGAATTTAGGCGACATCGGTTTATTGCTCAGTAATACCCGCCACCTCAACAACATGTTACGCATGATGCAGTGCTTTCAAATATTGCTGTTTCCTTATTTGCAAACGCATGTGGAACGCCACGAGGCGCATACCTACCTGATTTTGAATCCGGCGATTGCCGAAAACGATCAACTTCGTTTTTTTATCGAGTTGCTTTGCGCAGCGATTCACAGCGCATGCAAATGGCAACTGGGGGAGATCGTGCCGCTACATTTTTACTTCACCTTTCCTCGGCCTCGCAATATTTACCAATATGAAGAGAACTTGGGCTTTCGGCTGCACTTCTCACAATCACTTTGCATGATTAGCGCCCCTAATGAATGGCTATACAAAAGCACACCAGAAAGTAGCAAATTAGTTCGCCAGCAAAAACGCTTGCACAGCCAACAATTGCGTAACACGCAGCCGTTTAAATGCGGATTAATTCAGTATGTTTGTGAACGTATTAGACATGCTCCAAGCGCTAGTCTTGAAGATATTGCTGAGCAAATGCATATCAGCCCAGCCACGTTAAAACGTAAGCTCAAACAACACGGTACACAATTTCAAAAGCTACAAGATCGCGTGCGAATGCAAAGCGCGTTATTCGATTTAAAAATTCGCGGGTTAGGAAATAAAGACGTCGCCCAAAAATTGGGATTTTCCGACCTTGCCAATTTCCGCAGAGCGTTTAAACGCTGGACAGGCATGACGCCCAAAGAAGTAAAGCAGGTTTAACCTTTCTCTATTCGTGCTTTATGTTTTAATACTTCGCTTTAGACGCTCTCAACTTCAGAGTCTCTGTTCATTCTTAAAATATCCTTCACCGCACCTTGTAAAACCTTCATTTTGAATTAGATTTAAATAAAGCCTTTGCTTTAAATCCGTACTCTAGGTGGTTTGTTTATGCATGTAATACTCTTTACGCTTTCCCTATATTTACTGACTTACGAAACTGATGGGCAGTACGTTGCCAATCCAGAAATAAATAACGTTTCGTCGCAAATCTACGTCGATTATTGCCCCAATCCCTCGGCCAGCTAAATCCAAACGCTTATGAACACTCTCATGGACGAGAAGCGTTGAGCACTTGAATATAACGTAAGTCATAAATCATTCTGCACCACGATTCAGCTCTCTTGCTTGTGTACTGTCACTTTTCCTTTGCATAAGACCAAAGACCCAACGCCTGCTGCATCTAAACAGGTAAATTATGTGGTACACTTCGCGACCAAAATATTCAAAACAAAGTCTTACTATTGTTCTTTTCTAGATTCTAAAAGACGGAAGGTAAAATGAACTCTACATACCGCAAACCCTTGGCAGGTACCCCATTAGATTATTTTGATACGCGAGAGGCAGTCAATGCGATTACCCTAGGCGCCTTTGAAAAGCTTCCTTACACTTCTCGTGTGTTAGCGGAAAACCTTGTTCGCCGCTGTGAGCCAGAAAAACTCGAAGCATCACTTCGTCAAATCATTGAGCGTAAGCGTGAACTTGATTTTCCTTGGTTCCCTGCTCGTGTGGTATGCCATGATATTTTAGGACAAACCGCGCTAGTTGATTTAGCTGGCCTGCGTGACGCGATTGCAGAAAAGGGCGGCGCCCCCGCGAAAGTCAACCCAGTAGTGCCTACGCAACTGATTGTTGACCACTCTCTTGCGGTTGAACATGCGGGCTTTGAGAAAGACGCGTTTGAGAAAAACCGCGCCATTGAAGATCGCCGTAACGAAGACCGTTTCCACTTTATCAACTGGACCAAAACGGCATTCAAAAACGTGGATGTGATCCAGCCCGGTAACGGCATCATGCACCAAATCAACCTAGAGAAAATGTCGCCGGTTATTCAAGCGCGCGACGGGGTTGCCTTCCCAGATACCTTAGTCGGTACAGACTCACACACACCGCACGTTGATGCCCTAGGCGTTATCGCTATCGGTGTGGGCGGTTTAGAAGCAGAAAACGTGATGTTAGGTCGTGCTTCTTACATGCGCCTACCCGATATTATCGGCGTAGAAATGACAGGCAAACCGCAACCGGGCATTACCGCTACTGACATCGTACTTGCACTGACTGAATTCTTACGTCAAGAACGTGTGGTGTCCTCTTACTTAGAGTTTTACGGCGAAGGCGTGGCTCACTTAACTCTTGGCGACCGCGCTACTATTTCCAACATGACACCAGAATACGGCGCCACGGCTGCGATGTTCTACATCGATCAACAAACCATTGATTACTTACGTTTAACGGGTCGTGAAGAATCACAAATTAAGTTGGTCGAAACTTACGCAAAGGAAACTGGCCTTTGGGCAGACAGCCTTGTTGATGCCGAATACGAGCGCGTACTTAAGTTTGATTTATCATCTGTAGTTCGCAACATTGCCGGTCCATCCAATCCGCATCGTCGCGTACCCACTTCAGAATTAGCAGAGCGCGGTATTGCAGGCAAAGTAGAAAACGAAGAAGGCAAAATGCCAGATGGCGCGGTGATCATTGCGGCTATCACTAGCTGTACAAACACCAGCAACCCTCGCAACGTAATTGCCGCTGGCTTATTAGCGCGTAACGCCAACGCCAAAGGCTTAACTCGTAAACCTTGGGTGAAATCATCACTGGCCCCGGGTTCAAAAGCGGTAAAACTATATCTTGAAGAATCCGATTTATTGCCAGAATTAGAACAACTAGGTTTTGGTGTGGTTGCCTTTGCTTGTACCACTTGTAACGGTATGAGCGGCGCTCTCGATCCAAAAATCCAGCAGGAAGTGATTGATCGCGACTTGTACGCAACCGCAGTGCTTTCCGGTAATCGTAACTTCGATGGTCGTATTCACCCTTATGCCAAACAAGCATTTTTGGCATCTCCACCATTAGTCGTTGCATACGCTATTGCGGGTACAGTGCGTTTCGACATTGAAAAAGACGTGTTAGGCACAGACCAAAACGGCAATCCTGTTACCTTAAAAGACATCTGGCCAAGCGATGAAGAGATTGATGCGGTAGTTGCCAAGAGTGTCAAACCCGAACACTTCCGCAAGGTTTACGATCCTATGTTCAACTTATCGGTTGATTACGGCGACGACGTTAACCCGCTTTATGACTGGCGTCCGCAGTCAACTTACATTCGCCGCCCGCCATACTGGGAAGGCGCATTAGCTGGTGAGCGCACATTAAAAGGGATGCGCCCTCTTGCGATTTTAGGCGACAACATCACTACCGACCATTTATCACCGTCCAACGCTATTTTGGCGAGCAGTGCCGCCGGTGAATATTTGGCGAAAATGGGCTTGCCCGAAGAAGACTTTAACTCTTATGCAACGCACCGTGGTGATCACTTAACTGCGCAACGTGCCACTTTCGCTAATCCGAAATTGTTCAACGAAATGGTGAAGGATGACAACGGCGAAGTGAAGCAAGGTTCTTTTGCGCGTGTTGAGCCAGAAGGTAAAGTCACACGCATGTGGGAAGCCATTGAAACCTACATGGAACGCAAGCAAAACCTGATTATCGTTGCTGGCGCGGATTACGGTCAGGGTAGTTCACGCGACTGGGCAGCAAAAGGTGTTCGCCTAGCGGGCGTGGAAGTCATTGTCGCTGAAGGTTTTGAGCGCATTCACCGTACCAACCTTATAGGCATGGGCGTATTACCGCTAGAGTTTTTGCCGGGTATAAACCGTCACACCCTAACATTAGACGGAACCGAAACTTACGAAGTTACAGGCGAGTTAACACCGGGCGCCGAACTGACCCTTATCGTGCATCGTACCAATGGTGAAACCGCAGAAGCAAAAGTGAAATGTCGTTTGGATACCGCAGAAGAAGTGTCTGTATACAGCGCAGGTGGTGTCCTTCAACGCTTTGCTCAAGACTTCCTTGAGTCAGAAGCAGTTAAATAATTTTGGGTGACAGCGAGAACCAATATGGCTCATAAACCTCAAGTAAAAATCCCTGCGACCTATATGCGCGGGGGAACCAGTAAAGGCGTTTTCTTTAATCTGGCAGACTTACCAGATAAAGCGCAAATGGCAGGCGAACCGCGCGACAAACTGTTGTTGCGCGTGATTGGCAGCCCTGACCCTTACGGAAAACACACAGACGGCATGGGCGGCGCAACTTCAAGCACCAGCAAAACCGTTATTTTATCGAGAAGCTCACAACCGGATCACGATGTCGATTACTTGTTTGGACAAGTTGCCATCGACAAACCTTTTGTTGATTGGAGCGGCAATTGCGGCAACTTATCAGCGGCGGTGGGCTCCTTTGCTATTGCTAGCGGATTAGTTGATGCCGAACGCATTCCCGAAAATGGCATTGCTACCGTGCGAATTTGGCAAGCCAATATCAAAAAGACCATTATTGCCCAAGTGCCAATCACCAACGGCGAAGTGCAAGAAACAGGGGACTTTGAGTTAGATGGCGTCACCTTCCCTGCCGCAGAAGTACAAGTTGAGTTTTTAGATCCCGCCGATGGTGAAGGATCGATGTTCCCAACTGGCAATCTAGTGGATGATTTGGTGGTGCCGGGCGTTGGCACATTCCAAGCGACCATGATCAACGCAGGTATTCCAACCATCTTTGTGAATGCAGAAGAGATTGGCTACACCGGCAAAGAGCTTCAAGACGACATCAATAACGACAACGCCGCGCTCGAAAAATTCGAAACCATTCGTGCCCACGGTGCATTAAGGATGGGATTAATCTCCGACTTATCCGAAGCGGCTCAGCGTCAGCATACCCCTAAAATTGCCTATGTTGCCCCACCACAAGCCTACACGGCATCCAGTGGCAAAGCCGTACAAGAAAACGATATTGATTTGTTAGTGCGTGCGCTTTCGATGGGGAAATTACATCACGCCATGATGGGCACCGCCGCCGTCGCCATTGCCACAGCGGCTGCTATTCCCGGCACCTTGGTTAACTTAGCGGCTGGTGGTGGCGCTCGTGACGCAGTCCGCTTCGGCCATCCCTCTGGCACGCTAAAAGTAGGCGCAGAGGCCAAAGAAGTTAATGGCGAATGGACAGCAACCAAAGCGATTATGAGTCGTAGTGCTCGAGTATTAATGGAAGGCTGGGTTCGTGTTCCCGGCGACACATTAGACTAAAATCACACCGTCACATAATAAACCACTCAATACGGTTTTAATTATTCACTCCTAATAAATTAAAACCGTATTCTCTCTCATACAAAAGTCATTTCGATAAGTTTTTACTCCGTTGACTTTCATATTTGAATCATTAGACTCGATTAAAAACAAGTAATGGATTACAAATTTTGCCAATTAGGTGAAATCGTATTTTTAATGGAGAAGTTAAATGGATTTACGTTTTATTCCGCAAACCATCGGACCGGAAGCCGAGATTATTAATGTAAAAGTCGCCCCACAGTTATTTAACCTACTTGAACTTGCAAGCATTGAATTAGGCAACGATAGTCCAGAGTATCACTCTGCCATCCTTAGTTTTTTCCTCGATAAGCTATCGAAACAACAGTTTTCTCCTTTTGTTGTTAATCGCCAATTAAATCATGGGATCCTTAAAGGAAAAGCGATGAAAACAATTACGTTTAGTGGCTGGGAATTGAGTCAACGCATCAGTTTAATTAGAGCCAAATCTTGCCTGAATGCAACCGGCGATATTATCAAATTAGTTATTTTGAATATTTACGAAGAAGTCTTAAAAGAAAGAAAAGTGAAGCAAATTCAGAAAGTACGAAAACAAATAGCTCAATTCCACACACTCTATATTTGAGCAACACCACTTTGGATATATTGACTAAATAGCCCGTCATTAAAACGGGCTATTCTCTGATTAGTATTAGGCGGCGCGTCTTTCCCAAAATATAGCCGTACTCCAACGTCTTTCTTGTGCGTAATACGACAGTTTTTCAGCTTCAAACTGATGCCAAATACGCTCTAATTGCTGTTGGAATTCAAACGATATAGCCGTTTTACTCACCTCTGATTCAATGCCAAAGTTTATAATTAACTCACTTAACTGCATCGCACTTGCCATCGCCTGAAATAGCGCCTGTGAGCTTAATGGATCCAAACTCATCGCGGCATCGCCCACAGCGAACCAATTATTCATATCAGGCGCTAACAAACGCGAAGAGTTAACATTTTTAACACCACAATGCGCTTCACTGCCCGAAATCCGTTTTGCCAAAACCTTTTTCAACTCAGGAATAAATTGCGCTGCTTTGATTAAAGACTCCGTGGATGTCAGCAATCCGGTATCAAGCAAATCGCTATCGGTTTGATAAGAAAGCAGCATTAGTGTGCCGTTACCACTAGGCGCTGTAGTTTGAGGTTGCTGATGTAATGAAGTTTCAGGAATAGGAGAGCAATACCACCAGCCATTCTCTGCTGGATGGACGCTGCTGATTTCGTTACTTTCTTTAGAGCGATAAGTCATCCAGACAGAAACTAGTTGATCTTCTTGTGCATACCTAGCGCCTTGTTGATTTGCAAAGGTTGCCTGACGACCTGTAGCTTCGACAACGACTTTTGCACTGACAGTTTGTTTATGTTCTGGTGATTCACCACTTAAAAACAAGCGCCACTTATCTTCATGCAAAGCTGATTGTTGAAGTGACAAAGAGCGTAAATCCGGTATCCCTCTTAACACAACCTTTTCTCTAAGTTGTTGCTCAAGCATCCGATGATTCACAATCCACCCTAACCCATCCGGGTTCCTGTGACATCCCAGCGTATGAATTTCTTCATTCCCCCAATCCGAAATCAAACCTCGTCGCGAACAAAGGTGTTTGCTTAAAATGTCATCAAGAGAAAGTTTTTCAAGTATATAACGAGCGGAATAAGGAAGTGTTTCACCTAAATATATTGGCTGAGAGCGCTCAACATCAACGAGCGTTACGGAATAATGAGGAGCAAGCGCTAAAGCAGTAATACAACCACCAATACCAGCACCAATAATCGCTATATCAGTTTCAATAACTTGCCCATAACTGCCCGAAATAGAACACTCATCAAATGAATGTTGCTGCTCAAATAGTGACTCATTTCTTACGCTACTCATGTTATTCCCTACAAGCTATGTCTCGCCTCAAAAAATGGGCAAAAAGCATACAATTAGGAACAGTTTAATAACGGTTGGAAACTTTGCCTATTAGACTAATGTTTATATCTACGTATTAATTGCAACAACAAGCCATACTCGAAGTATAGTCATATATATCAAATAGTTAATTAAGTATTTAAGAAATAAAAGAAGATAATGGGTTAAAATATTACTTATTTATTTATCTTGACGAGGGTAAAAAAACAACAATATTGAGATTTATGTCACTATTGGCGTATTTTTATATATAATATTAATTAATTTTACATAATAAAAAGTATAAAAATTAAGCAATTCGAGAAATGCTTTTCCATTTTCAGGTGTCGCGGACATCAAAATCTATTTATCGGCAAAAGCATGCCGCTTTAACACTTCTTTGCCGTTTAATCCTCCGCCAAACACCACACAAAATAGTAGAAATTAACGCAGACTCTCAATTTAAGGTCGTTTTTAGCTTTTATATCTTGGCATGAAAAATGCTATTTAATCGTTATCAGTTATAAAAAACGGAAGAGCTATGGATACTATCCAATCAAATCAATTGTCGAATGCAGTACCAATCACAGCCGGTACAAACGTCACACCACAAGGTGAACTAATTCAAGGAGATCGTTTCGATAAAAATCCCCTAGAGAAACTCCAGCTTTTCAGCGAAGCCGAAGAACAAGCTCTGCGTGAGAAACAACTCAATGAGAAAGTAGAAACACTCATTGAATTTAATGGTCAACCTCTTGCTGCATTTGGTGCAGATGGGTTCAAGACCTTTTTCAAGAATGCTGACGGTGCTTTAGCCAGTAGATTCAACCCGAACGATAAGGAAGGTATTATTGCAGCGTTAAAAGACAAATATGGAGATAAGCTTGACATAACTCAGTTCAACGAAGCTAATGCCCCTTCCCGAGCCGATATATATGACAAAGCTTATGGAGCAGCCTTTTCCCGCAATCCAGTCAACACTTTTGCTTAAGGAAATGGAAATGCTATCAGACTTATTAAGAAAGCGTGTCCCAAAACTGGGTACACGCTTCTACAATCATATTTCTTAGTATATTACTAGCTGAACGTCAGAAGAAGTTATCGGTATCGTAATAAACCCCATCGCTGCCAACAATAAATTCAATTTGGTTTGGATTTCCAATTCCGCCCACAAAGAAATCTTCAATAATCGCTCCGGTATTGATAAAGCCATCGGCAACATCATCATTACTGGTAACATGTAAATTATCACCAATTCGGTATAAAAATAACTCTGCTCCCGCAACATCTATCATTTGCAGAGTATCTTCTCCACCACCAAAGCCTGGATTGGCCGCAGCGGAAAGATCATCGTTTATGGTGTCAAAACCAATATTACTTTCAGATGAATAATAAAGATCGTCTTCTGTACCGCCAAATAATCTGTCATCGCCTGGCCCCCCGTACAGTGTATCTTTACCTTGTCCTCCAACAAGTAAGTCGTCTCCAGCACTACCTAGGAGCAGATCATTGCCATTCTCACCAAGTAGGATGTCATTATTTCCTTTCCCATCCAGCTGATCATTTCCGTTTCCACCAAAAATGTAATCAACATATTGGTTACCAGAGACGATATCATCTCCACCTAAAGCATAAATACTATTTGCAGTCTCACCGCCTGTCGGAATCAAGCTAGAAGTGTATACATCATTCCCAGATGTCAAAGTATCAGAAGCCATAAATACTCCATTATAAAAATTAAATTACCAAATAAATAATCCAACGTAAAACTAAATCGCCTGAATTAAAAAACATATTTACACGAATTAAAGATTTAGTTCAAACTATTAAACAGTTCAATAAAGCCGAATAAAACAACTTAAAGCTACCCGAATGGAAAAATATAATCCAAGAAAAAAAAGTCTTATAAATCTTATTTACCAGAACAAGATTTTAATCATAAAACTTATATCAATAAGCTTAATCATTAACTTACTCGCACTGACACCATCACTTTATATCATTGAAATATATAGATTATCTTTATCTGTAGACAATATTGAGAGTATCATAGGAGTAACATTTATCGCATTAGTATCGATTAATTTAATGGCAAGAATAGAAGATTATCGAGCATCTATTTTCAATGATCACATAAGCAAAAAAATACCCTCTAAAACAAATTTATTCACCCAAAAAAAGAACATCAATATAAGTAAAAACCAGTTTATTAACGACGTAAGATCTTTATGGAGTTTCTCTAGAAGCCAAATAACAACATCTTTTTTTGATTTGCCATTTATACCGATATACCTTTTTGCTTTAACCTTTCTTCATCCCCTCTTTGGAATCACTACTGTATTAACATTAGCAATACTAATTTCGGTCCCTTTTAAAGTAAGCGACCAATCCCATCAAAACAGTCTAAAAACAAACCAACATGAAAAGTCACTTTATGACCTACTTCACTCCATTGAAAACACAAGTAATAAGATAACCAGCAAAAAATTAAACTTAGGTAGAAACGCTGTTTGGAAACAAAGAGTAGAAAACGTATTTAATAGCACAAATAAGGAAACTCATTACTTGGCAAGAACCAACAAAGCTCTTAAATATGTCCGAGGAAGCAGCCAAATTATTTTTTTAGCCTGTGGAGGGTGCTTAATCTTCTCAAAACACATTGACCCTATTGTTTTAATTGCTGCAACAATTTTATTTAACAAGGCACTCTCACCAATCGATACGCTTACACTGTCATGGGGGGTAGTGCGCAATATGTTAGGTAAAACATGGAGGTTAGAAGCAGAGCTAAATCCTCAGAATAAATCTAGTTATGCTTGTAAAGTAGACCTCTCCATCAAAACAGTTGAAATTAGAGAACTTACGTTCAATAAATTACATCAAGTCAGCGTTCTTTTTGAAGAAGGGAAGGCTACTGGGATAATAGGCTCATCTGGGGCTGGGAAAAGTCTATTGTGCCGTATCCTAAGCGGTGTACAACCTTTACCCACAGAAAACCTATTCTTAAACGGAGATAAAGCTGAATGTTACTCACAACTCTCTGACAACACCTGTTACGTCCCTCAACAAGTCAGCCTTATTTCTGGCACTGTGATTGAAAATATTACCAATTTTGGGAAAGTAAAACCTCAGCAAGCCATCAATATTGCTATTAAATTAGGAATCCACCAAGAAATTATGAGCTTACCCCAAGCTTACGCAACCAATATTGATGAAAACAAACATTTAATTTCAACCAATTTAAAAACCCTTATCGCGCTTGCCACAGCCGTGATAGATCCCCCAAAAATTCTTATCTTTGATAATATTGTTTCGTCACTTGACGAGGTTGGCGAAAAGCGCTTTTACTCCTTAATAAATGAGCTAAAAAAAGCAGGTCATATTGTAATTGTCACATCCTACAAAAAGACCTTGTTAGCTAACATGGATACTGTTGTTGTATTAAACCTCGGTAAAATAACACTTCAAGGAGAGTTCAATGCTGTTGTCAGTAAACTAAAGCAAAGCAAGTCACTGAACACTGTTGGTTGAGCCCTTAATTACTTGCTAAAATTCTCAGCAATTTATTCCAACGCAGCGATACTTGATGCAACAACTTTTACCTGAATGGGCTGAACAAGAGGCTATTCTGCTTGCTTGGCCAGACATGAGCACCGATTGGGCTCCTTGGCTTGATGAGGTTAGGCAGACCTACCTTTCGCTTATCAGCGAGATTAACGCGGCTGATGTGCCTGTTATCATTTTGATGCAGCCGTATGTTATAGAGGAAGCGCAATCTCTTATTAACAAGTGGAATCAATCTAAACCCGTTCAGGTGACGCAACTACTCATTCTTCCCGCTGACTATAACGACACTTGGTTTCGTGATTTTGGTTTTTTAACTTGTGCAACTGACAGTGGCAACCGCGCACTGGATTTTGATTTCAACGGGTGGGGCAACAAATTTGATGCCTCGTTAGATACGCAAGTGACGGCTCGTTATTTTGCCTCGTTATTGCAGCACGAGCCGATAAAGGTCAACTTTACATTAGAGGGTGGCGCACTAGAAATCGACGCCAATGGGCATTTATTGTCAACCCAACTGTGTTTGTCTAACCCGGAACGCAATGGTAATTGGGATGCGGAAAAGCATTTATCAATCTTCACCGAGCATCTTGGTGCGACAAAAATCAGCATTTTGCAACACGGGCATTTGGAAGGCGATGATACTGATGGTCACATAGATACATTGGTACGCTTCACACCGAATAACAGCGTGGTAGTGCAATCCTGCTCTAATCGTCCCGAAGACAGTCACTTTGCGGGGTTAAAAGCCTTGGTTGAAGAATGTCAGCTTCGCATTAAACCTGAGCATATTTTTGAACTGCCATTACCTTCAATTTTTAATGACGATAAAGAACGACTCCCTGCTTCATATGCGAACTTTCTGATCTGCAATCAGCATATTTTTGCGCCCATTTACCAAGAAAGCGAGGATAAAACCGCCATTGATACACTTAAAAAAGCCTATCCTAACTTTCGTATTGTTCCCATTAATTGTCGCTCTTTAGTACAACAATTCGGCAGTTTACACTGCATTACAATGCAAGTACCCTGCAACACCTTAAAATCTGAGGTCATCACTCTCGCTAAATCTGGAATACGCATTTATGAGCAAGCTTAAAATAGGTTTGGTGCAACAAGCGGTTGCCAACAACGACAAACAAATAAGCTGGGAACGCACAGCAAAAGAAGTGACAGCGCTTGCACAACAAGGTTGTCAATTAGTGATGCTACAAGAGCTCCACAGCACCTTATATTTCTGTCAGGAAGAAAATACTGACTATTTTGATTTAGCCGAACCCATTCCCGGCCCAGCAACAGACTTTTTCGGTCATTTGGCAGAATCGCTCGATATTGTATTAGTCACCTCTTTGTTTGAAAAACGCAGCGCAGGTTTATATCACAATACGGCGGTTGTATTTGATGGCGATAAAGGCATGGTCGGAAAATACCGTAAAATGCACATTCCTGATGATCCCGGGTTTTATGAAAAGTTTTATTTTACGCCCGGAGACATGGGTTTTGAGCCTATCCAAACAAGTGTGGGGAAACTCGGGCTACTTGTGTGCTGGGACCAGTGGTATCCAGAGGCGGCTCGCTTAATGGCCATGGCTGGCGCAGAAATACTGCTTTATCCAACCGCTATTGGCTGGGATAAAACCGATACGCCAGAAGAGCAAAAGCGCCAGCATGATGCATGGTTTACCATTCAGCGGGCTCACGCCGTTGCAAACTCATTGCCTGTTATTGTGGCCAACCGCACGGGCTTTGAAGCATCGCCACAGGCTGGCGAACCGGGTATTGAGTTCTGGGGACAAAGCTTTATCGCGGGGCCACAAGGGGAAGTATTAGCGTTGGCCGCTTCTGATAAAGAAGAAAACTTAATGGTAGAACTCGACATGGCACGATGCGAATCCGTTCGTCGCATCTGGCCTTATTTCCGAGATCGCCGCATCGACGCTTACGACGATCTGCTAAAGCGCTGGCGAGATTAGCTCAATTCCAAGCGCCTGAGCATTTTGTTATTCTTACACATTTCCTATAGTTATCGAGCCTGAATTCGGTTGTAATACAGGCTCAAAATTCGGGTGCTAAGCATTCAATTCTTCACACATTCAGCAGGTAACAAACATGCGATTAACCTCTTTGAGATCCTGTTTATTATGGCTGTTAGCGAGTATGTATATACCCTGTGCGCTAGCCATATCGGAAAAGGACGTCAACACTTTTACACTTAAAAATGACATGAAATTTTTGGTGATGGAAGATGATTCTATCCCCAATGCAACGCTATATATTTTCTGGAAAGTAGGGTCGCGTAACGAAGCCCCCGGCACGACAGGGATCGCTCATTTTTTTGAACACATGATGTTTAATGGCGCTAAAAAATACGGCCCCAAAATGTTCGATAAAGTGATGGAAGCCAATGGAGGCTCCAACAACGCTTACACCTCGGAAAACATTACCGCTTATATGGAGTGGTTTCCTGCGGATAAACTAGAAGTGATGTTCGATTTAGAGGCTGACCGTATTGCTCACTTAGACATTGCCTCAAACACCGTTGAAAGCGAACGAGGAGTAGTGACGTCGGAGCGCATTACCGGTTTAGAAAACTCTAACTTTCGCACCATCGCAGAAGAAGTAAAAAATGCAGCTTTCAGAGCGCATCCTTATAGCTGGCCTGTTATTGGTCATGCATCCGATATCGCCAACTGGTCTTTAGAAGATTTAAAGTCCTTCCACAAAACCTACTATGCGCCTAATAATGCAGTGGCAGTTGTGATTGGGGCAGTCAAAACAAGCAAAGTAAAAGCACTCGCCAAGCAATACTTTGAGCCAATCCCCAAACAACCTGCTCCCAAAGAAATCCATACTGTGGAACCAGAACAAAAAGGTGAACGTCGCGTTTATGTACAGAAAGATTCTGCCACTTCACCCAACATTTTAATGGGCTACCATATTCCAGCCAATACCCATGAAGACCGTTATGCACTTGATTTGCTATCGGACATTCTTACCTCAGGCAATCGTTCTCGTCTAAAAGACGCACTTATTTTCGAACAAAAAGTGGCTAACAGCTTGTTCTCTTATTTGCCCAATAGCTTCGATCCAAACCTATTTTATGTATACGCCGTGGCGAGCCAATCAACCGATGCGGCAACACTTGAGAAATCGTTATTGAAAGAGATTTATCGCATCCAAAAAGAAGGGGTTACTGAAGCTGAACTACAACGCGTTAAGAATCAAAAAGAAGTCGACTTCTATCGCCAAATTGCCACCATCAGTGACCGCGCCAATTTACTAGGCTCATTTGAAGTGTTTTATGGCGATTACAAAGCCTTATTCACTGCCCCAGAAGCTTATGCCAAGGTCACAACGGAAGATATTCAACGCGTTGCTCAAACCTATTTAACCAAAAAGAATCGCACCGTTGGCGTTTTAGATTCTCAGGAGGACAAAGATGAAATCGCGCTTTAACTGGTCACTTTCTTCTACGGTATTCACCCTTATCATGCTGGCTTGGAGCCACATGATATTCGCTCAAAGCCGCTTTACTTTACCAGACTACGACACCGTGACGTTGAATAATGGTATTAAAGTCTATTTGATGGAACAACACGAAGTCCCCATGCTCGACATTAACATTGTGGTCAGCAGTGGCGCAGTGTCAGACTCTAAGTTGGCAGGTGAGGCGCAAGCTACCGCGCAAAGTTTGTTGTTAGGAACAAAATCGTTAACACGCGAGCAGTTAGAAGAAACCTTTGAATCGGTTGGAGCGGATGTGGACGCTCAAGCGTCAATGGAATACAGCGTAATAAGTGCCTCCTTTTTAGCTAAAGATGATCAACAAATACTGCCCATTCTCGCGAGTATGTTACAACATCCCCGCTTTGATGAAGACGAGTTTAACGGTTTCAAACAACGTCATATCGACTCTCTCAAGCAACTAAAAGAAAGCCCTCGTAATGTGTCGACTCACTACTTTAAGCAGTTAGTCATGCACGGTCATCCGTATCAAAATATTATTGATGGCACACAAAACAGTATCGAATCTATGACACTGGAACATGTGGCACGCTTTTACCGGAAACACTATGCTCCACAAAACACTGCAATCATCGCAGTAGGGGACTTTTCTTCTGACGCTATGTTGAAAAAGCTAAATGCGCAATTTGGTCAATGGCAAAATGACGACTTTGAGACTTCTAATATTGATGAGGAGTTAGCTAATGTCCCCAAAGCACCTTCTGAGGCTAAAGTGCTACTTGTGAATAAGTCGGATTCGCGCCAGAGCACTTTTGTGATTGGCGGGGTAGGTATTCCACGTAAGAATCCCGATTATGTTTCTTTACAGGTACTCAACACGATTTTAGGCGGCCGCTTTACCTCTTGGTTAAACAGTGAATTGCGGGTGAATTCTGGTCTCACTTATGGCGCTCGAAGCCAGTTTTCCTACTATAAACATACGGGCTTGTTTTATCTTTCCTCGTTTACCAAAGTCGAATCCACGGAAAAAGCGCTCGATTTAGCGCTACAAACATACGCCAGACTTTGGGAAAAGGGTATCGATAAGGCTACACTCGACTCAGCTAAAGCCTATGTAAAAGGTCAATTCCCACCGAATTACGAAACATCCAGCCAACTTGCTCGTTTGCTACGCAGTATGCATATCTATGGTTTCGATGAGAGTTACATCAATCAATTTCAAGCTAATGTCGATTCGCTAACGGTAGAGAAAGCCGCAAAACTTGTCGCCCAATACTTCCCCAAAGATCATTTACAAATGTTGGTGATTGGTAAAGCGGATGAAATCCGTGATGTGGTGAAGAAATATGGCAAAGTGATTGAAGTCGATATAAGCACACCCGGGTTTTCTATTCCCTCGCACTAACTCAAATGCTCACTGCAACACTTAGCAGTGAGCTTTCTTTTCTATCTTCCAAAGTTAAATTACGCGCTTCAGAAGCGGAATGTGACTAATTAAGTAAACAACCAACGTTGAAACCAGCGCCACAACGACTGAAAGAACCGGAATGGAAATCAATGGATGGGCATCACTTAAGTGAAATGCGCTGCTTTGTAGCGTTTCCAAAAAAATGGGGTGAATCAAATAAATCCCCAAGGTTAACAACGATAATTTTCGGCAAAATCCAGCATTTATCATTGGCTTATCCCATGACTTAAGTAAGTACATTAAGCTAATCGACATGGGTATAACGCTAATACTGACATATCCATAAAAATAGTATCCAAATGCTTCTTTTGTTTCTAATGCAAGCAGATAGCAACCGACACAGGTGAAAACACCTGTCCCTAAAAAAACCAGCCAGAGTAAGCCTTGAGCGGGTTTTCGTTTATCATTTCGAATGTAATAGCCAAGGAAAAAATAAGGGATGTATTGTAAAAACCAATTGAAAAACCACCGGCTACTCCCATCCACAAACACGTCGGCGGCAAAATTTAACGCGGATAAAACGAACAGTGCAGCAGTCAATACTCCTAATTCTGATTGAGAACTTTGCGCAACAACTTTACGAAAGAAAGGCGTGAACAAATATAAGATCACAATCATGTACAGGAACCACATATGATAATGAGGTTTACCGGACACAATACGCTTGAGCATTCCTAAAACTGAAAGGCTTTCACCATTAAATATGGCCCAGCCCAAATAGAGAATAGACCAAAATACGATTGGAATGAGTATCTTAGAAAGTCGTTTAAAATAAAAACTCGATAAACTTTCTTGCTTGTTAGGGTCGAGCAATAGTGCCCCACTAATCATAACAAACACAGGAACGCACCAACGTACCATAGAGTCCATGACATTACTGACCCACCAAGCGAAGGAACCAAAATCATTACTTGTTAATGGGCCTGCCGCAACATGCAGAATGAGTACAGCATAGATTGCGATAATTCTAGCGTTATCCAACCAAAACATGAGCGTTCCTTCTTAGTTATCAGTCCAAGGCGTTTCAAGAAAATAGCCGCGTATTCTAAAGCGCTCTGTTACTGCTTTCCATTGCGTTTGATAAAATCGATTGAGGGAGCAAAAAAGGCGGCACCAGTTTCCGCCGTTGTGTAGTCGAGTAAATGATCATGGTGTCCATGTCCATCACCCATCATCATGCTTCGCAACATTTTGGTAAAAGGCATGGGGCTTTTGCAACAGGAGACAAAGTACAATCCCTGCTCTTTCATATCCCCATAAGGCATGCTTTGACGCAGAATTTCTAAACTATTTCCTTCATCATCCTTCAAGGAGGTGCGTTTAGTGTGTGCAAATGGCGCTTTCTCATTGGATTTAAATTCAACATCGTCTTCCTTTGTTCTACCAAAGATTTGTTCCTGCTGTGCAACCGTTAATTTGTCCCATTTTTCCAGATTGTGTCGATAGCGCTGAACATGGATATAACTGCCTCCGACGAAGTCAGGATCGTCATCGCCCACAATGGCAACATCAAATTTATGCATTCCTCTTGGATTTTCTGTGCCATCAACGAAACCGGTAAGGTCTCGCCCATCTAAATAGCGGAAGCCTTTCACCTGTTCAACCAAATCAACGTGCGGACGAAGTAATTCGTATACATCCACGCCAATAGCGTGGCAAATATCGGCTCTATCTGCTCGAATTTGAATAAACAAATCGTAAGGGACAACAGGAGCATGGCGGTCATCGTAATGCATGTCGGGAAAAGGCGCTATTTCTTGCGGTAATAAACCAGGGTACAACTCCAACCAATAATTGCTGCCAACGGCAATAACACCAGAAACCATTGCTTCGTAATGTTCATTATCGTAATGCTGAAATATGTTTAATGCTTCCACCAGCTTTTTACGCATTGGTGCATCATGGTCTTCGAGCACATTAAACATAAGAAATAGCGCGTGTAAGTTAGGCTCTGCGCAGATGCCTTTTTGAGCTTGGGCCATGAAAAAATGTCACTTCTCAGGGAGTTAGTACCATACAGGGTACTGTTTAGTACCCTGCTGCTTGACCGTCTTTACGGCTTTCTGATGCACCGTAATATACACCAGTCTGGGGATCTCGCATAATAGCTTGATAACCACCAAACCACCCCGAAACATCTCTTAATACATGCCCTTTTTGGATTAACGCACGCTCAACTTCGTAATCAAAACCTTTCTCTAAGCTAATATAACCACCATCACTCATCACCTCACCGGTTGGCTGACTGGAGCCACTATGAAGTATGCGTGGTGCGTCACCCGCCTCTTGCAGATTCATACCAAAATCAATCATGTTCATGATGATTTGTGCGTGCATCTGTGGTTGGGCACCGCCGCCCATCACCCCAAAACTTAACCACGGTTGTCCGTTTTTGGTTACAAATGCAGGAATGATCGTGTGAAATGGACGCTTACCGGGAGCATAAGCATTGAAGTGGTCTTTTTGTAACGCAAATAACTCGCCACGATTTTGCAAAATAAAACCCAGCCCATGAGGTGTCATACCTGAGCCCATTCCTCGATAATTACTTTGAATCAGCGACACCATATTACCGTCTTTATCAGCCGTGGTAAGATAGATGGTGTCACCTTCATAGGGGCCGGCATCGTAACGCTTTGCCGCTTGATCTGGCTTAATTAGCTGCTTGCGCTGCTCAGCATATTTCTTAGAAATCAACCAATCCACTGGCGTTTTATTGAAATCGGGATCGGTGTAATATTTCGCTCTATCTTCGAAAGCCAGTTTTTTGGCTTCAACAAAGGTATGGATATACTGTTCACTACCAAAACCCATTCCTTCAACATCAAACTGTTCCATAACATTCAAGATTTGTAATGCCGCAATCCCTTGACCATTTGGGGGTAATTCCCATACATCGTAACCACGATAATTACTGGAAACGGGCTCTACCCATTCAGACTGATGCGAAGCCAAGTCTTCATACGATAAAAAGCCACCTTGCTCTTTCATATATGACGCAATAATTCGGGCAATATCCCCTTTGTAAAACGCATCACGCCCACCAGAGGCAATCTTTTCATAGGTTGCCGCTAAACCGGGATTTTTAAAAATTTCGCCTTTTCGTGGCGTTCTGCCGTTTGGCATATAGGTTTCTTTAAAACCGGGGTATTCACCTAAACGAGAGACAGAACGGTTCATGTAATAAGCAATTAATTCACTCACAGGAAATCCATCACGCGCATATTTAATTGCTGGCGCTAAAATATCTGACATTGGTAACTTGCCAAACTTCGCATGTAGTTCGAACCAGCCGTCGACGGCTCCGGGTACAGAAACGGGTAGCGGTCCGTAAGATGGTATTTTGTTGAGCCCAAGTTTTTCAAAATACTCTGCTTTTAACGATTTAGGCGAGCGTCCTGAGCCGTTTAGTCCATGGAGCTTCTTACTTTTACTGTCCCACACTATGGCAAATAAATCGCCACCTATTCCATTGCCAGTGGGTTCAACCAAACCCAATACGGCATTGGCTGCAATTGCCGCATCAATAGCATTTCCACCTTTTTTAAGAATATCTAAGGCTACTTGCGTCGCTAATGGCTGGCTAGTTGCTGCCATCCCATGTTGAGCGATCACTTCTGAGCGACTGGCAAAAGCTTTCCCGGTAATCCTATCGTAAGCGTGGGCGCTGCTAGTGACACATAACAGCACACATATAAAACTGAAAAATCTGGTCATTTACTTCTCCAAATACGCGTTGTTTGCTTAATATCATAGCACTACAACACTCTATTTGAGTCTGTGTTTTTATCAGATTCGACGGAACACATACCATTACGACGAAAAGAAAAAAGCCCGGTAAAACCGGGCGTTGCCTTGAAAAAAAGATTGGAGGAACGAGCTTTTTAGTAAACAGCCTACACAGGATTAAGCAATTAACTAAGCTTCTACTTATTATGTTTGGGGTTTTGCCAACGTGACAACAAAACCCTGACCGGAACCATTTTTATTATTATTTTCTTACCGAGAAGTCTGGGTACGCTTCAAGACCACAGTCAACAATATCTAAGCCACTGTATTCTTCGTCTTCACTTACACGTAATCCCATAACAACTTTTAGAATCAACCAAGTCACAAAACTGGCTGCAAATACCCATACGAAGATAGTTAGTGCACCAATGATTTGACCAGAGAATGTAGACCCGCTGTTGGTAACAGGTACAACTAGCAATCCAAATAGTCCAACAACGCCGTGTACCGAAATGGCGCCCACTGGATCATCAATCTTTAATTTATCCAACGTAATGATTGAGAACACGACAATTAAGCCACCTACAGCGCCAATGATAGTCGCCGCTAACGCACTTGGCGTAGAAGGCTCAGCCGTTATCGCAACTAGGCCAGCTAGTGCACCATTTAATGCCATCGTTAAGTCGGCTTTCTTAAATAGGATTTTTGCCAAAACCAGTGCTGCAATTGCACCACCTGCTGCGGCTGCGTTGGTATTTAAGAACACCATTGCAACTGAGTTTGCATTAGCAATATCACCTAACTTCAATACAGAACCACCATTAAAACCAAACCAACCCATCCATAAAATGAATGTTCCTAATGTGGCTAGTGGTAAGTTTGCACCGGGAATGGCGTTTACTTTTCCATCTTTAGTATATTTGCCCTTACGTGGGCCGAGTAAGATTACGCCAGCTAATGCTGCCGCTGCGCCAGCCATGTGAACAATACCGGAACCGGCAAAGTCGGAGAAACCTAGGTCGCCTAATGTATACATGCCAAATACCGATTGACCACCCCAAGTCCAGCTACCTTCTAATGGATAGATTAAACCTGTCATGACCACGGCAAAAACAAGGAAGGTCCACAGCTTCATACGCTCAGCAACTGCACCAGATACGATGGACATCGCCGTTGCCACGAAAACAACTTGGAAGAAAAAGTCCGAAGCAGAAGAATAAATTGCACCACCTTCAAAGCCGTCTTCTCTCGACGAGAAATCACCTAGTGTCGAAGCAACATCCACAGTTTCTATGCCTGTTAGGAATAAGCTGCCGTCGTACATGATCATATAACCGCAGATCAGGTACATGGTGCATGAAATCGCAAAAAGCGCGACGTTTTTGGTCAGAATTTCAGTTGTATTTTTGGCTCTTACTAATCCAGCTTCAAGCATGGCAAAGCCTGCTGCCATCCACATAACCAACGCGCCGCACACTAAGAAATAAAATGTGTCTATGGCATATTGTAAATGAAATGTTTGTTCCACTTTTCTCTCCCCTTACTGCTAAATAGCTTCGCCGTCGGTTTCGCCTGTGCGGATCCGAACTGCGTGCTCTAGGTCATAGACAAAGACTTTTCCATCGCCAATTTTCCCCGTTTTAGCGGCATCACAAATAGATTCAACCAAACGGTCAACGTGATCATCCTGAATGGCTATTTCCAACTTAATCTTGGGAAGGAAATCAACTTGATATTCTGCACCACGATAAAGTTCTGTATGACCTTTTTGACGACCGAATCCTTTAACTTCTGTTACGGTCAAACCGTCTATACCTATGTCTGAGATGGCTTCACGCACATCATCAAGCTTGAATGGCTTAATAATGGCAGTAACTAATTTCATAGTGACGCTCCCAAAAGTGAGTTGTGTAATTTGTTGTATGCCAAAATCAATATCAAGTCTTGTGCCACTTAATATTTATTAATAATTACAACAAGTTAAATTAATGTCGGGGGAAAGTGACGCTCTCCAAAGCACCAAAATAGTGCAATAAAGAACATTTTTGTTGGTTGCTGGTGCATGACTCGCTTACGCAATACAGAGCCTAGGAAAAAGCCAACTCTGTTGATGAATAGTAAGCAAGTCAGCGGATCAGGGGATAATCCTATTACTGTGGGAAGTTAGCACTTAGATTGTTTAATTCTACAAAGAAGCCAGTAAGTCCAGCTTGGATTGGTAGCGTTGTTTCTCGTCTTGATAATCAGCAAAACGTCGCGCTTTTCGTAGGTAATAACGGCTGTTAGTGTAATCACCGAGTCCCGCATAGCTTTTCGCTAATCCGAAATAGAACTGGTGTTTTTTATCATTTATTCGAATGGCCTTTCTGAAATACACCAATGCTTGCTCGAAATCTTCAGCATCTAACGCTTCTTCACCTCTAATAAATTGATAGTAAGGGTTGTTATTGCGCTTTGTTTCTACCTTCTCACGAATGGCTTCTGCTTTTTCTTGTTCGCCCGTCGATTGGTATAAGATTGCCAAATTCTCCCACGCAGTGAGATTGTCATCATTCAGGGAAAAAACTTTGTTGTATGCTAACTCCGCCCAATCAGTATGACCCGACATTCGATACAGCAAACCAAGGTTAACCCACGCCGACTCAAATTCTGGATCATGATTGATAGCACTGCGCAGGTAACGATAGGCTTTATCAAAATCTTGAGAGATAAGCGCGTCCGCACCTTTATTATTGTAAAACATTGAAATAACGCGCTGCTTACCTACTTCATGTTGCGGAAAACGTTTTTTGGCAACAAATGGGTAAAAATCAACCACCATTCCTTTTGGTTTAATATAGAACCGTCTGCCAGTATCCTCTTCTGGGCTCATTAACAAGTTGATATGACCATTTAATAAACTGAAACCCTCTCTGCGAGTCCAGTATTCAGGCACATCCACTTCCTGAAATGCCACTTCGACTCCTGCATGTTTTGCTAAGGAATAAGTCATTATTGACATGGAGAGACAATTAGCGGCACGTTTATTAAAAGTTTCTGCCGCTACGGTATTAGCTTGATTATCGTAGAGTAAATTAAAATCAGAACGGTCGAAAATACTGACCATCAAGGTTTTCATTCTATCGATTGGATCCTCAATATGCATCAGCTTCTTAGCAACAAAGGTTTTAGCTTCGCTGTTCAAAGCAAATATCTCATGGGGCGATTCAATCGCATATTCATTAGCACTGGGGAAGGCACTATCATGAAACAGGGATTGCTCTTTAATACTGGAGACTTGGGTTGACTGACATCCAGAAATAGCAAATATAGAAAGAAGAAAAAAGACCGTTGTATACCGATGAAACATCACTAAATACCCCGCTTAGAAGTATTAACGTTAACCAAAAATTAACATTTAAACAAGACGACAATACTATTAGTAATCAATAACAGTATTAGACCTTCATCTACACCAAAGGTTTTCCATAAAAAAGGCGCCGAAGCGCCTTTAAATTTAAACCATATAATAACTGTTATTCAGTCAAGAATTAATTGCCCCAAATGAGAGAAACAAATTCTGGATGATCGACAAACGGATTACGGTTGCCCTGATAGGTTTGTGCCGCATTGTTACGATCGATTTCCAGCTGACTGACAGGATCTTGCGCATGCCATTGCTTAAGCATGTTTAATTGCCATGTTTCAAATACTTGTGTACTTGTACCATTCAATACAGCGTCAGAAGAGCTTGAGTTACCTTGCCAACCTGAAATCACATCTTGGTAACGAGTTGCCATGTAGAAATAGGCTCGAGCAATATCACCTTTGAACTCATCAATAGGCTCAAATACGGTGCCGCTGTATCCTAAACCAGAGGCGGCAGAACCTTTTTTAGAGCCATTGTTTGACGTAAACGATGCCGCGCCAACTTCACCATATGGGAAACTACTACGTTGACCATTTACATAGCCATCGGAAGCAAAAATATGGTGAATATCTGAATTCATTGGTTCTCTAGAACCACCAAACCAGCTTCTTGGGAATGAGTGTTCACGGTTGTAACAACCGCCTTCACCACTATAAGTACCACACTGATCTGATACCTTGATAAAGGTGTAAGGGTCGCCACCATTCGGATTTTCGGAATAAATGTCTAAAATTGAGCCGTCGTTCTCATAGTAACGATCAATGGCATTATCAGAATAGAATCCCCAAATAGCGCCGTATCCACGGCTGGTGTGACCTTTGATAATATTATGCAGTTCCGTTTTCAACGTGTAACCAGACAAGCCTTCAGCACTACTGTAATACTGACCTAAGTCGCCGGTACCACCGCCAGTGCCGCCACCAGAACCTCCACCGCTAGAACCAATAACAAACGTTTTGGTTTCTGATGAGGTGAATGACGCGCCAGAAATTAGCGTTAAACCACCGCTAGCAATGCTATACGAACCGTTACCGAAGCTGCAGCAGATACCATCACCAAAACTATCGTAGATAGTAAAAGAGTAAGTGCCATCATCTAAACAGAAATCTTCTGAATAAGCTGTGTTGCCACCATAACCACTGCCTGTAGCAATCGTTGAGTTTGAACTGTTTTTCAGTTCCCAACTGGTTTCACTGCCGTATTGGTCCGTTGTTAGGCTTAGGCTTGCTGCTGTTGCAGCACAACTTCCTGTACCGCCACCAGTGTCACCGCCGCCTGAGCCACCACCTGAAGAAGTTGTTGGACCAAAATTGTCGATATAAACAATTTCTGAGCCATCAAAACCGGATTGATCATAGAAGCGCAAGCCAACTTCAATGCTTGTTGTTGAACTTGCCGTGTAAGAATAGCTTAATTCTTGCCATTGGTTGGTAAGGCCATTGCTTGAGTAGTTATGATAACCATCAACATACATACGTGCTCGAACACTGCCTTCGGTGTGGTAAACACGCACACTGAAGTTGTAAGTTTGACCAGAGACAACATCAACGGTTTGTCTGAAGTCGGTTGAGCTTTGTGAACCGGTGGTTACACGAACTGAAGCAGCTGAGCTGCCCTCGTAAGTAATGCTTGTGCTTTGGCTGACATCTATTCCTGAGTCAATTGTTGTCCAAGCTGCTGGGTTGCCGCCTGACCAAGTTTCGAAAGTTCCATTTTCCACTTGTGCCATTACAGAAGCGCTGAAGCATGCTGTTATTAGCAGTGCACTTAGCGATTTTTTCATTGGATTCTCCACAAGTTGTTTCATATTTATTTTTCTAAATTCTTAAGCTCTTCTTATAAAAAGAAATAGAAAGGTTATATTATTATTCACTCTTATCAATTATGAGAAACTTAAGATATTAGATTCTCTAACAATTTTTTGAATAAATAAAATACAAAAAGGCGAATTTTTGCGTAAAGTAAAATTAAAAACTCTATATGAGCAATAAAAAGCCTATTAAAATGAAGTACCTAACCAAATATTGAAAAATGTGAGCGTTTTCACGTAAAAAGTCTGATCTTAACTACATTTTCGATACAAGAAGATTAAAGCGAAGACACTCTAGGATGAAATCGTGAAACATTTATGAAGAAAAACTCAATATTAGGTAAGATTTTTGATTAAGAAAGGTTATTTATATTTTGTATAAACGTAGAGGAAGAGTCGGACGGTAATAATAAATATTGTAGTGCATATTTGAAAAATATTAAAAGACCGCTAAATAAGCGGCCTTAAAATAAAGAGCATAATAATCTAAAAAATCATTATTGCTTAGTCTTTCTGACGTGAAGCACGTTTACGATCGCTTTCAGTTAAAAGCTTCTTACGCATACGGATGCTTTCTGGCGTGACTTCAACCAATTCGTCGTTATCGATAAATTCCATTGCTTGTTCTAGCGTCATGGTAATTGGCGGTACTAAGCTTTGCGCTTCGTCTGTACCCGATGCACGAACGTTAGTTAACTGCTTACCTTTAAGCGCATTCACCGTTAAGTCGTTGTCACGGCTATGAATACCAATAATCATACCTTCGTAAACTTCTACACCATGCCCAATAAACAAGCGACCACGCTCTTGTAAGTTAAACAAGGCATTAGTTAGAGCTTTACCGTTTGCGTTAGCAATTAATACACCGTTCTTACGTTGACCAATATCACCGCCTTTGAAACTACCATAATGGTCAAACGTGTGGTAAAGCAAGCCCGAACCAGAAGTTAAGGTCATGAATTCTGTTTGGAAACCAATCAAACCACGACTAGGAATAACAAAGTCCATACGTACACGACCTTTGCCATCTGGGGACATATCGGTTAACTCACCTTTACGTAAGCCGATTTGCTCCATAATAGAACCTTGGTGCACTTCTTCACAGTCGATAGTTAACGTTTCGAACGGTTCTTGCATTACACCATCAACTTCTTTGATGATAACTTCTGGACGTGATACCGCTAGCTCATAGCCTTCACGACGCATGTTTTCAATCAAGATACCAAGGTGTAATTCACCACGACCAGAAACACGGAATTTATCTGGGTCATCGGTTTCTTCAACACGTAACGCAACATTGTGCACTAACTCTTTTTCCAAACGCTCTAAGATATTACGTGATGTAACGTATTTACCTTCACGGCCAGCAAATGGAGAAGTGTTTACTTGGAATGTCATGGTTACAGTTGGCTCATCAACAGACAATGCTGGCAACGCTTCCACTGTGTTTTGATCACAAATAGTATCGGAAATTTTCAGCTCACCTAAGCCTGATACAGCGATAATATCGCCAGCTTGAGCTGTGGTTACTTCGTGGCGGTCTAAGCCAAGATAACCGAAAATTTGACCTACTTTGCCGTTACGCTTTTCACCCTTTGCATTAACAATGGTGACTTGCTGGTTAAGTTTCGCAGAACCTCTCGCGATACGACCAACACCAATAACACCTAAGTATGAATTGTAATCTAACTGGGAAATTTGCATTTGGAACGGACCGTTAACATCCGTTTTAGGTGGTTCAACTTGGTCCACGATGGTTTGGAATAATGCATTCATATCTGGCGCTTCTACACCATCTAAAGATGCCCAACCATTAATTGCTGAAGCATAAACCACTTGGAAATCTAGCTGTTCATCGGTTGCACCAAGGTTGTCGAATAAATCAAACACTTGGTCCATTACCCAATCAGGGCGAGCGCCCGGCTTGTCGATTTTATTAATTACGACGATTGGTTTCAAACCTTGGGCGAACGCTTTTTGTGTTACGAAACGCGTTTGAGGCATTGGGCCTTCTTGTGCGTCAACTAACAAAAGAACTGAATCCACCATCGACATAATACGCTCAACTTCACCACCGAAGTCGGCGTGTCCCGGAGTATCCACGATGTTAATTCGGTAATCGTTCCAGCGAATAGCGGTATTTTTAGCAAGGATGGTAATTCCACGCTCTTTTTCAATGGCGTTAGAATCCATTACTCGCTCTTCGGCTTCGCCGCGGCTCTCTAATGTGCCGGACTGTTGCAATAATTTGTCAACCAAGGTTGTTTTCCCATGGTCAACGTGGGCAATGATCGCCACATTGCGTAATTTATCTATAGTATCGTTGGTAGCGCTCATTCGCGTCATCTCTCAATTTGCTGGAACATCCAGACGTCAATGATTTTGCAGGCCGCGGATTTTACAGTTTTCGGGGCGATTTGGCGATGAAGATTTGAGCTTTTTTTAACTTCTTCATATTACTGACATATAAAAAATAGGAGCACTCTCCTTTTAAGCCCTTTATTCCTAAGGAAAATAACCTCTTAATTTAGCATTTGGCAGAATATATTTGTTTTGCTTAAAAAGTCGTTTTATCGCAATGTAAGATGACAAGACCCCAAAAACAAAGGTTTTCAAGCATTCATAATGCGGCGTGAGGGCTAACAAGATTAAATAAGGTAACACCCAAACACTCTTCTACATCACTTGCCTGTAGCTACTCGTTGTAGCGACATAGCCTTTCAATACCGGCAACACTAATTTGATAGCTTCTTTATACAACGATTGCATTAATCATTATATACGGGACTTCCATCATGAGTCACAACGTCGATCTTAATCCGCATACCCAAAATCAGATCGGGCTTTTCATCTAGGTTAATTTTTAAACCTTATGTACAATTAACATTATTGAAACTGGCGGGTTGAATTGTTCACAAAAGAGACATTGCACCATATTAATGCATTGATGCACCGCAATAACACAAAATGAAAGTGAGCAGTTTATATTAGTTACTCTATCACATTGTTTTTATTAGTTTTTTATAGGGTATCTTGTTGGCACAAAAATCGCTATGAAAGTGCCATCACAGGATACTATACTGATTCTCTACTACGCATCATGCGTTTAGCACCCAAATCCGACTGGAGGAAGATATGTCTATTGAAAAGGCTCTAGAATTTATTAAAGAGAGCGAAGCTAAGTTTGTCGATCTACGTTTTACAGATACAAAAGGTAAGGAGCAACACGTTTCTATTCCTGCAAACTTAGTTGATGAAGACTTCTTTGAAGAAGGCAAAATGTTTGACGGTTCTTCAATTTCAGGTTGGAAAGGCATTAATGAATCCGACATGGTTCTCATGCCAGACCCAACATCAGTTGTACTAGACCCATTCGCAGAAGAAACACAAATCAACATCCGCTGCGATATTCTTGAACCAACGACAATGCAAGGCTACAACCGTGACCCTCGTTCTGTTGCACGTCGAGCAGAAGAATACCTTAAATCTACAGGTGTTGGTGACACGGTGTTCTTTGGTCCAGAACCTGAATTCTTTTTATTCGATGATGTTCGTTTCCACACTGATATGGGCGGTTCTTTCTATAAACTAGATTCTGAAGAAGCAAAGTGGAATTCAGGTTCAGAGTTAGAAGGCGGGAACTTAGGCCACCGTCCGGGTGTTAAGGGCGGTTACTTCCCAGTACCTCCGGTTGATTCATTCCACGACATTCGTGCAGCCATGTGTACGGTCATGGAAGAAATGGGTCTTCGCATCGAAGCGCATCACCATGAAGTAGCAACTGCTGGGCAAAATGAAATTGCATGTGAGTTTAACTCTCTTGTTGCAAAAGCTGATGAAATTCAAATCTATAAGTATGTTGTTCATAACGTCGCTGATGCATACGGAAAAACAGCAACCTTTATGCCTAAGCCAGTTGTTGGCGACAATGGCTCAGGTATGCATTGTCACCAATCGATTAGTAAAGATGGTACTAACATCTTCACTGGTGATAAATATGCGGGCTTATCAGAAGAAGCGCTTTACTACATTGGCGGTATTATTAAACATGCTCGTGCAATCAATGCTTTTGCAAATGCATCAACCAACTCGTACAAGCGTTTAGTCCCCGGGTTCGAAGCTCCTGTTATGCTTGCGTATTCTGCTCGTAACCGTTCTGCTTCAATTCGAATTCCGTATGTAAACAATCCAAAAGCAGCTCGTATTGAAGTGCGTTTCCCTGACCCAACAGGCAACCCTTATCTTGCCTTCACAGCAATGCTAATGGCTGGCCTAGACGGCATTAAGAATAAGATTCACCCTGGTGATTCTATGGACAAAGATTTGTACGATCTTCCTCCTGAAGAGGCAGCAGAAATTCCAACAGTCGCAAGCTCATTAGAGATGGCTTTAGATGCGCTAGATACTGACCGTGAATTCTTAAAAGCGGGTGGCGTAATGGACGACGACATGATTGATGCATACATCGACCTTAAGCGCGGTGAAGTTGAGTTATTGAATCAAACGACTCACCCTGTAGAATTTGATATGTACTACAGCATCTAACACCTATTGTGTTTAAATACTTATGAAGCCCGCTAACTTGCGGGCTTTTTTATACCTAAATCCCTTTTACTTATTTTGGCTATCAAGCTAACCTCATATTATGAGAGCGTATATATTACTTTTTTGTTTATTTACTGGTGCAGCACAAGCTGGTGTTTACAAGAAAGTGCTGCCTAATGGTCAAATTGTTTTTACCGACAAACCCGGTGAAAACACTACGGAATTAGTGCTTTCTCCATTGTCAGCAACAATAGAGTCTTCAACGCAGAAATCTGCGTTCCAAAGCAGTGCAAAAGGCCCAGCATCTACACCGCCTCCCCCCTCTAAAGTGTATCGTTTAAGCATTAACTCCCCAGAAAATAATGCGACGATTAGAAATAATTCAGGAGAATTAAAAGTTAGCGGTTACTTACAAGGAAATAAAAGTGGTAAATATGAATTAATACTTGATGGCGAGGTTATTCAAGTCAGTAATACTCCCCACTTTAAAGTAAAAGATATTTCCAGGGGCAGCCATAAAATACAAATCTTATTAAAAGACAATACAGGCAAGCTAATTGCATCAAGTCATACCAAAACCATACATATGCATAGAGCCTCAGCGTTATTGCCCAGTAACTAGGTGCTAAGGGGCTTTATTTAGTTCAAAGTTCATAGGTTAAACAGCGCAATGCACTTTAATGGTGCAATGCGCTACAATTCCATCATGAAAAAAAGTGTATTTAATTCAGATAGTAGTTTGCTCGATTCTCTAGCGACATCGGTTCTGGTAATCAATGAAGCTTTAGAAATCTGTTACGTCAATAATGCAGCTGAAGCCGTCTTTGAGCTAAGTCGGAATCAACTTGTGGGGCATACGCTTAAGCACTTTATTGCTAATGATGCTTTGAATTCCGAAAGAATGCTGCACGCATTAAAGCATAGAGAAAGCTACACCGAGGGTGAAGTGACTTTATCTTTCACCTATGGCAAACATTGTTTAGTTGATGTCATGGTGAGTGTTGTTGATCAAAACCAATTCAGCTTTTTATTGCTAGAAATTATCGTAATTGATCAACAAAGAAAGTTATCGCAAGACACCCAAAACTCAGCGCACCAACAAGCAGCAAGAGAATTAGTGCGAGGTCTTGCCCATGAAATTAAAAACCCTCTTGGGGGAATTCGTGGTGCAGCACAACTTTTAGATCGCGAGTTAAATAATGAGGAACAGCGAGAGTTTACTTCGTTAATTATTGAACAGTCGGATCGATTACGAAACATGGTGGATAAACTTTTAGGACCCAATGCTGTTCCCAATTTCAAACTACAAAACATACACCGAGCCATCGAACAAATTCGTTCGCTAATTGGGTTTGAAGCCGATTCAAACGTGAAAGTCGAAAGAGATTATGACCCAAGTATTCCAGAAATCTATATTGATAGTGACATGATACAACAGGCGATTCTCAATATTGCCCGTAACGCTTTGCAGGCGATTAAAGAGGATGGTCAGATTACGTTTATTACTCGTATTCAAAGACAACAAATGATTAAGGGAGTACGCCATCCTTTGTGTATCGAAATTAAGATTATTGATAATGGACCCGGTATTCCAAAGGAAGTTAAGGACACGCTTTTTTATCCGATGGTTTCGACAAAAACCGATGGCACAGGGTTGGGGTTATCGATAGCCCAATCTTTAGTTGAACACCATAAAGGTAAGGTTGAAGTCGAAAGCTGGCCCGGACATACCGAATTCAGCATATTACTGCCAATTAACAATCAGGAATCTAACAAATGAATGTTGCCCCAGTTTGGATAGTCGATGATGACAGCTCAATAAGATGGGTTTTACAAAAGGCATTGAAATCTGCTTCATTGGAGTGCTTTTGTTTTGAAAGCCCTGAAGACGTATTGCGCCAGCTAGATGCCGGAGAATACCCCGAAATCATTGTTTCAGATGTTAGAATGAAGCATATGGACGGAATCCAATTAATTAGTGAAGTCCATAAATATCAACCCGATATTCCAGTCATTATCATGACGGCACACTCGGACTTAGACAGTACAGTTAATGCTTATCAAAGTGGAGCCTTTGAGTATTTGCCAAAGCCTTTTGATATGGATGAAGCTATCGCGCTGGTTCAAAAAGCACTGGCGCATGTTCGAAGCCAAAAGACTCGTAATACTCATTCAGAAGAATCTTTCAAAACTGAAATTATTGGTGAAGCTCCTGCCATGCAGGATGTGTTTAAGGCAATCGGACGATTATCATCTTCTAGTATCAGTGTATTAATTAACGGTGAATCAGGAACAGGCAAGGAACTCGTAGCCCAAGCGTTGCACAGGCATAGCCCACGTTCACAAAATGCATTTATTCCTCTTAACATGGCAGCGATTCCTGCTGAACTAATTGAATCAGAGCTTTTCGGCCACGAAAAAGGCTCATTTACCGGTGCGCAAGGCATTAGAAAAGGCAGATTCGAGCAAGCCAATGGTGGAACATTATTTTTAGACGAAATTGGTGATATGCCTCTCAATGTACAAACTCGGTTACTTAGAGTGTTGGCAGATGGACAATTCTATCGTGTCGGTGGGCATGACCTTATCTCTGTGGATGTAAGAATAATAGCTGCTACACACCAAAATTTAGAAAAGCTGGTTGCTGAGGGAAACTTTCGTGAGGATTTATTTCATCGTCTTAATGTCATTCGAATTCAAATACCTTCCCTGAATGAGCGACGTGAAGATATTGTGGCATTAGCCAATCACTTTTTAAATGCCGCTGCAACCGAGATGAAAATAGAAAGTAAAACATTATCAAAGGCAGCGGAAAAAGTAATGACACAACTAGCGTGGCCTGGAAACGTGCGTCAATTGCAGAACGTATGTCGCTGGCTAACGGTGATGGCCAGTGGAAAAGAGATAACGCCTGACGATCTTCCTCCAGAAATACAGAATCAGCCTTCAAGCCTTGCTTTAGAAAATAGCCATGAAACATGGCAGGAGCGATTAACTGAGTGGGTTAAAACTCAATTGGCATCAGATAAAAATAATATATTGCATGAAGCCCAAATTGAATTTGAAAGAATTTTGCTCGAACAGGCTCTGGAATATACTCATGGACATAAGCAAGATGCCGCCAAGCGATTAGGCTGGGGGCGAAATACAATAACTAGGAAATTGAAAGAGTTAGGACTAAATTAAACGGTTTTAAAATCTAAACGAATAGAAAATGGCTGCTTGAAGTAGGTTATCAAAAAACCGAGAATACTCCCTTTTTAACAGCCATCTTTTTAACTTTTGAAAATTGATATTTATTTAGATAAGCAGCTAGCCAGTAGAGCTTTCATATGGTCATTACCTAGTTCTCTAGCTAATTCCATGTTTCTATTAGGGATTGCTTCTACATTAGGGAACCTTTCCACCGCTTCTTCCAATGAAGACTCTCGAATAATGTGCAACATTGGATAAGGGGAACGATTAGTATAATTTGATGGGTCGGAAGGTAACTCACCTTCAAAGCAGTATTCTGGGTGGAATGTAGCCAATTGATACACCCCTTCGTAATTTTGTTTACTTAGTAGTGAATTAGCTAGCTCGACGAAATCTAAATATTGCTCAAAGTCATCTAAAGTTGGATATAAGATTAACGTTGTTTCTACTTCGTCATGTAACTCAAGATACCCACATTCCAGAATCAGATGTTCGAGCCACTCACCTAGATCAGGTTTATCATTTACAACGTACCGAATTGCGTTTCTATCGACTTCATATTTTGCAAATGGGCAAAAGTTAAGTTCTATTACTACTCGCTTTAGCCAAGCTTGTGTACGAGCTATAAGCTCCCGTTCTAAAATTAATTTAGCTGACATGATTCAAATTCCCTTTGGATTAAAAGGCTATTATTTCATTTTAATGAAGGTAAAATCCAGAAATTTAAGAAAATAAGACTCAAATATTAAACAAATATCAAATTTAGCAAACAAAAAAGCCCTGCTCATACGAACAGGGCTTCTTAGGAATGGGAGCCTGGCAGTGTGCTACTCTCACATGGGGAAACCCCACACTACCATCGCCGCT
>NZ_JABEPE010000013.1 GCF_026788005.1 Alteromonas sp. a30
TGAGGAAGGAGAAATAATGATTTGGTGATCTGATCATTGAGAGAAGGAAAAGTTCAAATCTTTTGTTCAACAAAGCCGGTTGAAGGTGTAAACCATCTGGTGAAGCAGTGGTGCAATGACGCAGGATTACAAGGTAATTATGGTTCGCATACGCTTAGGAAGACTTGGGGGTATCACCAACGCATCACCAATCACACCAGCGTTGCCTTGCTCATGAAAGCCTTCGGTCACGCTACCGAAGCCCAAACCCTCGAATATCTCTGCATCCTGCCCCTTGAAGTGCGTGAGCTTTATTGCACGTTGGGGTTGTGAATTGATATTTCTTAAATATTGCATAGGTTAATAAATAAACCTATTATCCGTTGTGGTTCTTGCTTATTGGCTGACAGCAATGAATAAAGGCCACTTAGTCCCTATTGCGGACTTTTTAATATGTTTATTAGAGAAAGGCTTTGACGTTTTTTACATCGGGTCAAATCATTGGTTTGATGAAAGTTAAAAGGTAAGCCCTAACCAAAAAAATGCAAGAAAAGTGAGGTGTCCAAATGGACTTTGATAAATTAGCTTACCCAGAAACGATTTATATTGATGGAGTTGAGCACAAAGGTAAGAGAAACGTGTCAAAAGGAGAGCTTAGAATCCCATATAGCAATGAACCAGATGTGGGTATAGGCGATATAATTGTTCAAAAATCAGGAAAAAGAGAAATAGATCTTAAAGTTATTGATGTTTCTTTTTTAGAGAGTGGGTCATTAAATGTAGGTACAAAGCACCCGCACATGCTCACTCTGAAAGTAGAAAATGCGACTGCTCAAGAGCATATCTCAACTAACCAATCATCGACCATTAATATTGGCTCAGTTTCAGGCGAGCAAGTTCAAGTTGGCAATCATAATTCACAGATTTCAAACATAAGTATTCAGACATTAGTGGATCATGTTGTCAAAAACGGTGATGACGAGGCTAAATCTACTTTAAAAACCCTTTTGCAAAATAGTAGTGTTGCTAGTTTAGTTGGTGCTGGCGCATCTGCTTTATTAGGGAGTTTGTAAAAACATAACAATTGGAGAAGCTAATAATGACTCAACATATATTAATTCAACATGCTAAAAGAAAGCCTTTTTCACCATCACCTGAGATGCCAGAACGCAGTTTATTTGATACAGCTAAAGGATATTGGGTATCTGAGGGAGAGCCCTTAGTGTCACCTGGCTCAAAATATGGCGCTTTAGTCTCAAAAAAATGTGACCAAGAAACAGGTGAGGATCAGAAAGGCGAATGAGGATTGATGTTCTACTTGTCTCAAGCATTTATGATTTTTCTACAGATCTTGTTGTGCAAGAATTAGAAAAGCGTCAAGTCAGCTACTTTCGGCTTAATAAAGAGGAATTTGAGAATTATCGATTGACTATAGATATTCATGAGAAAGCACTTGAGATTATAGCCAACGACATCGTTTACGAAATCACGAGTTCAGTAAAATCTATTTATTTTAGGCAACCAGTCTTTTTAAGGAACACACCCAGTAGTGGATTAGAAATTAGTGAGCAGCTAAGTAGAAGCCAATGGATGGGTTTTTTGAGAAGCTTGGTAATATTTGATAAGGCTGGCTGGATAAATCGTCCTGAAGCCGCATATCTTGCAGAAACAAAGGCATATCAATTAGTTGTAGCCAATGATATTGGGTTCAAAATACCTAAAACATTGATTGGAAATAACGCTAACAGATTTCAATGTTTTGAAAATAAGGTGATTATAAAATCGCTGGATACAATTCTGCTTCGTGAAGCGGATGAATGTCTATTTACTTACTCTACGATTAAGTGTTCAGAAGATCTCCATGATGAAAATGTTTCAGCTGCACCATTAACAGTTCAAAATTATGTGACTTCAAAAATAGATATACGAGTTACAATTATTGGGAATAAATTGATCGCAGTTAAGATAACATCAGGAGGAAAGGGCATTGAAGAAGATTGGCGCACAACTGATCGTAGTAAGATTGAATATAATGAAATTCAGTTACCAACAGATATAGAGGACAAATGTTTCGAGCTGCTTGATAGGCTGAATCTTAATTTTGGGGCAATTGATCTCTTATTAAGTAATGGTAAGTATACTTTTATCGAGGTTAATCCAACAGGTGAATGGGGTTGGCTTGTTAATTCTCAACGAAGATTCGATATTGATATCGCTAACTGGTTAGAAAGAGGGGGGTTGTGAAATATCTTTATCGTGCTTTTGAAGAGGCTTTCCCCTTTTTTCCTTTTTTGGTCAGCAGAAATAAGATTCAAAAACTAATTGGCGATAATGCTGATTTGACAAAAAAGTCAAAACGATATGAGCAGATTGGCGCAAGCCTACTAAATGTTCGTATTAAAGAAGAACATGAAAGAGGCATTAAAATAGACGAAAAAACTTTTAAGTTCACATTAGGGCTAAGTATTAGTTTAACGGTTTTGGCTGCCGCTAGTGGCTCACTTGCTAAATATCTTCCTAGTAGCCCACTCGCCGAATTTACTTCGATAATTTGTGGGGTTTCTGCACTATATATGCTTGCGGCTGGTATTACGGCATTAGGTGCATTAAAAACATTGCCAACATACGGCTACGGAACTGAACATATAATTAATCAAAATGCAGATGGTGTATCGTATTTATCTCAGGCTTTATTCGCTCAGGAACGTATGAATATTATTCGACATTTAAGGAATGAGTCATCTTATCAATCACTTCGCAATGGGTTTCTTCTATTGTTCTTTGCTTTAGCTATTTCTGTAGGAGCGTATGTCGGTGGTCAAGACTCCTCTAAATCGGAATCTAAAAGTGTAGAGGGTGTATTAAAAGTTCAAAAGAAATCTGTAGACCGAGACAAACTCACTGTGACCAGTGAAAAAGCTAATAATGCCGAGAAAAAAACAGATACCACTGTTGAGCCAATAAAAGAGTGATAACGAATTAACGTTCGTTTTGTTCCGAAAGCAGACTTTGGGGATGTTCCACACACACACTTCACATATCAATCAAGCTTCAAAAGCTGCTCCCATTCCAAAAAAGTGTTGAATAATTGGTTCGAACTTTCTGTGGTCTGGTGCACCAATTTAAAAAAGTCAGTAAATTCAATAGTTTACTGGCTTTTCTCGTTTCTGATCGGCTCTACCCCATTTTCGGGGAATCAGCATTAACACCATCTGCAAGTTTGGCTGATAGTTGCTCATAAGAACGATCAACGCTTCCATTCATCACCTATCAAATCTTCTTCTTCCTCTTCTTCAAGGCGCCAGTTTCCAATGGGTTCATCCGGCTCACTTTCGTTTTCCCATTCGTATTTCTTACGTTCCAGTTTTGGATCCCATTTATAAAACAGTGCAGCACATACTATTCCAGCAATCGCACCAAATAAGTGATATTCGAAAGAGATGTGCTGTTCTCTTGGCAAGATGCTTAGTACCATCCCGCCGTACATGAAAAACGCAATCATCATGAGTGCAATGGAGCGTTTATCTCGGCGTAAAATACTCGTAATTAGTAAGTAGAAGAAAATCCCATGAGTAAGTCCGCTTGCGCCAACATGGTAAGAATCTCTCGCAAATAGCCAGACGCCTAATCCCGAGAAAAACCAAATAATAGCGACGGTAATGTTGCTGGATTTTGGATAACCATAAAACAGCACTGAACCCAAAATGAGTAAAGGCAGGGTATTGCTTATTAAATGTTCATAAGAGGCATGAATTAGTGGTGCGAAAGCAATGCCCAAGAGTCCCGAAACGTCACCTGGTTTTACACCAAGCTCTCGAAAGCTAAAACCAAATATTTGTTCGGCAGATTTAACACACCAAAGAACCAGCAAGAAGATGACAGTTGTGGTGATGCTATATTTGAATGTTGGATTTTTGTTCATGTTTCAAATATGGGGTGATTATTCTCTTTTTAAAGAGTGTTTTTTCGCAGCAATTCTTTCTCTGTGTAGGCAAGAAACACAATTTTTGTTAGCTTATTCGCAGTTTTAAATTGGGCCGCTTTGCGGTGTCGTTTTCAAAATTCTATGCAGTTTCAGAGTGATAATTGCTTTTCATGTCTAACATAACCGTTAATTTTGCTCATGCAAATGGCTTCCCCGTTGCGGCCTATAAACAATTTATGTCGCATTTACCTGATGAGATTCGAGTGATTGCCAAAGCGCAGTATGGGCACGAACCACATTTTCCAATTTCCAATAATTGGGAAAATCAGATCACGGAAATGATCAATTTCATCGAAAGCCATGCTAGCGAACCCGTTTATGGTGTAGGGCATTCGTTTGGGGCATTACTTACCTTGGTAACTTGTTGTGCGAGACCGGATTTATTCAAAGGCGTTTTGCTCATGGAACCCCCGGCTTTTACAGGTTGGTTAAGCTTTGCCTTGAAATGGTCTAAGCGCATGGGGTTGAGCGACAAGTTAACGCCTTCCGGCAAAGCGCGAACACGAAAAGCCAAATGGTCGAAGCACGATGATATGGTGCAATATTTTCGTTCTAAAACGCTGTTTGAAGATTTTTCGGACGAATCGATCCAAGATTACGTGGAATCGGCAACGCAAATTCAAGACGATACAAGAGAGCTTACTTTTAAAGCGCACGTTGAAGCAGAAATTTTCAAGCATTGTCCTCATAATCTAAAATCATTAAGAGGGCAACTTCGCGTTCCCGCAACATTGGTAACAGCGACGAAAAAACCGGTGCTGAATAATGCGCAAGTAAAAACACTATTGGACTACTTCCCAGCTAAGCATGTTGTTAATCGAGGGGCAGGGCACCTATTTCCTCTGGAGCAGCCCATTGCCTCAGCAAAGCTCGTCGTGTCTTTATTGGATGAGCTTATTCAACGCGCAGGAGAATAAAGTGAAAATTAATAGCGACTTAGGTGAAAGCTTTGGTCTGTGGCAGATGGGGAATGATAGCCACGTTATGCAGGTGGTTGACCAAGCCAACATAGCTTGTGGTTTTCATGCCGGTGATCCAAGCGTGATGATGACGACGTTACAGCTTGCTAAAGAGCATCAAGTAGCAATAGGGGCTCATCCTTCTTATCCTGACATTCAAGGGTTTGGGCGCAGGAGCATGAAGATGCACGCTAATGAGATAAAAAATTTAGTGTTGTATCAAGTTTCTGCACTGCACGGTATGGCGAAAAGTCTAGGGCTAGAGGTCTCTTATATCAAACCTCACGGTGCGTTGTATAACGATATGATGCGAGATATAGAGGTATTTCAGGGAGTGTTAAGTGCGGCGACGTCTTTTCATGAACCTCTTGCTATCATGATTCAGTCTCTCCCTAATAACGACGAGCGAAAACAAGCCGCCGAAAATGCAGGTGTTTCTCTCATGTTCGAAGTCTTTGCGGATAGACGTTACACCGATGCAGGATTGTTGACTCCTAGAACCCAAACGGGGGCCGTATTGACTGTAGATGAAGTGTCACAACAAACTTCCATGTTGGTGGAAAAAGGCGCAGTGCTAACGGAAAACGGACAGGAACTGTCTCTAGAGGTTGATTCGATTTGTGTACATGGTGATGATGCCGAATCTTTAGAAAAAGCGCGGTGTGTGTCTAAAATTGTGCAGGCAGCTAAACAACCTGAATCGATCCAAAGAGGAGAGTCTTAATTGACTGTTGGCTTTCATATTTCATTAGCCTCTGAAGAAGCGATAACACTTTATTGGCAACAAAAAGTCGTCTCCCCCCAATTCATTAAGCAAGTATCCGATACTCTGTGGCAAACACTGGTTAAGCCAGTGCAAATAAAGCATCCCGAACACAGGCGTTTTTGGGATGTGGTGCCATCTAACAATAATATTACAGTATTTTTTAATCCTCTCTATGTTTCCAGTGTCGAAGCAAAGCAAATTATAAACAACACCTTAAAAGGCTTTGATAGCGAAATAATCGACGAATCCAACCTAGGGCATAAGCATTCAATACCTGTGTTTTATGGTGGTGAATCTGCATTAGATTTAGCTTCCGTTGCCGAGCAAACAGGGCTGTCAGTAGATGAAGTTATAGCCTTACATTGTCAGGCTTGCTATGAAGTTGCCGCAGTTGGTTTTGCGCCTGGGTTTGCTTACTTGAATGGCTTGCCAGAAAGACTTAGAGTCCCGCGAATGGCAAAGCCTAGAAAGCATATTGTGGCAGGCTCATTAGCTATCGCCGAACAACAAACTGCTATTTACCCGTGTGACTCTCCTGCTGGATGGCATGTGATAGGTCACTGTCCACTGCCATTATTTTCCTTAGAGACCGGCGCTAAGCTAGCGATGGGGGATAGAGTGACGTTTACCCCAGTTTCCCTAAATGAATATCAAGCTTTGTTAGAACAACAAAGCCATCAGTAAAGGTTTACCTATTTATGAGAACAGGTTTTTTCACTGTTATAAAACCCGGTATCTTATCGTTAATACAAGATAGAGGTCGTCGAGGGTATGCTCATGACGGGATAAGCCAAAGTGGGGTACTTGATCTCTGGTCAGCGTATTGGGCCAATAAATTATGTGGTAATCCACTGTATTCGGCTTTGATAGAAGTCAGTATGGGAGGTCTTGAGCTGGAGGCAAGCGATTCAACCCTTATTGCTGTATCGGGAGCTGATAATGTGTTGAAAATTAACGGTCAACCCTTTGAGTCGTGGCAAAGTGTCCGTATTAAAGCCGGTGACATTGTAAGCGTTGGCTTTTCGAGTACAGCTATGCGCTCATATTTAGCTGTGCGCGGAGGATTTCAAGTTAATGCTGCATTTGGTAGCGTTGCGACAAATGTGAGAGAAGGGATCGGGGGGATAACAGGAAGCGGCCAAGCATTAGGAAAACATGATCTGCTGCCTTACTACCCGAGTGCAGCAAATGCTGAATTAACGTTAAGCCCGCGTTGGCGAAACTGGTGGAAGGAAGATTTGGAGTTACTTTCACCGCAACACTTTCGTTTAACTCCGAGTCATCAATATTACGATTTCCCCAAAACACTGCGAAGGAGCTTATTATCCGAAGCATTTTGTGTTTCCCAAGATATTAGTAGAATGGCTTACCGGCTATCAGGAAATGAGCTTCAACATGAATTACCGGGAATGTTATCGGAGGCAACAACGCTGGGAGATATTCAAGTTCCACCGAATGGACACCCGATTATTTTATTAAACGATAGGCAAACACTTGGCGGATACTCGAAGTTAGGCGCATTAACGAACGTAGATTGTTGGCGTTTAAGTCAACTTAAGCCGAATGATGTTGTTCGCTTTCAGCTAACATCAGTGGTGCGAGCAAGAAAGCGGCTGATTGAATTGCATCGTATGATGCAAGAACTCTCATTACAGCGCATATCCTAGCGTTATTGGCTTTAATTCAGTGCAGCTAGGACGGGCTCATGGCATAATCCGCAACCTTTAAAATTCACAAATATAAGGAGTTTTGGATGGCGCGACCGGCCAAGATGCAAATTGATTTAGCAGCTTTGCGTCACAACTGCACGGTTGTTTCAAAGATAGCCCCGAACAGTAACATTGTTGCCGTGATTAAAGCTAATGCTTACGGTCATGGTGCCGTTGAAATTGCAGAAGCATTGCAAGGCTATATTAGTATGTTAGCGGTCAGTAGTGCGGAAGAAGCAATGCGTTTACGCAGTAACGATATTAAAACGCGTATTCTACTGTTAGAAGGTTGCTTTGAAGATTCAGAACTCATTTGCGCGAGCTTGAATAATTTGGATGTGGTATTTCATTGTCGTAATCAAATTGAAGCTTTGAAAAATAAAAATCTTGTTAACCCCATTAATGCTTGGTTGAAAGTGAATACCGGCATGCACCGTTTGGGTATCGATGTTGGAGAGGCTATAGAGTGTTATCAGCAACTATTAGATAACCCAAATGTCAATCCTAACATTGTATTGATGACACATATTGCTAGTGCCGACGAATTAGACAATGAATACACTAAAACCCAACTTGCTACATTTAAAACCTTGCATAAGCAGCTGGAGTCTCAATTCAATCGTAAGGTAGAGACAAGCATTGGCAATTCCGCAACTATTATTGGTTGGGAATCGGGAGCAAGTGACTGGATTCGTCCGGGGATTATGCTTTATGGCTTAAGTCCATTTACCCATGCTTTGCCTATTGATGATGAGCTAGAGCCTGTCATGACATTACGTTCAGAGGTGATTGCCATTCATGATATACCAGTAGGGAGTCGAGTTGGCTATGGCAGTACGTGGGAGGCATTACGCCCTTCTAGAGTAGCAACCGTGGCGATTGGGTATGGAGATGGCTACCCTTGTAAAGCGGCTAATGGAACCCCTGTGGTGATTAAAGGCAAAAGAGCACCTGTCGCGGGTCGCATTTCCATGGATTTGTTAACGATTGATGTAACCGATGTGCCTGATGTTGACATTGGCGAAGAAGTGATTTTATGGGGAAAAACGCTAACAGCGAACGAAGTAGCAAAGTGGGCTGGAACGATTGGTTATGAATTGGTTACAAGAATGCCTTTGCGAGTTCCTAAACGTTATTGCTAATAAAAAAGCTGCGAAAAGCAGCTTTTTTAATGTTTAGTCTTCGTCGCCGTGACGACAATCGCCGTTTGTACATTTACCATATAAATACAAACTATGGTGAGTTAGGTCGATATTGTATTTAGCGGCAACTTGCTTTTGTCTTTCCTCAATAATGTCATCTTCGAATTCCATTACCCGCCCACAATCTAGGCAGACGATGTGATCGTGATGTTTTTTATTGCTGATTTCAAAAACAGATTTTCCACCTTCAAAATGATGGCGATTTAAAATCCCAGCATCATCGAACTGGTTTAGCACACGATAAACGGTTGCTAATCCAATATCTTCACCTTGGTCTAACAAAATCTTATAGACTTCTTCGGCACTAATATGTTGGTTTTCTGGAAGTTGTAAAATTTCCAAAATCTTTAGTCTAGGAAGCGTTACCTTCAGACCGGCCTTCTTTAGTTCTTGATTCTGATCCATGCGTTTGGCATTACACTGTGAGAGTGGCCTCTATTATAGGGGACTCGACGTGGAATGAAACCCTAATCCATTACGAAAATCACTTGAGTAACAAAATGACTCTTACTGAGTGTCAAATTTCTTATTTTTATTGTCAAAATGGAACACTAGGGCAATTTTATTGTTAATAAGGGCATTTCTCCTCTTGCCTGCTTGTAAAAGTTTTGTAAACTTGTTGGACCAGTATCTGAAAGTTATGGCTCATTCTTAAAAGGAATAAGTTTCGTTCGGAGCTGGCGTTTCAAATTGAAATGCAAAAGTTGTTTTAGTTGCAGTATCGTTTTAAGAGTCTTATCGCTTATTCAATAAGACCCAAAATCCAATAACAAAGGAGCAGACTAGAATATTTTTGTTTAAATGTTGTCATTTTAAGGTGCAGTAAGTTGTCTGAAAGTAGTCCAATCCTTAAACACAGAAGCATTAAAAACGAGGTAAACTTATGCTCAAATTGAGTGTCGTCGCTAAAATTATTATCGGTTTTGTGCTTCTTGGTGTCTTGCTCTTCATAACCAATGTGATTTCCTATTTAGGGCTTTCCAATATTAGAGGCTCCGCAGAATCTGTAATACAAGAAAAAATGCCGCTGCAATCGCAAATGAGTATGGTGCAAAACCAATTGCTTCATATGGGAAAGCTAGCTTTACGTGATTATTACCTCGATAGCTTATCTACACTCCAAAACAATAAGACACTCTTTGATGATGAAAAAGCCAAGTTTGAAAAGCAGCTAAACAAGTTGTCCCAATTAGTGGTTGATGGAAAAGCGAAAAGACAATTGTTATTGGGAAAAGAATCGTCTAAAGCCTACCTAGAAGCAGTTGAAAACATGTACCAGTATCGAATGAAGCAGTTTATTGCTGAAGATAAACTCAAGCGTCAATTTGATAATTCACAATTACTGGCTGATGAAACCACGTCGTATCTCCTTGATATTGCCTTTCTAGAAAATGGTGAAACAGACCCGGTACTTAAAACATTGGCAGGACATGGTAATAATATTGATATAAAAGTGATTACCTTATTGAAAAACGTCGAGGAGCTACTTGCTATTCGTGCGCTTCAAGGTGGTATTACTTTGCGCGATGATATGAATTTTGCGCTACGCAACCTACAGCAAGCCAACGAGTATTTACAACGAACATCCGCTGGTGTGGATACCGACGGGCTAGTCGAGTCTTATCAGGAAGGATGGGCTAAATTAGAAGCTTCCATTTTTGGTGATACTGGCCTGTTAAAACAATATGACCTGATGATGTCATTAGTCAGTAACGCACGAAAACAAATGTTGAGTGCCGAAGAAAACTTGAACAACACGAATGATATATTCAATGACCTATTTCAAGAGATAAGCGCTGGCACGTTGCAGGGACAAAGTGAAATTCTTTCCCAAGTACAAACCAATATTACGGTTAGTTTTGCCATTATGTTTGTCGCTTTTGCGTCAGTGGTGGTTATTGGCGCTTTATCTGCACGAAATATCCATCGTCCGATTAAAAGCATCTCCAATAGTATGCAAATTATCAGTAGTGGTGATTTAACTCACAAAGCGGATGATACCAGTCATTGTGAGTTTGGCGAGTTAGCCCGTCAAGTCAATGCATTATCCAAAGGGTTGCATGGATTAATTGAACAAATCCATACGCAACAAGCACATTTACAAAGTGCCACTAGCCAAAGTGTTGAGTTAGGCAATGAAACGATTAAGCAAGTTGATAAACAACTTGAAGAAGTCAAAATAACGGAAGAAAACACGCAGCGAGTGCGCTCTAGTAGTCAACATAATGTTGAACAAATCAATTATGGTATGACTAAGTTGAGTGAGGTAATAGAGCGGACCCAAGATGCTAGAGGCTTAGTCGGAAAAACTCGGCAACAAATCGTAGAACAAGCAGAGCAAGCAAAATCATCAGCAGAGGTTATTAGTCGCTTGAACGAAAATAGCCGTAATATTGGTAGCATTCTTGATGTCATTAAAACCATTGCTGAACAAACGAATTTGCTAGCGTTAAACGCTGCTATCGAGGCGGCAAGAGCAGGGGAGCAAGGCAGAGGTTTTGCGGTTGTTGCAGATGAGGTGAGAACGTTAGCTAACAGAACGCAAAATTCGACAGAAGAAATTGAGCACATGATAGACGCCTTGCAATCTGATGCCACAATGGCGGTTGATTCAATAGCTAAAGGACAAGAACAAGCAGAGCAAAGCGTAGGCTTGATTCAAAGCGTTGACGGTAACGTTGATAGCATTAGTAGTATCATTAATGAACTCTCTGGGATTAATCAACAGATAGTACAAGATACAGGGTCTCAGGATCGCTTGCTGCAAGATGTCGCAGAGAGATTAAGTGTTATCGTCGAGCTAGCAGAGAAAAGCTCGGGTAGCACTTATCAGTCTAACACTGCTATTCACCAACTTCGGGATAGAATGAAGGATTTAGAAACAGCAGTGTCACGTTTTAAAGTATAGTTTTTCGAATTAAGCAAAGGGCGTCCTTATGTTGGTTTAGCAAGCATAAGCACGCTCTTTTGATGCATCAAGTGAGAAGTTTACTTTTGACTCACAACATACTTTAAGATCTCGACAACTTGCTCAGGTGAGGTCGTCCAAGCCATTGCTGCGGCATCCACTTCTTTTAATGGGTGAATAATGTCTTCACCATGCAATGTAATAAACGGGGTGCCAAGTGCAGCACAGTAACCTGCATCAAAAGCCGCATTCCATTGTTTATATTTCTCGCCAAAACGAATGACGGCAATATCGCAGCTTTCAATCAGCGTTTTAATACGTATTGCGTTGATTTTTGCGGATTTGTGATCGCGCCAGAAGTTGTTTTCTTCTGCGCCGAGGAAGTCGCCTGCTGCATCACTTGCTTCGTGGTTGGTGACTGCTGAAGTGAAGGTAATTGGAAGGTCTAACGCCTCACAACCTTGTTCAATTTGCTCGCGCCAGTCTGTGTGAATTTCCCCTGACAAATAAACGTTTAGTGTCATATCAATTCCAATTTCTCTGAAAGTCATAAAAGAGTGTAATGAGTGCGGCATTGTCACAGAAAAATTTCATAAACGTAAGGCCGCAAAGTGTGGATAGTCGCTTATAAGGTGTAGAGTATTTATTGAGTTAATTGATAAGAACAAGCCCACAAAAAACGGACCTTTAAGGTCCGTTTTCAAGTGAATCGAGGAGCGCTTATCTAAAAGCCTCTAAAGACATTTCTTCGGTCAATTGCTTACACCATTCTGCAACACGACTTTCAGTTAATTCTGGCTGACGATCTTCATCGATGCCCAAACCAACAAAATGTGTCTCACTGATCAAGCCCTTTGATGCTTCGAAATCATAAGAATCCACCGGCCAGTTACCCACCACCACGGCGCCTCTGGCTTCTACGATGTCGTTAATCATTCCCATCGCATCTAGGAAGTATTCTGCATAGTCTTCCTGATCGCCGCAGCCGAAAATGGCGACTAATTTATCGGTGAAATCAACTTGCTCAAATTCTGGAAAAAAGTCATCCCAATCGCACTGCGCTTCACCGTAATACCAAGTGGGGATGCCAAAAAGCAAGAGATCGTATTTCGCAATATCTTCTTTAGAAGATTTAGCAATGTCGTGAATATCAACCAGATCTTTACCCAACTGCTTCTGGATCAACTTAGATACATGTTCTGTATTACCCGTATCACTGCCAAAAAATAAACCAACGCTTGCCATGTATATATTTACCTATAAGCCCTTTAAAAAATTAACATTATGTGTAGGAGAGCTTCTTAATAAAGAAAATGCTTATTCAGTTTAAAGCCCTTGGGAGTGCCAAAAGATTTGAATAACGCCTTTCGCTAAGAAGCCCGCTGCACCTAAAAACAAAACTAAGTACGCAACTAATCGGCCTATGAAGGGTACTGAATTTCGTTTTAACACATCATGCACTGCAAAAAACATCAGAGCGAACAAAACAACCAACGTCAAGTTTAGGACGATGGATTCGATTTGTTCAAAGTTTTCGCTGAGCATAGTTCACTGCGCCCCTAAAAAAATAATCGCGGACTATAGCACAAGGCGAAAGTCCCCGAAATGCTTGATACCGATATAGATCAATTTCTTGTTAGAAAGTCGGTGACTATTTTGGCAAACACATTGGGTTTCTCAGCGTGAAGCCAATGTCCTGTGCCTTGAATAATTTTAGCTTCGGCATTTGGGAAAAGCGCATTGATGATTGGGCGATGCTCTGCCGAGATATAATTTGAATTCCCACCTTTTACAAACAATGTTGGATGAGTAAAAGGGTGCGGATGCGCGATTTCTTGCGAAAGGTGCTCATAATCTCGCATTAACAGCTCTAAATTAAATCGCCAGATAAACTTGCCGTTGTCGTCTTTTCCCAAACTACGTAACAGAAATTGTGCTACTCCTGGCTCTTGCAAATGCTGCATCATAATAGCTTCGGCTTCTTTACGGCTGGAAACGCTATCAAGATCAACAGAGGTGAGCGCTTTGAATACCGCGTTATGTCTTGGTGTGTATTTGACGGGAGCAATATCGGCTACTACCAGTTTACTAACGCGATGTGGGTGGTGAAGAGCTAAATGCATTGCCACTTTCCCGCCCATAGAGTGCCCAAGCGCATAGAAGGACTCAATTTTAAGCGAATCCATTAAATGCAAAACGTGCTCAGCATAAGCATCGTATTTAAAGCCTTGGGTATGAGGAGATAAGCCATGATCGGGTAAGTCAACCGATATAACGTCAAAGTCGTTACGCATGGCTCTGCTAATCATGCCGAGGTTATCTAAACTCCCGAATAAGCCATGCATCAGGAGAAGAGGTTGGCCTTTGCCAACGCGTTTGTAATTTAATGACATAATTAACTGTTTATTGATGATGTAGCTGCTAAATTAATGCAGCGCATTGTGCAAAAGTCCCCGAAGATTTGCAAAATTTCTCTGATAATTCACTGTTACATTCGTTCGTAATGCGTATTATGTTTTGCAAGAAATGACGTCTTTCATCATTTAAGGAGTTCAACAACATGGCTTTGCATCCTCAAGCAGGTCAGCCTGCAGACTTAGAACAGCTCTGCAATATTCCCAAACTGGTTAGCGCTTATTATACGTATTCTCCCGATGCTGATAATCCGCACCATGCCGTCAGTTTTGGCACATCGGGTCATCGAGGTTGCGCTTTAGATTGTACATTCAACGACATGCATATAGCGGCAATTTGTCAGGCCATTGTTGAGTATCGTGAAACTAACGCCATTAGTGGTCCTATGTATATTGGGATGGATACTCACGCGCTATCTGAAGCTGCGTTTACCACTGCCGTAGAGGTATTTGTTGCCAATGATATTACAGTGATTGTTCAGCAAAATGGAGGCTATACCCCCACGCCTGTCATTTCACACGCTATTTTGAATCACAATAAAAAGCACGAAAAGTTGGCCGATGGTGTTGTGATTACGCCTTCCCATAACCCCCCGGAAGATGGCGGTTTTAAATATAATCCACCGAATGGCGGGCCTGCCGATTCCGATGTAACCAAGTCTATTGAAGTGCGTGCGAACCAATTAATAGCAGACGCAGGACGAGGCATTAAACGGCTCCCTATCTCTCGAGCAAAACAAAGCGGGTTGTTCATTGAAGAAGATTTTCGCGTTAATTATGTCAATGAGTTAGATCAAGTCATTGATATGAAAGCGATTCAACAGGCGAATTTAAAGCTTGGAACCGATCCGTTAGGGGGAGCAGGACTAAGCTATTGGGATATGATTAGCGACAAATATGGGTTGCATATCGATGTGGTGAATAAACGTGTTGACCCAACATTTTCTTTCATGCATCGAGACAAGGACGGCAAATTACGCATGGATTGCTCATCGCCTTACGCTATGGCAGGTTTAATCAACCTCAAGGATCAATACGATTTAGCTTTTGGTAACGACCCCGATTTCGACCGTCATGGTATTGTCAGCCCTTCGACGGGAATTCTTAATCCAAATCATTACCTTGCTGTTGCGATTGATTATTTATATCAGCATCGCCCTCAGTGGAATGAGAACCTTAAAATTGGCAAAACACTGGTGTCTAGCTCGATGATTGACCGTGTAGCTAAGCATTTGAAACGCTCGGTGTCGGAGATGCCCGTCGGGTTTAAATGGTTTGTTGACGGCATGTTGAACTCACAGTTAGGTTTCGCAGGTGAAGAAAGCGCTGGCGGCATCTTTTTAAGACGAGATGGCTCAACATGGGCAACCGACAAAGACGGCATCACGATGTGTTTGTTAGCGGCTGAAATTACAGCGGTAACGGGAAAAGATCCGGGACAATACTATCAACGACTCACACAAGAGTTTGGTGAACCAGCCTATCGACGTTTAGATGTAGCCGCCTCACCAGAGCAGAAGAAAGCTTTAAGCAGTATGACCGCGGATGTGATCAGTAGCGATGGTTTGGCAGGAGAAGCCATTACTTCAGTACAAACCGTTGCCCCGGGCAATAATGCCTCAATTGGTGGTGTAAAAGTGTCGACAGAAAATGGTTGGTTCGCTGCACGACCATCAGGTACTGAAAGTATTTACAAAATTTATGCGGAAAGCTTTAAAGGGAATGAGCATTTGTCATTACTCATTGATGAGGCGAAAACATTAGTTCAAGGCGTCTTCGAAAAAGCAAAGTGTTAATCAATTATTTGTATAATGTTGAAAATATGTAAATAAACAGCCTTTTCTGAAAAAAAACTATATTTTAACGAAATAAATAACAAATAATTAACAAAAACCCCCTTAAAATTTGCTTTTAAATAAGGTAAAACAAGCTCATCTGTAATTAAATTACAAAATGAGCTTGGCTGACTTAAACGTTTTACAATGCTCATGGCACGAATTTTTAAGAATTCCTAAATATTATGAAGTGAGGTCGAGGCCATGCCAACGGCAAAGTCAAAAGCATCGAAATCAGCGCATATGCCGCTGACAGCTACCCTGAATAAAGACAATTTAAAAGACGCTATTGTTAATCATCTGCATTGCACATTAGGTACAGATGAAAACAAAGCGAATGTTCATGCATGGTGGAAAGCAACCTGCGCAGCCATCAACCAACAGGTAATGGAGCAATTACGTAAAACGCAGAAAACCCATTATTTTAACGATACCCGCGCGGTACATTATTTCTCAGCGGAATATTTAATGGGTAGGTTGATGTCGAATAATCTGCATAACCTCAATATATTTGAACCAGCAAAACAAGCATTATTCGAGTTAGGCGTAAATATTGCGGATGTGATGGAAGAAGAGCCGGATATGGCCCTAGGTAATGGTGGTCTAGGCCGTCTAGCCGCTTGTTATATTGATTCGCTAGCTACGATGGAAATGCCAGCTTTGGGTTATGGTTTGCATTATGAGCACGGTCTTTTCCGCCAAGAAATTAAAAATGGCGCACAAATAGAGCGTCCTGATAGTTGGCGCGACTACGGTAATCCTTGGGAGATTTGCCGACCTGAATCGATTCAAGAAATTTCACTCTATGGTTACGTCGAAACCAAGTACGGCGAAGATGGCCGAATCCAGAAAGAATGGCACCCAGGCTCCATTGTTAAAGGGTTGCCTTGGGATATTCCGGTGGTGGGCTACGGTGGTAAAACCGTAAATGTTTTGCGATTGTGGGAAAGCCAATCATCAGATTATTTCAACTGGGATGTCTTCAATAACGGTGGGTACGTGGATGCGCACGCAGAAACTGTGCAAGCCGAAACTATTTCCAAAGTGTTGTATCCCAATGATGAAACCGATGCAGGTAAAGAGCTGCGTCTGATCCAGCAATATTTCTTCTGTGCCTGTTCCTTAAAAGACATTATTCGTCGTTACAAACGGGCGCATGGCGACGATTGGTCGCGTTTTGCTGAGCAAGTAGTGATTCAATTAAACGATACTCATCCGGCAATCGCTATTCCAGAATTAATGCGTATTTTGGTTGATCGTGCAGAAATGAACTGGGAAGAAGCATGGGCAATTAGTAGCAAAGTGTTTGCCTATACCAATCATACCTTGTTACCAGAAGCGTTAGAGAAATGGTCAGTTAGACTGATTGAGCGAGTATTGCCGCGTCACTTAGAAATTATCTATGAAATTAATCACCGATTCATGCAAGAAGTCGACAAAAAATGGCCTAATCGTGCTGATATTAAGTCCAAGTTGTCGATTTTCGAAGAAGGCGACCAAAAAATGGTTCGCATGGGACACCTGAGTGTAATTGGTTCTTTTGCCGTGAATGGCGTTGCCGAGATCCACTCTAAATTGGTTAAACAAGAGCTTTTCCCAGAATTCGATGAGCTTTGGCCGGGTAAGTTAACTAACGTGACAAACGGTATTACTCCACGTCGCTGGTTAAAAGCCTGTAACCCCGCATTATCAACACTTATCGATTCAAAAATTGGCGACGACTGGCCATTGCATTTAGAGAAGCTGTCAGAATTAAGCGCATTCGCGGAAAACACCGAATTCCAACAAAACTTCATGGAAATTAAGCACCAGAACAAAATCGCTCTGGCGCAAGAAATTCATAAGTTAACAGGCATAGATGTTAATCCAGAAGCGATTTTTGATATTCAAATCAAGCGATTGCACGAATACAAACGCCAGCATTTGAATCTGTTACACATTATGGCGTTGTATAAGCGTTTGTTGGAAAACCCTGCTTACGATATGCATCCTCGCGTATTTATCTTTGGCGCAAAAGCGGCTCCGGGATACAAGTTAGCGAAAGACATCATTTACGCCATTAATAAAGTGGCTGAAAAAATCAATAACGATACCCGCGTTAATCAGAAGCTAAAAGTAGTGTTCCTACCTAATTACCGAGTGAGTTTAGCGGAGAAAATGATTCCGGCGGCGGACATTTCCGAGCAGATCTCAACCGCAGGTAAAGAAGCATCGGGTACAGGAAATATGAAGTTAGCGCTCAATGGGGCGCTTACCTTAGGCACATTAGACGGCGCAAATATTGAAATTGCTGAAGAAGTGGGCGACGACAATATCTTCATTTTTGGTTTAACCGTTGATGAAGTGAAAGCCATAAAAGGGGCGGGCTACAACCCTTACGATTACTACTATAAGAACGCTGAAATCAAAACCATTATTGATTGGTTAGAGTCAGACTATTTCACACCAGGCACGCCGGGGGCGTTATCGTCAATTAAGCGTAGCCTGTTAGATGATGGTGATCAGTATTTGGTTCTGGCAGATTTCGAATCCTATTCGGACGCGCACAAACGTGCAGACGCCTTGTATCGTGACAAAAAAGCTTGGGCAAAATCGGCTATCCTAAATACCGCGAACATGGGGAAATTTACCTCAGATCGCAGTATTGGCGAATATGTTGAGCGCATTTGGCGTTTACAGCGTTGTGATGTGTCTGAATAAGCATGAAATGCTAAGAAAAGCGTTTACCTAAATCGATTACAAACCCGCCTGTTTACTAGCAGAGCGGGTTTTTTATTATGAAGCCGCTTTGATAAAGGCTTTACAGCCTTGGGTGATAAAATGTTGGGTGTTCCAAGTTTTCAGTGTGATTTAGGTGAGAGCTTCAGTAAAATACAGCGCGATTTAGCATTTATTCATGTTTATTGACGTTAAGTTAAAACGTTTATTGACCTGTTGGGAGATAGAAAATATTTATGTCTGAACTACCAGCGTTTGTGACCAGATTACAACAAAATGGCGACTTCTTAAGCCTCTCGCGACAACATCCTCAGTGGTTTTCCGTGCCAATCAGTTTTGTGCTTGATAACCAAACTCATGTGTCGATTCCCGCTGAAGGCATAATTATTTTTGAACCCGCGCAGCAAACTAACAAAGATATTATTTACTCTTGTGGTATTCATGGTAATGAAACCGCCCCCATCGAAATTTGTGATGAATTGGTGGCCGAGCTACTAATGCAAAAGCGCCAAGTTACCCATAGGTTAATGGTGATTTTCGGTAACCTTCCAGCTATGGACATTGCACAGCGTTTCGTTGAAGAAAACCTCAACCGATTATTTGATGGCGAACACAGTAATCCCAACGAGCCTGTTAATGCCGAACGTTTAAGGGCAAAACAGTTAGAAGCTTGTGTTCGTGATTTTTACTTAGCACCAGCCCAAAACCACACATCAAGAGAACGATTCCACTACGATTTACATACGGCTATTCGGGACTCGAAGAACGAAAAATTTGCGGTGTATCCGTTTACTCACGGTCGCCCACGTAAGCCTTCTCAAGTCGCTTTTATGGGCATGTGTGGTGTGAAAACCATTTTACTGTCTGACTCTCCAACAACGACATTTAGTTATTTCAGTTGTAAGCACTTTGAAGCCGATGCTTTTACGGTGGAGTTGGGCAAAGTACGAGCTTTCGGTGAAAATGACATGTCTCGTTTTGAAGAAGCGCGCCAAACCTTATTCGGTTTTGCAACGGATGCGGAGTTTAATCTAGTTGACTATCGTTCAGAGGACTTCTTGATTTATAAAATCAATCAAATCATAAATCGAGGAAAAGAAGACTTTTCGCTTAATTTCGCCGAAGATGAACCTAATTTCTCCGATTTTAAAAAGGGGGAAGTGTTAGCGCAAGAAACAGGAACACAATACATTGCTGAGCAAGATGGCGAAGCTATTGTGTTTCCTAATGCTAAGGTGGCAATAGGTCAGCGGGCTTTACTGACCGTCGTTCCTTGTGAGCTTTATTAGCATTAGATTTAGCATCTAGGGTTTTTCTGCGTTTTCTTTAGCCATTTGGTGAGCGTTTCGCTTTTTTGGCTCTGAACCCGATTCTGATTCTACATCGGATGTTTCTTCCGAATCGGGGGTTAAGTCTTTTAACGAAGGCATTTTTTGGTTAGCGGTTTGTTTTAACAACATGATGTTGCTCAAAATAATCGCTAGCGCAACCACGATAATGGCGATAATCCAGCCGGTACTCATTTATTCAATTCCTTCATTTAAAACATATTGACGATAAATTAGAGGTAGATGTTGGAGTATGCTCTCTTTTCCTAGAATAGGCATGTTTTGAATGTGTTTTTCTAGCTCAGTTAACGTTAGTGCCGCCATATAACGTTGTGCTTCTATGGTATGGCTAATATGCCAAGGCTCTTTGGCGATACCGCCTTTGTCTTCGGCGTAAGGAAACGAAAAGCCAAAAGTATTGGCATGTTCTAACAACCAATGATGAAGCGGTGCACAAGGCCCATCACCAATGTATTCGGATTCCACTAGCTCAAGGTCTAAACCCGCTTTTGCCATGGCTTGTGCGTCGTACACATCAAGGTCAGTTCCCCAATGGTGACGGCTTGCCGCAGGTAGGGCTGAGAAGGTTAAAATGCAATGTAGCTTTTCCTCATCAGATAAGTCATGCGCGTTCACAGGCGTCATGTCTCGCTGATACAACATTCGCTTTCCTTCCCATTTGGCATTCCAAATAGCCAGCTGTCGCTCAACGCTTCGATAACTGCTGGCAATATCAATGCAAATACCATCGTTTTTCGCTGCTTGTCGCATGGCTAAAAATGCCTCATGAGTTGCGGGGTGCAGCCAATGCTTGTCATCAATTTGAATTAAGTGATTAATGTTCTCGGTCGTGGCTTTACTCGGTGCGGATGGATCGCTTTTAGGCATGGTTAACTTTACACCTTGGTGAGTAAGTTGATCATAATGTTCTCATATACCAATGCTAAATCATCTAAATCAGACATTTTCACGCATTCATCAACTTTATGAATAGTGGCGTTAATCGGCCCAAGCTCAACCACTTGCGCGCCCGTTGGTGCAATAAAGCGACCATCGGATGTGCCGCCCGCAGTAGAAAGTTCAGTATCGAATCCTTTTACTGAGGTAATGGCCTTTTGAGTTGCCGCCACTAATTCACCACTAGACGTTAAAAAAGGCTGACCGTTGAAGGTCCACTTAATGTCGTACTTTAGCTCATGTCCGTCTAATAAGTCAGTGACGCGATTCATTAGTGTTTGGTTATCCATTTCCGTTGAGAAGCGGAAATTAAAGCTAATTTCAATATGACCAGGTATCACATTGGTTGCACCGGTGCCGGCTTTTACATTGGATATTTGAAAGCTGGTAGGAGGGAAATAGTCGTTGCCATTGTCCCAATGCATGTTGGCGAGTTCGTTAACAGCCAGAGCGACCTCGTGTACAGGATTTTTCGCTAAATGTGGGTAAGCAACATGGCCTTGCACGCCATAAACGGTTAAATCACCAGATAACGAACCACGACGACCGACCTTGACCACATCGCCTAGTTCTGAGGTACTGGATGGCTCGCCAACCACGCACCATGTGATTTTTTCATTTCGCGCTTCTAACGTGTCGATAACTTTGGTCGTACCGTTAATAAACGGGCCTTCTTCGTCGCTGGTAATTAAAAAGGCGATGCTGCCTAGGTGCTCGGGATGTTTTTGCACAAAGCGCTTAGTGGCAACTAACATTGCAGCCAAACTGCCTTTCATATCGGCAGCACCGCGCCCGTGCAACATGCCGTTTTGTTCCGTTGCAGTAAAGGGGGGAGTGGCCCATTTTTCTTCAGGGCCTGAAGGCACAACATCTGTATGGCCCGCAAAGCAAAACACAGGACCTTCATTACCTTTTCGTGCCCACATATTGGTGGTGTCGTGAAACACTAATGATTCAATATCAAAGCCTAAAGGTGCCAAATAATCTGCCATCATTTGTTGGCAGCCTGCGTCTTCTGGCGTAACGGAGCGGCGATTAATGAGTGCTTTAGCAAGCTCAATAACGTCTGACATTAGCAAAATACTTCTTTTAACGTTGATTCATTAAAACCAATAACGGTTGCATCATCTTTTTGCAAGATAGGGCGTTTGATCATGGCTGGCTGTTCACTTAACAAGGTTAAGGCTTTAGCTGCATCAATATCAGCTTTTTGCTCATCTGAAAGTTGGCGATAGGTTGTGCCACGTTTGTTGAGCACGGTTTCCCAGCCATTTGCTTCAATCACCTTTTGCAACCACTGTGGGTCCAATCCGTCAACACGATAGTCATGAAATTCATACGGTAAATCATGGGCTTCAAGCCATTTTTTGGTTTTCTTGATAGTGTCGCAATTTTTTATACCGTAAAGCGTAATCATAAGGGCCTTAATTCACTGATTTTGTGGAAAGAAAAACAATAGGGTAATGCCGCAAAAGCAGATTGCAATCACAAATAGCGTCATTACAAATAAATACTGAAAAGGGCATCTTCCATAGCGAGTGATTGGCGATAATGGGGCTCGATACCGAGCACTTTATCGCTGTTGAGTAAAGTCACTGAGCAGAGAGTAGAGTCGGCTTTGAGCTTTAACGTGTTGGGGTTGAATTCGAGGAGCTTTTGCCCCGCTTGCAGTACATCACCCTGTTTAGCGTAGAACTTAAACCCTTCACCGTGCAAGCGCGCTGCGTTTACGCCAATTTGGATTAGTAATATCAAACCTTGGGTACTTCGTAGCTTAATATGTTCACCGGTTTTCGATAGTTCTTCAATACGACACTGAAACGGCGCAAAAACTTGATAGCCAGTGGGTTCAATAGCAACGCCTTCACCTAACAACCTTTCTTGATGAATTAACAAGGGAATGTCGTCTAATGCCCTTACTCGCCCAGAAAGCGGGCTGGCGATACGAAGCTGCTTTTTGAAATGGCTAGGCGCAGAAGAAAGTAAACAACCGTATAAAGACATAAATAACCAAATGAAAAAGCAAAGTATTAAATAATCACTTTGTAGCCTGCGCGATCTAACGATTGTGCGGCTAATTGAATATCGGCATCTTTCACTAGAAAGAAGTCAGTCTCGAATGTAGATACCACAAAAATACTGACCTTCGCTTGTGCTAACACCGAGCTGATGTCAGCCATAATGCCAATCATAGAAAGTTGTAACGGGCCCAAAACTTCAAGCGCTCGCCAATCGTTATCACACTCACCGGCATCAATATAAATATCATCTGGAACCACTAAAGAAAGCTCTTCGTTAGTTTTACCTATAAAATATACAGGTGTATTAAACACTTCCTTTGGAATCTCGGCGTTTACATCCAAACTATAAATCGAGAATTTTTGTGGCAAAACGGCGAGAGTTTGTTTCGGCATTTTATTTCCTATTTACTCGTTCTAAGTAGAATTGTGCGAGAGCAGCCGGATTTGTGCAAGCACCGTTTTTTGTGGAAAACTAATAACGATCTCAAAAGATATTCACAAATGCTGTGGATAAGTTTGGGGGTAAGCTATGGTGATGTCTGTATGGTCATGAAAAATATAATAAAAATATCTTGATCAGCTTTTGAGCATGAAATAAAAATCCACAGAACGGAGCGGCTAAAACGCCGAATATAATTAATTTGTCAAGGAGCAATCTATTGAACTTAGCAATTTATGCAGGTCCAAGTGCACTGTCCCAATTGTTGGATACTGGCCTTGTGGCAGATGATTTTGATGTGATGCTCGGGGCTTCAGGCGGACCAAAGTGGTTTACTTTATACGGTTTAGATAAGGTATTGGTCCCGGAATTCTTTAAGGGTAGAAGTAAAACGTTAGACTTAGTAGGCTCCTCTGCTGGCGCTTTTCGCTTCGCTTGCTTAACCCAAGCACAGCCTTTAAAAGCGTTAGACGTATTAGCACAGGAATACGCACAAACCGCTTATAGCAGCAAGCGTCCAAGTATGGACGAAGTGACAGAGAGTGTGACTTCGTTGCTGGATAAAATGTTAGGAGAGACAGGCTCAGAAGAAATATCAAGCAACCCCGTTTTTAAAGCACACCTAATCGCGGTGAAGTGTTATGGCTTATTGGCCAGTGAACGCAAGGCATCATTATCATTAGGGTTAGCAAAAAGTGCTGCGAAAAACGCAATTAGTCGACAAAAGCTCAGAACTTACTTTAGCCGAGCGGTGTTTTCCACGCCGGAAAGCGATTTACAGATCCTTGATCCCAGTGGTTTCGAAACTCAATTTGTGGATTTAAATGCCAATAATGTGAAAGATGTGTTGGTGGCGTCTGGTTCCATTCCCGGCATTATTCATGGGGTGAGAAATATTGAAGGGGCAGACGAAGGCATGTACCGCGATGGTGGTGTGTTGGATTATCACTTTGATTTGCAGTTTCCGAATAGAAAAGGGTTAACCCTCTACCCACATTTTTATCCAAAGCCGGTCCCGGGTTGGTTCGATAAATTCACTAAGCGTCGACCTCATGCCGCCAGCTACGATAAAGTGGTGATGCTCGCACCCAGCGAAAGTTATGTTGCGCAATTGCCGTTTGGTAAAATCTCCGATAGAAACGACTATTCTAAAATTTCTAAGGATGAACGCATCGCCTACTGGAAAACTGTGTTAAAAGAGGGCGATAAGCTCGCGGATGACTTCAAACGCTTACAAGATGATGTTGAATTGTTACGAAAGCATATTCAGCCTTTGCCGTTTGCAACAAAATAACCGCTAATAGCGCTTTCAAATTAGCAATCTCCTACAGAGAGTTAAGCCTTACCTTTCAGCCGCAGGGGAGAGGCGGCGGAGTTGAATTCGCGAGCTACAGGTAAGTCTTCACAGTGAGTTTGCGATAAATCTTCGTTGGTGTGTTTCTGCCCAGATGTTACGGGCAAAGTTAAATACAAGGATTTAGATGTGAATTCAGGCGTGGTTTCAAGAAAAAGGCGTTTCTTGCTGACGACACAAAGAAGTTGCTGGAAAAACTAGCAGAAAAGGCGCTATCGGAAACGAAATAAGTACAAATGGTTATTAATTCAGCGCTTGATAAGGGCTGAATATAAAAACTGCTTGCGCACTGGATTTTGCATCGTTATGATACGCGCCGTTATGACGACAGTGCGTCCGTAGCTCAGTTGGTTAGAGCACCACCTTGACATGGTGGGGGTCGGTAGTTCGAGTCTACTCGGACGCACCATCTCTCCTTTTAAATATCCTTAACTTCCTTCTAATTGATAAAAGAGCATTCGCTATTTTGTCGTTGTGTCATTTCTTGATGCTGAAAAACTAAGTCCTCAAACAAACTTGTCAAATGGATAATATTATTTATTTAATATTTCATATGTTCGCAATCTGGCTGCAATATAAACAAGTGAATAATTAAGCTCTTTTTAACTATCCATACTCACAAAAGGCTTATTATGAAAAACACACTTAAACTTCTATCAGGTCTAGCTGTTATCGTTTCAGGTGGAGCACAATCAGCAGTGTTTAATTGTCCTTCCGTTGTTACTGATGTGAATTATTACAATGGCAATTACCGCATTCTGTCGACCAATGCTAGCGGAGTTCGCAACCAAGCGTTTACCATTCCTTCCTCTCGTCAATACCTTATTGCTCAGGCGTTGCAAGCACAGAGCACGCAAGAGGTGTATACCATTGTTGTAGAACACACCCCAGAATCCCCTTCCACTGATACTCGCTGTCGCGATAACAACGAAGCGTTGCAGGCTGTGGCTATTACAAATTAAGGCTCTGATTATTCGGAAGTCATGATTCATTTAACGCTAGCGAGCTAATGAGCTTGCTAGTGTCGGTGTTTAATTATTTTTACTGCAAATAAAGGGAAGTGATGACTTTAAAAATGAGCAAATATTTTTTGGTTTTTGATGGTAGACTACGCGCAATAAAGTTAGGTAGGTCCGAATTCGTTAGCCGTCAGGAGTCATGTGCTTCGTTTAAGGATTGAAAGTTTTAATGGTCAAGAAAGTAAAATGAAAAGTTTTTTAAAGCGCCTTTTAATGTCAGTTCGCCTCTTCCGTTTTATTGTTGGTAAAATTAGAAGTAAAAGGCACAAGCATCTGCTGAATGTGAGTTATGAGCAATACATGGCTGAACCTTTAAGTAGTGTTAAAATGCATAACGGAAATATCATGTGCTTGTATAAATCCGATAAAAAATCGGAAATGTACTTTAACGGAAACGCATACACGGACATCCTCAATTTTATTTGGTTCGACTTTGTACAAGGCGCAAACATTGTTTTCGATTTGGGCGCGAATTATGGTCAGTTTGTGCTTAATCCCATTTCTAAAGATACGGCAACGAAAATTGAAGCCGCTTACTGTTTTGAGCCCAATCCCAAATTAGCCAATGCGCTTAATGAATCGTTGAAAAAAAGCGAACTTGAACAACTTGTTAAAGTCGTACCATTAGGTGTTTCAAATGATGCTGGTAAGTTTGATTTTTTCATCAACCTATATAGCTCTGGCGGGTCTTCGTTAGATTCAGACCAAGCATTTAATCCTTTAGATGGCATCTACCAATTAAAAACGGAAGTGCAAACAATCCGACTAGACGATTTTGCTAATAAAGAAAAGCTTTCCGTGAAAGGGAAAAGCGTAGCGTTGAAAATTGATGTTGAAGGGAGTGATTTTCTTGCGTTGGAAGGCGCGTTGCCTTTGCTGGCCGATGCGGAAGAGTTCCTTCTTATCATGGAAACGGGTAAATCAAGTGCAGAAGCATTTGAAAAACGCTTTAGAGACAACGATGCACTCTCCTTCTTTAGTCAGCATCATTTATATGTGACTTATCAAAATCAAATGATAAAAGTGAAAGATTTTTATGACTATTTTTCACATTTTAAAAACACTAGAGGCAGCATCGATATAGTTGTTTGTACTCGACCGTTAGACAGCAATCACTATTTAAATTTAGCTAAAAGTGCAAAAGAAAGCATGGGGCTAAGCACTTAAACTACTTCTAAAAATTGCTTCTGAGAACAGAAAGTGACGCAAGCCGTTTTTGCAATAGCTCGCGTTAACTTAGTCAATATCGGATAGTTGTTTCGTTGGTTAGAGTACCACCTTGACATGGTGGGGGGCGGTAGTTCGAGTCTACTCGGACGCACCATCTCTCCTTTTAAATATCCTTAACTTCCTTCTAATTGATAAAAGAGCATTCGCTATTTTGTCGTTGTGTCATTTCTTGATGCTGAAAAACTAAGTCCTCAAACAAACTTGTCAAATGGATAATATTATTTATTTAATATTTCATATGTTCGCAATCTGGCTGCAATATAAACAAGTGAATAATTAAGCTCTTTTTAACTATCCATACTCACAAAAGGCTTATTATGAAAAACACACTTAAACTTCTATCAGGTCTAGCTGTTATCGTTTCAGGTGGAGCACAATCAGCAGTGTTTAATTGTCCTTCCGTTGTTACTGATGTGAATTATTACAATGGCAATTACCGCATTCTGTCGACCAATGCTAGCGGAGTTCGCAACCAAGCGTTTACCATTCCTTCCTCTCGTCAATACCTTATTGCTCAGGCGTTGCAAGCACAGAGCACGCAAGAGGTGTATACCATTGTTGTAGAACATACCCCAGAATACCCTTCCACTGATACTCGCTGTCGCGATAACAACGAAGCGTTGCAGGCTGTGGCTATTACAAATTAATTCTGTTTATTTGACTCTGGATTTAGTCTAATTTATGGACTGAGATAACTTCTTTGTGTGCTTATTTATTTTATATGAGGGTGTAGAATTTTGGTTGAACAGTTATGGGAATTTATGATTCCAAGTCTATCAGTTAACCTCTTGAATGTGCTCAAGGCTCGCCAATTACAGGGGGGGCTTTGGTAGTTTGGACGAAAAACCAGAGGGAGATAGCTTATAAAGGGGAGGAAATTGGTTACTTTAATTTAAAATGGGGATGGTGGGAATCTAGAGGATTAAGTAAAGAGGTTAAGACTGCTCCTATCTTTATGCCTGAATCAGGTAGATTGAATAATCTTTCTGACATTAATTCGAGTGACTATCTATTTTCATTTTTCCCACTTTTATCTCCAGAGGAAACCGCACAATACAGGGAAAATATAAGTCGAAACCCAGATGACCCTCTAGAATATGGATTCTACAATAGTATCAGCGATCCAACTTATCGGCTCGTTTATCAGGCGATTTTTGCGTCAATAGCAATATCTGACTCTACATTAACAGATGAATACATTAATAACTTTATAAATGCCGAGCGAGCTTTGATTCACTCAAAAGCCCGGTTATCCGTGCTAGGCAGATATTTATAACCTTTTTCTCAATCCCACCTTCACCCCACATTGCTTAAACACCTCTTGCCAGATTTTCACATGGTCGAGTAGGGCTTGTTGATACTGTTCAAATAGCATCTTGGTTTGTGTTTGAAGAAAGGCATCAAATTCTGGATTGGCGTTTGGCATTGTGTAAATGCTGCTAAGCATTGGGCTAAGTTGGTAATGCTGTTTGTTCAAGGCCGATGCAAGTGGCTGAATTTTTTCGATGAAGAATAGGCGCATTACATTGCTGAGGTATTCCGTTTGTTTCTTGCCTTTTGGTGTTGTGCAATCAAGGTTTCGCAATTCGCTATTTAAAAAAGCATTGAGTCGCTGAAAATTAGCGCGATAGTAGGAAAAGCTATTCCACAATCGAGCAGGCAGTTTTTGCTGGGCAATGTGCTTAAGCGCGTTGAGTAAATCGCTTTGTGTTATGGTTCGTTCTAATTGAGTAGGGGCTTTCGCTTCTGATTTTGCATCTGTTTTGCTTTCAAAAAATTCGCTTTGGGATACGTGCTGTAAGTAGTTAAATTCGCTAAGCGAAAGTGAATAGGCTTGGGTATCATCAGGCATTAAAATGGCGGGCGAATAAAGCGCCGCTCGAAGGCTTTTATCTGTATACAGCAAGTTGCGCCAGCTAATGCGTTTATCTTCGATTTTGAGGTTTGTTAACGTTTCGATTAAACCTTGAGTTTCTTTGTTTTCCCGCGTTTCACTTTTACTCAGAATCTTGCTTTTTTCTGACGTATAGGCAAGCACACAGGCATTCAGTGCGTTGAGTAGTTTGTCGTGATACAAAAATTGCAGTGCTTGGTCTTGTACGCGGCCTAAGCTGGTGTTGTGTTCAGCAATAATAGATTTCAGCGTGCCGCAATTGGGTAAGGCGTAAAAATCTTTGAGTGTGAGCTTTGATTGTTCAGAAGCCAAAGGCAACGCGCTGATGTTCGGTAATTGATGTATTTTAGCGTGAGTTAACGGGTGAGACTCTGATATTTCTGTTACCTCGTACAATTCCGGCGGTGCGGTTTCCAATATATTGGCTAACCGTTGCGTGTAGGTTTCAAAGGTATCAATAACCTCGGGTTTGGGTGTGCATGATGCCAACAATAGCAACATTAACAACGTCCACAATACGGTGACTTTGGGTCGTAGTTTGTATTTAAGCTTTTGGTATTTTGTCTTTGTTTCGAGCGAGGTCCAATAGGCTTTAATCGCTGTCTGTGCTAACGCTAACTTGCAGGTGTTTTTGAAGTTCATCCACATGTAATTGAAATCGTATTGGATTGCAGCAGTTGGCGCAATCTTCGTAGTAATCTTGGTCGCCGTTACTAAAATCAACTTCTGCATGGAAAGGATGACCACAATATGGGCATTGTACGTCTACTTGTTTAACTAACATAGTCCAGCTCCTATTCTGACACAAACAGGGTTAGGTTAACGAGTGCATATGGTATCAATTTTAGCAATTTATTTAGACATCATAGGCATGATCGCTACGATTATTGTGGATAATACGTTTTTTATTGATTTTTGTAGGGATTAGGCTCGTATTCAGTGGTATTTACTTACGTTAATTGATAGTATTCGCGCGATTTTTAAGTCAACTAATTCTAGTTGAACCTTTTCTTATTTTTGTTTTCACAAGTGGCGCTTGGTACGCGTCACCACTGTAGTAAGGAATTAACATGCCTGTAATTACACTTCCCGATGGCAGCCAACGCCAATTTGAAAACCCTGTTTCCGTGATGGATGTTGCTAACGATATTGGTCCAGGTTTAGCCAAAGCAACGATCGCTGGCGAAATCGATGGTCAATTAGCCGATGCAAGCGATGTAATGCAAAACGACGCTAAGTTACGCATTATCACCACCAAAGACGACGAGGGGCTAGAAATCTTACGTCACTCTTGTGCTCACCTTTTAGGGCATGCCATCAAACAACTTTGGCCAAATGTTAAAATGGCAATTGGTCCGGTTATCGATAACGGCTTTTATTACGATATTGATTTAGAAGAGCCTATTCGACAGGAAGATCTTCAGAAGCTTGAAGAGCGCATGTTGAAGCTTGCGAAAACAAATTATGATGTTGTTAAGAATACTGTATCTTGGCAAGAAGCCCGCGATACATTTGAAGCTCGCGGCGAAACTTATAAAATAGAAATCTTGGATGAGAACATCAGTAAGGATGATCGTCCGGGGTTATATCATCACGAAGAATACGTTGATATGTGTCGTGGTCCTCACGTGCCAAACATGCGTTTCTGTCATCACTTTAAATTAATGAAGGTGGCTGGAGCGTACTGGCGCGGTAATAGCGACAACAAAATGCTGCAACGTATATACGGCACAGCGTGGGCAGATAAAAAAGCGTTAAAGTCTTATTTAACTAAGCTCGAAGAAGCAGAGAAGCGTGATCACCGTAAAATCGGTAAAGCACTAGATTTATTTCACTGGCAAGAAGAAGCGCCAGGCATGGTATTTTGGCACAACAATGGTTGGACTATATACAAAGAGCTTGAAGCATACGTGCGCGAAATGCTGGTAGATTACGATTATGAAGAGGTGAAAGGGCCATTGATGATGGATCGTTCACTCTGGGAAAAATCTGGTCATTGGGACAAATACGCCGAAAACATGTTCACTACGCATTCTGAGCATCGTGAATACGCGGTAAAACCCATGAACTGTCCGGGACACGTTCAAATTTTCAATCAAGGTTTGAAGTCATATCGCGATTTACCTCTGCGCATGGCAGAGTTTGGTAGCTGCCATCGTAATGAGCCATCCGGTTCTTTGCACGGCTTGATGCGTGTTCGTGGTTTTACGCAGGATGATGCTCATATCTTCTGTACAGAAGAGCAAATCCTCGAGGAAGTAAGCGGTTGTATTCGTATGGTTTACGAAGCTTACAAAACGTTCGGCTTCGAAAATATTCTCGTAAAATTGTCTACGCGTCCTGAAAAGCGTGTCGGCAGTGATGAAATATGGGACAAAGCGGAACAAGCATTAGCTCAAGCATTAGAATTAAATTCGATTGAGTTTGAATATCAAGAAGGCGAGGGCGCGTTCTACGGCCCTAAAATTGAGTTCACCTTGTTGGATTGTTTAGACCGTCAATGGCAATGTGGAACTGTTCAGCTAGACTTCTCAATGCCTAATCGTTTGGATTCAACTTACGTGGCTGAGGATGGTGAACGTAAAGTGCCGGTGATGATTCACCGTGCGATTTTAGGTTCGTTGGAACGCTTCATTGGTATTTTGACCGAAGAATATGCAGGGCACTTCCCAATTTGGTTGGCGCCGATGCAAGTTGCGGTGATGAATATTACCGATAAACAAGCTGATTATGTTCAAAGTGTTGCAAAAAAACTACGCAAAAATGGGATTCGTGTCATTGCGGACTTGAGAAATGAAAAAATTGGCTTTAAAATCCGCGAGCACACACTTAAACGTGTTCCATATTTGCTCGTTGTCGGTGATAAAGAAGTAGAGGCTGGTGAAGTCTCTGTTCGGACTCGTAAAGGTGAAGACCTCGGCAAATTTAAGCTAGAAGATATGGTAGAAAAAATCAGTCAAGAGATTGATGAAAAAGAATTATTTTAATTTTCTCGGAGGAATTGCTCATTAAAAGAGGCAACAACAAAGCTGATACGAACAAAACGCGTATCAACGACGAAATTACAGCTCGAGAGGTGCGTTTAATAGCTGAGGATGGAGAACAAAAGGGAGTTGTTTCATTATCAGATGCACTGGAATTAGCAAGCGGATCAGAGTTGGACTTGGTTGAAATTAGTCCAAATGCTGAGCCTCCAGTCTGTAAAGTCATGGATTATGGCAAGTTTCTTTTCGAGAAAAGTAAGGCTCAGAAAGAGCAAAAGAAAAAGCAGAAGCAAATTCAGGTCAAGGAGGTTAAATTCCGCCCTGGCACTGATATAGGCGACTACCAGGTAAAACTGCGCAACCTGCGTCGCTTCCTAGAAGGTGGTGATAAGGCTAAAGTAACGATTCGCTTCCGCGGTCGAGAAATGGCTCACCAAGAGATCGGCATTGAGCTTTTAAATCGCATTAAAACCGACTTAGAAGACATTGCAACCTGCGAATTCTTCCCTAATAGGGTAGAAGGCAGACAAATGATCATGGTGCTCGCCCCAAATAAAAAGTAGGTCTTTAGGTTTTACAAGCGTTAACTACTTGTAGTTAAACACCTAATACCTTGTTGTTTAATGCGTACAATATTGTACGCCCTAAAAATGCGGAGTATTAAAACTCATGCCTAAAATTAAAACTAACAGCGGAGCTGCTAAGCGGTTTAAGAAAACTGCTTCGGGTGGTTTCAAAAGAAAACAGTCTCATCTTCGCCACATTTTGACGAAGAAAAGCTCTAAGCGTAAGCGTCAGCTTCGTAATAAAGAGATGGTTCACTCATCAGACACTGCGTTGATCCAACGCATGATGCCTTACGTGTAACGGGAGACTGAATAATGCCAAGAGTAAAACGCGGTGTAGTGGCGCGCGCACGTCACAAAAAAATTCTTAAGCAAGCGAAAGGTTACTACGGTGCTCGTAGTCGCGTTTATCGCGTTGCCTTCCAAGCGGTAACAAAAGCGGGTCAATACGCTTATCGTGACCGTCGTCAACGTAAGCGTCAATTCCGTCAATTGTGGATTGCACGTATTAATGCGGCAGCTCGCCAAAATGGTTTGTCTTATAGCCGTTTCATTAATGGGTTGAAGAAAGCGTCTGTTGAAATCGATCGTAAGATCCTTTCAGACATCGCAGTGCACGACAAAGCAGCATTTTCTGCTTTAGTGGATACTGCAAAAGGTGCTTTATAATATAGCCATTAAGAAAACCGCATTGCGGTTTTAGCATGATTAAAAGGAGCGTATATCGCTCCTTTTTTATGGTGATTGCCTCATCCTGAAAGGCGTTGACATATAGGGACTTTATGCCAACTTAAATATTCAAAACTTAAGCTCGTTGACTTTCAAACAAAGTCGCAACATCTTCAAAAGATTCAGACCATTTAATCGCGTCTTGGAATAGATTCGGCAAAAGCTCTTCCTTAACTTTTACAACCCGAGCCAATTTTTGCGTGTTATACCAACTGCCAGATTCATAAGCTTTTACCAATTCTAAATTATGGGTGAGAGGAGTCTGATAACCCAGCAGTGCCTCTCTAATCTCCACGACTAATGGTAAGTTGATGATAATATCCTGCATATCTTGATCAAGAATGGCATCTACGAGCGAAAATAATCCAATTAAAAACGCTTGGTCTTTTAAAGCCGGCAGAGTTCTTTCAGCAATAAGCTCACAAAACCGTGCCCGAATAATGGACATCCGAATAAGCTCCATAGGTTTTACAGTGCCTAAGTGCGCTGTAGCGATCAAAGCAATGAATTTGCGTGCTCTTTCTTCGCCTAAATAGATGAGTGCCTGTTTTATCGAAGAAATAGGCTCTATAAGCACAAATATTCCAGAGTTAATGAACTTTAAAAGCTTGTAAGTTAACGATACATCTTTTTCGAAGAGGCGGGTCAATTTGGCGTAGCTGAAATTGTCTTTTAACACCTCAGCATAAACTGCTAACACAATTTGATGGCTGGTATCGATGTCTTTATTAGCCATCATCTCAGGTTTGCAGAAGAAAAAGCCTTGATAGAAGTCGAATCCCATTTTTTTGGCTTGTTCAAATTCTTCAGCTGTTTCTACTTTCTCTGCCAGAAACTTCATGTGCTTGAACTTCTTCTTTAGCATTGGCAAAGTGTCTGTTAGTTCGTGCAATGGCGTAGTAAATAGGTCAAATTTTATTAACCGAGTAAAGTTCATAAAACGCTCCCAACCATGATGATATTGGAAGTCGTCTAAGGCTAATCGATACCCTTGATGAAACATTTCTCGGCAGGCTTGGAATACTTCATCTGTTGGTTTTACATCTTCTAAAATCTCTACCACTATATCCTTGGACGGAAGGAGTGTTGGAACGCGATCAAGTATGCCTTGCTCTGAAAAGTTAACTAACGCCCGCTTTCCGTTAGTCATATTTTTTAAGCCAATATTAAGGTGTTGATTTACAATTAATTTTGAAGTTGCTGTGGTTGAATCTACCTCTTTGGGAAAAACGTTTTCAACACCATTACGAAAGAATAATTCATAAGCTACGGATTGTTTTTTTCTATTTAAAATCGCTTGTCGCGCCGCATATACCCGCATTTAGCGAATACCTCCCGCCAAAATCTTTATCTATTGCTGTGTTTATTCGCTAATTAAGTGATTATCGCGAATTTTCTGTATTTTCACTAGTCGCCAAAGTTGGCTTTCGTGTAGAATTGCTCGTTCATTTGTGGTCGATGACCAATTCACATTATATGAGCTGAATATTGGGGAGATTATGGATCTCGAAGCCATTATCAAAGAAGCGGAAACTAACGTTGCAGCGTCCGACAATGTCCCAGCATTGGATGAAGTTAGAGTTGCATTTTTAGGGAAAAAAGGCAAGCTCACAGGCTTACTAAAGAGCCTAGGCAAGCTCTCTGCGGAGGAGCGGCCTGTTGTTGGGCAGAAAATAAACGAAGCTAAAATTGCGATTCAAGAAAAAATTCACCAACGCAGTGAATTTCTTAAAGAACAAGAATTGGCTGCCAAATTAGCTAACGAAAGCATTGATGTCACCCTTTCGGGTCGTCAAGGTGAAGTGGGCGGTTTGCATCCAGTAACAAAAACTATTAATCGTATAGAGCAATTTTTTTCAGAACTGGGATTTTCAGTTAAATCGGGTCCTGAAGTTGAAGATGCGTTTCATAATTTTGATGCGTTAAATATTCCGGCACATCATCCTGCCCGTGCAGATCACGATACGTTCTATTTTAATCCTGATTTAATGCTACGTACACAAACGTCAGGCGTTCAAATCCGTACAATGGAAAAAGAAGCGCCGCCATTACGTATCATTTCCCCAGGTCGCGTTTACCGAAACGATTACGATCAAACTCACACGCCGATGTTCCATCAAGTCGAAGGCTTGATGGTTGACAAAAACGTCACTTTTACTGAGTTGAAAGGCATTCTTCACGACTTTTTGGAAAACTTCTTTGAAGCGTCGTTGCATGTAAGATTCCGTCCGTCGTACTTTCCTTTTACAGAACCTTCAGCTGAAGTGGATGTGATGGGTGAAAACGGCAAATGGCTTGAAGTGTTAGGCTGTGGAATGGTGCATCCTAATGTATTGAAGTCGGTAGGAATTGACCCAGAAGAGTATTCTGGCTTTGCCTTTGGTATGGGGGTCGAGCGTCTAACCATGTTGCGTTACAACGTAACAGATTTACGTTCTTTTTTCGAAAACGACCTTCGTCTTTTAAAACAATTTAAGTAAAGCAGACCGATGAAATTCAGTGAAAAGTGGTTAAGAGAGTGGGTAAATCCCGCTTTATCAAGAGAAGAACTTGCCGAGCAAATTACCATGGCAGGTTTGGAAGTAGATTCTGTATCGCCCGTCGCTGGTGATTTTACCGGTGTGGTTGTAGGTGAAGTGGTTGAATGCGGTCAACACCCTGATGCTGACAAACTCAGAGTAACCAAGGTTAATATTGGTGGCGAAGAGTTGTTAGACATCGTGTGCGGAGCGCCTAATTGTCGCCTTGGCTTGAAAGTGGCGGTGGCGGTTGTTGGTGCGGTATTGCCCGGCAATTTCAAAATCAAAAAAGCGAAATTACGTGGTCAACCTTCTCATGGGATGTTGTGCTCGTTTTCTGAGCTTGGTATTTCAGATGATCACGATGGTATTATTGAATTGCCAGCAGACGCGCCAATTGGTACCGATATTCGTGAGTATTTAGATTTAGATGACGTAACCATTGAAGTTGATCTGACACCAAACAGAGCAGATTGCTTAGGTTTGATGGGGTTGGCGCGTGAAGTTGGCGTATTGAACAACCAAGACGTTAACATGCTTGGTATCCAACCTGTTTCGCCAAGTATTGACGATACCTTGTCAATTGAACTGGAAGCCGGTGAGGCGTGTCCGCGTTATTTAGGGCGCGTTATTCGCAATATCAACTTGTCGGCAACATCGCCAATTTGGCTTCAAGAAAAGTTACGTCGCTCGGGGGTAAGAAGTATCGATCCAGTGGTTGATGTAACGAACTACGTGCTTCTTGAACTTGGTCATCCAATGCATGCTTTTGATTTAGATAAACTCAATGGCGGCATTAAAGTACGGTTCCCGAAAGAAGGTGAGAAGCTGACCTTATTAGATGGCAATGAAGTTGAAGTAAAGCCTGATACCTTGTTAATTGCTGATCATAACGAAGCCGTTGCAATGGCGGGTATCTTTGGTGGTTTGCACTCTGGTGTTTCTGATGAAAGTAAGCATATTTTCTTAGAAAGCGCCTTTTTCGCGCCGCTTGCTATTGCTGGAAAAGCGCGTCAATACGGATTGCACACAGATGCTTCCCACCGTTATGAACGTGGCGTCGACTTCAAACTACAGCGCACGGCAATGGAAAGAGCAACACAATTGCTGCTTGATATTGTGGGTGGGGAAGCCGGCCCTATTACCGAGGCTGTACTTGAACAACATTTGCCTAAAGCGAAACACATTAGATTACGTTTGGCTAAACTTAACAAACTCATCGGTATTGAGTTTGAGAAGCAAACAGTAACGGAAATTCTTACTCGTTTAGGTTTAGACGTTTCTGAGCATGAAGCGCATTGGGATGTGATTGCACCAAGCTTCCGTTTCGATTTTGCTATTGAAGAAGATTTAATAGAAGAGGTCGCGCGCGTTTATGGTTATAACAACATTCCAAATGTGAATCCGCAAGCTTCACTTAAAATGCGTCAAGCGAAAGAATCACAAATTAGTACAAATGAGCTTAAACAAGTGCTCGTTGATCGCGATTATCAAGAAGCTATAACCTATTCATTTGTTGATCCTAAAGTGCAATCTCAACTTTTCCCTGATGTAGATGGTTTGGTGCTTCCGCATCCAATTTCATCGGATATGTCGGTAATGCGAGTCAGTTTGCTTACGGGATTAATGCAAGCTGTTTCCCATAATCAGAAGCGCCAGCAAAGTCGTGTTCGTTTGTTTGAAACGGGTCTTCGTTTTGTGCCAGATGAAACCGCAGAGATGGGAATTCGCCAAGAACAAATGATTGCCGGAGTGATTTCTGGCCTTGCATTACCAGAAAGTTGGGACACTGATGGTAGAAAATGTGACTTCTTTGATGTAAAAGGAGATGTAGAAGCATTACTTAGTCAATGTGTTCAGCCCGGGCAGTTCCGTTTTGAAAGAGCCGACGCGAATACTGTGAAAATGCTTCACCCTGGCCAAGCCGCCGCGGTATTTAATGGTGACACGCTGGTTGGTTATGTTGGTGCGTTGCATCCGAAGTTTGAAAAAACATTGAGCTTAAACGGAAAAGTGTTTGTGTTTGAGTTGGCAATATCGGCATTAGGCGATAAAGACATTCCTTCTGCAAAAGAGATTTCTAAGCAGTCTGCAAGCCGTCGAGACTTGGCGGTTGTGGTGAAAGAAGAAGTCCCTGCTGCGGATATTTTATCGTCCGTTGAAAAATGTGGCGTAAATCAATTAGTTGGCCTAAACTTGTTTGACGTGTACAGAGGTGAAGGAATTTCGGAAGGTTATAAGAGCCTTGCGATATCTCTAACACTTCAGGACGACGAACGAACGTTGGAAGAGGCTGAGATTCAATCAATAGTGAATACAGTCGTTGATAAACTAGGTACTGAATTTGGTGCGTCTTTGAGGGATTAGTCCTATGGCCCTAACTAAAGCTGAGATTTCGGAACATCTATTTGAGAAGTTTGGATTAAATAAGCGCGATGCCAAGGATTTGGTTGAGTTCTTTTTCGAGGAAATGCGCGAGGCGCTTGAGTCGGGAGAACAAGTAAAACTTTCCGGTTTTGGTAATTTTGACCTTCGCTCTAAAAATGAGCGTCCAGGGAGAAACCCAAAAACAGGGGAAGATATTCCGATCAAAGCTCGGCGAGTAGTGACATTCCGACCCGGACAAAAGTTAAAAAGCCGAGTCGAGAATTCGAAGCCAACAGAAGAGCATTAGAAGCTGTAATCGCTCCATCTACCAATAACGTGGCACGTCAAATTCTATGATGTGCTGCGTTATTTTAATTTATTTATCCCTTTTTTTGATCTCCTCTCTTTTTTGATTTGTTCGTTCAACAAACCGTAATCATTGATAAAACACAGGAAAAAAGATGATTAAGATAGGCGTAAGCTCGTGCGTGGTCGGCAGTAAAGTACGCTACGATGGGGGGCACAAGCGTTCCAGTTTCGTTGCAACGACCGTTTCCGATATTTTTCAAATGGTGCCATTTTGCCCCGAAGTAGGGATGGGTATGTCAGTTCCTCGACCCACAATTCATATCCGCGATTTTACTAATGGCGACAATGGTGATCTAAGGTTGGTGGACTCAAAAGATGGTTCAATTGATCACACACCTAAAATGGCAGTCTATTTTTCTAAAATTGAATCGCAAATCCAAGAATTGGATGGATATATCGTTGCTGCCAAGTCGCCTTCTTGTGGAATGGAACGAATAAAAGTATTTAATAAGCAAGGCGATATGATGCACCGTAAGGGGCAAGGGCTTTTCGTATCGCATTTAAAGCGTGCTTTTCCTAATTTACCCATTGAAGAAGATGGTCGATTGAATGATCAAGGATTAAAAGACAGCTTTTTTGCCAGAGTGACCGCTCATCATCGCTTTCGTAAAATGGTGTTGGAAGAGCCGAGTGTGAATAGTCTGGTACAGTTTCACAGTCAATTTAAATTTTTAGTGTTGGCACATAAGCCGGATATCTATCGATTAATGGGCCGGGTGGTTGCGAATGCGAAATCACAAGGCTTGGAAAGTAGTATCAAAGAGTATTTTACTTTAATGATGAGCGCGCTTTCGAAGGCGTCGACACGTAAGACGCACACAAATGTGTTGATGCATTTACAAGGTTTTTTGAAAAAGTCATTAACAAAGGATGAGAAGCAAGAGTTGTGTGAACAAATTGAATTATATCGAACAGGATTAGTGCCACTTTTAGCGCCACTAACTCTGCTTAGACACCATTTAAAGCGTCATCCGAATCAGTATTTAGAGAATCAAGCCTACATGCATCCATACCCGTTAGAGCTTGGGATAATGAGTTAATTGCTTTATGACAAGTTTGGGAGCAGATACAAAAACGCCGTACTCATTTACCTAAAGTACGGCGTTATATTATTTTTAAAATTTGAGGTTTAGCGAGGAAGAATTGAGCCTGCGTTGTCACCCGTAATTTTATCATTCCAGTAAGCTTTAACTGAAAAGCCAGAAGACGCTTTTTTCTTTGGCGCAGCTTTAGGAGCTGGAGCGGCTTTCTTTTTTGCCTTCGGTGCAGGTTCTGCTTTTTCAGATTCCACGCTAGTTGCGCCACCAGACAATGCCTCAGTCATTTCTACTAATTGCGCTAAACGGATGTTTTTCCCACCGTCTACGCTGTACCAGCCACTTTTTGCTTCAATTTGTGGCTCTTTGCCATGAGCCGCTTTATAAGCTTCGGTAAATTTGGCTAGTACGTCATCTTTATCCAATTTACTCATATCTTGTCGTTTTGCCTTTGTTATATTTTTGAGAAAATAAGTCGTTTGTTATACCTGTTTTTTATCGTAATGTCTAATATTCGAGCTAGAACAGCACGCTGAAGGAGATTTTCCCTTGGAAAATAAAAAATTATTATCTTATTTAGATGAATTATTAATACCTTGGCAATTCAAAGATTATTGCCCAAATGGATTGCAAGTCGAAGGTAAATCGCAAGTTCAAAAAGTGGTGACGGGTGTGACAGCATCACAGGCATTAATTGATGCCGCGATTGACATTAATGCTGATGCAATTTTGGTGCATCATGGATATTTTTGGAAAGGCGAATCAGCGGTTGTAACCGGAATGAAGCGCAATAGGTTAAAAGCCTTATTGGAAAATGACATCAATTTATATGCTTACCACCTGCCTTTAGATGCCCACCCGGAATTTGGCAATAATGCACAACTTGCGAAGTTACTAGGTATTCAAGGGAATGAACCTTTAGAGCGTGGAAATGCGAATAGTGTTGTGCGTCATGGACGCATACTTAACGGAATATCCTTAAGTGATTTTAGTCATAGAGTCGAACAGCAGTTACATCGTAAGCCTTTAGTTGAAGCATCGGGCCCGGATGTTATCCACTCTGTTGCGTGGTGTACCGGTGGCGGGCAATCTTATATTGAACTGGCGGCATCAAATAATATTGATCTGTTTATTACTGGCGAAGCGTCAGAGCAAACCATCCATACAGCAAGGGAAATGGGAATTCATTTCATTTCTGCTGGGCATCACGCAACGGAGCGATACGGAGCCAAGGCATTAGGAGAACATTTAGCAGCCGAGTTGGAGCTTGAGGTTCATTTTATCGATATTCCCAATCCTGTGTAACTGAAACAGTAAGTGTGTTGTTTTAGTGGGTAAAGGGGGATTAATCCCCTTTAATCAATAACCATGCGCTTCCTAAAGTTTCATACCACCAGCGCTCAACTAAGTGAATAGCGGAGGCATCTGGAAAACTTTGCCACCAATTTTCTCGGCTTGGATCTTTTGCTAAATGCCCGGATGGGGCAGCGACAGGGTTCAAGTTCGCCTTCTCAAAAATAGCCATTGCCCTTGGCATGTGACTCGCTGATGTTACCAGTGCAAAGGGTTGCTTACCCAGTATCGGGGCAATGGCTTTAGCCTCTTGTTCGGTATCCTTGGGGTGAGGTAACGCGGTAATATGATGCTCTGGTATACCTAGCGAAATCGCTACTTGGCGTACCATATCAGCATTACTAAAAGGCTCAGAACCACCATACCCCGATGTTACAATTCGTGCACCGGGGTTAGCCTTGTAAATTCGTATGCCCTCTACAAGCCGGTATAAAGAACAGCTTGCGAGTTGTGAAGTCACTGGTAACATGCCATCGTTTTTGTGACCGCATCCTAAAATAACAATGTGTTTGACGGGATGAGATAGGTCGAATTGTTTATAGGCTTGTTCTTTGGATAACAACAAATGATAAGCGACTTGGTTGTTTGAAATTAATAAGAGAAAAATAAGGGCTATGAATTGACTAAATATGGCCTTTTTCTTTTGATTTTTCAGAGACCAGTAGAGACCTAAAAGTATAAAAATTGTAAGTAGCGTGAGTGGCATAGCTCCCTGACCAACAATTTTTTTTATCGTAAATAAATCCATAAATTACCTAAAGTAAGATGACTTGATGAAAAATGACCGTAATTTCGACGACTTAGCGCAAAAATTCGATGCCAACATCTATGGTACCAGCAAAGGCCGATTACGCCATGAATTGCTTTTACATCATTTACATAATGTTGTGTTGGTCAACAATAAACCGCGCAACATTCTTGATGCGGGTGGTGGTACCGGTGAAATGACACGGAGTTTGCTAGCATTAGGGCACAAGGTAACGTTAAATGATTTATCAGCAGACTCGCTCGATATTGCCAAAGACAAGTGTCGGCTATTTCCAGACGTAAACTACTCTCATTCTTCTATTCACAATTTACCTAAAACTCAACGTTACGATCTTGTTATTTGTCATGCCGTATTGGAATGGGCTTCGGATCAGCAACAGCTTTTATTAGACTTAATTGAGTTAACCGAAGTTGGTGGGCATATCAGTCTGAGTTTCTATAACTACGATGCGCAGCTTTTTAGCAATATGGTTTACGGCAATTTTGAATTTGTTGCACAAGGCATGAAAAAGCGAAATCAAGTAAGATTGACACCGCACTCACCGGCAAAACCTCAAAATATATTATCTCTACTGGAGCAACTTCCGGTTAATGTTGTGCACAAAGCTGGTATTCGCTGCTTTCATGATTATGTACGGGAAAAACAACTTCCCAATGAAAAATACGATAGTTTATTTCAGCTAGAAGCAAAATATGGGCTTGAGGATCCTTACTTATGGTTGGGTAAGTATTTTCATATCGTTATTAAAAGATCAGCTTGATGTTGCCTTGTAACCAATTCTGACAGCCCCCCAATGCTGGTTATTCACATAAATAGGGCAAGATAAGTCATGCATGATCTCGCCCGTATCACGTTTATAAGTTTGAAGTAAAAACGTTTCCGTATTCTTGGCACAACGTATGCCTGTTGGATCATCAAAAATACGCTTAGTCCGGCTTTTTCCCAAGTCTTCCTGATAATTACCTGTCAGAGGGTGGCTGTACTTTTTATTGTGTGTGGGAAAGTAGCCATTAATATCCACTGCGCCAGCAAAAACAATAAATGGATATTTTTCCAATATAGGCTCCTGAATGGCCGGTAATTCTTTGTCGGTGAATCCATCAAATTTAGAATGGTATTTTTTGGGACTGGTATTGGGAATCTCTTGATAACGAAAATCGAAAAGATCTTGTTGTGAAATAATGCCTTGTTTAATGGCATTTTCAAATAAATGAGCAATGCTTTTCGTTGTTTCAAGCGCAATGTTTTTAACTTGAGCATGAATGTCATTTAAGTCAAATTGATGTAAATAGCGGAAAATATCCTCAGTTTGGTGACTTAATTTCAATACTTTTTCACTTGAATCTGCCAACTCCTGATCAACAATATTAATTGATTCATGTAGCTGATGTGTTCTTTCAGAGATTTCTCTGTTTGTCTGTTCGTTGTCACGTACTGACTCACTGACCATTTTCATCGAGTCTTTTGCTTTTTGCGTTAGTTCTGAAGATTCTAAAATGCAGGATTGTGCCTTTTCCACAATTTGAGTCATTTCGTCACCAGCATTAGAAACAGCCTGCATCGCATTTACTGTTGCATTACTATCACGGTTTATTTCACTTAAAACTGATTCAATTCCTTTGGTTGCATCGGCTGTTTTGTTAGCAAGACTTCGAACCTCATCAGCAACAACAGCAAAGCCTCGTCCTTGTTCGCCTGCTCTAGATGCCTCAATAGCGGCATTCAGTGCCAACATATTAGTTTGGGCAGCCAAATTGTTAATAGTATCGATAATTTGGGTAATGGAGTCGGCCTGAGACTTCAATTTTAACAGCAGCTCATTGGTTTTGAACATTTGTTGAGTCAAATCTGCCTGCTTATTACTGACTTCCTGCAATAATGTCCTTGAGGTCTGTGTTTCCTCATTTGCTTGGTCTATGCGCTCTTGCGCTGAACTTGCTTCATCCAGAAGTTCTGAATTTGTTTGAGCAACCGAGGTAATGCGATCCGCTATGTTTTTAGCATGTTCCACTTGTTGCGTAAGTGAAAGAGTAAGGTTAGCTAAAAAATGAGATACATTAGCGCTTTCAATGGCAATATGGCTTGTCCCTTGACCAATGTGATGTAGTAAATCGTCCTGTTTAGTTGAATTTGAGTGGGCATGTTGTTGCTGAGAAGGGGGGGAGGTAAATCTATACACATATAACATTAAAAATAAGCTAGTGATGACACCTCCGAATAATGATAAAAGCCATTTATTGGTAGTAATTTCACCTAATAACAATTGAAAAAAAATTGCGATCAAGCCAAGCCCTACAATCACGCTTTTTTTCATTTATTTTAATCCTCAAGATAAATTCAATGCGTAAAACTTCAATAATTACTCATCTACAGAATGCTCCCTGCTTACCATGGAGTTACCCCTATTAACTTAAGGTTAGACCAGCAAATAGCGAAGTGTTAGTTTTTTAAACGGTATCAACTAAGCATAAATTTACCTTTTATTATATGCCCGCTGTAGCCAGAAAAAACTAGGCTATTGGTCTTAGGCTCAGCTTCCACTGCTGACAGAATTTTCACTAACTTTATATATATTCGGATTAATTCCTTGCAATATTGAGTCAAATTCACTTTAATTCCTGTGCTGTCTGAAGAGGAGCATTAGCCAGGTAAAGGTTTTGGGGGCGTCCAACCGCCGTTCAATTTTGTAGATTGAAAGCCAAAGCTTGAGTGATATTTAATATCGCCATTTAGGGGGACTAATGCCGAGAGTTAATTTGTGTTGGGACATGTTAACTCGGTTATTTGAGGTGAAACTCTGTAACTGTCGCTTCGTGACACTAAATGAATAATTTGGTGGCGGGGTGGGGTGCTTCTGCGGAACTTCTATGAATCTTCGATTTTAGCGAGTATCTGGCTACCCATTCTCCATTTCCTACTATGCCAATTGTAAACAGGAAATACGTTTTAATGAATTCTCTCGTTGTCGCTAAATTTGGCGGAACTAGCGTTGCAAATTATCAAGCAATGCAACGTTGCGCCAATATTGTTAATCAAAATACCTCTACGCGTCTAGTTGTCGTTAGCGCTTCTGCTGGTGTGACAAATGCTTTAGTGGCATTGTCAAAAGGGGCATTATCAGAACAAGAGCAACAAGCACAATTAGATGGGATACGTGAAATCCAATCCAATATACTTGCTGAATTAGCTAGCCCTAAAAAAGTGTTAAAGCAAATTGATGATTTGTTGGCACAATTATCTGAGATTGCCATGTCAGATAACTTGGATACCAATCCACTTTTAAAAGATGAATTGCTTTCTTTTGGTGAAAGAATGTCATCGGTAATTTTTGCTCAAGTGCTTAATGAATTGGGAATAAAAGCGGAATGCTTTGACGCTCGAGAGGTAATGAAAACCGATAATCGGTTTTCTCAGGCTCAACCAGACTTAGTGCAAGTAAAGTCCCATGTTGAGGCGTCGTTGGTAAAAAAACTCAGTGAAACGGTTATTGTTACACAGGGCTTTATCGGTTCAGATGATGAATCTAACACAACCACTTTAGGGCGTGGCGGGAGTGATTTTTCTGCGGCGATTCTGGCTGAGGCTTTAGCGGCAAGTGAACTCCATATTTGGACAGATGTGTCAGGCATTTTTACAACGGATCCTCGTATTACCAGTAATGCTCGAGCCATTCCCGAGATTAGTTTTGATGAGGCCGCCGAAATGGCTATATTCGGCGCTAAAATTCTGCACCCGGCAACATTGATCCCCGCTATTCGTTCTGGTACGCGAGTGTTTGTGGGGTCAAGTAGAGAGCCCGAGAAGGGGGGAACTTGGGTTTTGAAATCGCCTGAAAATCGTCCAGCGTATCGTGCTATTGCACTCAGACGAGAGCAAACATTATTAACTTTAAAAAGTCCCAACATGTTGCTTGCCAGTGGCTTTTTAGCAAATGTGTTTGCTGTACTTGCGCGCCATAAGGTCAGTGTCGATTTAATCACAACTTCTGAAATAAGCGTGGCTTTAACCATTGATAATCCCAGTAATAGCAATACTAAGGTGTTAAGTCAGGGATTGCTCGATGAGTTGGCGGAGATGTGTCAGGTTCGAGTTGAAGATAAGTTGGCACTTGTGGCTGTCATTGGCAATCGTTTACAAGAAACTCATGGCGTCAGTGCAAATATTCTATCCTGTGTTGAACAACATAATTTGCGTATGATTTGTCACGGAGCCAGTCAGCACAATTTCTGCTTTCTGATAGAGGAATCACTAGCTGGGAGTGTTATTACGCGCTTACATAAAGTTTTATTTGAGCAACAGAGCTAGCCTTTATTTAACACAAAAAGTTATCATCTTCAGCGTGTCCCTGTGATGTAGCGACATGCTGAATATTGCTTAAAGTGGTTTGCGCAATTTGTGTTAATGCTTCTTTAGTGAAAAAGCCCTGATGCCCTGTGATTAGTACATTTGGAAAAGTAAGCAAGCGTTGAAATTGATCGTCAAGAATGATCTCGTCAGATAAATCTTCAAAAAACAATTCTGACTCCATCTCATACACATCTAAACCGAGATGACCAATTTTCTTGCTTTTTAGCCCTTTGATTACGGCTTCGGTATCAACTAATGCACCTCTTGAAGTATTAATGAGCATGACATTTTCCTGCATCTTTTCAATTGCAGAAGTGTTGATAAGGTGATTCGTTTGTTTGTTGAGTGGGCAGTGTAGGGTAATGATGTTAGATTCTGTGATGAGTGTGTCGAGATCGGTATAGGTTATACCTTGTGTGCTTAAAGTGTCATCGGGTGCCACATCAAACCCCAATACTCTGCAACCAAACCCATTTAAAATCCGACATACCGCACTACCAATGCGGCCCGTACCGATGATGCCTACGGTCTTACCATGAAGGTTAAAGCCTAATAATCCCACTAGCGAAAAATTATCTTCTTTTACGCGATTGTATGCTTTATGCAATTTCCGGTTTAACGCTAAAATCAGCGCTACAGTGTGTTCCGCAACCGCTTCAGGTGAATAAGCCGGAACGCGTGACACTTTTATTCCTAAGTTCTTTGCACACTCAATATCAACATTATTAAAACCCGCGCACCGTAGGGCAATATGTTTTACACCTAATGCGTAAAGCTGAGTAATCACTGCTTTATTCACAATATCGTTGACGAACACACAAACGTTATCAAAGTTGGCACAAAGTGATACCGTTTCCTCGTTCAGACGCGTTTCCAAAAAATGCAGTTCAGCCCCTGTATGTTTAGCTTCGGCTAAAAAATAAGTTTCGTCATAGGGCTTACTGCTGAAAACCGCAACTTTTGATGGTGCCATTTGAGGTCTCTAAAGTGATAGGGCTGCTTTAATATCGGCTTCAATATTTTCAGGTGCGGTTTTGGGGGCGTATCGGGCCATGACTTTGCCATCTTTCCCGACTAAGAACTTAGTGAAATTCCACTTTACCATTTCACTACCGAAAATGCCGGGAGCTTGTTTTTTCAGATATTTGAAAAGAGGGTGTGCGTCATCACCATTGACTTCTGTTTTCTCAAATAAGGGGAAACTGACGCTAAATCGCGTTGTGCAAAAGTTTTGAATGTCACTGTCAGAACCAGGCTCTTGATGACCAAATTGGTCGCAAGGAAAAGCTAATACTTCAAACCCTTGATCTTTATACTTCTCGTAAAGTGATTGTAATCCCTCATATTGAGGGGTAAAGCCACATTTGCTGGCAGTGTTAACAATTAATAACACTTTGCCTTTGTAATCAGCTAGCTGAAGCTCATTACCATTATTCGCTGTGACATCAAAAGAATAGATTTCTGACATAGATAAAGGGTCTCTTCGTCTGAGTTAGTACAAGGGGTCATATTGCCATTGATGATCGGTAAAATGGATTTTCGCTTTTGGATACTCTCGTTCTGCTTTCCACGTCCGATTATTCAGTTTGACTACAACTCCAGGGTACAGTCGTTGGCTTGCGAACAGTCCAATATAGTCAGTGTAGGATTCTTTCGCCTCCTTCATTTTTTGAGCTTTGGACTCAAGCCATTCCATTAATTGTTTTTCATTTTTATACAGTTCAATGGCTTCCAATACTTTCTCTGAGAATTCGGCTGGGATCTTTTTGCTCTTAATAAATTCAATCTTGTCTTCATGACGTTTGAAGTTACGTTGAATTTGTTGAAGCATCTCATCAAGCTGTTCTTTTTTTTCTGATAACAAGTTAAAACCAGTGCTAAAGTCGATAGATAAGGTGCTACCAGAAACCGCACCTAACGTTCCTGCACGCACAGCATCTTGGCTTTGAATCTCGCAAGCAAACAAGTTTCCATTGGGTTGTTCAATCGGCCCAACAATCACACTGCCTCGACACACCACTCTGCTGTAGGCTAATTGCCGCCCGATTGTAACATTGCCATTGCACATAATGTCTAAGCCTTGTCCATGTTGAACATGGACGCTGCCTTGGGCGACAAGGCATGTACCAAATTCGGTATTGGCCTCGTTTACTTTCCCCATTGCGCCTTCGGTAATAATAATGTCGCCGCCAGCTTGAATAGTGGCAGAATCAACAAAACCATTAATCGTAACATCGCCTGTGGCGATGATTTTCATTTTCTCAGTGACATCGCCATTCACCAAAACCGCGCCGTCGTAATTGATATTGCCTGTGCCAACATTACAACCTTTACAAATGAAGGTATCATCCACCCACATTTGTTCATTTTTAAATTTAGGCATCCCATTAATTTCGGCGACGAGAAGGTTGCTATCGCTGGCGCTGATTTTTGTTCCAGCACCAGGATTGAATGTCACCCATTCGCCGGGGACACTCTCAATCGGTGTGCCCGTAACGCTATAACCGTTGCGTCCTCCGGTTGGGGGTAATCTACGAGCGATAGGCGTTTCAGCTTTGACACAAATGATTTCGCCTAGATTACGCATATCCACTTTTGTATGGTCAGAAGCTTGGGGACGAAGAATACGATCTAATGCGTTGGGTACAAGAGGAACAACCCGGGAGTTTTTGCCGTTTCTAACAGGGAGTCCTTTGGCGACAACCCCCTCAACAACATCGCCTGGAGAGGCTTGTTTGGCCTCTTGCAGTAAACTACGAATGCGCTTTCTGCTTAATCCTCGAACAATACTGCTTTGTTGAGCAAGGGTCTGAACTTCAGCAAGACTCAGGTGTTCCCCGCCATAAGGAGGGGTGATGCTTAATACCGCTGTCATTTCATCAATATCGAGCGTGAATTTGGCTTCGGCATCTCTTTTTTCAGCCACTTTTTCAGAAATTACAGTGGTGTCGATAATTTGCTTGGCGGCCTTTTGACGAGCAATAACATTTGCGATAGCTTCATCAATAATAAAGAAGTGACCAAACTGACTTTCTTTAATGAATTTATAAAGCGCGTCTGCCTCTAGTTTGCCTTTTAACGCGCTACCGCTTAGCGTTATGAGAACATCTTTATCGTCATTATCTAGTTGTAGGGAAACGCCTTCCATATCAAGCACCGTTTTTTCATTTAAATATTTATCGGCTAATTCTTCATTAAATAAAGAGATTAAGGACAGTTTATAGTTGCTCTGCGTACCGATACAAGTCTTTTATTATTCTCAACTTCGATGGTTCTTGCTGATATTCGTTAATAAGTGTTTCTAGCTCGAACATATATTGCTCTAATTGAATACTTGAGCCAGAATCGGCATCTGTTAAACGGCCTTGTCGGTGACGTTTCCAGTGCTCCATTTCTTCGAATGTAAATGTCTCAGGAAAATTTCTTCCTCGGTAAAGGAATAGCAGCCTTTCTAACCGGGGGTCTGAAAATTTCCCTACGTAATCAGCCAATTTATCTTTTTGACTGTGCCTTACTGAGTCAATTTGCGCTTTATCTGCTGAACTAAAAAATCCACCGGAGTACAAAGAAAACTCTGCTTTCTCAGGCGGGAACTCCTTCTCCATTTCAAATACTTCGATAAGTTTTTGCTGAATACCTTTATGTCCTTGGAGCATTTTTAAGTGTTTATGGCAAGCTTCTCTATCAATGCCCAGACGCTCCGCGTTTTCGGGCGTAAGAGATTTAGCTGGGGCAATCACAGGGCATTTATTGCTTTGTATTAGCTTAAGCGGAATAGGGGCTTCCGTGTCATTTAACGCTTTTGCCGGCGTATACATACGCTCGCTAATAGCTTGTGCGCTCAACTCAAACAATGGCTCTGGTGACATGGCAAGATTGACGCAAATGGTAGCATTATTGTTGCTAGGATGTTGTGCTATTGGTGCTATCCATGTGCAGCAACCATTCGCCGCTGGAATTTTAGACGATATATGAACAAGCGGCTTCATATTGAAAGTGTCAATTTGCTCATTAACATTGGCTTTCTTGCGTAATGAAAAAACATAATCATAGAGCTTCGGCTGAGCTTGCTTTATCACCTTCGCTAAACCAATAGTGGCTCTTACATCGGATAACGCATCGTGCGCATCCAAATGCGTAATGCCATTAGCGATGCTCAGTTGTTCAAGCTTAAAGCTAGGTACGCCGCCTTCTTTATATACCCAATTAATGCCTTCAGGACGAAGCGCGTAAGCGGCTCTTACTAAATCAATAATGTCCCAGCGGCTGTTACCGTTTTGCCATTCTCTTGCATAGGGATCATGGAAATTACGATAAGCCATAAAGCGCGTCACTTCGTCATCAAATCGAATGCTGTTATAACCCGCAGAGCATGTACCAGGCTGACTCATCGCCGTTAAAATTCGATGGCAAAACTCCATTTCTAATAAGCCATCACGAAGCGATTGCTGGGGTGTAATGCCAGTAATTAAACATGCTTGAGGGTGAGGGAGGCAGTCATTGGGAATTTGGCAATACCAATTCATTGGCGTACCAATTTCGTTTAAATCCATATCGGTACGGATGGCAGCAAATTGACTGGGGTGATCTTTTTTCGGATTGGCTCCCCATGTTTCGAAGTCGTACCACAAAAATGTTTGTTGATTCTTATCTGTCACTATCTGTTTCTTTTTGTTTTGCAAGCCCAAGAGATTCGTAGGTTGCGAGCCCTTTATATTGGCAATTAGTTTTTTTCTATCACTATAAATAGTGGGGAATAAATGAAATATTTTGTATTTGTTGTGCTGTGATGAAAAAAACGTGATTTGCTAAGCAAAAGCGGCATTAGGTGGCTTTGGTGCATACTAAATTAAAAGCGGAATAGGGTAAAGCGAAGGAGGTTAACAATGAGCACTCGACGCGGGGTAGGGAAGGGAATGCCATCAGCCCCTAACCGGCTTGATGGCTTTGATAATTGATTTAGATCCAAACATCATTTTCTGCGGTTTTACTACCCGTTTCATCGCCCGTGTTGACGACGCCACGAGGTTCAATAAGTAACACCTTTGCTTCATGCTCCGCAAAAGGCTTGTGCTCGATGCCCTTCGGAATCACGTACATTTCGCCTTCGGATAGATCCACATGACCATCTCTGAAATCGATTCTGAGGCTGCCCTCAATGACTATAAAGGTTTCGTCTGTATCTTTGTGATCGTGCCATACAAACTCACCTTGGATCTTAACAACCTTAAACTGGTAATCGTTCATTTCGGCAATGACCTTTGGCGACCATTGCTCATCGAATAGGCTGAGTTTGTTTTTGAAATTTATTGCTTGATAGCTCATGAGAACTCCTTTCTGTGATAATTAACGGTGTATTAATGCTGCTATGCCAATTGTCTATAATACTCGAGATACCCGTGGAATCTTCAAAATCAAATATGAAACCAAAATACAGGCTAATATACTCATGCCTGAATTAGCTAAAATTTTAAGCAGGGGAATTTCTACCCAATCACTTAATAGCAAGCTTATCGCGACAACAACGGGAGGGTGAATAATATAGATGCAATAAGCAAGTGGAGACAAAAAACGTCCAATTTTTGTTGGTAGGTTTAGTTTTTTGTTAAAAACATACAGTAGTCCTAAGATAATACCGCAAGCAGAAAAGGGTTCCCATAAAGCATAGAAAAGTGCATTTAAGTTAACACCACCTTCAAACGCACCTTCTCCGACACCATACAGCATGGCAAATGGCAATACGCAGATAAATACAATAGAAATTGCTACCCATGGAATGACGTTGTTTCGAGTTAATGTGCTAACAATCTGATTTGGATAAGCAAGAATGCCAAATATGAAAAGCAAAATATAAAGTGGGAAGTAGCCTAATTGGAGCCACGCGACAGTTTGCCCAACCGGAATGAATAAGCGAACGATAAAAGTGACAAAACCAATTCCTATAAGCGCCGCTGCTATAACCGGAAATCTTGGAACGGCACTAAATGATTTAACCTTGTTAGGAAAATAGCGATATATCATTCCAAAGGCAAAAGTGAGTATAAGCAGTGCTTGTACAAACCAAAGTGGGCCGGGTTCAAACTCCATTCTAGTGATTACATTTATTGTGCGCTCGAAAAGAGAAGCGCTCGACGCAGTATCAGCAATCGCGACGGTAAACGGCGATATAATAAAAAAGTACACAGTTAGCGGCACACCAAGTCTAATAATTCGATCTTTATAAAAACGGGCTGTTCCTTTTTTCTCTATCGACCCTCTCATAAAATAGCCAGATAACAAGAAGAAAAAGCCCATAAAAAAAGACTGGTTGATAGTATTAAAGGCCACCAAATAAAGCGCCGTCGTTTCAGCTTCTTTCCAATACCACCCGCCAGCACCGCCATACACAATAGTGACATGGTGAACGATGACTAAAAATGTGAGTAATATCCTAATGTAATCTATTCCGTATTCTCTTTGCATAATGCTCAATTAGATAATAAGTTGTAATGACAGTTTTTGTGGCAAGTAGTGTGTATCAAATGATGCTGCTTTTATTGTCTTTATCTGGTTCACATTTCAAATTTACTTCCATTGACGAACGTTTCTCATGTTAACCATTTAAATGACTTTTGTAGGAACTCATCGGCGCTTTCATTAATGATCTCACCGTGAGCCATGACTAATCGTTTGGGATGCCAAGATAACAACCTATTGAAGTGTTTTCGTGCTTTCGCTTTACCGAACATAAAGCTTAAACGCCAGTCCAAAGGCATTTTTCCATTTGGGGCAATAATACCAACACCTTTGGCTACCACTCGCTGCCAATAGTTAAAGCGCTGGCCTGAAAAGTTCTCCACCAGATCAGTAACAATTAACGTATTTGAGCTGATATGAAAAAACACGCACTCTTCCATTAGAGGGGAGCCGGAAAACAGTTCTTGCTCAATATCTGTTTCCCAAGCATAACTTTGGGAATGATTAAGTGAGGCGTGAAAAGAAATATCACTACACTTTTTAATTACCTCATCGGTGCCATAAACCTCTGCGTTTGGGTAGGCTGCAATCCATTCAGATAAGAATAAGTGATGTAAATGGTTAGGCGCAATTAAGTATTTAACACAACCTAAACGGTTTATTTGCGCGGTAATTGACTCAGATAATTTAATGGGACTGTGAACCCAGAGTTCTCCGCTAGAAAGCCTAACAACCACCATGCGAGTAGAGTAAGGTAAACCTAGAAATGGAACGGGTTCACCATCGAATATCCATATTTCATGGGCTAACTTTTTCATGTTTCATAACACCAACAACAGGTGCGCCGTTTTTGGCGTCACCTTGATCATTATTATTCAGGGTGACAACTATTATAAAATGCCCAGAATCCTGAGGCTTTCCTTACCTAGCTGCACACGTTTTTTCGCGTCCGAAGGATCGAATATATCGATATTCAGAGCAAAGCTATAAATGTTTCCTTGCTTTACTACCCATCCGACCTACCATCCGGTGCCTGGACCGGGGGCGTTTACCCAACCCGTTTTACCGTGCAAAGTCCAATCGTCAACACTTTCAAGACGCGTTATATCACGTACATTTTGTTGTATTTCCGAAGCGTAGGGGAGTTTGTTTTGCGCGAGAGCAGCTAAAAAAGCAGTTTGCTGGACGGCAGAAATGGTTAATGGCCCTTCCAGCCAAAACGTGTCTACCACGTTACCTACCTGCTGATTGCCGTAATCTAATTTAGCAAGGTTCTGAGCCATACGCTCAAGCCCAATTCTTCGAGCAAGCTCTTGATAAATAGGTACATTTGAAATGGGGAGGGCATCGCGAAGAGACATGTCTTTCTCCCACACAGGAAAAGGCTGCTTCTTTCCACCGTAAGGCAAAATTTGGTCGACATTTTCGACCGCACCTTCAGCCAGACCAATCAGTGTATGTGGGATTTTGTACGTGGATGCGGGAATAAACGCAGTTTCCGCTCGCTCTTTATTAAATCCGATAAAGTTATCGCTTTCTACGTTGTATAAAACAAAGGTTCCGACTAACTTTGCCTTTAAAAATAACGCTTCAATTTCCTTTGAGTTTGTCCACTCAGCAGAGAAAACACTGCTTGAATACACCAAAAAACAGATAATTGCTATTAACTTCATCTATCTACTCCAAACAACATAATAAACGGCATAAAATAGCAATAGTAAATAAGTGAGTTACTAATCAGATTTAAATACCTTACTGGCTGACTTCACAATAACAGACATGAAAAAACGTTTTATTCCATCGAAGGCGCTTTGATTCCACACCATAATTGCGTGGTAAACCGAGCTGGAACATTTCAATATTTCAATCATGTGATTTAGAAACCTTCCAATATCTAAACATGATTATAGCCAATCCTCCCTCTTGTAAACTAGGTTTTCGTTTAAATAAAAGCAAAAGCGATGTTTAAAAAACTCTTTTTAAAAGAAACGGTTAATAGTTTATAACCTAATTATTAATTATGTAAAAAGGTTTTACTGTTAGAAAGATTTATATGAATTATGGGGTATCTTTTTACCACTTTTTTAAATTTGTAATCTTGGTTGAATACAAAATTTGTTTAATTTGTGGCTTTTCTATGTTTATAAATTCAACAAATCAGTATACTCTATCAAGACCCTCATGCGGATGGCGATGGCTTGCCAATAAACCGTTAGAGTTCAAGAACGACAATTCGAGAACAAGAAGCAGTCAGAAACTGACGGTGTTAATTGTGTTACCACTTTGTGCCCCATCTTAGGGGCCTTTTATTTTGTATTTTCTACGTTTCATCTCATTACTTCACACAAGCGTTTACTTTCTGCTTTTTACATTCGTATTATTCCATCTTCATTTTCTGCATTAAGAGACTTTTAATATGATCCGTTTAATAACCTGTGTGTTGGGTGTGTTTCTATTTACCCATTCAGCAATGGCTGAAACTAACATGGAAAACAAGGATGAAGCACCTATTGCTATCGCTATTCATGGCGGCGCGGGAACCATCACGAAAGCCAATTTAAGTGACGAAAAAGAAGCCAAGATAAGGGCAAAGCTCGACGAAGCGTTAAGTGCAGGCTATCAGGCGTTAGAGCAAGGCAAGAGCAGCATTGAAGCAGTGCAAACGGCTATCACGATTTTGGAAAACTCTCCGTTATTTAATGCTGGAGTTGGCGCTGTTTATACCTTCAACGGCGAACACGAATTAGACGCTTCTATTATGGATGGACGCACACTTCAAGCTGGCGCCATTGCAGGCGTGAAACGCATTAAAAATCCGATTCAACTTGCCGCACAAGTGCTTAGCCATTCTCGCCATGTATTGTTAACCGGGGAGGGCGCGGAAGAATTTGCGGCAACCCGTGGTATTAAGTTCGCCGACAACCGTATGTTTGACACTCAATTCCGTTACGAAGCTTGGCAAAAAGCGAAAACCAAACATGAGCAAGATAAACAAGCCTTTTGGTCACAGTGGCCCGATTACAAATATGGAACCGTGGGTGCTGTTGCTTTAGATAGCGAAGGCAATATTGCGGCTGGCACCTCCACTGGAGGTATGACCTTAAAACAATATGGTCGCGTGGGTGATTCTCCGATTATTGGCGCAGGAACTTACGCCAATAACGAAAGCTGTGCGGTTTCAGCAACCGGTCATGGTGAATTTTTCATTCGTTATAACGTGGCAGCCGATATTTGTGCGCGTGTTAAATACTCTGGGAAAAGTATTAAGGCAGCGTCTAATGAAGTGATTAACGATGTATTGAAAAATGCAGGCGGTAGCGGTGGCGTTATTGTTCTTGATGCCAAAGGTCACGTAGCTTTGCCCTTCAATACTGAGGGTATGTACCGCGCAAGCATTAATGCAAAAGGCGAAAAGTACATTGGTATTTATAAGTAATTCGTTGTGTTTATTGCGTCGCGAACAATACGCAACATCGCATTTTCTTTTTTAATAATATTAGGCAAGGACGCCAGTAACGTTTATCTTTTTAATAGAAGGCATCATAAATTCTAAGCAGTTAACAGGCGTTGTGATCCATCTAAATACCTGTTTCATATTATCAGTCATCTGTTGAGACTTAAGCACAACGACTTTAGCCATTGAAAAGATAAAGAGGAGAAGCCGCATGGAATCGTTAAAAGTTAAAGAATACATGCAAACACACCCCGTTTTATTTCATATTGACATGCCTGTAGCAGAGGCGGTCGAAATGCTCATTCATCATCGTCAATCTGGTGGCGCAGTGGTCGATGACAACAAAAAAGTAATCGGCTTTTTATCCGAGCAGGATTGCTTAAATAAAATGATTGAGTCCAGTTATTATCGCGAGCAAGTGGCGAAAGTGGGGGAAATCATGCAAACCAATGTAAAGTCAGTTAAGCCTTACGACTCTATTGTGGAAACTGCTCAGCGGATTGTTTCCGAATGCGTGTTATCTTTTCCGGTTATCGACGATGATGGCTTATTGCTTGGTTATATCAACCGAACGCATATTTTAAAAGCCATCGATTTACAACTGCACGACGGTTATCGCGTTCATGATTAGCATAACCGAATGCACGCCTCGCTTTACCAAGCATTGAAAATTCAATAGGATCGGACGCAAACTAGCATTAGTAAGCGAATCGAATTCTTGAATACACCGTCATCTTCAAATCGTGCTCCGAGCAGTATCCATATTTCGGAGCACAGTATGGATCTTTCCCGCTGTTTAACCCAAGACCGGCACCGTTTGCGTCAAATGCTGCGTAGGCTCGGGCCAAATAGCAAGGCAAAAAACAAGCAGCAACAAATCGAAAAGCTTATTCAGGCTTACGAAGCATCGGCTTCACAATGCGCTGCTCGGTCGCAGTCCATCCCCAAAATCGAATATCCTGAGTTGCCTGTTTCCGATATGAAACAGGAGCTAATTGAACTTATTCAAAAAAATCAGGTAGTGATTATTGCTGGTGAAACTGGCTCTGGAAAAACCACTCAGCTTCCTAAAATTTGCTTAGAAGCAGGGCAAGGCGTAGCCGGTGTTATTGGGCACACGCAGCCGCGTCGTTTGGCAGCCAGAAGCGTAGCAGCGCGGATAGCTGAGGAGCTGCAAGTACCGCTTGGCCAGCAAGTGGGTTTTAAAGTACGTTTTAGCGACCAAAGCCAAAGTGAATCCTTGGTAAAACTCATGACGGATGGGATTTTACTCGCAGAAATTCAAGAAGATCGCTTTTTAAGTAAATACGACACACTTATCATCGATGAAGCCCATGAGCGCAGCTTGAATATCGATTTTATCCTTGGTTATTTGAAGCAGCTTTTGTCAAAGCGTAAAGATTTAAAAGTGATCATAACCTCGGCAACCATCGATCCAGAACGTTTCTCTGAACATTTTAGCGATGCTCCGATTGTACAAGTGAGTGGGCGCACTTATCCGGTTGAGGTGCGCTATCGGCCACTTTTGCAAGATGATGGTGAGGTGGTTGAACAAGTTCAGGGGATTTTAAACGCGGTACACGAACTAGATAGTGAAGCTCGTGGCGATATTTTGGTGTTTTTAAGCGGTGAGCGAGAAATTCGCGACACGGCTGAATTTCTAAAGCGAGCCCAATTAAAACACACAGAAATTTTGCCGCTTTACGCACGCCTTTCTGCTTCTGAGCAAAACAAGATATTTCAAGGGCATTCAGCGCGCCGAATTGTGCTTGCAACCAACGTGGCAGAAACCTCACTTACAGTTCCCGGCATTCGCTATGTTATCGATCCCGGCACAGCCAGAATATCCCGTTATAGCGTGCGCAGCAAAGTGCAGCGATTGCCAATTGAGCCAGTATCGCAAGCGAGCGCAAATCAAAGAGCAGGGCGTTGTGGACGTTTGTCCGACGGGATCTGCATTCGCCTGTATGATGAAGACGATTACTTATCTCGACCTGAATTTACCGACCCTGAAATCCTTCGTACTAATTTAGCCTCGGTTGTGCTGCAAATGATGGCGTTGGGGTTGGGCGACATTAGTCAATTCCCATTTGTGCAAGCACCGGACTCGCGCAACGTAAACGATGGTATCAAGTTACTGCAAGAGTTACAGGCGATCAAAAAACAGCAAGGCCAATGGCGATTAACGCCTCATGGTCGAAAAATGGTGCGTTTACCGATAGATCCCCGCTACGCCAGAATGGTGATTGCCGCGAGCGAATACGACTGTTTGCAAGAAGTCATGGTGATAGTTTCAGCGCTGAGTATTCAAGATCCAAAAGAGCGTCCGCGTGAAAAACAACAGCAAGCCGATGCCGCCCATGAAGAATGGAAAGACAAAGATTCCGACTTCTTAGCGTTTGTAAACTTATGGAATGATGTCCGAGAGCAGCAAAAAGCTTTATCAAATAATCAATTTAGGAAATGGTGCCAACAACACTTTTTAAATTATCTACGGGTTCGCGAATGGCAGGATATTTTCAGTCAGTTACGCCGTTCAGCCGCCGAAATGGAAATGCGTTTAAATAGTGAAATAGCGGATTACGAGAAAATCCATCAATCGCTCATTCCCGGGCTACTGTCGCATATCGGTCAACTTAATCAGGACAAAGAATACAACGGCGCTCGAAATATCAAATTTGCTATTTTCCCGGGCTCGGGGTTATCAAAGCGCACCCCAAAATGGGTAATGGCAGCAGAATTAGTAGAAACCAGCAAACTGTTTGCGCGAGTGGTCGCCGTTATCCAACCTACATGGCTTGAAAAACCCGGCGCACACTTGAGCAAGGCGCATTACACCGAACCGTATTGGAGCAAAAAAGCGGGAGCAGCGAAAGCGCTGTGTTCCATCTCCTTATATGGATTACCCATTGTTGCCAATCGTCATGTGCTGTACTCCGACATCGACCCCGTTATTAGTCGCGAATTATTCATTCGTGAAGCCTTAATTCACGGTGAAACCAAGCTCGATCACGGCTTTTTAAAGCATAATCATGAATTGGTTTCTGATATTGAAAAAATGGAAGACAAGGCTAGACGCAAAGACATTCTGGTTGAAGATGAAGAGCTGGAAGCCTTTTACGATGCGTTATTGCCGAAAACAATTTGTACTGAAGCTGGATTCAAAAAATACTGGCGCAATTTAGCCAAAGCTGAAGAAAAGGCATGGCGTTTTGACCCAGAAGCTTTACAAAAGGCTGGGGCGTCCAATGTTGGTGAATCCCAATATCCGAATTTTTGGTCCCAAGGTAACATCAGTTTACCGCTGGATTACCAATTCAATCCCGGTGCAAAAGACGACGGCGTTAGCTTGTTAATTCCGTTACCCGTGCTGAATCAAGTTCAAGATGAAGGCTTTGATTGGCTCGTGCCCGGTTTGCGTCATGAGCTTATCGTCACCTTGATTAAATCTTTGCCTAAGCAATACCGACGCAACTTTGTTCCCGCACCTGATTACGCCAATGCAGTGTTAAATGATATTTCACCTCAAGATGGCGATTTTATCGCCGCGTTAACGCTGAAATTGTTTCGTATGACAGGCATTGAAATTGATGCAGAGCAGTGGAAGGTCGAAAGCTTGCCTGATCACTTGAAGTTTAATTTCAAAGTCTTAGATGGCGACAATAAGTTGATTCAGCAAAGCCGCGATTTACATGAATTGCAAACTCGCTTGAAAGATAAATTCAAAGCGCAAATCGATACCTCAAGCCAAGATAGCATCGAAAAAGATGATCTCAACCAGTGGACCATTGACGACTTACCAAAACAGTGGACTAGCAAAACGGCGGGATTTGAACTGGTGAGTTACCCAGCTTTAGTGAAAGAAGGTAAGAAGGTCAATGTGCGTTTATTCCCGAATCAGGATGATGCAGCACAGGCTCATATTCAAGGTGTGCGTAGCTTAATTATGAAGCAATTGCCCTCGCCAATTAGTTACTTGCAAGACAAACTCCCCAACAAAGCCAAACTTGGACTATATTTTAATCCATTCGGACAGGTAAAAATGTTGATTGATGATTGCATTGAAGCGGTTATCGATGATTACCTGCAAACGCATGATTTGGATATCCGGGAAAAAGCGCAGTTCGATTCCGTGGTAAAAACGATTGCGGGCGAACTTAATGAGTTGGTGTTGGATGTGGCGAAACAGGTGGAAGGCGGCTTAACCGATGCCCATGCCATTAGTAAAAAGCTAAAAGGAAAAGTGACTTTCGATATGGTGTCGGCGTTTAACGATTTAAAATCGCACCTTTCCAGCCTTGTTTATCAAGGGTTTATAACGGATTTTGGAGTATCCCGTTTGAAAGACTGGCGACGTTATATTCAAGGGCTGGCTAAGCGTTTGGAAAAACTACCGGTGGACCCAACAAAAGACAGAAGCCACCAATTGAATATTGAGAAAGTCTTGAGTCGTTATGAAACACTCAAGAAAAATCAGGCAAAAGGGCGCCGCAACCCTGAGCTTGAAGAAGTTCGGTGGATGATAGAAGAGCTGCGGGTGTCGTTGTATGCGCAGCAACTTGGAACCAAAATGCCGATTTCTGTAAAACGTATTGAGAATTACTTGGAGCAGTTGTAGTTCATACCAAAACATTACCTATTAAAAACTAAAATAATGCAATGCCATTAATGAGGGGTTAAACATGCTAGGTTACGACGATAAACGCGCTTATTTCAGAATGATTATGAATTCGCCCTGTGAGCTAAAAATAAAAAATCAGGACTCACCCAAGGTGTTAACCGCTGTGTGCAAAGACATCAGCGCAGTCGGCATGTCATTTGAAATTGAAGAGGCGGTTGAACTAGAGCAGGAACTAGAAGTGGCAATTGAATCAACTAACGCGCAAATCGCATCGTTATCCGCAGAAGTGAAAGTGGTTCGTTGTATTAAGCAAGATGACACTACCTACGTTATTGGTGTTGAAATTATTCATATGAATTAGGGAAAAGTGTGAGCATATGACGCAAACGATGCGATACATTGATTATCAACAATCGTCTTTAAATATTAAAACGCAAACGTTGCCAACTCTTTCACCGCAAGAGGTATTAGTTCAAGTGAAGGCGTTTGGTGTTAACCGCGCCGATTTACTGCAAAAAGCGGGAAAGTATCCACCACCTGCTGATGCTAGCCCGATCTTAGGTATGGAAGTGAGTGGTGAGATTATCGCGCTTGGTGAAAAGGTTTCGGGCTGGAATCTAGGTGATAAGGTTTGTGCCATGATAGCGGGAGGCGGGTACGCAACCCATGTTGCTATTCACGCCGAGTTACTCATGCCATTGCCAGAATCAATGCATTTTGAACAAGGGGCGGCATTTCCAGAGGTTTTTCTCACCGCGTTTCAGGTATTAGATTGGATAGCCGATTTACAACCCGAGCAGAAGGTATTAATTCATGCCGGTGCAAGCGGTGTGGGTTTAGCTGCTATTCAACTAGCTAAACAAACTGGCGCTCAGGTTGCGGTCACGGTTTCATCTGAAAAGAAAGCCGACAAGTGCCGTAACTTAGGCGCTGACATGACGATTCTTTACACGCAAGATGATTTTTACCAAACGCTAAAGACTAAGTGGCATGGTGTGGATGTGATCATGGATATGGTGGCAGGTGAGTACACCAATAAAAACCTAAAATTGCTTAATATGGATGGTAAAATCATTCATCTGGCTATGCTTGGCGGGCGTTTTGTGGAGAATTTCGATAATGCATTGTTGCTCGGAAAACGCGCTTCTGTGATAGGGACAACCCTAAGAAATCGAAGCCATGAATATAAAGCCCGATTAGTGCGGCATTTTACTGATAAGTATTTACCGCTTCTGGCAGCAGGCAAGCTGGATACCTGTATCGATACTGTGTTTTCAGTGAGTGACGTCGCTATTGCTCATGAACGTATGGCGAATAACGACAGCTGCGGAAAATTCGTGATTACGTGGTAATGAGTGCTCCTCTCAAAAATGGAAGTTCAAAATTAGTGCGCTGGTAGTGGGCGCTTTTGGACATAACGTAGGCGGATTATCAGCACGATAGCCGCCGCCGTCAACCCCACAATAAAGCCTATCCAAAACCCCTTTGCTTGCATAGCAGGTACAATCCAATCTGTCATAGCTAAGGTTAATCCTGTGCTTAAACCAAGTACCCAATAGGATACAAAGCTCAGATAAAACATGGCCTTAGCATCTTTGTATCCGCGTAAAGCGCAACCCGCAACAATCTGAATGGCATCGGAAAACTGAAACAATGCAGCCAGTAACATTAAGCTACTTGCCATCTCTATTACCGCTTTATCAATACTGTACAAAGAGGAAAGTTCATAACGGAAACCATAACAAAACACGGCATTTATCGCGGCAATGGAAACGGACAAAATCAGCGCATTGTTAACGGAGGATTTCGCGGTATCGGGTTGGTCGCGTCCCAGCAAATAACCAATTCGAATGGTACTTGCCATACCAACACTAAATGGCAGCATGAAAAACACAGAGCTAATACTGAGGGCAATTTGGTGCGATGCGACTACCTTTGTGCCATATCGCGCCAGTAAAACCGCTACAACGGTAAATAGTGTCACCTCAAATAATAAAGTGAAAGCGGTAGGCACACCAAGTTTTAACAGTTTTTTCATTTCAGGCCATTGAGGTCCATGAAAATGGGCGAAAAACGGGTAGTCAGCCATTTTCTTTGCGTATTTGCAGTAAAGCCAGGTTGCAATCAACATGGCACAATACACTAATGTGGTGGCAATACCACAGCCCGCACCGCCGAGCGCTGGTAGGCCAAGGTGGCCATTAATAAAAATATAGTTGGCAGGAATATTTACAAGCAAGCCGATAAACATTATTAACATACTGGGCTTGGTAACGGATAAGCCTTCGCCGTACTGGCGCAGCACTTGGTAAAAAACAAAAGCAGGAAACCCTGCAAATACATAGCGTAAGTAATCTGAGGTAATGTGACGAAGCGCTTCTTCCATGGGAATTAACGCAATCATTTCTGGTGTGTAAAACGACAACACAAAAAAGGGCAAACTTAAGCCGATAGAAAGCCAAAATGCCTGATGCCCAGTGTTAATGATAGCATGAGTCTCTCCCTTGCCATGTAACCGCGAAATAATGGGCGGTAACGCCATAATCACACCTTGTAAGAAAATCATACAGGGAAACATGAGGCTGGCGCCGACGGCAACTGCTGCCATATCCGTTGCCGATGCATGACCTGCCATGACGGTATCGGAAACGCCCATTAGCGTTTGGGTTACTTGCGCGATCAACAAAGGCCAAGCAAGCTTGGCAAGGGTTTTAATTTCAGAGAATGAATACATTAATTTGGGTACTACTAATCCAGTTATTGCAAGATAGGATCAAAAGGCAAAATACGCACGGTTTCGCCTATATCGACTGATGCACGCTCTTGTTCTAACACCACGTAACAATTGGCGTTAAAAAAACTCATCATCATATTTGATGCCTGTTTACTCGGACCTTCAACGCAGAGTTTACCTGTTTCATCAACACAATAGCGTCCACGCTGATAATCGGCTCTTCCCGCTTGCTTTTTAAACGGCGTTACACTTTTGGCTTGAAGCAAGGGCGGGGGAGTATACACTTCTCCACTGAGCTTACGAAGTGCAGGCACAACTAATTGATGAAAAGTTACAAAGGACGACACTGGGTTGCCCGGTAAGCCAGAAAAGAAGCTATTTTTTGAATTAGTCACGCTAAGTTTCCCAAACGCATAGGGTTTTCCGGGTTTAATGGCGACTTTCCAAAAGCCAATGGAACCAAGTTCATCCAAAACCACTTTGACGTAATCTGCATCACCCACCGAAACGCCGCCAGAGGAAATAATCCAGTCGCATTCTTGAACAGCCCTTGTAAATGCTTGCTTTATGGCATTCAGCGTATCGGGAATAATGCCTAAATCCAGCACATCAATGTTCAATTTGTGTAACATCGACACTAGGCCAACTCGGTTGCTTTCATATATAGCACCGGCTTTTAGTGGTTCTCCGGGAGGGGTCAATTCATCACCGGTTACGAGTACTGCAACTTTGAGTTTTCTGAAGACATCAACATGGGCAACGCCAATAGAGGCAAGCATAGACAAATGCGCGGCGGTAAGTCGCGTGCCCTGTGTTAGCACGGTTTGGCCTTGTTTTATATCTTCACCAATGTGTCTAACGCTTTGTCCTTCACGCGATGGCGGTACGTTAAATATAATAGAATTGTCATTGGGATGTTTTTGTGTATTTTCTTGCATGACTACGGTGTCTGTGCCTTCAGGAATTACAGCGCCTGTCATGATGCGAACACATTGCCCTTTGTCTACGATACCGTTGAATGGATGGCCCGCAAGAGACTCGCCCACGCAAGTTAATGTTAGTGAGTCGGTTTTGCCATCCACATCCGCAAAGGCCAGCGCGTAACCGTCCATACTGGAGTTATTGATCGGTGGAACATTCATTGGGGAAGTGATATCCACCGCTAATACACGATTTAAAGCGTTGTCTAACGCGATATTTTCATGAGCAGTTATGGGATTAATGGCATTTAATTGGGTTTGAATGGCTTGCTCTACGGGAAGTAGTCCCGGTACGTTACATGAGGTCATATTCATAAGGTGATATTCGCTCCCTTGTAAAAAGAGCGGGCAGTGTCACTAAAATTTTCATGAGTAGCAAGAGCCAAGCTCTGAATAATCACACAGACAAGACAAAAATTAGAGTTTATCTGCTGTTTGTAGTAGTATCCGCGCCGATTAACGCGAGCAATTCAAACGCTAATTAAGGTCAACTATTCGGACAGATTTTCACGTCCTTTTCTGTTGGAAAATGATTGGTACTGAATACTTGACTATTTTTGTCAGGTAAATACTTGAGTAAAACACTCAAGTAATTTAACATTGCTTCCATTCGGGCGCAGTGTGGCTCTTATATCTGGATGATAAGTGTTTTTATGTCGTTGCTTGAGCCATATTTGACTTGTTTGAATTGCCCCGATTCTTTTTCAAAAGCAATCGATTAAGACAGAATTCATTTGAGTAGGCATCATGACAGACCAAATTGAAAGTGCATTAAACCGAGAATATGAAGCGGGTTTCATTTCAGAAATTGAATCAGAAACCTTCGCTCCCGGTCTAGACGAAGATGTCGTCCGTCGCATTTCAGCGATGAAAAACGAACCAGAGTGGATGTTAGAATGGCGCTTAAAAGCATTCCAAATTTGGCAAAAAATGGAAGAGCCAGATTGGGCTCACGTTGATTATCCTAAAATCGATTATCAAGCCATTTCTTATTACTCTGCACCTAAAAGCATGGCCGACAAACCCAAGTCCTTGGATGAAGTCGATCCCGCTTTGCTTGAAACCTACGAAAAACTTGGCATTCCTTTGTATGAACAGCAAATGCTTGCGGGTGTGGCGGTAGATGCCGTATTCGACTCGGTATCCGTTGTTACCACCTTTAAAGAAAAGCTCGAAGAAGCGGGCGTTATCTTTTGCCCTATTTCAGAAGCTGTTCACAAATACCCTGACTTAGTGAAAAAATATCTAGGTAAAGTCGTACCGCAACATGACAACTATTTTGCGGCTTTAAATTGTGCAGTCTTCACCGATGGTTCTTTTGTTTATATTCCAAAAGGTACACGTTGCCCGATGGAGCTTTCCACATACTTCCGTATTAATGAACAAAACACGGGTCAATTTGAGCGTACCCTAATTGTTGCCGATGAAGGCAGCTATGTCAGCTATTTAGAAGGTTGTACGGCACCTCAACGTGATGAAAACCAACTTCATGCAGCCGTGGTTGAATTAGTCGCGCTAGATAACGCAGAAATTAAGTATTCTACGGTACAAAACTGGTATCCGGGCGATGAAGAAGGCAAAGGTGGTATTTACAACTTCGTGACTAAGCGTGGTATTTGTCATACCAACGCCAAAATTTCTTGGACACAGGTTGAAACCGGCTCAGCAGTTACGTGGAAATACCCTAGTTGCATATTAAAAGGCGACAACAGTATCGGTGAATTTTACTCCGTGGCATTAACGCGTGGTAAACAACAAGCCGACACCGGAACCAAAATGGTGCATTTAGGCAAAAATACTAAGTCGACCATTATTTCTAAAGGGATTTCCGCCGGAAGAAGTAATAATAGCTATCGTGGTTTGGTACAAATGCACAGCACCGCTCAAGGGGCGAGAAACTTTACTCAATGCGATTCATTGCTCATTGGGGACCAATGTGGCGCACACACATTCCCTTATGTCGAAAGCCGAAACCCTTCTGCCATCGTAGAACATGAAGCCACCACATCGAAAGTGAGTGATGAGCAAATGTTTTTATGTTTGCAACGTGGATTGGACCCTGAAAAAGCGGTCTCCATGATTGTAAATGGCTTTTGTAAAGAAGTGTTCAAAGAACTTCCAATGGAGTTTGCGGTAGAAGCCGGCAAACTACTTGAAATCAGCCTTGAAGGCTCAGTGGGCTAGACCCGGGTCATTCACCGCAGGAATCAATAATGTTAGAAATCAGTCAATTACAGGCAAGCGTCGAAGAAAAAAACATCCTTAAAGGATTGAACCTAACCGTAAAACCCGGTGAAGTTCACGCCATTATGGGGCCAAATGGTGCAGGTAAAAGCACATTAGGTTACGTGTTATCGGGCCGTGAAGGGTACGAGGTTGATTCGGGGAGCGTGACGTTTAACGGTCAAGATTTATTGGATATGGAGCCAGAAGAAAGAGCCAGAGAAGGGCTGTTTTTAGCGTTTCAGTATCCAACCGAAATTCCCGGCGTAAGTAATCTTGAGTTTATGAAAGCCGCGGTTGATGCCAAACGTAAGGCAAATGGTGAAGAAGAGCTCAGCAGTGCCGATTTTCTGAAAAAAGCAAAGGCGGCGTGCGCGCAAGTGAACTTACCTTTGGCATTCTTAAAGCGTGGTGTAAACGAAGGTTTTTCCGGTGGAGAGAAAAAGCGCAACGAAATTATGCAAATGTTGTTGCTCGAGCCAAAAGTTTGCATTTTGGATGAGTCCGATTCGGGCCTTGATATTGACGCATTAAAAGTGGTTGCGGAAGGTGTAAACAGCCAAAGAGATGATTCTCGCAGCTTTATTGTTGTTACCCATTACCAACGCTTACTCGACTACATTAAACCGGATTTTGTACACGTTTTATCTGAAGGTAAAATTGTACGTAGCGGCGATGCATCGTTAGCGCATGAATTAGAATCAGCAGGTTATGCTTGGTTAGAAACCTATTCTGAAGACGGAGAGGCTTAATGAACGCTTGGTTTGAAAATGCGCTAAACCGAGCGGTATCAAGCGTTGAGCAAGCATCCGATGCCTTATCATCGTTAAAAGCAGCTTCGTTAGCGCAATTGCAACAAACGCCATGGCCAACGCGCAAAACGGAAGCGTGGAAGTACACTTCATTGAAAGCGCTTGAAAACTGTCACTTCGACAGCTCACAGCCAGCGGCGTTAGCAGAATCGCAACAGTTTACTCGTTTGCAAGCCTTAGATGGCCTCAACATCATCATTCAAGATGGTCATATTCAAACTGACATTAGCGCACTAAAAGTGCCAACAGGCATGACCATTAACACCTTGTCTCAGTTGGGTGAAGTACCCAGTTGGGTGGCAGAGCATTTCGGACAGGCGAAGCCGCAGAAACATATCTTCGGTTTAGTAAACGATGTTTTGGCAAATGATGTGATTGTGATTGATGTTGTCGCCGAGGCTAATATCAACACGCCTATTAAAATTTTGCATCAAGCGAGCGAAGGCAAAGAAGGGCAGAGCCGAGTGCTAGTGCGCCTTGGTGAAAAAGCCAAAGCGGCTATTGTTGAAGTGTTTATGGCCGATTCAAACTCGTCATTTACTAATGGGTTCTCGGAATATTTTATTGCGCCTAATGCCAAGTTAGAGCATTACCGTTTTCAGTTGCAAAGCCAAAAAGCCATGTCCGCTGGCGGTTGCCATTTTTCATTACAGTCGAAGGCTAAATTGAACAGCACTTTTGTAGGTTTTGGTAGTGAATTGTCACGCACTGATATTGATATTTTACACAAAGGTGAATTTGCTGATGCCAAGCTAAATGCGGTGTATTTAGTTGATGGAAACGAGCAATTCGACTTACATTCCACGATTGAACACGAAGTGCCAAATTGTACCAGTCTTGAAAATGTACGCGGTATCGCTGGCGGCAAAGGTAAAGCGACGTTTAATGGCCGCATTCACATTCACCGCGATGCGCAAAAAACCTTGGCAGAGCTTAATAATCGCAACTTATTGTTAACCGATACTGCTCAAATTAACACTAAGCCAGAGCTTGAAATTTACGCTGATGATGTACGTTGTGCGCACGGCGCAACCGTTGCTCAGTTAGATGACGCGTCACTGTATTATCTGCGCTCTCGTGGCGTTTCAAAAGAGCACGCTTTAGTGATGTTGAACTATGGTTTCATTAATGCCTTAGTCGATGAAATGTCAAACGAAGCATTATCCGAATGGCTAAGACCGATTTTACAGCAGCGTTTTGCTGAAATGGGGGAATAATGAGTTTCGACGTGCTGGCGTTAAGAGAAAGCTTTCCCATTCTAAAACGCACTATAGAGGGTAAACCCCTTATTTATTTAGACAACGCGGCAACTACACAAAAGCCGCAAGCAGTGATAGAAGCTATCACTTCTTATTATGTGAATCATAATTCTAATGTGCATCGAGGGGTGCATACTTTGGCTGATGAGTCGACGCGATTATATGAAGCTTCGCGTGATAGCGTTGCTCAGTTTATCCATGCGAACGATAGAAAAGAAGTCATTTGGACGAGTGGAACAACTGAGGCCATTAATATTGTAGCCCATGGCTTGCAACAGCTATTATCATCGCAAGATGAAATCGTGGTGACAGAAATGGAACACCACGCCAACCTCGTTACATGGCAGCAAGTCAGTAAAGGCGCTGGGGCAAAATTGAACGTGGCGCGGATCACCGATGATACAGAACTCGATATCGCGCATTTTGAGTCTTTGCTATCCACCTCCACAAAAATGGTGGCGATGCCCCACGTTTCTAACGCATTAGGCACGGTAAATCCTATTGAAACCCTAATTCCGATGATTCGCCAAAAAGCACCAAACGCACGTATTTTAATAGATGGCGCGCAAGGCGTTGCTCATGGCGGCGTTGATGTACAAGCTTTAGATTGCGACTTTTACGCATTTTCTGGTCACAAGCTTTTTGCGCCAACAGGTGTTGGGGTATTGTGGGGCAAAGCAGAAATTTTAGCCGATTGGCCAGTATGGCAAACCGGTGGAGAAATGATTGCAACCGTTACTTATCAAGATGCAACATGGGGCGAATTACCTAACCGTTTAGAAGCCGGTACGCCTCATATTGCTGGTGTGGTTGGTTTTGGCGCTGCGGTAGACTGGTTTACTCAACTTGATATAAGCGCCTTGCAAGCTCATGAAAAACAATTAATGAGTGTGGCGACCGAGCAAGCACTCGCGTTTGAAGGCTTAGAGCTGGTCAGCAGAGCAAAAAACAAAATTGGCGTACTCAGCTTTAACTTGACGGGAAGTCATCCTTCGGATGTGGGCTTTTTACTTGATAAGCAGGGCATTGCCGTGCGTACGGGCGATCATTGTGCGCAGCCTTTGATGCAGCGTCTTAATGTACCGGGTACGGTGAGAGCATCATTTTCCATCTACAATACGCTAGAGGAAATCGATGCACTATTTAGCGGGCTGAAAAAAGTCCAAATGATGTTAATGTAAGGTGTGAATAGCAGAGTTGAGGTGGAATAATGACAGTAGCTACTTTTGATCCAAGCGCAGCGGCGCGTTCTGATTCACCTTTAGTCACGGTAACAGACGCTGCACTGGCGCATTTCCATAAAATTTTATCTGGTGACGCAAAGTATGTACGTTTAAGCACCAAAGTGAGTGGCTGTTCCGGCTATGCCTATGTACTTGATCCTGTGGAACGAGGCAAAGAGGGTGATGTGGAAGTGATGCTTGATGGTGGCTTAACCCTGCTTGTTGCAGCCGACGCCACAGAATTAGTCAAAGACACAGAAATTGATTACGTTGTACAAGGGATTAATGGCGAAATTCGCTTTAACAATCCCAACGTAGTCAGTGAATGTGGTTGCGGTGAGAGCTTTAACGTCGGATGAGTTTAGGTAACGCAAAAAAAATGTTGGTAACGACGCGCGAATGCCCAGCGCGTCGCGTGCCTTCTGGTGAGCACACCAGTATTCCCGAAGGGCAATTTGTGACCATTAATCAGGCGCTTGGGGGCAATTACACGGTAACATGGATGGGCAATATGTTGCGTATCGATGGCACCGATGCGGATGCGCTTGGTTTAAAACAGGACACTTTCAGCTTCACCAATCAAGGTCACGAAGGCATTTTGGAAGAGCAGGTTTGGCAAGCGTTGGATAGCATCTACGACCCTGAAATACCAATAAGTATTGTCTCGCTAGGGTTGGTGTATCAAGTGGAGATTGACCAAGCGAGCCAAAAAGTATCGGTGAAAATGACACTTACTGCTCCGGGGTGCGGCATGGGACCGGTTTTAGTCAGCGATGTGAAATATCGTGTGAAAAAAGTGCCTAACGTTGAAGATGTCACCGTGGATTTAGTGTTTGATCCACCTTGGTCAAAAGACATGATGTCGGAAGAAGCCCAGTTAGAAGCGGGCCTATTTTTCTAACTAAAAGAGCAAGCAATGAGTTTACCCAATACCGACCAAATCTTAGAAGATCTCGATTTTTTTGATTCGTGGGAAGAAAGATACAAATACATTATTGATTTAGGCAAAACCCTGCCAACTTTCCCCGAAGAGCTGCACACACCAGAACGTCTGGTAAAAGGCTGCCAAAGCAATGTATGGTTAGAAGTAAACAAAGAAGGTGACAAATTAAGCTTCCTTGTTGATAGCGATGCCATTATTGTCAAAGGGTTACTGGTGCTAGTCTTAGCTGCGTATGATAAAAAAACAGCACAAGAAATCATCGACTTTGATATAGATGATTACTTTGCTCAGCTTGATTTAGAGCGCCATATTAGTCCAACACGCGGTAATGGTTTGAAAGCCATTGTTGGTAAAATCCAAGCGATTGCCAGTGCCTGTTTGAGATAAAAAGCAGGCATTACCGTTCTTAATAGAATTGCAGTCCCAAAACGAGGTAAAACTCAGTCTGATGCTTGAAGATCGTTACGGGCGACGATTCAGTTATCTTCGCCTTTCCATCACAGATGTCTGTAACTTCCGATGTCATTATTGTTTACCCGATGGTTACCAGTGTGAATCTTCACGGGACTTTCTTAGCCTACCCGAAATAAAAACCACGGTAGCTGCCTTCTCGCAGCTAGGAACCAAAAAAGTCCGCATTACTGGCGGCGAGCCGTCTTTACGAAAAGATTTGCCGCAAATTATAGAAACCGTTGCCAATACCACAGGCATTGAGCAGGTCGCGATTACAACCAATGGTTATAAATTGCCGCAGCAGATTCAATCTTGGATTGACGCAGGGTTGACCTCGTTAAACGTCAGTGTAGATAGCCTAGACCCCCGCTTATTTGAAAGCATCACCGGTCACGACAAGTTAGACACCATATTGCAAGGTATTGAAATTGCTAACAAAGCAGGTTTGCCCGTCAAGGTGAACTCGGTGTTGATGGACCAAGTAAAAGGAGAGGGTTTCCAGCGCTTTTTAGACTGGATAAAACATAAATCCATTAGTGTTCGTTTTATTGAGTTGATGCAAACCGGCGATAACCTTTCCTTATTCAATGTGCAGCATCAGTCTGGTCAATCACTAAAAGACAAACTGCTTAGTCAAGGTTGGACGCGCGTCTTAAAAGAATCAACAGCCGGTCCTGCCCAAGAATTTCAACATCCAGATTATCTAGGTAAGATTGGGCTTATCATGCCCTACAGTAAAGGCTTCTGCGAAAGCTGCAATCGCTTGCGTATTTCATCATTGGGGCAATTACACTTGTGTTTATTTGCCGAAAAAGGCTTAGATTTACGTCCCTTTATGCGCAGTGAAGATGTTGCCGGATTACAGACTGAATTAAAACGGCTGTTGCAAGATAAAGCCTCAGGCCACTGGCTAGACCAAGGGATCACGGGGGCGACTAAGCATTTAGCAATGATTGGCGGTTAGCGTTAAATTAGCGAATCGAGATTGCTATTTTTCCTTTAGAATCTTAGTTGGTTGCTTCGTGGCATAGCTGTAAATAAAGCCGAATAAAATAACTCACTGACATAGCGTTAAAAGACATTATCATGGAAAAACTCAATATTGCCGTGCTCACGGTATCTGACACCCGTACAGAAGAAACGGATACATCCGGCGGTTACTTGGCAAGCGCCATTCAAGAAGCCGGTCATCAGCTTTCCGATAAACAAATCGTAAAAGACGACAAATACCAGCTAAGAGCGTTAGTGTCGAAATGGATAGCTGACCCCAAAATACAAGTAATCATTAGCACGGGTGGCACAGGTTTTACTGAGCGAGATACGACCCCAGAGGCGCTTTCAGTGTTGTTTGATAAAGATATTGAGGGCTTTGGAGAATTATTTCGTTATATCTCTTATACCGAAATTGGAACATCTACCGTGCAATCGCGCGCTTTAGCCGGGATGGCAAACAAAACTGCAATTTTCTGTTTGCCGGGGTCAACGGGCGCATGTAAAACCGGCTGGAATGGGATTTTGCAAGAACAACTGAATTCTGACCACAAACCCTGTCACTTTGTTGGTCACTTAAAGCCACAAGCGTAAGTAAGAGTTTCATGCACTATGACGAATAAACGCTCGCCAACTCAAGACACCCATGTCAACAAATTCACTCATCTAAACGAAAAAGGTGAAGCAAATATGGTGGACGTTACCGACAAAGCGGTAACTTCACGTAAAGCCTATGCTGAGGGCTTTATTAAAATGAATCAGCAAACATTTGATATGCTAATAAATGGCACACATAAGAAAGGCGATGTATTTGCTGTGGCGCGCGTTGCAGGCATTCAAGCAGCAAAAAAAACCAGCGAATTAATCCCTTTATGTCATCCATTGATGTTAAGCAAAGTGGAAATCAATTTTGAGCCAATAGAAGCTAATGGCGTTACTGAATTAGAAACGCTTCCAGCGATTCGTGTCATTGCCATGTGTAAGCTTGCAGGGCAAACCGGTGTAGAGATGGAAGCATTAACCGCCGTTTCTGTTGCCTTACTTACCCTTTACGACATGTGCAAAGCCGTTGATCCACAAATGCAAATGACCGATATTAGATTACTGTCCAAAGTTGGTGGAAAGTCTGGTGTTTGGACGCGAGAAGAGGCAGACGTTCAGTCATGATAAAAATCCTGTTTTTTGCTCAGCTAAGAGAAAGATTGGGGGTGGCGGAATTAACCCAAGATACATTGCCTGATACCATCGGCGCGTTACGTAATGAGTTGTCCCAGCAAAGTGGATTGTGGGCGGAGTTGTTGCAAAAAGAGCGTTGTTTGGCCGCGCTCAATCAAGAAATTGTCGCTGACAATGCGAAGCTTAACTCGGGCGATGAAGTGGCCTTTTTTCCGCCGGTAACAGGGGGATAAGTGAATGCATCAGGATGGTATTTCTAACCGCAATATCCAGGTTAGTGTGGAAGCGGAAGACTTTGATGTTAATCAGGAATACCACTGGCTGCGAGAAAATCAAATGCGTGACGGTGCAATCGTAACCTTCGTTGGTTTAGTCCGCGATATGAATGCAGGCGAGAAGGTTCAAAAGCTGTGTTTAGAGCATTATCCCGCCATGGCATTTGCTAGCTTACAATCGATTGCCAAACAAGCAACAGAACGCTGGCGATTAGGGAAAATACGGGTAATTCATCGCTTTGGAGAGTTGGATCTAGGCGATCAGATAGTGTTTGTTGGTGTGACTTCTATGCATCGTGGCGATGCCTTCGCCGCCGCAGAATTTATCATGGATTTTCTTAAAACTAATGCGCCATTTTGGAAAAAAGAGCAAACCGCGAAAGGAAGCCGCTGGGTAGATGCTAAACAGTCGGATCAGGACAAAACCGCTTCATGGCAAAAATAGCTAAGTATAGTAAAGCGCTAGTTGTGTCGTTTATTCTGTGTTGCACTAAGGTAAGCGCCGATATTAACAAGCATCCCTATACTGCACAAAAGCCACTACGTTTAGCTGTTGCAGCAAATTTTAAAAGCACCTTGGAAGGCTTGGTTGCGGAGTATCAATCGGTTCACCCTGTCGAAATAACCATTAGTGCCGCATCTAGCGGTGTGCTGGCGAGTCAAATCTTACATGGCGCTCCCTTTCATATGTTTTTTTCAGCTGATGAAGAAAAAGTCGATTGGTTGATTAAGCAGGGAAAAGGCAGGTACTCACAAATTTATGCGTTAGGGCAATTGGTATTGTGGGCCCCTTATTCGCAAGGTGAAGCGCTTGCCACTTACTTATCTGATTTCAAACACAGCCCGAATAGACTAGCAATGGCCAATCCAACACTGGCACCATATGGGAAAGCTGCTCAAGAAACATTGATGAAGCTTTCTATTCATGTTGAATTAACATCGCATATTGCAATGGCTAATAATGTATCTCAAGTGGCGCAATTTGTCTCTTCAGGAGCAGTTAAAGCTGGTTTTGTCTCAGCCAGTCAATTACCAGAAAATTCGCAGTTTTTCCCAATTGATGCGTCTTTTTATCAACCAATTAAGCAAAAAGTGTTATTAATTGGCTCTCAGGATGATGAGGGTATTCAACAACAAAGCGAGGCGTTTTTCTGTTATCTTAATTCACTAAAAGCACGCCAATTTATTAAGAAAAATGGTTACGCGTTACCACCTTATGAAAATATCAAAGGCATTGACTTGTCTAGCCTTTGCGGTAAATTTACAGAGTTAAAATGATTGATTGGCAAGCCGTTACCTTAACCTTAAAACTCGCCTTGGTTTCAACCTTGTTATTGCTGGTTATTGGGATTCCATTAGCGTGGTGGTTAAGTCAAACTCGTTCCGTATGGAAAAATACTATTGATACCATCATCACTTTACCACTTATTTTACCACCAACTGTACTGGGTTATTATCTGCTCGTTGCCTTTTCCCCTGAAGCGTTTGCAGGCGAAATATGGATGACACTTTTCGGTTCTTCGCTAGTGTTTTCATTTAGTGGGTTAGTGCTCGGTTCCATGCTCTATAGCTTACCGTTTGTGGTGCAACCGATTCGAGATGGATTTAAATCCATCGACGCATCATTGCTTAACGTTGCCCAAACCATGGGGGCGAATCGATGGCAGCGATTCTATCTTGTTGCTCTGCCTTTGGGGCGCCCGATGTTAGTTACCGGGAGCTTGCTAGGCTTTGCCCATACGATTGGAGAGTTTGGTGTGGTGTTGCTTATTGGTGGCAATATTCCGGGCGAAACCCGTGTGGTGTCAATTGCCCTTTTCGATTACGTAGAGTCATTACAAATGCAACAGGCTAATGCTCTTGCGGGCTTGTTATTGATGTTCTCTTTTGTCGTTCTATACGCTGTGAACCACTTCAATAAGCGGTTCACTTTCCAACATTCCTCTTAACCAATTAGGCTTCTGCAATCAGTACCGCACGTTTGGGAGCAGGATAACCTTCAATGGTTAGGTTACGATCTTCAGGGTCCAAGAAATCAATTAGCGATTGATTGGTCATCCATTCAGTAGAACGTTGCTCTTCTGTGCTTGTTTGGTCAACATCAACGGTTCTAACATTTTTAAAGCCTAAGCGTTGCATCCAATGTGTGAGTGCTGCACAGCTAGGTAAGAACCACACATTACGCATTTGTGCATACCGCTCACCGGGAACAAGAACCGTGTTCTCGTCGCCATCCACAACTAAGGTCTCCAGAATTAATTCTCCTCCTTTACGAAGCTGAGATTTAAGTTGTTGTAAGAATTCAATGGGGCTCTTTCGATGATACAACACGCCCATTGAAAAAACCGTGTCATAGGCTTTTAGTTCTGGTAGCTGTTCTACACCCACAGGCAACAAGTGAATGCGCGGGTCGGGGTTAAAATGTTTAATGGCTTGGAATTGAATTAAGAATAAGTCGGTTGGGTCTACGCCAACTACTAATTCAGGGTTGTGCCCAAGCATTCTCCACATGTGATAACCACTGCCGCATCCAATATCCAGCACTTTTCTATCGTTTAACGGCGAAATATGCGGTGCGACACGATCCCATTTCCAGTCTGAGCGCCACTCCGTATCAATATGAATATCGAACAACTGAAAAGGCCCTTTACGCCAAGGCATGAAACGTTTGAGTAAGCCTTCAATTTGTTTCGATTCGTATTCGCTTACATCGTCTTTAGAGCCAATTTGTACCGTGTTTAATAACGCAATTGTACTCGGTGTGAGCTTTGGCAATTTGTTAAGTAGCTTCACCCATTTGGCAAATTCACCATGTTGTTGTTTCTCCCACTTTGCCAATTGAGCAGGTAACACTTCAAGCCAAGGACTCAAAGGAGTGGTAGCAATATGACGATAGAACTGATTAAACCAATCCAAAATACATTTCCTAAATTCGTTATTTAATGGCAATCATTGATGCAAAGTTGTAGCACTTAAACCACATGGCGACATCGTTAAAACCTGCTTGCTTTAGCCTGTTTTCATGCTCTGCATAACTGTCGATAATCATCACATTTTCAATGGCCGTACGTTTTTGGCTTATTTCTAGCTCGCTGTAGCCGTTTCTGCGTTTAAATTCGTGATGAATATCAACCAGTAAATCGTTACCCGTTTGCGTGTCGTGCTTCAACTTTTCCGACAAAATGAGAGCGCCGCCGGGCAATAACCCTTGATAAATCGAGTTGATCAGTTGGGCGCGTAATTCGGGTTTAATGAATTGTAAGGTGAAATTCATTATCACTAATGAGGCATGACTAATTTCACTTTCCAGAATATCTTGGCAACGCGTAGTAAAAGCCATGTTTGACTTAAATGCACTAAGGTGCAACGCACAACGTTCCAGCATAGCGTGGGAGTTATCAATGGCAATAATGTGCGCGTTATCGGCTTGATTATAGCGTCGCACAGCGAGGCTTGCTGCACCTAACGAGCATCCCAAATCGTAAACATTGGAGTTGGGCTGTACGAACTTGGTCGAGAAATAACCAATACCATCAATAATAGTGTTATAGCCCGGAATGGAACGTTGGATCATGTCAGGGAAGACTTCAGCCACACGATGATCAAACTGAAAATCGGGCACATTTTCCTGCGGTGAGGAATAGATTAGATCTTTATGAGATTTTTGCATACTAACTTGTGTCTATAACCGGAAGTGCAATTTTAACGAAACATTGGTTACTGGCAAAGAAGCAATTCCAATGTTGCACAGATGTTAGGGTTTTTATATGGTGACACCTCTCATAAAAATGTGCATATTTTTTGGCGTTTGTGCATGAACCTTTAAAACAACACATATCTTCCATAGCCTTGAGTAGATTGGAGAAAGAACATGTCCGATACCGTTTATCCGGTCCCAGAATCTTTTAAGAAAAACACACGTATAACTAAAGCGACTTATCAGCAAATGTATCAGGCGTCAGTAGAAAACCCGGATGCTTTTTGGGCAAAACAGGCTGAACGACTTGATTGGATTGCACCGTTTTCACAGGTTAGTCAATGCAGCTTTGCACGCGATAACGTTGAAATTAAATGGTTCTTAGATGGCAAGCTGAATGTCACGGAAAACTGTATCGATCGTCACTTGGCAAAAGATCCAAACAAAACGGCGATCATTTGGGAAGGGGATGCTCCTTCCGTTAGCCAACATATTTCTTATCAAACACTGCATGATGAAGTGTGTTTACTCGCCAATGGTATGAAAAAATTGGGGATTGGCAAAGGCGATCGTGTTGTGATTTACATGCCAATGGTACCGCAAGCCGCTTATGCGATGTTAGCGTGTGCAAGAATTGGCGCCATTCATTCTGTTATATTTGGTGGGTTTTCTCCGAATGCGATTGCCGATCGTATTGAGGATAGCAAAGCAAAGCTAGTCATTACCGCAGATGCAGGGTTACGCGGTGGCAAAGCAGTACCATTGAAAGAAAATGTTGACGCGGCCCTTGAAAAAGACGGCACTGACAGCGTGGAAAAGGTGGTTGTTTACCGTTATCAAAACACAAATTGTGAATGGAATGACAGCCGCGACGTAAATTGGGCTGAGTGGGTATCTGACTGTGAAAAAAGCTGTACACCAGAGGTAATGGACGCAGAAGATCCGTTATTCATTCTTTACACCTCTGGTTCAACGGGCAAACCCAAAGGAGTGGTTCACTCCTCGGCGGGGTATTTGCTTTATGCTGCGTTAACACATGAGTCAATTTTCGATTATCAACCTAATGATATTTACTGGTGTGCAGCCGATGTTGGCTGGATTACAGGGCACTCATATATCGTTTACGGCCCGTTAGCTAATGGCGCTACAACATTAATGTTTGAAGGGGTGCCAACGTATCCTTCTGTCGCACGCATGGCGCAAATCATTGATAAGCATCAAGTAACAATTCTGTACACCGCGCCTACTGCTATTCGAGCTCTAATGGCCAAAGGTGATGAACCTGCAAGAGGCACTTCCCGCTCAACATTAAAAGTGATGGGAAGCGTGGGCGAACCCATTAATCCTGAAGCATGGCATTGGTATCATGAGCGCATGGGGAATGGTCAATGTCCGATCATTGATACTTGGTGGCAAACAGAAACTGGCGGCGCCATGATTACTCCGTTACCAGGGGCAATGGATTTAAAGCCCGGCTCAGCAACGTTACCTTTCTTTGGTGTTAAACCTGTGTTGATGGATAGTGAAGGTCATATTTTAGAAGGGGCAACCGAAGGAAATCTAGCTATAAGCGGCTCCTGGCCCGGCCAAGCACGCACGGTTTGGAATAATCATGAACGTTTTCAAGAAACCTATTTTAGTACCTACGACAATATGTATTTTACGGGCGATGGCGCGCGTCGAGATGAGGATGGATATTTTTGGATTACAGGCCGAGTCGATGATGTATTAAATGTGTCAGGACACCGTTTAGGTACAGCAGAAATAGAGAGCGCATTAGTCGCCCATGCGAGTGTTGCAGAGGCCGCAGTGGTAGGTTATCCGCATGATATTAAGGGGCAGGGGATTTACGTCTATTTACAACCAACCGATGGCGTAGAAGTTAGTGAAGCGTTAACTCAAGAGGTGCGACAGTGGGTGCGTGATGAACTTAGCCCAATTGCTACACCAGACTTTTTGCAGTGGACAACTGGCTTGCCTAAAACCCGCTCGGGGAAAATCATGCGTCGTATTTTACGGAAAATTGCGGCGAATGAATTTGAAAACTTAGGCGATACTTCAACGTTGGCAGATCCTTCCGTAGTTCAAAGCCTGATAGATAATAGGTTGAACAAATAATTGTGAAAGAAAAGGTGCGCTATTCATCGGTTATGAGCGCGTTAAAAAGCGTTTATAATCAATTAATACCTTTGGCTTTGTCTTTCGAATATCACAGAAAGCAAGTATAGTAGTTTTAGTTTGTGGTGGATAAATTAAAAATTTAGAACATAATTAACCATCAGAATAGCGTTAACCTTCTGCACAACCTTGAAGGGGAGAATATGATCAAGTTTTTGATAGCGGATGATCACCCGCTATTTAGGGATGCACTTTCCGCTGCATTAAAGCCTTTATTTGAAGATCTAGAATTTGTTTACGCAGATTCTCTAGATACAACAATTGAGGCATTGGAGAAAAACTCAGACATAGACTTGGTTTTACTCGATTTATATATGCCTGGTAGTGAAGACTTTTATGGTCTAATTAGAGTAGCGGAAGATTACCCAGACACACCGGTTGCTATTGTATCTGGAAGTGATGCACCCAATATTGTTTCTCGCGTAATGACATTTGGTGCGAAAGGCTTCATTCCAAAAACAACTGCGTCTGCTGATACCGCGAGCGCCATTAAGAAGATTTTATCTGGAGAAACCTGGCTTCCTCCGCACTTGCAAGAAAACTTAATCCGAGTTGAAAGTGATGAAGTGAATATTGCCCAAAGAATGGCTGAATTAACGCCAAAACAATTCCAAGTTTTAAAGCAGCTACAGGCCGGCTTACTAAATAAACAAATCGCCTTTGATTTGAACATTACAGAGGCAACGGTTAAGGCGCATATCAGTGCTATTTTTAAAAAGCTGGAAGTGAACAACAGGACACAAGCTGTTTTAGTCGCTGAAAAGTTACAGCTTAATTAGGTTGGTGAAGCTTAACCTATTGTAAATAGAACAATTTTTATTAGGTGTAAGACTCCAATTAACGTAGGTTTTTTGGAGTCTTTTTGCATATAAGGAGCGAAAAATGATCAACCCCAACATTCCATTAGTTGAATTACACCGCCACTTGGATGGCAATATCCACCCGGCGACTATTTGGGATCTAGCTCAGCAATATGGTATTGAGCTACCCGCAAATAGTGCCGCTGAATTAGCTCCACTAACACAAGTTCAGGATCAGACGAGCGATCTCCTCGCCTTTTTACAAAAGCTTGATTATGGCGTGTCAGTTTTAGCATCACTAGACGCTTGTCGACGTATTGCATTTGAAAATATGCGCGATGCGAAAGCCTCTAAATTAGATTATGTTGAGCTACGTTTTTCTCCTTATTACATGGCAATGAACCACAACTTAGACATGGCAGGTGTCGTTGATGCTGTTATCGACGGTGTGGTAGCTGGCGCACAACAATATGGTGTTAAAGCTAAACTAATTGGTATTTTAAGCCGTACTTTTGGTGCAGAAACTTGCATGAAAGAGCTAGAAGCTTTATTGGTACACAAAGATTCGATTACTGCCCTAGATTTAGCCGGGGACGAATTAAACTTTCCTGCGCCGTTATTTGAGGAGCACTTTAAGAAAGGACGAGAAGCTGGTTGGCACATCACTGTTCATGCAGGAGAAGCCGATGGTCCTGAAAGTGTGTGGAATGCAATTAAGCTTTTAGGGGCAAAGCGAATAGGGCATAGTTTTGCCACTATTGATGACCCTCGACTAATGGAATACATGGCCAAAAATGAAATTGCCATTGAGTCGTGTCCAACATCGAATTTTCATACCAATACCATTCAAGACCTTACCAAGCATCCTCTACCGGTTTTTCTCGATAATGATATTTTAGTGTCAATTAGTACCGATGATCCGGCTGTGTCGAATATTGACTTGCCACATGAATATAACGTTGCACATAAAACAATAGGTTTAACGGAAGCCCAACTAAGCCAAATTCAAGAAAATGGGATCAAATCTGCATTTTTGTCTGATAGTGAGCGGCAGGAGTTATGGGACAGTAAAAAATAAGTTTTCAGTCAATATTCACTATAAAAAAACCGTGTAGGGAAACCACACGGTTTTTGTTTATTTCTCATTATAATAATGATTTTTAGAAGAAGTTAGAGATAAACTCGACGCCCCAGAATTGACGTTCATTAACAAAGCCCGTTAGGTTGTTAAAGTCAATCGCACCGGTTAGCTTCTGCTGGTTAGTGATGTTACGGCCAAACAGGGCAACTTCATATTCAGCATTTTCGGTAAACCATTCATAACCTACCCGAAGCCCACCTTCCGTTAAGCCTTTACCTCTGAATTCGACTGATTCATATAGGAAGAAGTTAACTTCACTTCGATATGCCCAGTCGGTGTAGACAAAGAAGTTACCTTCGCCGACTTCTTTGGTATAACGAAGTGACACATTGGCAATCCACTCTGGCGCTTGCGGTAACGGATTACCATCAATTAAAGCTCTACCATCTGAACTAATGGGATCTTTTATCGTACAAGGCGCGCCACAAATATCAACCGCTAAACCATCTTGCTTAATTTCAGTGTGGTTATAACTCAAACCTGCCGTCGCGAACCAACTTTCACTTAACGCGGCCTCGCCATCAAGCTCAAAACCATAGCCCACTGATTCATCAGCGTTTAACAAGCTGGTTAAGTTTCCAGAACCGCCAACGGCTGTTAATTGTTGATCACTTACTTCGTAATAATAAACCGAACCATTAATACGCGCTCGATTACCCCAAGTACGCGTTTTGAAACCGGTTTCTATTGACACCATTGTTTCTGAATCGGCAGTAGATGGCGGGCCACTAAACAATAAGTCTCGGCCTTGAATACTCGGGGCTCGATAGCCTCGTGCAATTCGACCATAAATATTGGTTTCATCGCTGTATTTATAGGAAGCGCTTAAGTCCCAACTTACCTGAGAGTCATCAACATCGGCTTCCGCTGAGAAGCTTGGCAAACCGATAGGAGAGGTAATAAGCTCGCCATCCCATTCTCTTTCGTCATCTGAGTAGCGTAAACCTGCGGTAATGGTTAAACGATCGCTGTATTCCCAGTCAACAGAGCCGAAGACTGCCCATGCGCTCGTGTCCATAAATTGACGTGACAGACCATTCAATACACCGTCGGCTAACGTATCGAAACTTAAATTTTCAATCTCTACTTCTTCTTCGAAAATAAAGAAGCCAACTTGATAATCCCATTCGCCCAATTCATTAGTTGCTAAACGCACTTCTTGGGTATATTGCTCATGGTCAGGCATTGCAGAACCAGTTTCTGACGGAAAGGGAATAAGCCCTGGGCCAGATTCAGGCAAGAACGACGCACCGTAACCGCCATCTATGTCACCAACAGATAGCATTCTGGCACTTTCATAGCCCGTGATTGAGGTGAAGGTGTAATCACCTAAATCGTAATTGATTTTCAGTGACCAACCATCAGTGTCTACGTCTTGACGGTTGCGAGAAGCGGCATCTTGATAGATGGTTTTAAAGTCAAAATCATCGACTAATTCATTCGTTCCCGGTTTAATAATATTTGCGCGGAACAAACGAGCATCACTATCAGCATCTCGGAAGTGGTACTTAGCTAGAATATTTAGGTCAGCATTCGGTTCCCAAAGCAGTTGAAAGCGGCCTGATCTTTCATCAAATCCACCAAGAACGTCTTCTTGTTCAAAGCCCGGGGCTTTGTTGTTGATGTAGTCATCTCTGTCTTGCATCAAAAGCGAGGCACGGAAAGAAAGCGTATCAGTGATTCCGCCGCCGATTGCGGCATCAAAATCAGTTGTATTATATGAACCGTAAGAAAAGTTTAGGTGTGCGTCAAAATCTTGAGAAGGTTTTACCGAATCAATTTTAACGATACCAGCCGGCGTGTTGCGTCCAAAAAGCGTACCTTGTGGGCCGCGTAACACTTCGGTTTGTTGAACGTCGAACATTGGATAACCTTTAATTAAAGAGTTTTCCAGTACAACGTCGTCGTAAATGAGCGAGACAGGTTGAGATGCTAAAAGATCGAAGTCAGTATTTCCCAAACCCCTAATATAAAAACGTGGGAATGAACGACCAAAAGATGACTCGATGAGTAAGCTAGGAATTCTGAAAGAAAGCGAACGTATGTCCATACCTGAAGAGCCAAGAACATCAAGCTCTTTAGCCGTCAAAGCCGCTACAGAAATAGGCACTTCTTGTACATTCTGGGTTCTTTTTTGAGCCGTTACCATAATGGTTTCAAGCTCAAGAGAATCTTCCTTTTCCTTGTCTGCACTTTGTGCAAACGCAATAGGCATATTGCAGCATAGAGCTACACACAATGCTATTGGGGATTTATTTATCATTTTCATACTGAATACCGTGTAGTGTGCTTAAAAATGTAAATTTTCTCTGGCCTACCGTTTATTTCTATTTCATTAATAGTAGGTGGTTGTTTTTCAACCTCGAAAAATTTAGCCCCACGATATTACCGTTAAATTATTAGGTAAGCTACTGTGACTTAGCTTTTTATTTCCGACTAATTAGAATGTGAAAATCAAGTAAAAAGGGGAGTTTTGGCGTTACATATTCTGTTAACTAATTTATAAAATATTAGTTACAAAACAAAAAAGAGGCATAAAGCCTCTTTTTCAAACCAATAAGAGAATTATTTTTTCAGCGGTGTAAATGGACGCTGTGTTTTACCGGTATACAATTGACGAGGACGACCAATCTTTTGTCCTGGCTGGCTTAACATTTCGTGCCAGTGAGATGCCCAACCTACAGTACGTGCTAAAGCAAAAATACACGTAAACATATTAGTTGGAATGCCAATCGCCTTAAGTACGATACCTGAATAGAAGTCGACATTAGGGAATAGTTTCTTCTCTTGGAAGTACGGGTCTTCCAATGCGATTCTTTCTAATTCCATTGCCACATCAAGTAGTGGGTCTTGAAGGTTTAATTCTTTCAACACTTCGTGACAGCTTTCTCTCATTACTGTCGCACGCGGATCATAGTTCTTATAAACACGGTGTCCGAAGCCCATCAAACGGAATGGATCATTTTTATCCTTCGCTTTTTCGATAAACTCAGGAATGCGATCCACGGAGCCAATTTGTTCAAGCATATTTAAACAAGCTTCGTTTGCACCACCATGCGCGGGTCCCCATAACGATGCGACGCCCGCTGCAATACAAGCATAAGGGTTCGCGCCAGAAGAACCAGCAAGACGTACAGTTGAAGTCGACGCATTCTGTTCGTGATCTGCATGTAACGTGAAGATTCGATCAACAGCTCGTGCTACGGCTGGAGTGATTTTGTAATCTTCGGCAGGAACAGAAAACATCATGTTTAAGAAGTTTTCTGCGTAGGTTAAATCATTACGAGGATGAACGAAGGGTTGACCAACATTAAATTTGTAGCACATAGCTACTAATGTAGGCATTTTTGCTACTAGGCGAACTGCGCTGCGTAAACGTTGGTCAGCATCATTGATGTTTAAATCATCATGATAAAAAGAGGACATTGCGCCTACCGTGCCACAAAGCATGGCCATCGGGTGTGCGTCTCTACGGAATCCTCTGAAGAAGTCATTTACACTGTCGTGTACCATCGTGTGGCGGGTAATAAGAGATCTAAATTCTTCATATTCCTCTTTATTTGGCGCTTCTCCGTGAAGCAACATGTAGACAACCTCTAGGTAGTCTGCATTACGTGCCAAATCTTCGATGGAATAACCTCTATGTAACAATACCCCTTTTTCGCCGTCAATAAAGGTAATTTCTGACTCACAAGAGCCTGTAGCCATGAAGCCTGGGTCAAAAGTGAATTTTCCAAATTTACCCAGAGCTCTAACGTCAATGACATCATGTCCGGCCGTGCCGCTTAAAATGGGAAGTTCTACTTCGTTATCACCTACTTTAAGAATGGCTTTGTTGTCTGCCATATAAAACTCTCCTTAAGAAGTTTTCAGGTGTATGGGGCAGTATGTTACCCTGCGAATTATAGCGCCGCTATTTGTACTGTGATTGCCAGCATAAGTCAATTTTATTGCATATAATTGCACAATCTGAACGTACCAATCGTAGACTTGGATCAATATCTGAACAAAGTTGATTTACTTAATGATCTATATACATATTGAAAATGAGACTTCCAATAAAAAAAATGTTAGCTATTAACTAAGAATTAACAAATATGTAAATCAAAAGTTAAATGCATGTAAATTTAGTCCCCATTTGACCTTTTCTCTAACTCTTTTCGTAAAAAATCTAGTAAGAAAGGTGTCACAGAAATTGTTTTTGTGGTTTGTCACTTATATACTTTTGCGTCGTTGCAGCTTAATAGCTTTTGTTAATGATTTAGAATCATCTTTAATAACTTCATTATTATTGCAACAAATTGCAGGTGGTTAGAGGCTGTCTGAAACTGTTTACAGAACGGTTTAGTCTCTTGTGAGATGTGAAATTTGATAGCCCGTAGGGGTAAACAGGCGAAAATGGTGAAAAAACAAAGACCGGTTAATTTACAACTCAATACGATTAGTTTTCCTCCTTCTGCTATTTCTTCAATTCTTCACCGCGTGACAGGCGTGGCTATGTTCTTTGCTTTATTGTTCGTAATTTGGGCATGGGCAGAGTCAGTTGCCTCACCAGAAGGTTTCGCGATGGTGAAAGAAGTGATGTCTGGCATCATTGGTAAGATAATCGCAATAGGCACTGTCTCTGCGCTTACCTACCATGTTTTGGCTGGTATTCGTCACATTGTGATGGATTTTGGTCACTGGGAAGAAATTGAGTCTGGTAATACTAGCGCCAAGGTAGCAATTGTACTTTGGATTATCTTAACTATCGTAGTTGGAGTTGCGTTATGGTAATAAATCAAGCGTCTCTTAAACGTAACGGAGTGCAGGACTTTGTTTCTTTAAGGGCAACTGCAGCAATTATTTTTGCGTTTACCGTGTTTATGTCATGGTTTTTCATCTCTACTCCTGAACTGACCTATGAAAATTGGTCTGGTTTATTTTCCCATCTTGGCATGAAAGTTTTCACGCTAGCTACGTTAGTGGCAATTATGATCCACGTTCGCATCGGTCTATGGCAGGTTTTAACAGACTACGTTAAAGCACCTGCTTTACGTGCTGGATTGCAGTACATCCTAAATATTATTGCGTTCGTATATGTAGCCGTTGGTCTGTTTGTTTTGTGGAGTCTATAAGTGAAAGTTCCAGTTCATGAATTTGATGCCGTTGTAATCGGCGCAGGTGGCGCGGGTATGCGTGCAGCCTTGCAAATCTCTCAGTCAGGCAAATCTTGTGCACTTTTGTCTAAAGTTTTTCCAACCCGTTCTCATACAGTGTCAGCGCAAGGTGGTATTACCGTCGCCCTTGGTAACGCTCACGAAGATAATTGGGAATGGCACATGTACGATACCGTAAAAGGTTCCGATTATATTGGAGACCAAGACGCTATCGAATATATGTGTAAAACCGGCCCAGAAGCTATTATCGAAATGGAGAACATGGGCTTACCATTCTCTCGTTTTGAAAACGGCAAAATTTATCAAAGACCTTTCGGTGGTCAGTCACAGAATTTCGGTGGTGAGCAGGGTGCCCGTACAGCCGCTGCTGCTGACCGCACGGGCCACGCATTGTTACACTTGCTTTATCAGCAAAATGTAAAAAATAAAACAAAAGTATTCAGTGAATGGTATGCGTTAGATTTGGTTAAAAACCAAGACGGTGATGTTGTGGGTTGTACTGCAATCGACATCGAAACCGGTGAAGTGGTTTACTTCAAATCTCGCGCCGTTGTTTTAGCAACGGGTGGGGCAGGCAGAATTTACTCCTCCACAACCAATGCTCACATTAACACAGGTGATGGTGTTGGTATGGCACTACGCGCAGGCGTCAGTGTTCAAGACATGGAAATGTGGCAGTTCCACCCGACGGGTATCGCTGGTGCAGGTGTACTGGTAACAGAAGGTTGCCGTGGTGAAGGTGGATACCTGCTTAATAAAGATGGCGAACGTTTCATGGAACGTTACGCACCTAATGCCAAAGACTTAGCTGGCCGAGACGTTGTCGCTCGTTCAATGATGACGGAAATTCGTGAAGGCCGAGCTTGTGAGGGTCCTTGGGGTCCACATATTAAATTGAAGCTTGATCACTTAGGAAAAGAGGTTCTTGAATCTCGTCTACCGGGTATTCTTGAGTTATCACGTACATTTGCGCACGTAGATCCGGTGAAAGAGCCAATTCCTGTTATCCCAACTTGCCACTATATGATGGGTGGAATTCCAACAAACGTAGATGGCCAAGCCTTAACCGTTGACGAAAATGGTAACGATAAGGTTGTTAAAGGCCTATTTGCTTGTGGCGAGATTGCATGTGTATCTGTACATGGTGCAAACCGTTTAGGTGGCAACTCCTTGCTTGACCTTGTTGTATTTGGTCGTGCAACTGGTTTACATCTTGGTGAAGCATTAAGTGCTCCTGATGAAGCACGTGATGCATCCGAATCTGATCTTGAAGCAGCATTGTCTCGTTTTAATCGTTGGGAGAGTTCTGAAGCAGGCAAGGGTGAAGACCCAGTGCAAATCAAGAAAGATATGCAGCAATGTATGCAGTTGAACTTCTCTGTATTCCGTGAAGGTGAGGCAATGGCTCAAGGCTTGAAAGAGCTTAAAGAGATTCGTGAAAGATTGCAGAACGCTCACTTGAATGACAAGAGTTCGGACTTCAATACACAACGAATCGAGTGCTTAGAGTTAGACAATCTAATGGAAACCGCTTATGCAACAGCAGTCGCGGCGAACTTTAGAACAGAGAGTCGTGGCGCACACAGTCGTTTCGATTATCCAGATCGTGATGATGCAAACTGGTTGTGTCACTCTATTTACAGACCGCAAGATGAAAGCATGATCAAGCGTGATGTCAATATGCAGCCTAAGACTCGTGAAGCGTTCCCACCTAAAGTACGTACATATTAAGAGGTATTGATTCATGATGCGTGAATTTTCGATTTATCGTTACAACCCTGATGTTGACGGTGCGCCTCGTATGCAAACATACAAGCTTGAGGTGGAAGGGGATATGATGGTGCTTGACGCACTATTATTGTTGAAAGAACAAGATCCAACATTATCGTTTCGTCGCTCATGCCGTGAAGGTGTATGTGGCTCAGATGGTATTAATATGAATGGTAAGAATGGTTTGGCATGTATTACGTCATTGTCAGACCTAGGTAAAGGCACCATTGTGATTCGTCCTTTACCGGGCTTACCCGTTGTTCGTGACTTAGTGGTAGATATGACACAATTCTTCACTCAGTACGAAAAAGTTAAGCCTTACTTAATTAACGATAGCAAGCAGCCGCCTTCGCGTGAAAATCTTCAATCGCCTGAAGAGCGCGAAAAGTTAGATGGCCTGTATGAGTGTATCTTATGTGCATGTTGCTCAACTTCATGCCCGTCTTTCTGGTGGAATCCTGATAAATTTATTGGTCCTGCTGGATTGTTACACGCCTACCGTTTCTTAGCGGACAGTCGTGATACGGCAACTGATCAACGATTAAGTGAATTAGATGATGCATTTAGCGTGTTCAGATGTCATGGCATCATGAATTGCGTCAATGTGTGTCCAAAAGGTTTGAATCCGACTAAAGCAATCGGTCATATCAAATCGATGTTGCTTCAGCGAGCAATGTAAAAATGCAGAGTAAGCAAAGGCATTTAGTCTTTGCTTACTTGTATGACGGAGAGTAGAGTGTAGTGCTTTAATTAACCCAAAGGATGCAGTTCATTCATAAATGATTGTTAATTAAAGAGCTTTATACTACTGCAACCATTTAAAATCTATTTGTTTCAAAAGGGCAAACGATGCACGAAAGCGTGATGAGAGCGTGGTGGGAATCTTCCCACATGGCCGGTGGTAACGCTGCTTACGTAGAAGAGTTATACGAAGCTTATCTTGAAGATCCACAAAGCGTTAGCGAACAGTGGAGAAGTGTCTTTGATAAATTGCCGAAGGTCGATGGTGTGGATATTGAAGCCAACCACAGCGACATTCGCGCTCACTTCAAAGCGCTGGCTGAGAAAGGAATTAGAGCCCGCGTAGCCTCTTCAGGTACAAGTAGTCAGCAATCTACCGAATCCGATCAAAAACAAGTTAAAGTCTTACAGTTGATTAATGCCTTCCGATTCCGTGGGCACCAACATGCCAATCTAGATCCACTTGGATTATGGAAGCAAGAGCGTGTTAGAGATTTAGAACTGTCTTTCCATAATTTATCAGAACAAGATTTCCATAGTGTATATAACGTAGGGTCTTATGCGGTTGGCCAAAGCCAAATGAGCTTGGGTGAATTATACAAGTCGCTAAACCGTACCTATTGTAACTCTGTTGGCGCAGAGTACATGCATATCACGAATACCGAAGAAAAGCGCTGGATTCAAAAATACTTGGAAGGGGCTCAGGCAACACCAAATTTTGACCGCGAAACAAAAGTAAAAATATTAAAAGGATTGATTGCAGCAGACGGCATGGAAAAGTATCTGGGAGCAAAATTCCCAGGCGCGAAGCGCTTCTCTCTAGAAGGGGGAGACGCCTTGATTCCGATGCTTAAAGGCTTAGTGGATCATGCTGGAAACTATGGCACCAAAGAAGTTGTTGTCGGTATGGCTCACCGTGGTCGTTTGAATGTCCTCGTCAATGTTATGGGCAAAAACCCATCAGTGCTATTTGATGAGTTCTCTGGCAAACATGATGAATCACTTGGTATGGGTGATGTGAAGTATCACTCAGGCTTTTCATCAGATTACGCAACCGATGGTGGAAACGTTCACTTAGCGCTTGCCTTTAATCCATCTCACCTAGAGATCGTCAATCCGGTTGTTATGGGATCGGTTAGAGCACGCTTAGACAGACGTCAATGTGAAGATGGTTCGTTAGTTCTTCCTATTACAATCCACGGCGACTCTGCAATTGCTGGTCAGGGTGTTGTTCAAGAAACGTTCAACATGTCGCAGACTCGTGGTTTCAAAGTGGGCGGTACAGTTCGTATCGTTGTCAATAACCAAGTCGGTTTCACTACTTCAAAAACAGTTGATACTCGCTCTACGCAATACTGTACCGATATTGCTAAGATGGTTCAGGCGCCAATTTTCCACGTTAATTCAGATGATCCTGAAGCAGTGTTATTTGTTTCCCAGATGGCTTTAGATTATCGCAACACGTTTAAACGCGATGTCGTTATTGACTTAGTTTGTTATCGTCGACACGGTCACAACGAAGCTGATGAGCCTAATGCAACACAGCCGTTGATGTATCAAAAAGTCAAAAAGCACCCTGTTCCACGTCAAGTTTATGCCGATCAGTTAATCGCGGAAGGCACAATTCAACAACATGAAGTTGAAAAACTAATTAGTGAATATCGTTCTGCGTTAGATCATGGCGCGTGTGTTGTTCCTGAATGGCGTCCGATGACTGAAAATTCTGTGGATTGGACACCTTATTTGGGCCATAACTGGAGTGTACCTTATAAAGGTGCAGTGTCGGTGGCCGAATTAAAACGTATCGGTCAAGCAATCTGCTCTTATCCCGAAAATTTTAAGTTGCAATCTCGGGTCCGTAAATTGTATCACGATCGCGAACTTATGATGAAAGGCGAAAAGCCGTTAGATTGGGGCGCAGCAGAGACACTTGCTTACGGAACCATTCTTGAAAACGGTCATGATGTTCGTTTAACAGGACAAGACAGCGGACGTGGTACCTTCTTCCACCGACATGCTGTATTGCATAATCAAGATGATGCCGCAGAATATATGCCTCTTAAGCATATTAGCGACAACCAAGGCGGTATCGAAATATACGATTCCGTTCTTTCAGAAGCCGCTGCGATGGCGTTTGAATTTGGCTATGCCACTGCTGAACCACGTACTTTAGTATTGTGGGAAGCGCAGTTTGGTGATTTTGCAAATGGTGCACAAGTCGTCATCGACCAATTTTTATCATCGGGTGAACACAAGTGGGGTAGATTATGTGGCCTTACATTATTGTTGCCACATGGTTATGAAGGACAAGGCCCAGAGCATAGTTCCGCGCGTCTAGAGCGTTTCTTGCAGTTGTCTGCCGATCAAAACTGGCAAGTTTGCGTACCGTCAACGCCAGCACAAGTATATAACATGCTTAGACGTCAGATTGTGCGTCCAGTGCGCCGTCCGTTAATTGTTATGTCTCCCAAGTCATTACTGCGTCATCCTCTTGCGGTTTCTTCTTTGGAAGAATTAGCAGAAGGGCGTTTCAACGAAGTGATTGATGAGGTTGATGATATAAATCCAGCAAACGTGAAACGCGTTGTGATGTGTTCTGGAAAAGTATATTACGATTTGCTTGAGCAACGTCGTAAGAATGAACAAACTGATGTCGCTATTGTGCGCATCGAACAGCTTTACCCTTTCCCTCATGAGGAAATGAAGAAAATTGTTGATAAGTATCAACATGTAACAGATTGGGTTTGGTGTCAGGAAGAACCTCAAAACCAAGGAGCTTGGTATTGCAGTCAGCATCACTTTGTTGAGGCCATTCCAGAAGGGGCGAAAGTGAAATATGCAGGTCGTCTTGCATCATCTTCGCCAGCGGTAGGTTATCTGGCAGTTCACAACCAACAACAAAAAGCGGTTGTTGCCGAAGCACTAGAGTTAAAATAAAGGAAGACCATGACAATTGAAATTAAAGTACCGGTGTTGCCGGAGTCAGTAGCCGACGCCACTGTAGCAACTTGGCACGTCAAGGTTGGTGATAAAGTATCTCGCGACCAAAACTTGGTAGACATCGAAACTGATAAAGTCGTGCTAGAAGTCGTAGCACCTGGCGATGGCGTGATTGCTAGCATTACTGGTGCAGAAGGCGACACAGTATTAGCTGAACAAGTTATTGCCCTATTAGAAGAGGGTGAGGGTGCGGCAACAGAAACACCAGCAGCCGAAGAAACTCAATCTAAACCGAGCACAAAAGGTGAATCCGTGGACATTAAAGTACCAGTCTTGCCTGAGTCTGTAGCGGATGCAACCGTTGCAACATGGCATGCTCAACCTGGCGAAGCTGTTACTCGCGACCAAAATTTAGTAGACATCGAAACTGACAAAGTCGTGCTAGAAGTCGTAGCGCCTGCTGATGGTTCATTAAGTGAAATTTTGGCCCAAGAAGGCGAAACCGTTACAGCTGAGCAAGTGATTGCCAAATTTGTAGCGGGTGAAGCCGTTGCCGCTCCTGCCGCTGCGTCAGCTTCTGACGATAGCGACTCTGATGAAGTATTATCACCTTCGGTTCGTCGCTTACTTGCTGAGAAAGATATCGATCCTTCTAAAATTCGAGGCACAGGTAAAAACGGTCGTATAACCAAAGAAGATGTAGAAGCACATCTTAAAGGTGGTGACAAGCCAGCGGCTTCGGCAAATGCCAATGCAACTACAGTTAATTCTCAAATTACAGACTCAGTTGCAGAGCGTAGTGAAAAACGCGTACCTATGACGCGTCTTCGTAAAACGATTGCGACTCGTTTGTTAGAAGCGAAAAACTCAACGGCAATGTTAACCACGTTCAACGAAGTTAACATGAAGCCAATCATGGATATTCGCAAACAGTATCAAGAGTCTTTTGAAAAGAGACACGGTGTGCGTCTTGGTTTCATGTCTTTCTACGTTAAAGCCGTAGTTGAAGCACTGAAACGTTATCCTGAAGTGAATGCATCAATTGACGGTGATGACATTGTTTATCACAACTATTTCGATATTTCGATGGCGGTTTCAACTCCTCGTGGTTTGGTTACACCAGTATTGAAAGACTGTGATCAACTTGGCTTAGCTGAAATCGAAAAGGGCATTAAGAGCCTTGCAATTAAAGGTCGTGACGGCAAGTTATCGATGGCTGATTTGCAAGGTGGTAACTTCACTATCACAAATGGTGGTGTATTCGGTTCGTTAATGTCGACGCCAATTATCAATCCACCGCAAAGTGCCATCTTGGGAATGCATAAAATCCAAGATCGCCCTATGGCGGTAGATGGTAAAGTAGAAATCTTACCGATGATGTACCTAGCCTTATCTTATGATCATCGAATCATTGATGGTAAAGAATCGGTTGGATTCTTAGTAACAATTAAAGAGATGTTGGAAGATCCAACTCGTCTTTTACTTGATGTGTAAGCGCAATATAGGTTGCAATTAACACGTTTAGTGTGGAAGCCCGCTAAGGCAGTTTAGCGGGTTTGTTCAAGGGAAGAACAGAAATACAGTGAATCACTGTGCTAGCAGAGAAAGCCGTAAAAAGCGGCAGGTTTTTCATCTAATAACGGAAAAAACACCATGAATTTGCATGAATATCAGGGTAAGCAGTTATTCAAAGAATACGGCTTACCTGTTTCTGAAGGATACGCAGCAGATACTCCTCAAGGTGCTGTTGAAGCGGCTGACCGCGTCGGTGGTAATGAGTGGGTTGTTAAGTGTCAGGTCCACGCAGGTGGCCGTGGTAAAGCCGGCGGTGTAAAACTGGTTAAGAACAAAGAAGACATTAAAGACTTTGCTCATAACTGGTTAGGTAAGAACTTGGTTACTTTCCAGACTGATGAGAATGGACAGCCAGTTAGCAAAATTTTAGTTGAGTCATGCACTGATATTGCTAATGAGTTGTATTTAGGTGCTGTTGTTGACCGTACTTCAAGACGCGTTGTTTTCATGGCGTCTACTGAAGGTGGTGTGGAAATTGAAACAGTTGCTGAAGAGACACCAGAGAAAATTTTGAAGGCTGAGATCGATCCAATTGTTGGACCTCAACCTTACCAAGCACGTGAAATGGCGTTCAAACTTGGCCTTGAAGGCGTTCAAGTTAAGCAATTCACAAAGATTTTCCTAGGTCTTGCGAAGATGTTCGAAGACTTAGACGTTGCACTTATCGAAATTAACCCGCTTGTTATTAAAACAGACGGTGACTTGCACTGCTTAGACGCGAAAGTCGCGATTGATAGCAATGCAATGTATCGTCAACCTAAGTTGCAAGACATGCACGATCCTTCGCAAGAAGACGCGCGTGAAGCTCATGCAGCTCAATGGGAATTAAACTACGTTGCGTTAGACGGAAACGTAGGTTGCATGGTTAACGGTGCAGGCCTAGCAATGGGTACGATGGACATCGTAAACCTACATGGCGGAAGCCCTGCTAACTTCCTTGATGTTGGTGGTGGTGCAACTAAAGAGCGCGTTGCTGAAGCATTTAAAATTATCTTATCCGATGACAATGTTAAAGCCGTTTTAGTTAACATTTTCGGTGGTATCGTACGTTGTGACATGATCGCTGAAGGTATTATCGGTGCGGTTAAAGAAGTTGGTGTTAAAGTACCCGTTGTTGTTCGTTTGGAAGGTACAAACGCTGATTTAGGTCGCGATGTTTTAGCCAACTCGGGTCTTGATATCATCGCTGCTGAATCCTTAACAGATGCAGCTCAGAAAGTTGTTGCAGCTGCGGAGGGCAAATAATGTCAGTTTTAATTAATAAAGACACAAAAGTTATCTGCCAAGGCTTCACTGGTGGTCAAGGTACGTTCCACTCTGAGCAAGCTATTGCATACGGCACACAAATGGTCGGTGGTGTAACACCGGGTAAAGGTGGTACTGAGCACTTAGGTTTGCCTGTATTCAACACCGTTCGCGACGCAGTAGAAGCAACAGGTGCAACAGCGTCTGTTATCTATGTGCCAGCGCCTTTCTGTAAAGACTCAATTGTAGAAGCGGCTGATGCCGGTATCGAGTTGATCGTTTGCATAACTGAAGGTATCCCAACGCTAGACATGCTTTACGTTAAAGAATACGTAGAAGCTAAAGGCGTTCGCATGATTGGTCCAAACTGTCCGGGCGTTATCACTCCGGGCGAGTGTAAGATTGGTATCATGCCGGGTCACATCCACTTACCGGGTAAAGTTGGTATCGTATCTCGTTCTGGTACGTTAACTTATGAAGCCGTTAAGCAAACTACGGATGAAGGCTTTGGTCAGTCAACATGTGTTGGTATCGGTGGCGACCCAATTCCGGGCTCTAACTTCATCGACATTTTGACAATGTTCCAAGAAGATCCACAAACAGAAGCCATCGTAATGATTGGTGAAATTGGTGGTACAGCGGAAGAAGAAGCAGCAGCGTTCATTAAAGAAAATGTAACTAAGCCTGTTGTTTCTTACATTGCAGGTGTAACGGCTCCTCCGGGTAAACGCATGGGCCATGCTGGTGCAATTATCGCAGGCGGTAAGGGTACAGCTGATGAGAAATTTGCAGCACTTGAAGCAGCAGGCGTTAAGACTGTTCGCTCTTTGGCTGACATCGGCAAAGCATTAAGAGAAGCAACAGGTTGGTAAGCTAACCGTTGTTTTCATGGAAAAGCCAGTCAAATGACTGGCTTTTTTGTGCCTAAATCATGCTCAAATTACTATTCAAATTTAAGGCTGGTATTAACATATTATTTACAACGGTAATCCTAGCTCCCTTTCTAACCAAAACTAAGCTCAAAAACTTAAAATACCCTCGGTCAAAGTAAGCATTTTCCCATATATAGACTATAATACTACCCGCAAAGAACGCAGTATTCGTCGACTTTTCATAGTGTTAGGTAATTAAAGCCGAAAATTTTAATACCTCCGAAATATACAAAATGTCAGTTTTGCTTTGCATAATATGCACGGATTTATGTTTGATGCATAAATCAGTTTCTAGGATTGTAAATATCTATAAAACAGTATGTTACGATTTTTTAGGGTGAAATATATTCACTCTTTGGATTGTTGCATTTGTGTTAACTGAATGTTCATTGTAGGTAATGAATACGTATGCAATCAGTTGTCAGGCTAGAAAGCCAAACGTTAATATCAGTCCATTGCGTAAAATAGGCCAAAAAATTCAATTCGCCTTCAAAAGCAATATAAAAACAAAACAATCCATGCAGTTTTTGTTTTGGAAACAATACACGGGAAAACACGATGTTAAAATTTAATAAGAACATACTAGCTTTGTCGGTCGCGACTGCTGTAGCAGGTCTGCCCGCACTGGCTCAAGACACAAGTTCTGAAAACACTGAAGTGATTCAGGTGACAGGGATCCGCGGCGCGCTACAGCGTGCGCAAGCAATAAAAATGGACGAAACTTCTATTGTTGAAGCTCTGTCTGCAGAAGATATTGGTAAACTTCCAGATACAAGTGTTGCAGAGTCGTTAGCAAGATTGCCCGGCTTGGCAGGTGAGCGTCGTAACGGTCGAGTTAGTGGTTTATCCGTTCGTGGTTTTAACGAAAACTACATCGGTACATCTTTTAATGGTCGTGAACTTTTGGGGATGGGGGACAACCGTGGTGTTGAATTTGACCTTTATCCTACAGAAATCGTTTCCAGTATTGTCGTTTATAAAACACCAGAAGCCGGATTATTAACACAAGGCTTGGGTGGTACGGTTGATTTAAGAACCGTTTCTCCATTAAATGCAGATTCAACGTTAACCTTCAATGGAACGTACGAAAAGAACCAAGAAGATGCATTCAACCCTGATTTTGATGATGATGGTCATCGCTTCTCCCTTAACTACGTAGAGAAGTTTGCAGATGACAAATTAGGCGTAGCATTAACATTTGCCACTATGGAATCACCTCGTCAAGAAGAGCAATTCCGCGGCTGGGGATATACCGATGCAGATCCAGCTTTTGCTGCGGAAGGTGTTGATGTCCCAGAAGGCACACAAATTCTAGCGGGTCATGATTCCTATGTGCGTTCAGCTTTACTAGAGCGAGATTCCTACGCAGCGATTATCGAATATGCTCCCACAGACAACCTAAAACTCCAACTTGATGCGTTATACATCGACTTTGAAGAGAATGATGTTAAGCGTGGTCTAGAAGAAGGCGGCCCAGTGTGGGGTGGCGTAGATTATACAATCACAGGCGTTGAAGATGGCCTAGTGACATCAGGTTATCATGCAGGCTTCCCTTCAGTGGTACGCAATGATGCGCGTAAGCAGGAATCTGATTTAACCGCTTTTGGTTTGAATATTGAGTATCAAATCAATGAAAACTGGACAATCGTCGGTGACTTCTCAACTAGCGAAGTTGAAAAAGATATTATCGATATTGAAAGTTACTCAGGCGCAGGTCGTTTCGGCACAACAGACACAATAGCCCCTCGTTCATGGGTTATGACAGGGAATGGCGCACTCTATGGCGCGCATCCAACGCTTCCAAGTGTCGATTTAACCGATCCAAATCTAGTGCGCTTGGCAGGGACCAACGCATGGGGTCATCCTCTGATTGGCTCGGATGCACAGGATGGTTTCGTTAACAGACCTAAATTTGAAGAAGAACTTGATAGCTTCCGTTTATCAGTTAATGGTTTTGTCGAGTGGGGGATTTTCTCGAAGATTGATTTTGGCGTTAACTATTCCGATAGAAACAAATACAAAATCAATAACGGCGCATACTTAACCGCACCTGATTATCCGAATGATGTTCCCATTCCAAATCCATTAGGTACAGTTGACCTTGGCTTTATCGGTATCAACGGTGTTATCGCCTATGACAGCTTAAGCTTAGTTGAAAGCGGCTACTATACAGAAACCGATGCTGCATTAGTGCAAGCAGATCGCTTGGGTGATACCTATTCTGTTGATGAAGAAATTTACACTTACTTTGCGAAGTTAACTATCGATACTGAAATTGGTGGCATCTTCGTTAAGGGTAATGTTGGCCTACAAGTGGTTGATGTGGAGCAAAGTTCAGTGGGCTTCTTCACGTTAGCGGGTAACGACGAATTCGGTACAATTTCAGCAACACCTGTCAGTGGTGGTGCGGATTACACCGACGTATTACCGACCTTGAACTTAAGTTTTGAAATTGCTGAAGATCAATACATTAGAACCGCGCTTTCTAAAGTCATGAGCCGTCCTCGTTTGGATGATTTACGTCCAAATGCACAGGTCACATTTAGCTTTAATGATGATCAAATCTTATCATCAGATGTCGAGAATAGCCCTTGGGGAGGAAGCTCTGGTAACGCAGAATTGGATCCACTTGAAGCAAACCAATTCGACATCGCTTATGAAAACTACTTCGCTGATGACGCCTATTTCTCAGTTGCTTTCTTGTATAAAGACTTGAAAAACTGGCACCGCGATCTAAGTATCGAACAAGACTTTAGTGAATTCTACCGTCCTGATCTTCACCAAACCTCTGATGGGCAGGCTCCAGTATTGTTAATTGGTAGCCAAACAAGCGTACTGGATGGTTTTGAAGGCTTTGTTCGTGGTTGGGAATTCCAAACCAACTTGCCTCTGCATCATGTTCATGAGTCGTTGGAAGGCTTTGGCTTATTCGCCAGCGCAACCTATATGGATGGTGAACTAGAGGCACGTCCCGACATCGGCTTAGAAACAGGTCGTATACCGGGCTTATCAGAAGAACTTTACAGCTTGACTTTCTACTATGAAAACCAAGGTTTTGAGTTCCGTGTATCGGGTACAAAACGTGACGATTTCTTAACAGAAGAACGTGGCGTAAGTTTGGCTTTAGTTGATGCAACAGACCAAGGTAGTGAAATTTGGGATGCCCAAGTTGGTTATGACTTCAGCGAGTCAAACATCGAATGGTTACACGGCTTACGTGTAACACTTCAGGCTCAAAACTTAACAGATGAAGATACTATCCAAAACAACGGTAGTGGTGATGACAGACAAATCACCAAGTTCCAGCGTTTCGGTAGAAACTTCTTGCTAGGCTTTAATTATTCTTTCTACTAAGTTCGAGTAAATTCTCCGTGGCAGGCTGTTATGCTAGCAGCTTGTCACAAGTCTTTATTAAAAAGTAAAACCCCGAAAACTTTTGAACGTGATTCAAAGTCCTTGGGGTTTTTTTGTAGGTATTTAAAAGTGATGAACCAAGTCAAAAAAGTCGTCATTGTAGGTGGTGGTACGGCAGGCTGGATGTCTGCTGCATTATTGAAAAAAGTCATTGGTCCCGTTATCGATATTGAGCTGGTTGAATCTGAACAAATTGGCACAGTCGGAGTAGGGGAAGCCACTATCCCGCCCATTCAAAATGTGAACGCGGTATTAGGCATTAATGAAGCCGAATTCTTAAAAGAAACACAAGGCACCATTAAGCTTGCCATCAAGTTCGAGAATTGGCGCACACAAGGAGAAAGCTACTACCATACCTTTGGGGCTGCTGGAAAAAGCTTCGCGTTTTGTCATTTTCATCACTTTTGGCGTCGAGCAAATATGCTGGGAGAGCCTTACAGCTTTTGGGAGTATGACCTTAATTACTTATGTGCGGAAGCCGGTAAATTTGCCAAAATTAACGCAAAAGACCCAATACTCGATCTCGATTACGCCTACCACTTCGATGCTTCTTTATATGGGCAATACTTACGAAAACTCAGTGAGAAAATGGGGGTTGTTCGCACAGAAGGACTCATCGATAAGGTTAAACAAGATGAAACAAGCGGCTTCATTACCGCCTTAAAGCTCAAAGATGGCCGCGAAATCACAGGTGATCTTTTCATTGATTGTTCTGGCTTTAAAGGATTACTGACTCAACAAACATTAGGTACAGGTTACGATGATTGGAGCCATTTACTCCCCTGTGACAGAGCCTTAGCAGTGCCTTCAGAGCGTTTCGAAAACACCTTACCCTATACCCGATCCATCGCTCATAAAGCCGGTTGGCAATGGCGCATTCCGTTACAGCATCGAAATGGCAATGGACTTGTGTATTGCAGTCGATATTATTCCGATGATGAAGCCGCAGACTTATTACTTTCTAACTTAGAAAGCAAAGCTACAGGCGATCCAAGTCTCATTCATTTTAGAACGGGACGACGACGTAAACAGTGGAATAAAAATGTAGTTGCGGTTGGCCTGGCAAGCGGTTTTCTAGAACCATTAGAGTCCACGAGTATTCATTTGATTCAGACCGCCATTGTCCGCTTAATCCATTTATTTCCGCATCATGGTATTTACCAATCCAATATTAAAGAATACAACAAGTTATCTAAGCTAGAGTTTGAACAAATACGTGATTTTCTAGTACTGCATTACCATGTCAATGAACGCCAAGATAGCCAGTTTTGGAAAGACATGCAGCAACTCGAAATTCCAGACTCGTTGCAGCAAAAAATCCAACTATTCAGAGAAAGCGGGGCTTTGTTACGTGATCAAAACGACTTATTTTCAGAGTCCTCTTGGTTACAAGTTATGATGGGACAGGGAATCACACCTAAAGACTATCATCCCATTGCCGAACAACCTTCAGAAGCCGCCTTAAAAGACATGCTGGCGAGCATACGTAAAGTCAAGCTGGACCCAATAGCAAAATTGCCAACCCATGATGCATTTTTGCAGCAATACTGTGCCAAACCTAATAATTCAAAGTAAACAATGACAAAAAATAAGCTGAGATTAGCAACACCTGCTCGCCATTCTTCCATAACACACCGGTTCAAGGTTTTTACCGTAAATGCTTTGAGCTCATTGATTATTGTCTGTCCTATAAGTCATGCAAAAACCTTTGAAAGCTATCAACTGGAAAATAACCAATTAACTGTCCTACTTGATGAAGCTAATATTCAGTTTGCGCCAGTGAACTCGGCAACGATCGAAGTTAATTATACGCGTGCAGATATGAAGTCTTTGCCTTCATTTGCATTAGCCGAGGCACCACAAGATCGTTCTTTTACACTCACAGAAGGCGCAAATACACTGACTTTTGCAAGTGCCGAGCTGATTGTTGAAATTACAAAATCGCCTTTTTCTGTGGCTTACTACAAAACCGTGAATAAAGATAAGGCGGGAAAGGGTAAGCAATCAAACACAAATAAAAAGAGAATACTGCTTTCCCGTCATAACGGCGGCTTTTTCCATCATGATGCCTTACGCGGCGTGCGCTTTGCCTTGCAAGCAAACGAAAAAATTCTCGGTGGAGGCCAACGTGTGATGGGGATGGATCGTCGAGGAAAGCGTCTGCCCTTGAACAACAAAACCCACTGGTCCTACACAGACTATTCCGATGGTATGTATTATTCGCTATCCGGGATTATGTCGTCAAAAGGTTACATTATTGCTTTTGATAACTCGGCCAAAGGGCACATGGATATTGGTGCTTCCACCTCTGATGTTTTGCAGTTTGAAGCGGTAGCTGGGCGCAACGCTTACCTCTTTTCTGTTGGTGATGATTATTCCGATCTTATCAACAACTTTACCGATGCCACTGGCAAACAACCTTTACCGCCACGTTGGGCTTTAGGCAGCTTTGCATCCCGCTTTGGTTATCATAACGAAGCAGAAGTCAGAAATGTGGTTACGGAATACCAAAAACAAGACTTCCCACTGGATACCGTCATTCTCGACCTTTTCTGGTTTGGTAAAGACGTAAAAGGGCATATGGGCTCGCTGCAATGGGATACCTCAGCCTTTCCTAATCCCGACAAAATGCTACAAGACTTTTCCTCTCAAGGCATAAAAACCTTATTAGTAACAGAACCTTACATTATTCAAACCTCCAAAAATTGGGAAAATGCAGTCGCAGCAGAAGCGTTAGCAAAAAATCCCGCAGGCGGAGTTAAAGAAATTGACATGTTTTTCGGTCGAGGCGGCTTGGTTGATGTCTTTTCTGAAAAGGGACGAGATTGGTTTTGGCAGTTTTATCAGCAACAATTTGAACAAGGTGTTGCTGGTGTTTGGGGCGATTTAGGCGAGCCAGAAGCGCACCCCGACGATACCATTCATGCCCTTGGCAGCGCTAACAGCGTACATAACGCCTTTGGGCATCAATGGGCAAGCTTAATTCACGAAAATTACCAAGAACAGTATCCCAATAAACGCCTATTTTTATTGATGCGCTCAGGCTTTTTGGGCTCACAACGTTTTGGCATGATGCCATGGACGGGCGATGTTTCCCGCTCTTGGGGGGGACTCGGTGCACAAGTCGAGTTATCGCTACAGATGGGCATCTTGGGATTGGGTTATACCCATTCTGATTTAGGTGGCTTTGCCACTCATGAAGTGTTCGATGCCGAGCTTTATATCCGTTGGCTGCAATATGGCGTATTTCAGCCAGTCTATCGTGTTCATGGCTTTGAGAGTGTTGCCCCAGAGCCAATTTTTCATGATGAGCACACCAAAAATATTGTGCGTGATTACATGAAATTGCGCTATCGAATGCTGCCTTATAATTACACGCTCGCCTACGAAAACAGCGTATCTGGCATGCCTATGATGCGCCCGTTGTTCTTCGACGAAGCATACTCAAGCAACTCAAGTCATCACGGGTCAGAAAGCAGTGCGCAAAAACTGGCACAAGCAATAGACTATCGCACGGGGTATTTCTGGGGGGATGCATTTTGGATTGAACCTGTCATCGCCGCTCACCAACAAACGCAAACCACCTTTTTGCCGGAGGGCATTTGGTTTGATTTTTGGCAGGAGCAACTTTTCCGTGGGGGCAAATACGTAACCATACCCATAAACATTCAAACCTTACCCGTGTGGGTGAAAGCGGGCAGTTTTGTGCCTATGATTCAGCCGATTAATAACACGGAAGCTTATGATGGCGCGCAAGTGGAGTTGCACTACTACCATCACAAAAGCGTTGAATCAGCAGAAGGGCAATGGTACGAGGATGACGGTAAAGATGCTAAAGCCTTGGTACACAATCAATACCGTTTATTTAAGTTGAGTGCGAAAACTACACCAAACGAACTGATGTTAACGGTTAACAGTATTAGCGGAGGCTATGTTTCTGAGCCTAAGCAACGCAGCATCACATGGGTTGTACATCAAATCTCGAATAAACCCAGTGTGGTAACGCTAAATAACCAACCAATTTCATTTACTTATGATGAAGAATCTAAGCAATTATCCGTTCCTGTTAAGTGGCAAGCTGATCTCGCTAATCGTCTAATAAAGGTGAAAATTGATGTATAAATTAACGCGACTTTCGTTGTTAGCATTACCCGTGTCACTATTGTTATCGTGCCAGTCGGCAACTAATGTCAATTCAAATACAGATACAGCGTTGTCTTTAAATCAGTTGTCGACGTTGTCATTTCCGAGTGTTAACAGTAGCGACTTTTCCGCGCATTGGCTTAAACCCGACCTTATCCTATTACATTCCAAGGCGGAAAAAGCTTGGTTGGTTAGTTCCACTAACGCACAGCTTGATGAAGATAAACAGGGCCAAGGAACGGTGTTAAAACCCACTTCGATTCCGAGCGATATAGCGAAAAAATACCCACATCTTTCTGACTTTCATGCATATTCCATTTCATTACCACAGCACGCAGTTAAAAGCCTATTAAAAACTCAGCTTGCGGTGGTGACTGAAAATGCTCAAGGTCAACGAGAACACATGGCCTATGTCCAACATTACGGCGTGCTCGATGCCTTATACACCCAGAAAAATCAAGATGCTGATGAGTTACGCTATGGCGCGTTTGTCGCCAAACCAACATCCTCAGCGCATTCAGCGATAACCTTCCGGCTATGGGCACCTACCGCAAAACAAGTGTGGGTAAATGTTTATAGCCAAGACAAACGTTTGCTCAAACAGTTGGCATTGCAAGAAGATAGTCAAACGGGAGCGTGGTCAACGACCACCGAACAAGTCAAATTAGGCGATTATTATCGTTATCAGATTCAGCAGTATCACTATCAAACGCAAGCCATCGAGCGTATCGATGTGACAGATCCATATTCGTTGAGCTTGTCAACAAATAGCGAATACTCTCAAGTTGTAGACTTGAATTCGCCAGAAACCGCACCAGAAAATTGGTTTTCACATCAATCACCCGTACTTTCTCATCCAGAAGCTCAAATCATTTATGAAACACATGTTCGTGATTTTAGTGCCGCGGAGCGGGCATTATCTAATGAAAAGCATCGGGGAAAATACAAAGCATTTTTAGACACTAACTCCTTTGGCGCCAAACACCTCAAATTACTCCGTGAGTCGGGTTTAAATGTAATTCATTTATTACCTACGTTTGATATTGGTACGGTAAATGAAGATCCATCACAAGTCATTTTCCTGTCGGACACGCTAGTCAAAGCCTGTGAAATTGTACCGCAAATGGGGCTATGTACCGAAACTGCAAGCTATCAAACCAGCCTCGAAGAGATGCTTCAGCGGCTCGACCCGTTATCCGCGAATGCACAAACCATTATTGAAAAAATTCGTCAACACGATCCCTACAATTGGGGTTACGACCCTTACCATTATACGGTTCCAGAAGGGAGCTACGCAGTGAATCCTGAAGGCTCTGCGCGCATCGTCGAATTTCGGGAGATGGTTCAAGCCATACACGAAAAAGGCTTCCGTGTCGTGATGGATGTGGTGTACAACCATACCTACGAAGCGGGGCTTAAGCCTAAGTCTGTTCTCGATAAAGTGGTACCACAATATTATCATCGCCTGAATCCGGTCAGTGGTGCGATTGAACAGTCTACTTGTTGTGATAACACCGCAACGGAACATCGAATGATGACCAAGCTGATGATCGATTCTCTAAAAGTGTGGGCGAAAGATTACAAAATAGATGGTTTTCGCTTCGATTTAATGGGACACCAACCCAAAGCAACCATGTTAGCCGCGCGCGAAGCAGTGCGTGAAATCGACCCCGACACCTACTTCTACGGAGAAGGTTGGAACTTTGGTGAGGTTGCCAACCATGCTCAATTTGAGCAATCAACTCAACTGGCTTTAGCGGGCACGGAAATAGGCACATTTACCGACAGATTACGAGACGCTGTTCGTGGAGGCTCTTCTTTCGCCAGTGGTGACGACATTCGCGCCGGGCAAGGACTTGGCAACGGCCTTTATGTTTATCCGAATGAGCTGCAAGCAGGAGCGGATGCCAGCGCAGTTAAACACGAATATGAGTTATCCATGGATCAAGCTCGCATTGGTTTAACCGGAAACTTAGCAAACTATCCGCTAATCACGGAAGACAACCAAGAAAAGCGCGGCAGTGATATTGCCTATGGAAGTGCGCCAACCGGTTATGCCCTCGATCCTGCGGACAGCATTAACTATGTTTCCAAACATGATAATCAAACCTTGTGGGACAACAACCAATACCGCATTCCTTTTGACGCTACACCAGAAGAGCGGGTTGATTTTCAATTGTTGTCGCTAGCGTACCCGTTATACGCACAAGGCATTCCCTTTTTGCACATGGGTAGCGAATTGCTGAGATCAAAGTCTTTCTTGCGTGATAGCTACGACTACAATGACTGGTTTAATCGTGTTGATTACTCAATGCAGTACAACAATTACGCAAAGGGTTTACCGCCTAGCGTTAAAGACAAAGATAACTGGCCTTTAATTCGTCGTTTATTAACGAACAATGAGGGTAGGGACAAGGTCACTGCTGAACATATTGCGGCCGCACGTTCTCGTGTCTTAGACATGATTAAAATCCGCTCGTCATCGCCGTTGTTTTCTTTACCCGACGAGGCGTCGATACTGAAACGAGTGAGCTTTCACGATCATCGTAAACGAGATGGTTTAATTGTGATGCAAATTAGTGATAAAGCACCGCTTGACAATATTGATCCGAACTACGAGCAAATCTTGGTTATTTTTAATAATACACGGGAAGATATGACGTTATCCGTGCGCGGAGTGAATCATTATCAGTTGCATCCAATATTGGCTAAAAATCCAAATACACCGAAGCCCCGGTTATTAATTGGCGACGTTGTTTTAATGAAAAAATTATCAGTGAGTGTGCTGGTTATCCCAGAAAGAAAAAGGTTAGGTAACTAAAAAAACCAAACCTTTATTTAATCCATGTTTCTTCAAAAAATCATATTGTCACAATGATACTTGTTAGCTAGCTTTAATAATAATTGATCTTAAAATATGAAGAATGTTGAAACATGGCTCGCTCTATTACAGCCGAAAATAATTACCGCGACAAAGCGGCACATGAATTTGAATTTTTGTATCAGCCTATACTTGATATGGAAACAAATCAGATCAACGCCGTTCAGGTGTCGCTAGTCAATAGTGAAGCATCAGAAATTGCAATAACAGAACATAACGAAACCTCTTTTGTTCACGCTTTACTGGATTCAATATCGCTTGTTAAAAAATTAACAAATGTTCAACGCCATATTTCTTTAGTCATTGAAGCCAACGGATGCATAGTTAATCAAGAAGCCATTACAGAAATAAGTCATGCCATAAGCACTTATTTAAAACAGCTGAAAATGGATGCTAATCAGGTATTTTGGTTGATAAATTCACAATCAAGCAATGCATTTATCGAAAGCTCACACCAGCTTTCAGAGCACATCGGTTTTAATTTGCTCTATGGTGATGTTGAGATCCCCAAAAAAGAATATTTATCTGAGCATAAATGTTTTAAAACCTGCGCTTATGATTTTAAGTTCGACTTACAATCAGAAAATATCCCTAATATTTCCTTAGCTCATTCTCCTGATAATATTTCCGTCTTCAATATCAATAATTTGATGAAGAGTTTGCCAAAAAATCAATTTGACGGTGAAGCAAGAATATTGACCAGTTATAAAAGTGGGAAACGCCAAGATCGGCGGTTATTTTATTACTTTCCTAAAATGGCATTTCTTGAATCCAAAGAGTTACTCTCGGAATTACGTTGGATAATGGGGTCAATTTCAGAATTAATTGATATTTTAAAACAACAACGCCCCGTCATTTTAATTTTTGCTTCGGATCATCAAAGCCTACCGCATTTGACCCAGAAATTAAAAAGTGATTTTGATAGTTGTATTTTTATAGAAACAATTGACGAACTGAAATCATACGCCGCAAGCGCTGACGTTTTAATCACACTTATCGATGAATTTGACCTCATAGAAGCCATGTATCGCAGCCTTGGGCAACTACCCGTTATTTTCTTGGAAGACTCCACCTCTCAAACCCATTCTTACAGTAAATCAATCGGTAAAATTGCTTCATTCGATATGTTCGATTTAGAAAATTCATACCAGCTTTTTTTATCGCGATTGATTAGTAAAGTCGGATTCAAACAAGAGCTAACTGCTAGCAATTCAATCGCCTTAAAGAGTATGGAGCAAGCGTCACAATATGGTGCCGTTGTGGAATACTGTAAGCAGTTATTTAAGCTCGAAACCCCCGATGCCTTAATGACAAGTATTGGTCAATTCTTTGATAAACAATTTGGGCTCAAAGCCGCCATTATGTTGATAGCGAATGAACAGCGTTACTACTACTTTCATGAGCATGAACAATGTTCGCCTTTGGTGCGTAAAGTGCTGCATATTGTGCATAGAAAAGGGCGTGTTTATCAGTACCAAGACAATCGTCTTGTGTTTAATGATGACACGATTAGTATCATTATTCTCAATGCCCCCACGGATGAGGAAGGGCTCGACAAATTAAGAGATTTAGGAGCAACGGTTGTGACAATTTTCGGCGAAAAATGGAAAGAGTGCCGAGAATCACTCGCACTAAGCGCTGTGTCGAATCGGATCCATAGTATTTCCACCAATATTAGTAAGTTTACTCAGATCATGAAGGAAAAGCAGGAAAACTCGCTTAACGACTTTGAGAAGCAGATTCAAGATAGCTTCCATTCAATGGATTTTACTGCGGCGCAAGAAGAATTCTTACTCGGGCTGGGTAAAAGCATGGTAAAAACGTTAAACTTCAGCCACGAATTAAAAGCCTTAGAAAAACTAGTATTAGATGCACATCAAATTATAAAACAAAAGTAGCGTTTAAAATAACACTCATCTGTGGTTGAAACCCATAATTATCATCGCTAGACTTCACACTTTTTCTAAGTGTAGTACGCCTAAAAAAGTTAACGGAAAGCAACTTGGTATCAAACAATTCTATTGAAATTAATGACTTAGTGTTTGGTTGGGATAAGCACTTACCGCCAATAATCCATATTCCAAAATGGACAGTCAAACATAACGACAGTGTTTTCCTTCATGGTCCATCAGGGACGGGAAAATCAACTTTGTTGAATATTGTTTGCGGCATCCTCGCTCCCGATGAAGGAAAAGTGGATGTACTTGGGGAGTCAATATTTAAACTCAGGGCTAACGCTAGAGATAAATTTCGGGCACAACACATCGGTGTAATCTTTCAGCAATTTAACTTATTACCCTATTTAAATGTTCTTGAAAATATCCAGATAGGTCCTTATTTTTCATCAAAAAGAGATATAAATCCTGAATATTTAGCGTATATTCTAGAGACTTTGGAATTAAATCAGAGTAAAAATTTGCTACAAAGCAAAGCTAAAAATTTAAGTGTTGGCCAACAGCAGCGTGTTGCGGTTGCAAGGGCTTTAGTCAATCAACCTGAAATTATTATTGCGGACGAACCGACCTCAGCGCTTGATAGTGTAATGCGAGATCAATTTATCGAGTTGCTTTTCAAAACAACCGAAAAAACAGAGTCCACCATTATTTTTGTTAGCCACGATAAAGGGCTTGCAAGCAACTTCAATACATTAGTTAGCCTAGAGCAAATCAATAAAGTCGCCGGAAAAAGTGAATGTTAGTACAAATAGCAGTATCCAGTTTACTAGCACGAAAGTTCACAATGACACTAACTGTTATTTCGATTGCTGTTAGTTTTTTTGTTTTACTTGGTATCGATCATATTAAATCAGAAATGCGCCATAGCTTTGGGCGAACTGTATCTGGCGTGGATATTATTGTAGGAGCGCGAAGCTCATCCATTAATTTACTGCTGTACTCTGTCTTCCGAGTCGGAAATGCCACCAATAATATCAGTTGGAGCAGTTATAAAACGATAACAGATAAACCGAATGTGGCGTGGAGCATTCCTATTTCACTGGGTGATTCACACCAAGGCTTTCGTGTATTGGGGACAACAAACGCCTATTTTGAGCACTACCGTTATGGTAATAAACAAGTGTTATCCTTTTCAGAAGGACACGCTTTCTCAAGGCTATATGATGTTGTCATTGGTGCCGATGTTGCGCGGCAATTAGGTTATCAGTTGCATTCACCGCTGGATATTTCTCATGGTGTTGGGAAAGTGTCATTTAAGAAACACACCGGATTCGGTTTTGAAGTAACAGGCATCCTCAAGCCAACAGGAACGCCAATTGATCAAACCGTTCATATCACTTTACCTGCCGTAGATAGCATACATGGCTCTATTCCACATGGCAGCATGCATTCAACACATTCCGGCGAAGTTACGCATAACCACTCAATGCCAGACGAAGACAGCCATGAGGGTCATGAGGAAAGTCACTCCGATAATAATCCTTTGCTCAGCCAAATCTCCGCACAGCCCAAAGCGATAACGGCATTTATGTTAGGGTTAACCTCCAAAATCGCGACCCTTGGTGCATTAAGGCAAATTAATGAATTTGAGAATGAGCCCTTGCTTGCCATAATGCCCGGCGTGGCCTTATCTGAAATGTGGCAAATCATGAAAGTCGTTGAACAGGCGTTAGCCGTTATTGCTTTTTTAGTCTTAATTGCAGCCTTGTTTGGGCTAGTCACTATGCTGTTGGCTACAATGAATGAGCGTCAAAGAGAAATTGCGGTATTGCGGGCAGCCGGCGCAAGCGCATCCTTTATTGTTATTTTGATTGAATCTGAAGCTTTATTGCTAGTGTTAACCGGTATGCTCTGTGGCTTTTTGGGTTTAGTCGTTACCATGTTTGTGGGACAAGATATGCTGGCTTCTCAATTTGGAATATTTATATCAAGTGTGCCGAGTCTCACAAACCTGTTCTTTTATGTTGGACTGGTTTTGGTACTCACTTTTATTCTTGCGTTAGTGCCTGCCCTTATTTCTTATCGACGTTCAATGATTCACGGGTTATCAGTGAATTACTAAAGCAGTGGAGGTGATATGAAAGTCAGGCAAGTCCTGTTTATTGAAGGTGCTGTTAACGTTCTTATCGCCCTGATCAAATTGGTGGTTGGCCTAATGGTACAATCAACCGCGATTATTGCTGATGCAGCGCACTCTCTTACAGATGTTGCCAATAATGGGCTTGCTTATATCGCCATTCAATACTCAGAAAAACCTGCTGATGAAGATCATCGTTACGGTCATCATAAATACGAAACTCTAGCTATTTTCGCGCTTGCGATGTCGTTGGTTATTGTTGCCTTTGAAGTAATTACCAGTGCCATAGAACGCTTTAATTCAACCCCTGAACATAGCAACGTAGGCTTGTGGTTGATGGTTATTTGTATCCTCATTAATACCGCATTAACAACGTGGGAACACCATTGGGCGAAAAAGCTTAATTCGAGTTTGTTGCACGCTGATGCCAAACATACGTTTAGTGATGTACTCACCTCTATCGCCATTATTGTAGGTTGGCAGATTGCCAGTCGTGGGTATCCTTGGGTTGATGCACTTTTCGCCATTTTCGTTGCGCTTATCATTGTGTACTTTGCGTATAGTTTGTTTAAACAAGCGATACCAGTATTAGTCGACAGTACGTTTTTAGACGAAGTGAAAGTAAAAGAGGCCATTCACGCGATACCAAAAGTGAAAGACGTTGACCGTATTCGCTCTCGTTATGATGGCAAACATTTGTCGGTAGATGTGATTATTTCGGTGGAGCCTCAGCTTTCAACACAAGAGTCTCACCGAGTAGCAGATAAAGTAGAACACCTGTTGGCGACCAGTTTTGATGCTCACGACATACTTGTTCATGTTGAACCATCAACATCGAATAAGGAAAAACCGCCTCTGTGACATTGTTCGCAATATTTTGAACGCCTTATCTTGTCGAAATAATAAGATAGGGTTTTGACTAACCATTTATCAATAGAGACTCTCACACATGTCAAAACCTCATGCCCTTAAAGTGCTAGATATGGGCATCGAAACACACCATGAACCAGCTGTTTTTATCCGTAAGGATAGCCATGTGTGTAAATCAGAAGGGTTTACCGCGAGCAATTGCGTAGCGGTTTCAACTAATGGACAAACGTTGTTTGCAACATTAAATGTTGTTGAGCGCGACATTTTACCTCACGGTTATGCCGGGTTTTCCAAAGCAGCGATGAAGCGCCTAAAGGTACTTCCCGGCGATGAAGTAGAGTTTTCGCATCCACCTGTTCTGCCTTCAATGAGCTATGTGCGTAAAAAGATTTTTGGTGAAATACTCACCACCGAAGAAATTAACGCTATCGTAGAAGACATCAGTGAACATCGTTATCGCGACATTGAAATAGCCAGTTTCCTGAGTATTTGCGCCGGAGGGCGTTTGAATATGCAGGAAATTACTGACCTAACAATGGCAATGGTGAACTGTGGTAAACGTATCCATTGGGGAAAAAGCCGAGTCATGGATAAACACTGTGTTGGTGGTGTACCGGGAAACCGAACCACGCCATTAGTCGTGTCCATTGTTAGTGCTGCTGGCTTAATTATTCCTAAAACATCATCTAGAGCCATTACATCTCCGGCGGGTACGGCCGATACCGTTGAAGTATTGACCACAGTGAATTTATCCATTGAAGAAATGAAGCACGTTGTGGATAGCACCGGAGGCTGCTTGGCTTGGGGCGGGGCGGTTAACTTAAGTCCTGCGGATGATTTGCTCATCCGTATCGAACAAGCTTTGGATTTAGATGGAGAAGGTCAACTGATCGCATCTATGTTATCGAAAAAGATAGCCAGTGGTTCGACCCATGCAATCATTGATATCCCAGTGGGAGCCACGGCAAAAGTGCGTACACAGGAAGATGCCGAAAGATTAGCAGATTTGTTTTCCCATGTTGGCACGAGTTGCGGACTACAGGTTAAGTGTATCATTACCGATGGCAGTAAACCCGTTGGCAGAGGAATTGGTCCCGCGCAAGAAGCAAAAGACCTTATCGCGGTGTTAAGCGGTGATATGGATGCGCCACAAGATCTGCGAAGCAAAGGGATTCTGCTGTCGGCACATTTATTAATGCTAGCCGATGAAGAAGGGCAGTATGCCGATTTAGATGCCTGCATCGAACAAGCGACGCGTTTGTTGGATAGTGGCGCAGCTTTGACCCAGTTCGAAAAGATACTCAACGCCCAAGGCGGCATTAAGTCCATTCCAGAAGCAGAATATCAGCATACAGTATTCAGCGTTCGCCATGGGATGATTCGACAATTTGATAATCGAAAATTAGCACGATTAGCCAAATTAGCGGGAGCGCCTTTTACCCAAGCGTCTGGTTTGAGGCTGCATGCCACAGTGGGCGATACCATTGAAAAAGGCGAACCATTATTTACCGTTTTTAGCAACAGCGCTGGGGAATTGGATTATGCGTTGCAGTATTTTAAAGACAACCCAGATTTAATCACGATTACTTGAGGTTACAAAAGTAAGGGGCATAATATGCAAGGCAACTCGAGCAATGTAATGATATTTTCGCCGTTAGAACATCCAATGTTGGTACTGTTGAGCCAACATTTGGGAGCTGAAATAGGCGAAGTTGAGCATCGACGATTTCCCGATAAAGAAAGCTACTTGAAAGTGTGCTCTGACGTGAAGGGCAAAACCTGCATCATTTTGATGGACTTGGTAAACCCTGATGTAAAATACTTGCCGCTTATCTTTTTAACCAACACATTAAAAGAAATGGGCGCGCTTTCCGTTGGCTTGGTGACACCTTATTTAGCTTACATGAGACAAGATAAACGCTTTAACGAAGGAGAGGCCATTACCTCTAAAATTTTCGCAAAAGCATTATCGGATAACATGGACTGGCTAGTGACCGTCGATCCCCACTTACACCGTTATCATCATTTATCAGAAATTTATCGTATTCCTACTCGAGTCGTGCATGCGGCATCGGCTATTGCAGATTGGTTAACAACTGAATCGAATTTGCTTTTAGTGGGTCCAGATTCGGAAAGTGAACAATGGGTCTCAGAAATTGCTGACTATGCTGGCCATCCTTATTTAATTGGTCAGAAAGTACGCAGTGGAGACAAGCAGGTTCATGTTGAAATTAGCGGCATAGAAGCACATTTAGACAAGAAAATTTTTGTGATTGATGATGTCATTTCCAGCGGACATACCATTTTAGAGTGCGTAAAAGAGCTAAGAAATAAAGGCGCTCAAGATATTGGTTGCATCACGGTTCATGGTTTATTTGCTGATGAAGCTGATTCCATGCTAGTAATGTGCGGGTTAAACGAACTAATTTCCTGCAACACCGTACCTCATGCGAGCAATGTGATAGATGTTAGTGGGTTGCTTGCGGAGGCAGTTAAAGACTGCATCAACTCACTCTGAATCATGAGTATTTAAGTAAAGAAAAACACGGTAAGCAACAAAATGCCGCCAAATATACAGGCGGCATGCGTATTTTTTAAGATCAATAATTGGTTAAGGATTATAAACCGTAAGGGAAATCCTTAGTGTTAATTAAACCAGATTCCCGAATGGGCTTTAATCCTTTTGCGTATTCACCTAGTAGCGTCAAGCTGTAATCAAGACGTTCGCTAACCGGATGCTCATTACTAAAATTGTCTGCATCACGCACAATAATGTGATCTGGAATATAGCAGAGGCGGGTGTTTTTATAGCTGCTCATCCGCAATTCAGCCACGGGATAGCTGCCACCGGTTCCTGTTGAAACCGATACAATCAACGCTGGTTTATGACCCATTTCTTTAGCGCTGCAAAGTAAGAAGAAGTTTTTCAAAATGCCCGGAACCATGCCTGAGTATTCTGGTGTAATGATGACAAAGGCATCATCATCTTTCATCGGTGCAATCACATCTTGCTTAATTGGGGCCCACTTTTCTGACTTCGTCCAGAATTCTTCGTCCCAATGAGGGATGTCGACTTCGGCAAAATCGAGAGTATTAACCGAGTCGAAAGCATCAATGTTTGCATTGCATCTTTCTTGGATTGCATCAGCAATTTTGCGGCTATTGGAATTGGCGCGATTGCTGCCAGCAATAATCTTTAATTTCACGAAAATTCTCCTGAAGGCAAGCTTATGATAAAGCTTTGGGTGACGTAATTTGCCCACGTATTCTATGCATTCCACTGAAAAGAATCCATCTTTGCATGGAAAACGACTTGAAGTGAGATTCAAAAGTAACCATACTTAGGCTACAAATAAAACAAACCAGCTTGATTATGGAAGTTACCGCTCAAGATTTAACGCATCTCAGTTTCGCTCAAAAGCAACGATTATCCTATATCGACTTTAAACTGTTGTTTGTAGGTACGGTATCTCGCAGTGAAATTGTGCAACACTTTGAATTGGGGCTATCAGCTGCTACTCGCGACATCAATTTATACAAAGCGCTCGCTGCCAACAATATCCAATATGACCCAGCGTTAAAAAAGTATTTTATTACCACGCAATTTTCTCCGTTATTTGAACACGATACCCGTAAAACTTTGGTTAAGTTGGCTCATCAAATTAGCGATGGGTTTGATGCTATCAATGACACTCCCTTTCCCGTTGAGGCGCCTAATCAGCTTAATGTACCTGACTTATTTGTCGTCGCTCGTTTATCTCAAGCCATCATTAACCAAAAGCCCGTTAATCTTATTTATACCTCTTTGAGCAGTGGCTCAGGTGCAAGAGAATTTATTCCACATTCCATTATTGATAATGGGTTACGCTGGCATGTGCGAGGCTTTGACCGAAAAAGCCAATCCTTTAGAGACTTTGTTTTAACGCGCATTTCTAGAGTGACCGTAAAGTATGAACAAGAGGTGCAACCACAAGAGCGGCAGCAAGAAGATCATCAATGGACGCGCATCATGCCACTACAACTTGTCCCTCACCCTAAAAACATTCACTTTCCTACAGCAATAGAAATGGACTTTGGCATGCAAAATGGCGTTCTAGAATTAAACGTTCGAGCGGCAATGGCAGGGTATTTGTTAAGACGATGGAATGTTGACTGCACCGAGGATGCAAGCCTAATAAGCCCAGAGTATCAATTATATTTACGCAACCGCCAAACGTTATATGGCGCTGAAAATCTAACATTAGCACCGGGTTACAAGGCATCTAATGAGTAACGGTTTATCCTGTCATTTATATGATTATCTGGAAATTGCCTGTATGTTTCATTATCAGGTGGAAGCCACACTTAACACGCAACAGGTTATTTCAGGTGAAGCCATTGATATTAAAACATTGGCAAATCGCCAAGAAATATTGTGCCTGAACACCCATAATGGAGTAGAACAAATACCTGTAAATCAGCTTATTTTACTCCGAGTGTTAACTCCGAATGCGCGTTTCCAAAAGGTGAATTTCGCCTAAACCTAATTGTTATCTTCAAGTCGTTGATTAAGTATGTCGGTCAATGCATCAACAAAATACTGCTCATGTTCAGATATATCACTCAAACTTGCCAATACCCACTCTCGACGCCCGCTTATACCTAATAAAGGGATACGTTTTAAATGTTTCTCTTGTAAAAAGGGAGGTACTGCCCAATCTGCCATGATAGTGACGCCCAAATTAGCATTCACTAGATTAAGAATTGCTTCGGTTAGTTGGACTTTTTGTAGTTTCGCCACTTTTGTCTCATCCCCTTGTAATACGTGCGATAACACGAAATTACGAGAGTCTGGAATATCGTAAATAAAAAGTGTTTCTTTTGCTAAATCATTAAGTGAGAAGTGTGAAAGATGCGCAAGAGCATGTGCTTCTGATACAACGACAACTAATTCATCTTCCACTAAGGGTCGGCTAGTCACAGGCGAGGGTAAAGGTTGCTGCGTGATAATGGCTAAATCAATTTGACCTTGAATCAACGCCTGAACTGGATCAGCGGTTGCTTCAATAACAAGCTCCACATCAATATTGCTTTTATTCATTTTTAATTTTTGGATGACTTCCGGCAGCCAATGGTAGCAAGTGTAACATTCGGTACTAATACGAATATGGAGATCGTTGTTCTCACTAAGGCGTTTTACTTTAGCAGATAGCTGTGAAATCTGACCAAGTATCGTTTCTGCGGCATTGTATACTTCTATACCCACTTTAGTCAGAATCAGCTTTTTATTAACTCTATGAAATACACGACAACCTAATCGAGATTCTAAGTCTTTGAGTTGATGACTCAGGGCAGGTTGAGATAGACACAATGTTTGTGCGGCATTGGTCATCGAGCCTTGATTCACAATGCTGTGAACAATCTCAAGGTGAAGTAATGATAATTTATGCATTGAAAAAGGGACTTACGCATTGAATTGGATGTTATGTTTAATTATAAAATAGCGGAATTTAGGAGATTAGGATCACTATTTCAATGAAATAATTCTTAGTTCACTATTAAATAACAAAGTCGAGTATAAAATCATCAACCAGTTCACTCTTTTCAAAAAAAAATGAAGCCAAATATTGTTTCTGTCTATTTTCTTAAAGTATAAGATGCCTGTTTCATGATTTTTTACAAATCTCATGACAAGGTTAATATTCGACATATTTTATATGCTTATACATGTTTGTGAATGTAAACATTTGCTTTTGTGAAATTATCTAGCCACATTGTTTTAAAAAGGAAATTAACACATTTAAACTCTACCTTTCTAAGGCATTTGAATTAGGTAACGATTGGCGTTTTGACTCATGACTTTACCTCCTTGCTTAGTTTTTGATACATGCCTCCGGTAGCATATTGGCTGCGCGAGTCAAACAGCTAGAAACTTGTAAGACATAAATCAAAATTGCAATGCTCTCATTTATTCTAAAATGTTAAAAGCTTAGGTATCTCAACATGCCAAATTTATGATTACTTTGATGTATAAAAAAGCCAACTTAAATAAGCCAAATTAATAGAAAGTATCCTTCGATTTAAACGATAAGTAGCGCACATTTATAGATTCATCAAAAATGATTTGATATAAATTTAAAAGGTTGGATAATACCCCATATCGAAACACTTAAACGTTTTTATGATTGGTCTGGTTAAATATGCATAGTGATATAAGTTTTTCAGATGTTGCGCCAGTCACTGGAGCGGATCTAAAAAATTTGAGAGTTAGTGCGGGGTTAACAACATCGCAAATGGCAAAAGCGGCAGGGGTAAAGAATAGAAAAACATATGAAAACTGGGAGAAGGGCTTAGGTACCCCCAATGTTAATCAATTTTTCTATATGGTCAAAGCATGTGGTGTGGATATGGAAGCAAGGGCTTTATTCCAATTCCTTGCTAGAAACAAAGACAAGAGCTTTTATTCCGATTAAGCTGACAGGAGCGTTGTAATGTTTAATGAAATGAAGTTAGACTTCGCTGACATTTTACCTATTCGTGGTTGTGATCTTCGCATTATGCGAGCATGGTCTGGTTTAACAACGATGCAAATGGCGAAAGCCGCAGGAGTGAGAACACGTAAAACCTATGAGAATTGGGAAAAGGATATGGGAACCCCTTCTATCAACCAATTTTTTAGCATGGTTGAAGCCTGTGGGTTTGATATAAATGGTTATGTATTTTTTCATACACTAAAAGAGCATCGTCGCATTCGAGCAAGGCAAGCCAAGAACGCCGTTGTTTTTTAGAGATTTAACACAGGGAAAAAATGGATATTCGCATCAAAACACTTTCAAATGGAATAAGTGAACAAGGCTATTTAGCACAATTAGAGTTGTTACTCGAAAAATCCCATGCGAATAACGCCTCTCCTCACGTTTATAAACAGGATCGTACTTTTTTCAAAAGCAATCTGGAAGGTGGCGCTTATAATATTGTCGCCCTTTCGGGTGAACGAGTGGTGGGATATACAGCATTACGGAAAATGCAGCCGTGGCCAGAATATTTGGAAAGGACGGAACATGCCCCTGAATCATGTGCTTTAATGTTGTATAGCCTTGTTGATCCAGAGGCGAGGGGATGTGGTATTGGAGCGTTATTAGCCCAAAAACGTATTGAACTTGCTCAATGCATGGGACTCCAGCACCTTTACGCTACGGTGCATCCTAGTAATCATGCCAATATGAAAATACTAACTCGACTTGGGTTTAACGAAATTGCTGTTAAACCCCTGTTCAAAGAACAATTATTACGCAGTCTCATGTACCTCAAAATTTAGCGCTTTATTAAAAATGAAGGCTTCTGCCCTTGTTTTTATTGCAGAGGACATATTCAAGTTATAGCGCAGTGCTGCGCAGTAGACCACTAAACTAATTAACGTTTCGAATGCAAATTGTTGGTCGTGTTTATCGAGTTTGACGATCATTTGCCACACCGTGGTACTGAAGGGAAGTTCAAGACCGGGAAGGCCATTTACATCAAAGACTTTTAGTTTTCCTTGTCGATCAAACCGACAATCAATTCGCGTGAACCCCTCTATACCAACTGCAATAGCGGCAGGAACGACCACCTCATTTATGGCCTCTAACACTTCAGGCTCCTCAACCACCCGCAACCACTTGCCGTCGTCCCAATCACGCATCCGAATGCTGTGATCTAAAACGGCACCGGGATCATCATAAATTTTTGTATCGTAGTAAGTTGGTAAAGTGCTCGGAGAGTCGCCCGTCATAAAAACAGAGACTGTAATATCTTGGCCAGGCAAGTATTCCTCGATCATAACCGGGAACCCGAAATTTTTACCTATAAGGTTTACTTGCTCGTAGAGTGTATCAAAACAGTACACGACATTGTCTTGGGTAATACCTTTACTGGTTGAGAGATTGTGAGGCTTAATAAATAGTGGGTAGCTGAGTTGATGAGTCTCAAGCGATTGTTGCAGTAAAACGGCATCATCCAATAATGATTGATCAACGGATAAGAAAGCAGGAATAGGCACCCTATGGTTGGACAAAATACGCTGACATTGCGATTTCGACATTACATTACGTAATGCTTCGGCATTATTACCAATAAGGGCAAAACCATGCTCCTCAATAATGTCTGCAAGCCATGCTTTTTGATTTGAATGCTGGTCTAAAAACACTTCATACGCGTTTGGCCAGATAAGATACGAATCGCTACTTTCTTCTTGTTTCAAAGTCGTTAGAAAGGAGACTAATTCATCTACATTCGCGACTTCTGTCACTGTGACATTCACACCAAGACGAGTGAGTGTTTGTATTGTATCTTGTTGGCTAGTTTCGTCCGTTGCCCACCCCATAGGCCAAAAGCCTGCGCTATTAATTATCGCGATATTCATTACACTTCTCATTAAAACTTGTCCATATTTGCCCGAACAGGTGAGGTTTTTTAACTTATTTCATCTATTCGGTCGATAAGGATTCGATAATAAATGAAATGTCTTTGAGGTAATATATATATCCTTAAATAATTTGTGACATTCCTTACAGAAGTTGATCCTGTTACTAGCAATGAAGCAGGGAAGGGTTTACAAACGAAAAATTCGCCTTAAGGTATTTCTCTGTATATCCTTAAGTCTAATGAAAACAATAAGTAAAGGTACTGCATATGAAAAAGGCATTAGCACTAAGCGGACTTTTGGCTGCGGCGTTGCTACTCTCAGGTTGTTCAAAGCTCAATCAACAAAATTACGACAAACTAGAAATGGGTATGAGTCTAGAAGAAGTCGAATCAGTGATTGGTAAACATGATGAGTGTTCAACTGCATTGGGTACTAAAACCTGCATGTGGGGCAATGAAAAAAGTAAGTATATTAAAGTCAGCTTTATGGGTAATGCTGCAATTACCTTTTCAGGTGATAAGCTTTAATGCAATAAACATTAAGAAGAGGGCGGTTAACCGCCTTCGCTACCCATCACACATATGGCTGACCAACATTAAGATTTTCAGCCAAGAAATCAATAAAGAGCCGAACTTTTAACGAGACATTCGATGCCTGAGGGTACAGCGCCCAAATACCTTCTTTATCACATCGGTACGCTTGCAATACTTCTTTAAGTTCACCACTTTGCAATGCTGAGTTTAAATAGTAATCCGGCAATTGCACTAGCCCCAGCCCTTGTTTTGCTGCCGCGAGTAAAGTGGCGCCAGAATTACAACTTAAGCGACCAGATACTTTTAATGCGCGAGCTTTCCCGTTTTCTTTAAAATTCCAATATTCGTTCGTGCCAGTTAAACAGATATGTTTACTTAGCGTCGACAATGTCGTGGGTTCGCTAAACCGTGAAAGATAGCTGGGGCTAGCGCATACTCGCAATTGCCTAGAACCAAGCGGTTTGGCTTTTAACGTTGAGCTTTTTAAATGCCCGAGTCGAACTGCGACATCAATGCCATTTTCAACAAGGTTTAATTGCTCATTGGTTAAAATAAGATCTATTTCAACTTGCTCATGTTGCTGTAGAAACGCATTCACCAAAGGGGAAATATAAGTTTCGCCGAACGTAGCAGGCGCAGTCACTTTTAATGCCCCCTTAGGGGTACTCTGCATTTGCATGACAGCATGTTCAGCCAGCTCGAGCCCTTCAATTAAGTGCCGACACTGCTCATAAAAAACATGTCCGGCCTCTGTTGAGGAGACTTTTCGAGTGGTTCGATATAATAGTTTGACCGCTAAACGCGACTCTAAGGTTGCCACTTTACGACTAACTTGCACCACAGAAGTCGCCAATTTCTTTGCGGCGTGCGTGAAGCTGCCTGTTTCTACCACCGCAACGAACTCATTAACCCCTTCCCAATTTGCCAAAACTAAACTCGCTAATTATTGTAATTGTTACATTGATGAAATAATTATTTTCATTTTATGTTGATTATAAATTATTAGAAAGGAATTAGACTATAGCTTTGAATTAACCGAATTATGCGGAGTACGACGGATGGCAATTGACATCAAACCAGGTCAAACATCAATCAAATCAAAAGCAGCAGTTGCATGGGCAGCCGGCGAACCTTTAACAATGGAAGAAGTTGACGTTGAGCTTCCTAAAGCAGGAGAGGTGCTTGTTCGTATTGTTGCATCTGGCGTATGTCATACCGATGCTTTTACGCTTTCGGGTGAAGATCCTGAAGGTATTTTTCCTAGCATTCTGGGTCACGAAGGCGGCGGCATAGTTGAAATGATAGGTGAGGGGGTTACATCCGTTGAAGTCGGCGACCATGTAATTCCACTTTATACTGCGGAATGTGGCGAATGTAAGTTCTGCAAATCGGGTAAAACGAATCTATGCCAAGCTGTACGGGAAACACAAGGTAAAGGCTTAATGCCTGATGGCACCAGCCGCTTCTCAAAAGACGGAGAAACCATTTATCACTATATGGGTTGTTCCACCTTTTCCGAATACACCGTTTTACCAGAAATTTCACTAGCTAAAGTCAATAAAGAGGCGCCTCTTGAGGAAGTTTGCTTGTTAGGTTGTGGGGTCACAACTGGCATGGGCGCGGTGCTGAATACAGCTAAAGTAAAACAAGGCGATACCGTTGCCATCTTCGGCTTGGGCGGTATTGGTTTATCAGCTGTTATTGGTGCAAGAATGGCAGGAGCCAGTCGAATCATTGGTATCGATATTAATGAATCTAAATTCGAACTCGCACAAAAACTGGGGGCAACCGATGTTGTTAACCCACAAAAATTCGACAAACCAATTCAAGAAGTCATCATTGAAATGACTGATGGCGGTGTCGATTACTCATTTGAGTGCATCGGTAATGTTAACGTGATGCGTCAAGCTTTAGAGTGCTGTCATAAAGGTTGGGGCGAATCCGTCATTATTGGCGTAGCAGGGGCTGGGCAAGAAATATCAACACGACCTTTCCAACTGGTAACCGGACGAGTTTGGCGTGGTACAGCCTTTGGCGGCGTAAAAGGTCGCTCACAACTACCTGATATTGTAGAGCAGTATTTAGCAGGCGAATTTGGTTTGCAAGAGTTTATTACCCACACAATGGCGCTTCCTGCAATTAATGAGGCTTTTGATTTGATGCATAAAGGCGAAAGTATTCGTAGCGTTATTCATATGGATAAATAAATGAGATTTGGCAAGGATGCCTTATCACTCATCAGTTCAGCCATTTTGTTGTTGACTGCCCATCCATCAACTATCTTGTAACAATAGAGAGATAACTACAAAGCTTCAGTATAGGGCTTTTTTCATGCTCCAAATTGTTATTTACGCACATTCTGAACCAACACTTCCCAGCATCGAACATAACTGTGTTTATTATCATGCAAACTCCCTTAAACAGATAAAAACCCTGTTAAGACGACACGCTATTTTAGCAATCGTTTTCGAGCTTCATGAACAACAACAAGAAAACGAAATTTCAACAGTACAAACCTTTTTAAGACGAGAACTGGATAACGATTGGTTGCCGATTTACATCGTAAATATGGGGAATAATGCCTGTAAGAGTGTATCGTTAGCAGACTTTGATATTGCCGGTTATTACCAAACCTCGCACCGAAATATTGACTGTATTCAAAAGGAAATAGAGCGCAACTTAAATAGCCTCTATATTATGAATAAGCGCGCTAGAATGAGCTTGAAACTGACTGATTTTTTAATGTCGGTCAATCAATTTAGTCACTGTCGAGAACCGCTCCATCAGCTCTTTGATGTCTTTATCAATGCATTACATGACTTCTGTTCTGCACAAGTTAGTTTCAATGTTAAATTGAACGAAGCAGGGCAGTGCGAAATAGCGGAATTTCCTTACCAAACGTACCCGCCAGATGAACTTTCTGAGCAACTAGCTGACATTCTAAAACCTGCTATCGAAAAGGCAAAACTAACAGTTTCACCGCAAATCGAACTACCACAAGATGATGATATTTTCATCTACAAATTAAACTTGCTATTTAGTAAGGAAATCAAAGCCTATCTTGCTTATCCCATTTGTTCATATGGACAAGTTATTAGTGTGGTGTTTTGCGCACTCACTTCCCATGGACTTAAGCATATTTCCGTGGGGAGTATGAATGTACTAAAAGAATCGGCAAAACAACTTACGCTGCTACTTGAAAGGCGTTGTTCTGAAAACAAAGACAAATCTCGTTATATACGGCTAAAAACCACTTTATCAACTTTGCTTTTAAACGAAGAACAACCGATAAAGCGCAATGCCATTACGCAAGAATTTGAACCTAATCTAGGAAAAGAACAAGAAGAGCAGGGAGTGTGCTCTGTTTTAAATTTATTGAATCATTTTGAATCGACACACGACTTCACTAACAACTTAATTAAATGCTTAGAAAACTATGATGACTTAATCGCCTATATTGATGAGCATGAAACCTTATTAAAGCAAAGGTTAAATACGAAAAAAAGTATTGAAGACATGTTTGTATTGATCAATCACTCGCGAGAAAGCATATTAAGAGTTAGAGACTTAATTAACGATCTTAATGCCTTTATTCAAGTTAAAGAACTTGAAGCTTCGCCATTTTATTTGCAACACCTCTTTGATGAAACCCTGCGATTAATCTCATACGACATTCGAAATAGTGTAAATATAAAACTAAATATAAAAGATAACATTAGACTCAATACACATCGTGGTTTCTTTCAGCAAATTCTGTTCAATCTAATCAAAAATGCAATTCAAGCAGTAACATCACCGGATGCTCCACAGGAAATGGCTCCACAAGTTATTATCTCTGTAAAAAATAAACATAAGAAACTTGTTGTTAGCGTTGAAGACAATGGTCCAGGTATTTCCAAGGCAGAAATAGACAAAGTGTTCCTGCCGTTTTTTACCACTAAAGCAATAGGTGAAGGTGTAGGTTTAGGCTTATCGGTTACTCATAATCTGGTTATGAAACTTGGCGGGAAGATTAAAGTAACCAGCGACACAAATAAGGGAGCTAAATTTGTTATTACATTTCCATTTTCCGAAGTTGCTTGTAAGCAAAGGCTTGATTGTGACGATTAAATTAATATTTTTTAAGCATCCACAACTTATTACTTCAAATCACGTTTAGTTCATTTAATAAACTAACCACATTGAAATCTGCTTACTTAGTTAAAAGATTGTTCTCAGATTTTACGTAGCGCACGGTCTTGAATAAAGCGAAATCTATGTTGCCCATAAATTTATTTTGTTCGCGAAATACGACATTCTCAGCGCCACAATCAAACCAGACATAGAACATTGTAAATCTAAATCATCCCACAAGTAGTGCCTGTCATTTTAAGAGTTAAGAGTCCAAACAAAATGTATTAATAACAAAGCGGTTAACACATCGAACACGTTTTAGTGACGAAGTTGAGTTAGCCGTTTTTAGGAATAGTTACGAGCTACAGGAGGATTAATGAAAAATGTAAGCAAGAACGAAGTCTGGAAAACTTCATAGAATCAAATTAGAGGCTTAAATATATGATTACCTATAATGTATATTATGTTAAATTGATAATAAAATAACGAAAACATAATAATATCAATGACTTATGATTTTTCACCCTCCCTCTCTCGTTTTTGCTTTGTCTCTCTGAAAAATCCAGCACGAAACCAACCCCAAATCTGCACACAAAATCATTCCCATTTTTTAACACTTACGGGGATTAATTTGCGGTTCAAAACCTGTTGAGGTTTAGTGCTGCTTTCGTTATCGAATTGAAGCGCTTTACAATGCGTAAATGTGTGAAATGATGAGAATCGACAAAACACGTTATAACTAAAGGATTAGACGAATGAACATGTTCAAACTCGCCAGCCTTGGCCTTACCGCTTTGCTTGCAATGAACACCGGCATCCAAGCACAACCGGAAACCCACAATCCCACGTTTAATGTGTTAATAAATGGTAATGCCTACCAAGTGTGTGCCGCCAGAACCCAAGCTGAACAAGCCTTGGGTATCAAAAACCCACATTGCAAAGATGGCGCTATGTTCTATTTCAACGAAAAGCAGCGCTACATATTTAATATGGTGAATGTGCGTTATCCGCTGATGCTGTTAACGCTTGATGTGAACTGGAAAGCTCAAGAAGTGATAAAGATGGCACCAGAGCAGCCCCGAATTGTGCCCAAAAAAACGTTTAAATTTGCGCTTGAGCTTAAAGACATGAATGCCGATGTGAAGGTTAATGATGAAGTGAAGTACATAGACTAAGGCCCAAGTGATTTGGGCCTTAAACCCAGAACCCCTTACCCTAGAACCTGTCTATGTACGTTATCTATAAAATAAGCTCTGGAAATCTTTCGATGATTAAAAGATATTCTTCTTTTCTACTAATCTTTAAACGTTCAACTATTTCTTTATGGCTTGGCTCAATGATTATTCCTGAATTAATAAGTGTTTTTATTATTTCTAACTTTGTATTATCTATTCGGCCTGAGATTAACGCAAGATCTAGTGCATCAAATCCTTTCGAGTAACTATTAACAACGCTTCCCTTGGCAATAAGCCACCTTAAAATACTTAAAGAGCCCATCTGAGAACTCAACATGACTGGTGTTTTTCCTAGGGGATCGATGTAATTTATATCTAATCCATATGAATACAATAATTCTGCTACATCTACATTATTATTAAATATAACTGACGCTATTATTGATGAATTAAACTCCGCCCCTTTCTTTAAAAAGGAATCCACTATTTCAGGTTGAGCATTTACACTGATAGCAATCATAAGCAGAGTAGACATGACATTCTTATTTTCTATTTCTAATTTAGATAAAATACGAGTTGCTTCATCCCACATTCCTTTTTTCGCCAACTCATATACTGCCTTTAAGTTATCCTGAATGCCGGAATTTCCTTTAGATTTGCTTTTATTGGCTATTTCCATTGCATACTCAGTTGCTCTTTTTTGTTTAAAGTGACTAACTAGGTGCTTTGATTTAAATCCCTGCCCCATACCTAAATAGTTTATTACATCCTCATCAGAATAAAATATCTCTTGAGCTTCTTGAATGATTTCATTTAGGTGTTTCTCTGAATATTCATTTGCCAACATTCTACTTTTATTTAAATTATAAATATAACTTCTTGATAATGATTTAAAAAAATCTCGCCCTAACTTTCTTAGGCAAGAAACATTTTCATCTAAAAATAGTTCTGGCAACACAATTTCTTTTAAAATTAATTTATACGACTTATCAGTAAGGTTTGTTAAAACATTTCTTTCTTTTTCTTCTGAGTCATGTAATAAATTTCTTTGATGAACAGGAAAATTTTCAAAAAGAACAGGAGATACTATTTTAGAAAGTTTTTCAGGTGTTGATTCTACGTTCGCTCGTATATTTTTCTTAAGTATAACTTCATAAATCCTATCAATATCCACTTGAGCCAAGTTATTATTTCTATTAGCAAGAATATCTAGAGCATTTGGTTCAACGATATTAGGTTCACTGGGACTCCCTAAATTGTCCCAAAAGTAAAATAAATCTGCCCTCTGATTTAGCAAGGCGTATGTGGCAAATGAATTTGAGTAACCGGTAGCGATAAAAGTAAAATCAGGTGAAATATTATTTCCATAGTAAATGGCTTCCATAAACTGCAAGCTAGCACCATTTTTTATAAAGAATACTATATCTGAATTTCTAACGAGAGCGCCCGCATCAATCAGGCGTGTTATTTTTCTTATTCTATCTTTAGGAAACGATCTATATATCAACTCAACTAACGTTACTTTCTTCCCTTTGAATGTAAATATATTATTAGGGTCAATTTCCTTCTGATATATTAATTTAATTATTTCCTCAAACTTATCTTCCTGAATCAATTCAGTTATTGTTTGATTGTTTTCGAACGAGGCAAATTTCTCATTTTCAAAAGTTGGGAATGAGTTATTAATAAACTTATCTTCATCCATCATTAACCGCCCTGCTGGTACTCCGAAACCAGACAAATGGAAGAATATATTAGTAATTCTTGAACTCTCTATAAAACTCTTTTCTGATGCAACAAACTCTCTAAGCACTTCAATTTTATATTTGGTAGAGTTGTTATTTATGTTATCTAAGATAAATGATTCACATTGCATTTCCTTTTTATCAATGTTTACCAAATCGTTATCAAGTTCCTCACCCGACACGAAAGTGCTGGTCACATTACCTACACTGGCCTTAACTTTTTTTTCCTCGCGCGTTAGTCCCAATACTAAAATAACGAACACCAAAACTAAGAGGGAATATATTATTTTATTCATGCTTTATATTTATTTCCTCAGGTATCGCCCTAAATTAATAGGGCAACAAAAATTCAAACATTTAGTGATTATCTTTTGTTTGAATTAACCTTTCTATTAATTTGAGTATCAAAAATACTGAAAGCAATATTGATACAGCCAAAACAGAAAAGCCTGAGTCAAAATTTACCGACACACCTTCTGATATTAATTTTTCATTTCGATAGTAATCGAAAACTATATAGGCTAGAAATAGAATAAGAAGCGTAGAAGTTATTAACTTTCTGTAGTAAGTTATTAATCTATTTTCAGTTGATTTCATAATTTAATCCGGTAATGCGTTGCAATTACTTTTTTGTGTTATAAAAGCATCGTTACATTGATACTCTCCTATTATACCTCCAACTCCAGCAGCTGCGGTACAGGCTGCTATATATAATGGGTGTACAAATCCAACACAAACTCCAGCTGTTACGACAGCAGTTCCTCTACTTAGCGACAAGCACAAGTTTTGATCCCTATCAGCTTGGACTAAACACGCACTTTTATTCTTAGTTGGATCATTCGATGAACTTGAATCCCCACCGCCGCTATCACCGCCGCTTCCACCACCACCGCCGCCTGAATCGCCATAGCCAACGCCACCAAAGTCGCCAAAGCCGAATTCAAAATCTCCGGGGTCTTGACCGTATACAGGAATACAGTCACTAAAACTTTGAGCATTGTTACATGCATTGGCGCTATTAACTCCCCAATGCCATCCTGAACTTTGAATTTCCGATACAGATGCATATGAAGAATCATTTTCCAAGTAATCTTCAGAATTATCCGCCGTAATGTATATAGAACTATTTAGCAAAACTACCGCCAAAGCTATCTTTGAGAACGGTGCTTTCATTTATAATTTTCCTCTTTATTTTACTTGCTTCTCTTGTTTAAAAACAAATCATCTATGGCTTCAAAACACGTAAATACGTTTTCGCAGACAAAGACAACTTGATGTTTGCTATTCTTTAGCTTCTTGGTTGTAAGCAATCTCAAATTGCACAGCTTTTGAAGTGCAGAATGGCAGAACTCCTTATCCCAATTAAATGTTTGTTGAAGATGCGAGTGGGTAGTGATGGGGTAAAGCCAAAGGTAATCCATTAGTTGAACTTCTTCTTTTGAAATAGAAAAAATCCCCATTTGCGACTGAAACGCCCTTTTTGTTTTTTGTATTTGCTCTAAGGCGTTTATCGTTGTGTTTTCAGACCACGAAATAGTATCTACCCAGTACGGATGCTTTATTCCAAGGCTGTTATCTAATCCAAACGCCCTAACGCCTTTGATATAGAGCTTTTCATTAGTACCTAAGCGATACAGTGATAATGGAACAACGTCATTTTTTATGCGTGAATACATAACATCAAGAAAAGCTCTTGATAGTCGTCCATTAGCATCAGGAAATGGATGAAGTAAAATAAGCCTTGTATAAGCTTCAATGATTAATTCGATTGAATCAGCAGAATGACTTAAATAGCCTAACCAGTTTTCTATCTCAGGTTTGACTTTTTCAGGCTCAGGAGGCACATACTCCGCTGTATCTAGTGATTTTCCTATCCAGTTTTGTGTTGTGCGAAAACGACCAAGCTTAAATTTATTTGAAAAAAAGCATCGGTGCGCATCCAGTAACACCTCAGGCGTTAGTTTATCTACTGCTCTAAGAAGGTCTTTTGCTTTTTGATAAGCCTCAATTTCTTTAGATAGAAGCTTCGCTTCAATATCTGGATAATCGGGAATAACATTGACAAGCGTTAGCCTTTTCCTAGATACATTTCGGCCCGTAGTAAGTGCAGAACCCCCACACATAAAACGTGCAGCCAAAAACGATAACGAGAATTTTTCCATAATCGGTGAATGCATTAATGTATAACCCTAACCCTTAGCAGTTATTTATTGTCCTTGCTCATTAGCGGGTTGAAATACTAACCATTAGAAGGGTAAAACTCATATAACAATAATGTAAATATGTGTAATTAAGGTTGCTTGTCGGGCTGCGTTTACTCTTATTGAGGGCAAAAAGGCCAAAAAACCGTTTAAATTTGCGCTGGAGCTTAAAGGCATGAATGCCGATGTGAAGATTAATGAAGTGAAGTAATAGACTAAGGCCCAAGTGAACGATGGGCCTTAAACCCAGCCCCTTACCCTATCCTGTCTATGTACTTGTTATTTGCCGCTTAAGTGTGGCGCTTATTGCCCGTATCATTTCCAATAAAAAAAGCCATGAAAAAGCGTTAACTTTCTCATGGCTTAAAAATGCATCTTGGTGACTTTGCTTGTTACCGCTTTTCACAAAGTTACTTCGATGCGCCGTGATGGAGATACGGCTTACTACGTGTCGGGAACATCCATTTAAATACCACTTCCTGAATTATAAAGCGCCTTTGCTTAGCGCCAGTAATCGCAGTAAATCAAATTGTTTGGATTCGTTATTTCGCATGATGTAACCAAACACTTTGATG
>NZ_JABEPE010000014.1 GCF_026788005.1 Alteromonas sp. a30
AAGCTTAAGTTGCTGCTTAAGCCTGGGTCTCACTTTACCGAAATCGGATGTTTAGGTGGGATTAATTATCCATACAAACGTCTCAAATGGACACTAAAAGTTTGGTTCAAGCTCGTTCTTCGCTTATTATAGCCAAAACTTTTACCGCAAATTAAACAGGCGTTAGTTTGCATAAAGGTTATTTCAGAGGTTCGCGTTGAATAAATCCCTTTTTTTAATACTCCTTTGCGTTATGGCTATGCCGGCTCAGTCCAAATGCTTCCTTGGATCGGAGTTTATTGATAGCGCCATAACATTTAGTAAAAGTTTGAGAGCGGTTAAATCATTCGTTGTTCACTCCGGTCACCCTGATGTGCCTTCATTTGCTGGATCAGTTATAAGTTTTCCTTTGACAGGTAATTTTACAGCGTTACGTTTAGAGCCCTTAACTCCTTATAAGTCAGAAAAAAAAGCATTTATTTTTGCGGTAGATTTACCAACCAAAAAATTTTACGCATATTATACGAATGGTGTTTCAGAACCTTATGAAAACTTAATCAAAGGTAGCGTTGACGGTGAAAGTTGTTCAATCTATTTTGGGGTCAGCGACACAGAAGAGTTTGAAGTAAAGGTTCTCGGGGAAGGCGATATTGAAATAATCTCGCGAGGAAGAACTGATTCTGATCAAAAGCTCACTCTTAACCAACGTTTTGTATTCAGTTCCACCGTACACGCAAACTAATGAGGCATTCAATCGGACAATTTACCGTTGGCTCTTGTTCGTGCCTCACATATTTTAGTCAACAATAAATTGCCCATTAAACGAGGCGCTATATCTACAAGGAAAGTCCACATGAAAATTCGTTTAACATTTCCTACAACAGAAGGTTTCAATTTTACTTTTAAGTTGAGTGAAACCCAAGCTCGGGAAATATTGAAAGCAAAGGTTGATGATAGCGTTTATCTTGATGGCAACGAAGAAGTCGTTACTATTAGAGAAAACTTTATTGAGCATTTCCAAATCGTTAACAGTGGGACATCACTTGAAACGCTAAAGTCTGATAGTGTTCTTCGAATACTAAAGCAAAATCTAAAATGCGATGCTTGGGAAGGTTAAGTAAATATAACAAGCGCATTAAATCGCTCGTAAATTCGTTGGAACGCAAACCGTTTGGTCTGCGCTCCTTTACTCTGGCTCCGTGCTTACCTTTTTCGCGCTTTTCTGAAATAGCGCAGGTTAAGTGGGCATTGCAGTGCTTTTGCTATGCTTTTGCCAACTTTACCTTTTCCAACGCGCGGTAATAGCACATTTTCACTGTGCTTAAATTCAAGCTTAGCACCACGGCAATGTCGTTTAGCGGCAAGTCGTTTTTAAAACGAAAGCATAATACATTTCGTTCTTGAAGGCTTAACGCGCTCACAATGTGGTTGAAGTCTTGCGTTGGGTTGTTATCCCAATCCGCTTCAAAGGTGTCGTCGCTTTGCAATTGCCAATCTTGTTCAATATTTGATTCTTCATCTTCAGCATCGCTGGCATCAACATAGCCATCTTGACGCTGGATTTTGCGATATTGGGTGGCGCAAACGTTGGCGGCAATTTTGTAAATCCACGTTTTTAAGCTGCTACGGCCTTGAAAGGAATGTAACGATTGATACGCCTTTAATAAGGTGTCTTGGCACGCTTCTTCGGCTTCATCGGGGTTGCGTAAGTACATTAAACAATAGCGTAAAAGCTGTGGGCGTAACGCCGTGATGAGGGCGTTGAACTCACCAATAGTCGTTGTATTAGACGCCGCTGGTGCTGCGTCTAATTCTGCTGTGGTTACGGTGTTTAATGCGATGGTTTGCACTGTCTTTACTCATTCAAATAGAAGGTTGAGTGAGCAAATTATCGGTCGAAACTTAAACTCAACTTAAAGTCACATGAAAATACACTTTTTTTCGATTATTTTTTCAGTGCCAATGTGACTTTTTACTGAGGCGCTTGTTGTGTTTGTGCCGGTGTTTGTGAAGGCGCTTCTGGCGCTGGTGGACACGGCATTCTGTCGGTGGTTTTACCGATAACAGACCAACGCTGACGCGGATTAATGATGGTCGGGCGCGCCAAAATTAGATTATTCGGATACACCACAATTTCCCTGTCTTCGGTTATCAATTTGGTGTTAAACGGATTCACCTCGGCAATGTAACCTTCAATGTAGTTATCAACATCAATAATGCGAATGAAGTTGCCGCGACGGAATGAATTTTGAAACAACAAAATGAAATAGCTAGTAATGTTACTGAGCAAAGACCAGCTCGCAAATAACGCTACGCCTGTTAGGGTAATGAGTGATGTAGAAAGCACTAATAAGCCACTAAAGTCGATACCCCACACCAGCAATACAATAGCCACGGTTAAAGTCGCCACTAACAAACGTACTGTATGATAGGCGCGTGTCGCCGCATCGGCTTTTAATTTACTTTGCCCCACTTTTTGTTCAATTTTAGGTAACGCAAGGCGAGTGACGAACAAGTAGAAAAGCAAGGTGACAAGCGACCAAATGAGGCTCGCCTGATAATTGCTGGCCCAGTTTAGTACGTCTACCAACCACGCTGGTTCTAATTGCTGCATTGATTTCTCCGGTATTAATAATAATTTTTCTGGCTGCTATTTACCTGAGCTAGCTTAAACTGAGATTAAGGCCTCGCATCGGGTGAGGTTTGAAGTTGTTCAATTTCGACGATCAGTTCGTCGGCGTCAATGGGTTTATTCAACACTTTTTGTACCACTTTCAGGGCGTTATCTTGAATGTTGTGTTCTGTATAACCCGTTAGCAGGATAGCAGGAATATGTGCATGGTAACGAAGGCGAAGTTGCTGAATGGCATCTAATCCATTTTCACTACCATGCAAATTTAAATCAGTCACGATAACATCTGGCGAGATGTCGCTTTCAGTGAGTTTTTGCTGTGCCTGCGACAGTGAATCAGCGGTAATCACGTTGAATTTTTCCATTTCTAACAAGATGCTGATACTTTCGGCAAGCACGTCGTCATCTTCTAAATACAGCACACAGCCACGGGCAATACTTTCGGTTTGAATAACGCTGGGCGTCTGTTCAATTAACTCCACCATTTCTGCTTTGCTGCCCGGCACTTGCAAGGTAAAACGTGTGCCGTGTTTTCCATCTGAAAATACGCTAACGGGTACACACAAAACTTCCGCGATGCTTTTCACAAAAGCGAGCCCTAAGCCAAAACTGGCGGAATGTTGGCGTGTATCACGAATTTGATAAAACGGCTCAAATACGAGCTCTTGTAGCGCTGGTCGAATACCCGGGCCGGAATCTTCAACAATCAGCTCAACATAGTCATTTTGTTGAATACCCTGAACCCTTACAAACCCCGATGGTGTGTACTTGATGGCGTTACCAATTAAGTTGCGTAGCATCTGAAGTAACAAGTCAGCATCGGTATGCAGGTTGACATTATCTGCGGTAAAGGTGAGTTGCAGGGATTTCTCCTGTGCTTGCTGAGTGAAGTCGTCTTCAAGTTTTTGAAATAAAGGCGATAGCAATACATCTTGGATACGCGGTTTAACTTTACCTTCTTCTAATTCATCGAGATTTAACAAGCGATTCACTAAACGTTCCATCCCTTGCACGATTTGTTTAGCGCGAGATAGATGCTTAATGCCATCAGATGTGGTCTGTTGCCGCGTGAGAATGTTGATTAAGCTGGTTATTTGTTGCAAAGGTTGGCGTAAGTCGTGGCTCGCCGCAGATAAAAAACGGCTTTTCATCTGACTTTTGTTTTCGGCTTCTTGTCGGGCAATGGCCAATTCTGCCGTGCGCTCAGCAACAAGGCGCGCCAGTTGTTCTGAGACATTGGCGTTTTCCAGCGCAATGGCGGCACTTTCGGTAATAATTTGCGCGGCGTTGATGCCGTTGGGAGTCTCGTCAAATGATGCATTGGCTAACTCGCATAGCAAAACACCAATAGGCTCTTCTGCGCGCAAGGGGATCATCCAAACCGACGTTTCATCGCTGTTGGATAAACCCTGTGGCATAAGTTGTGTTAGTAAAGCGTCATCATTGACTAAAAAAGCACGGTTATCGGGGCGAACTAATAAGTGTTGGATTTGTTGTTGAGGCGTTGCTTTGACATTGGTTGTTTTGCTGTTGTGGGTGGGGGCGTCAAAGTACACAAACTGCACATGATGCGCATGAATCAAGGTGCGACACGCTTCTGATACGATGTTTTCAATGCTGCTTCTGTCTCGAGCTAGAGACAATTTGCGTAGCCAAAAAGTAATGTGTTCCATAGCGCTTAATGAATGCGACGTTGTAATTCTTTGTGTCAGCTTAGTCACTTTCTTGATGCAACGGCAATGTTAGCGTAACGCACAGTCCGCCGAGTGCTGAATCTGAAAGTGTAAACTGCCCTTTGTGTAATTGTGTAATGCGTTGGCAAATAGCGAGCCCTAAACCTGTGCCCGATTGTTTTCCATCTTCTGATTTTTGGAATGGAGCTACAATCACGCGTTTATTTTCATCGCTCACGCCTTCGCCGGAATCGTCGATAGTGATACTAACGCTTTGATTTAAAGATGAAAGACCGATAGCAATTGTGCCATGTTCGGGAATATGGTCAACGGCGTTTTGTATCAGATTTTCCAGCAGTGTTGTTATTTGAGCGTTGTTCGCATCAATGCTTGGCAATTTTTCTGGTTGAGCGATATTGAGCGAGACTTGCTTTTTACCAATTGCGGTGGCGAACTTGTGAGCACATTCTTGGACCGTTTGTGACAAATTCACGTGGGTGATGTCTGAGAGCATTTTGCGTTTGGTCAAGCGTGAATAAGCAAGTAGTTGATTCACTAATCGCGTACTTCTATCCACGGCGAGCACGATGTTATTCAGTGCAGTGCGTTGTTGTTCTTTGTTTTCAGTGCGTTGGGCGATTTGTGCTTGTAATCGCATTCCTGCCAGTGGCGTTCTGAGTTCATGTGAGGCTTCCGAACTAAAGGCTTGCTCTTGGCTGATGCGGTCTGTTTCCATCGACAAATAACGATTGATTTCACGTACTAAATCCGCAAGCGGTTGATGTGTGGTCTGACTGGCACCTTGCCCAAGAACCAGCTCGATTCTGTCGGATTTACCTTGATTAACACGATGCAATTGTGTGGTTAAATCGTGAATGCTGGTGGAGATGGATTTTGGTGTTGAACGTGCGTGTAATAGGGCAATGACAACGCTAATAACACCAAGGAAAACAACACTTAATACGTAGCTTGCCGGTAGCGAAACGTCGCTTATTAATTGCGGCACGGCAAGGCTTAAGGCTAACCACAATAATAGCGTCAGTAAGCTAACAAACCATAAAATTGCAGAGTGTGAGGTAACGGCGTTTAAGCGCATGAATAAGGGTTCTCTTGTAGGTAATCGATGCTGAATTAAAAGGCTGAGCACGTTGATATCAAAAGCAGTTATTCCACTAAATAACCAACGTGACGGATAGTTTTCACTGCTGTTTTCCCCAGCTTTTTGCGAATGCCATGAACATGTACTTCAATGGTGTTGCTTTCGACTTCCATATCCCAACCGTAAAGCTTATCTTCAATTTGTGCTTTGCTTAAAATGTGCCCCGGTTTTTCCATTAACACGCGTAAAATCGCAAATTCTTTTGGGCCTAATTTTACTGGCTCATCAGCGAGTGTCACTTTGTGGGTGGAGGGATCAAGGGTAATGTTGCCCACTTGGAATACAGGGGAAGCGCTCCCTTTTGCGCGACGGCTTAATGCGCGAATACGGGCGCGAAGTTCGTCCAAATCAAAGGGTTTAACAAGGTAATCGTCTGCGCCGCTATCAAGTCCCTTTATTTTGTCCGATAATTCATCGTAGGCGGTAAGGATCAGCACAGGAATGTCGTTTTTTTGTTTGCGTAATCCTTGTAATACTTCCAAACCCGAACCATCGGGAAGGCCAATATCGAGCAGCATTAGGTCATATTGATTGGTTGTTAACGCGATTTGTGCATCGGATTTCGTTTTTGCCCAGTCTAGGGCGTAGCTATCCAAGGTTAACCCTTGCACTAAACCATCACCTAAAATCGGGTCGTCTTCCACCACTAAAATACGCATAGTCACCTGTTATCTATATACAATTTGCGAACCCTAGTTAGCCTAACTTAAGTGAATATTAAGGCAACTAATAACCGAGGAGAAGTTGCCTGACGTGAGGCTTTTACTTGTGTTTTTGTTATGCTTTAACAGGTTTCATGTGACTTTTGCCAAAATTTGGCGTCTTTATTTTTTTACTGACAAGCAAAATGGATTCTTATGACAGATTTACTCCCTGAATTAATCGAAGAAGTCGTTGATGCGCCCAAAATGGGCGAGTATGAATCTGTCGCTGGTGTTATTGCCATACAAGCCGCATCGGACACAGCATTATTGTTGGAGTCATTGCCCATTGCTCAGCGTTTATCAACATGGGAAATGGTGCCAAAAAATAAGCGCTTGGATGTGTTGGTTCATATGCGTGGCGACCCAAGGGAAACCTTGATTGATGCCATTGACTCGGAAGATTGGGATGGCATTTTTAGCGACATTGAAGCTGAGCAGTTACTTGAGTTAGCCGACTCACTGCCTTCGAAGTTAGTTGATCGCGCTTTGGTTTCCATGGATAAAAAGCAGCGCCAATACTTTAAGGATGCTAACCAATATCAAGATGAGCAAATTGGTCACTGGCTGGATCACGATGTGTTGGTATTGCCTATTACTGCAAAAGTGCGAGATGGGCTGCGATTAATTCGACGTGGTGTGCCTCATCACATGGATACCATTTTTTTGGTCAATCGTGCGGGACAATTTACCGAAGTAGTGCGCTTGGATAACCTGTTTAAGTCACCTGAACATGTGCCTTTGGTGGATATATCTGAAGAACGAATTGATGTACTTCATGCCGAAGACGACTGTAATTCTGCCGCCTCAGTTGTGCAAAACTCTGTGTTTACCGCGCTGCCAGTGATTAATGAAAATAACGTTTTGTTGGGACGTGTGAATATTCGTACAGCCTGTGAGTTAAAAAACGAATACTATGAGCGTCAAGTGATGGCGACTGCGGGGATGGACGAAGATGAGGATTTATTCTCGCCGGTGAGAAAAAGTGCGCAAAACCGCGCTGTGTGGTTAGGTATTAACTTGCTCACTGCGTTTTTAGCATCGTGGTTTATTGGCTTGTTTGAAGCGACTTTGCAACAAGTGGTTGCTCTTGCGGTATTAATGCCGGTGGTGGCAAGCATGGGCGGTATTGCTGGAAGCCAAACGCTGACTTTGATGATTCGTGGCCTTGCGCTTGGGCAGGTAACGAAATCGAATGTGATGTCGCTGCTGAAAAAGGAAATGCGCGTGGGTGGCCTAAACGGCGCAGTTTGGGCCGTGGTGATTGGCATTGTTGCGTGGATGTGGTTTACCGATCCTTGGCTTGGCATGGTAATTGGCTTAGCGATTTTGCTGAACATTGTGTCTGCCGCGTTGGCAGGTGTTGTTGTACCTGTGGTGTTAGATAAACTGAAAATCGACCCTGCACTTTCTGGTTCGGTGATCTTAACGACGGTCACGGATATTGTGGGGTTTGTAACGTTTCTTGGCTTGGGAACGTTATTTTTGCTGTAGTTTGGATGCTTCGCTTCTTAAGTACGCTGTTATTGAATGAGTCGATAATGTGGATTGATCTGCGTCATGGTGTGGTGAGCGTGAGTGGGTAATAATGCAACCATTATTGACACAAAGATCGATATTATTGCGTTGGCAAGAGGTGAATGATGACGACTTTCGACCCTAGCTTTAAAAAGAAAACGTGCCCAGCTTGTGGTGGAACCGGAATGAAGAGCCGTTCTGAACGTTGTCCTGTATGTAACGGCTCTGGGCGTGAATCGAGTGATAATTATTGCCCGGAATGTCATGCGAATTTAGCGATTGACGAGCCGCATAAAAAAGGGTGTTCGTTTCATGAGGTTTTTCGTCCATCAGGCAAAGGCGGAAAACCGCCGCTATTTTAAACGCGCAGGGCGCTGAGGTATGCCGCTAGTACGCTTGCGCCTTCGGTAAACGCTACTATTCGCTTGCTACTCGGACTTTCGACAAGTCGCGCACCGCTTGGGTAGGGTCTTCGGCTTCCAGCAACGATGTACCCACTAATAACCCATCAAAGCCAACACGCATCAGTAAATTGGCCTCGGCGTTGGTGCTTATGCCGCTAGCGCTTATGATGGCACCGGCTTTCCCCTTCACCGACTCGATTAAGCTAATACCTTTTAATCCGCTGTCAACATCCATCTCTTTTTGGCCGATGTCACGATTGGTAATACCTAAAACAATGGCATTGTGGGAAGGGAGTTGTTCAATTTCTTTTGGTGTTGCTACCTCAATAAAAGGCGTCATGTCCATATCGACGCAAGCGAGAACTAACTTTTCTAAATGCTGTGCTTGTAAAATCTTGGTGGTGAGCAAAACGGCATTCGCACCATTGGCTTTGGACTCTTTCAGCTGCTCTTTGTTAACGATTAAATCTTTTCTGAGCACGGGGATACCGCTCTCTTTGGCCACTTCGGCCATTTCCGCTAGCATGCCAATATTGCCGCCAAACCAGCGACCGGTGACAATCGATAAACAGGCTGCGCCTCCTTCCACGTAAGCGCGGGTGATGTCGGCAACACTACGGTTTCTCAGTAAATCGCCTTTGTTCGGCGAGGACGGTTTTACCTCGGCCAAAACAGGAATAAGGTCTTGCGACTTCACCTCTAAAATGCGTTTTAGCATGTTGCTTTCCATTGTTAACTCCGTGCTTTGTCGCAAGGTTTAGGACTGAGTGTCATGGCTGTATTCCACTGTGCGTTGCAGTAGGTCAAACGCTGCGCCGCTAAAAATCGCTTGATGCGCCATGGCCAAGGCGTCCTTTAGGTTGTCGGCCTGCTTACCTAACAAAATCACGTGAGCGGCATTTAAGGCGACTGTATCCACCGCAGCACTACGTTCATTCGTGGTGAGCAAACGTTTCATTATCTCCACATTTTCATCAGGTTCGCCGCCCGCTAAGTCGAGCATGTCATCGTAATGCATTCCATAATCTAAGGGGTTAAGCACTTGAATAGTGGCTTTCGGATCGTCGGTTAACGCGTACTGGTTTTTACCAATAGCGCTAAACTCATCCAGTCCTACTTCGGCCCACACTGTCATGCTGTTGTTCATGCCGAAGGTTTGCATGGCTTTGGTGAAGATGTCGATGTAACCGTGTTGGCTTACGCCGCAAATTTGTCCGGCGACCTTTATTGGGCACAACAAGGGGCCAATTTTATTAATAAAACCCGCAATATCTCGCAGGTTCAGGGGCATAATAGAAATGGCAATACGGCGCAAAATAGGTGCGTACATTTGAGGAGGAACAAAGCCAATGTTGAGTTCTTCCACCATGTCTTCTAATGCGGTTTCCGAGTGCTTCAGGTTAATACCTAGGTTGGCGAGTAAATCTAATGAACCGCTTTTGCTGTTGTAAGAGTAGGAGCCACTTTTTAACACGGTTGCGCCCGCTGCGGCCGCTACAAAGGTAGATGTGGTGCTAATGTTAAAGGTTGGCGCGCCGCCGCCAGTTCCGACAATATTGATAGCTCTATCGGAGCATTTCAGCACCTTTTTTGGCGCGTCTCTTTCGACATATCGAACGAAGTTTGACATGTCTTTGGCGTTTAATGGCTTAGCAGAAAGAGCGGTTAACGCAACAATAAGTTCGTCGCGCTGTTTTCGGTCTTCGAATACAGAGGTAAAAAAATCTTGATACTCCTGATCGGAAATATCGTCGCTGTTACGCACTAATTTACGCAGGATCGACATGGGCTAATTCCTCCATTTTGCTCGGGTCGGTTTGAATGCTTTTGGTTTGCGCAAGGGCGTTAACGTAGCTTTGTACGGCATCGCTAATGTTGCTGGTGTTATCTAAATTTTCTTCGATGATGTTGGCAATTTGGCTACCCATGATCACGCCATCTAATTCACTGTTGGTGAAAATTTTGCTGATGTCTTCTACGTTTTTCACTCCAAATCCTGCCATTAAAGGCACCGATGTCGCTTGGCGAACTTTGTGGTAAAACTGGCGTATTTTTAGGTCGTGGAAATCAATAGCAGAGCCGGTTCTGCCATACATGGATACTAAGTAAACAAAGCCCTGTGCTTGCGCGAGTGTTTGCTTCATCCTTTCCGAGTTAGTTTGCGGATATAGACTGAAAATAGGTGCAATGTTGTGGGCTTGGGTTTGTTTAATGTAGTCATCAACGTAGAGCGGAGGTAATCCGTGCATCAAGATGCCATCAGCGCCAGCAAGTGCGGCTTGCTCTACAATAAATGCTACACCGCGTGATTTTACCGTGTAGCTAAAATCCACCAGCAAAACGATGGCGCTTTTGCATTCATGTCGATGCTTTTTTAGCATGTCGATAACGGTTTCAAAGTCGACATCATTGGCAATCGCTCGCTCGTGAGAACGAATAAGCGTGGCGCCGTCGGTGAAGGAATTGGCAAAGGGAACGCCAAGCTCTACAACATCAACACCGCTTTCACCGCAGGTTTTTAATAATGCGATAGTGGTGTCCAGCCCCGGATCACCGGCATTCAAAAACACAGTTAGGTTGCGTTGTTTCTGCTCACGATTATGGCGCAAGCGTTGCTCTAAAGGGGTCATTTCATGCTTCTCCTGAAATTAGTTGGAGCTGGAATCTTTTAAAATGACACGCTCAACAGTCGCGCTGATGGCTTCTTCAGGCTTGATAATGGCGCTGATAGAGGAAGTGCGTTCGGTGACATAATTGAGTGTGCTGAAATTGGCATTGGCGCCGCTTAATACGGTTACTAAGGTTTGCCCTGAAAGTTGCTTTTCTGCGCTATATTTACGCAACCCAGCTAACGCAAGGGCGCCGGAAGGCTCCGCTATAGAGCGGGTTTCTTCGAAGATATCTTTAATGGCAAAGCAGATTTCGTCGTTTGTTACGGTAACAACATCATCCACAAATTCTTTAAGAATACGGAAGGTTTCTGAGCCAATTTCGCTGACGGCAACGCCATCGGCAAACTTGCCAACCGACGCCAAACGCTTAGGTTTTTTGTGCAATATGGCTTCTTTTAAACAGGCGGATTCTTCGGATTCCACAGCAATCATTTTTACGTCGGGACGAATTTGTTTGATATAGGCTGCCATACCGGCACATAACCCACCGCCACCAACAGGCACAAACACCGCGTCGATGTGACTGGGGTGTTGGCGCAAAATTTCGGCTGCGACAGTGCCTTGTCCTGAAATAACATCGATGTCGTTGTAGGCATGAACGTAAGTCATGCCGGTTCTGTCCACAATCCGTTTGGAAAGGGCCAGCGCTTCGTCGTAGTTGGCCCCGGAAAGCACAATACGCGCACCGAGGCGGCGTACGGAATCCACTTTAATGCTTGGGGTCGTTAATGGCATAACAATTAATGCTTTGATACCAAGGTGACGAGACGCTAAAGCCAAACCTTGGGCATGATTGCCTGCTGACGCTGCTACCACGCCAGCGTCCCTTTGTTTTTGATTTAACTGCAAAATTTTATTGTAGGCTCCACGAAGTTTGAACGAAAAAATAGGCTGCATATCTTCTCGCTTAATGAAAACCTGATTGTCTAATTGAGCGGAAATCAAGGGTGCTGGTTGCAACGGCGTTTCCACAACTAAATCGTAAATACGGGCTTCCAAAGTGCGTCTGAGATAATCGTTAAGATTGCTATTCATCGTTGTAATACCTTCGCTTCTCATTTTGCGTCTCCTCACGTTGACTAAGTGAGTTAAGTGGACTGAACAACGTCCTCTTGATCAAAGCGGCGTTTGGCAATGCCGCGCATACTGTTAAAGGCATCAATCCATTTATCCACAATTTCATCGCCGTATTTCACGCGGAATTTGGCAATGATTTTGTCGACGGGAATATCAGCGTAGTGCCCTAAATCTTCGACATATTCCATGAACAAGTTATTGTCGAGGTCGTAAGCTTGATATTTGGAGTCGTCGCTACCGTTGAACGCCAAAGGCTCGACTTTGTGGCGTCGACAGGTTAAACGGTCAAAGGCTGGCGTTGCCGCTACCCATTCGTCATTTAATAGAATTTCGGTGAAACCGTGATAAGCGAATTCATTGGTGCCAATCAGGTCAATTAATTGCTGTGTGGCAATGTGATTTTTCACTGTGGCAAAGCCAATACGAGCGGGAATGCCGTTAACGCGACAAAGGGCACAAAGTAACGCCGCTTTACTGACGCAATAACCTTTTCCTTCTTTTATTACAACGCTGGCGCGATAGGCTTCCTCACGGTGAAAGGCAATGTAAGGGTTGTATAAAAAGTCATCTCGGACGCGGTTGTAAAGGGCAACAGCCACCGCGGTTTGGTCGCTCATATCCACATCTTTAAGTACGCGTTTGGAATACTCGATAACGGCAGGGTTGTCGCTATCAATGATGGATGTGGGACTTAAATAAGCGCTCAAATCTTCAGTGCTCATAACGGTATCCTATATTCTAATATGGCATGACCCGCAATGATGCGGGTCGTGTTAAAGACAGGCTCGAAGACTTAGTAAACTGAGCTTTCGCCGTCTGATAAGTTGTGTGCTTCTTTACCTTTAAGCGCAGGCATGAACACGCACACGAGTTTCATTTCGCTGTAAGCTGTGAGGTAGTGTTTGTCGTTTTTATCTAGCGCGTAAATGGTGCCCGGCTTGATGATGTGTTTTTTGTCGTCTTCACAAGTGACTACTTCGCCTTCACCAGCAATGCAGTAGCATGCTTCCATATGATTTTTGTACTCAAGCAACGAGGTCGTGCCTGCATCAATAATGGTTTCGGTAACGCTGTAACCCATTTTGTCTTCTTCGATAAGAAAACGACGGCTGCGGCCATTTCCCCAAGCGATGTCGCGCTCAGAACCAATAATTTCATCTAAACTACGTGTGATCATTTTTACTCTCCCATGAACGAGACAAGCTCGCGCACTTTGTTTGCATCAATAAGGCCGTTTTCGCGCGCGGCTGAATCAATATCGAAGCCGTACAAAGGATGCTTCTTCACCATGCGTTGCATGGAGTGTGCTTCCATGCCACCGGCAAGCATGACTTTTTCTGCCATGTTGCGTTTTTGCAGAAAGTCATCGACGAATTCCGGTTCAATACTGATGCCTGTGCTGCCAATATTTTGGGTGTCTTGATAGCTGTCCAAAATAATGACGTCCGCGCCAGAATCGAGGTAGCGATCAATCAAATCGTCCTCTACACATTTCGATTCTTTCACGTGCACAACTTTGTAAATTTTCAGCGCTTCACCAAAGGTTGATTTGATTTTCCCTACCAATGACGGCAGGTGAAATCCATGCAATTGAATCCCTTCGATACACCCTTTTTCCACTGCATTAGCGATAAGTTTCATATCATGCTGCATGGTGACTAAAATGAATTTGAGATGACGGGTTGGCTGCGTGGATAAGGTCACAAGTTGGTTTATATCCAAATTATGCTTGCCTTGTGGAACACCGTGCCACACGCCGGCATAGGAAACATCGAGGTCATCGAGAAGTGTCACTTCTTCAACTGTTTTTATGCCGCAAATTTTAATTTTCGGTTGCATGGTGTCGCTCATTTCAAATCTGTCACAATGTCTGCTTTGGTTTAACGCTGGGTGATTCGGAATTACGCTAAGCTGATGCCGCGTGACTCCACTAGTTTGCTAACAGCGTCAATCGACTTTAAGTTTTCAGGGTCGATTTCTTCTGGCTCCAAGGTGATGTCGTAAGTGTTTTCGATGAAAGCCACTAACTTAAGTACACCTAAAGAGTCGATAACGCCGCTGGCAATTAGGTCCAAATCATCTGCAAGATGATCGTTGTTTCCGTCAGGAATAAACTCTTCAGTGATGTATTGCTTCAGGTCAGGTAATTTCGACATGTTTCTCTTGCCTCATTTTTTTTAATTGCTGCTTATTTACCTTTCCCGAAGAGGTTTTCGGTAAAGGCTCAGAAGTGATCTCAAACTCATGGGGTACGGCGTAATGCGGTAAGTGCTTAGCGCAGTATGTTTTCAGTTCAAGCATGGAAAGGGTGTCTTCATCGGCGCAGATATACGCAATTAAGCGGTTGCCAATTTCATCGTCGGGCACAGCAAAGGTGCCGACCTCGCGAATAACATCGTGGCTTTGTAGCACGGTGTCGATTTCGGTTACGTTGATGCGATAGCCGTTTGATTTCAATACATCGTCAGCGCGAGCACAGAATTGCACATTGCCATCAGGCAATTGCTTCACGATGTCGTTGGTTTTGAAATATCCATAGCGCGCGTCAGACTCATACAAATATGCTTTGTTGTTACGATAGCCGCGCATTAACGTGGGCGTTTTCACGTAAAGCTCGCCTTCTTCACCAATGCCTGCCGGTTCACCTTCAAGGGTGACGATCATGTAATCCACGTAGGAATAGGCTTTGCCAATGGGAAGTGGATCTGGGATGTCGTCACCTAAGCTGGCGGGGAAGGAAAAAACAAAGCTATTGTTGGTTTCCGTTGAGCCGTAAATATTGTGTAGCGTGGCGTTGCTAAAGTGCGTTGCTAATTTTTTCGCATTCTCGGTACTGAGTTTTTCACCCGCGAATAACACTTGGCGCAGATTTGGATACTGATAGTTTTCAATAGCGCCATATTTCAGTAATAGCACTAATACCGAGGGTACGGATTGCCACACGGTAATGCTTTCAGTGGCAATGAGTTTGGTTAAATAGCGAGGGTTGCCCGACATACCATCAGGCACTAACACAGTAGTTGCTCCCGCGCGATGGGCGGCAAAAATATCAAATATGGACAAATCAAAATGCAATGGTGCGTGGCTGATGCATTTGTCTTCTGCTGTTAACTTGAAGTAATCCACCGACCAATCGCAAAAGCGAGTTAAACAATTGTGGGTGAGCATCACGCCTTTGGGCACGCCGGTTGAACCCGAGGTATATAACACAGTGGCTAAATTCTGGTTCTCGACACGAAAGCCTTTCTTTTCCAACGGAATAGGGGAGCTAGCAGGAATAAGGGTTAAGCTAGCATCGTCGTTAATCACAATTAAATTGGTTTGTGATGCACGCTCACCCAGCGCTTCGTCGAGTTTAGACACATTGTTGGGAGTGGTAACAAGGGTGTCGATTTCACATTGCTTAATGATGTGGCGTAAACGTTCGACGGGATTTTTGATGTCCATCGGCACATAAACAGAGCCCGAGCGCAAAATGCCATAAATGGCGACCACGGCATCAATGCTTTTTTCGATAAACATGCCAACACAGGTTTCGCTTGTCTTAACGAATTGCGCAACTTGAGTGGCAATTTCCGCGCTACGCTGGTTCAAGCCTTGATAGCTAAGTTGATTGTCCTTCATTTTGACGGCAATGACATTGGGCTGATTGGCCGCCATTGGTTCGATAAAGGAGTGGGCTAAATCGATTTTCATAAACATTCCCTAGCAATACTTACAGGCCGAGCATGGAAGCAATGGTGTTACGCTGAACTTCAGAAGAACCAGAGTAAATTTTGCTCGCCACGGAATTGCGTAGGTATTTTTCAATGCCCGCTTCTTTCATGTAGCCATAGCCACCAAAAATTTGCTGTGCATCTAACGATGCGGCAACAAACGCTTCACTGGTGACGACTTTAGCCATGGCTAAGCTGGTGGTGGAGTTCACTTTGCGGTGCATGTCGGAACCGGCTTTGTAAAGCATGGCGCGAGAGGTTTCGAGGCCAATTTTCATGTTGGCAATTTTGTGGGAAACCGCTTGATACTTGCAGATAGGCTCGCCGTACTGCTTTCTGTGTTTGCTGTAGGCAATGGTCTTTTGCAGGAGCGATTCCATCTCGCCCACGTTGATCACGAAAGAAATGAGAATTTCCCACTTCATCACGTAATTAAAAATCGAAAAGCCTTGGCCTTCTTTGCCTAATACGTTTTCTTTTGGAATGACCACATCGTCGAAGAACAGGTCGCACAGCGTGGAACTTTGTAAGCCCATTTTGTGCATGGGTTGACCTTGGGTGAAGCCCGGCGTGCCTTTATCCACAATAAACGCGGTAAAGCCGCCAAGTGTACCTGCGTCTGCATTGGTGCGCGCGTACACAATAAAGGTGTCGGCAATTGGCCCGTTTGAACAAAAGGTTTTGCTGCCGTTTAGCACAAAATCGCCGTTGTCGTTTTTGTCGGCGTGCGTGTCCATGTTCCATGCATCGGAGCCGACTTCAGCTTCGGTAATGGCGTGTGCGCCAATTTTTTCGCCTGCGGCTAATAACGGAAGATACTTTTCTTTTTGAGCGTCGTTACCAAAACGCTGAATGGGTAAGCCTGTGCTCACAATATGCGTGGATAAACCAAAGCTTAAACCGGCGTCGTCGCAAATGCGTCCGAAGTTCTCCATCACGTACATCGCGCTTAGGATGTCTTGCTCCAAACCGCCATATTGTTCAGCAACCAATAACGCAGTAATGCCCGTTTGCTTTACGGTTTCCCAACGTTTTAAGAAAACGTCACGGTCCGCCATGTCTTCTGGGTATTCTGTGTTTAACGCTTCGGACCACTCGTTAATAGAGTGACGTAACGCTTTTTGGTCTTCCGTCCATTCGTACATAAAGTTCGCACCTTAAATTGCTGCTTCATGCCTGCTGCCGCGAGCTTTTCATAAGCGAATTGTGCTTGTGAATGTCGCTTTCACGCAGAGGCAAAGTAATGACTATAGTGGGAGCAACATTAAGGCATTGCGGTAAATAATTAACCTGTACCTTGGGTCAGTTTGTTACACGTTTATGTCAGGTGAAAAGCAAGTGTGGCGGGCAATAGCGGTTTTTAAAAGGCCACTGTACATTGGGGCAGGAGTGCGAATTCAGCGAGCCAATAGAGGTGCGTTTTTGAGAAAGTGAAAACGATAGGGAGAGGGAGTAATGAACACTGATAGCGTAGCCTTTGCTATTCTGAATCACAACAACCCTGCAGCCTATTTAATTCACGCTGAAACCTATGAGTGGATGATGGATATGCTTGATGATCACGAGTTACGCAAAACAGTCGAGAGCCGGCGAGCTGATCTTTCTGAAGCAGTCGAAGGAAAAAATCTATAAACATGAAAAGTATATAAAAATAGGTTTCTAGCAGTGTCATATTGGATAACTAGGTCATCAGGGACATGGCTCTCAAGCTTAAAGTCAGCTATGGCTTGATAAAATTTCTCTATTCCTGCCTTTCCCAATTCTTCGTTTCGAATATCCGGTAACATAGTATTAGATGGTGTTCTAAATTCCTCAGCTGGTAGTGTTTTGGGGGCTGGTTTGGACATATTTCATCGGTCCTCATTTTGTTCAAAGAGCCATACTGGAATGTCGGAAATCAATTGCCCAACTTCCCAGTTCCTGTCATTAAGAATGTATTTTGGGGTGTCATCTGGGACATAAAAATAATAGCAATAAACCATTTCGCCAGAGCTACCAGTATCCTCATGTAACTCAATATCAACTTCTGATAATTCTTCCTCGGTTAAACCTAAAAAGCTCGCTAATGTCTCCGGTTCGGCAGGAGGTTTCCAATCAAAAAATTTAAAAGTATTGCTGTTTGGCTGCTCGGATTCTGCCAAAGGGTGAATTTTGAGTTTTAATGGGATTTGGGTGGATATACCGCTAAAGATGCAAACTCCAGTTGGTAAGGTAGGAATAGATTCCTCTGTAACTTTATCAATGTAAGAAACTGCTTTTGATATAGAGCTTAAATCACGTTCATTAACTAATCGGTGAATAAAATAATTGTGGGCTTGAGAGGTAATCGTATTGGATATATCGTTAGGACGTTGGCTAGAAATTGTGAGGAACGTTCCAAATTTTCGGCCTTCCTTGATAATCTCTTCGAACGTCTCTAGCCTGTGATCTTTCCATGCTTCTGTTTCCCTGAATGATTCATTAGAGAGAATATTGTGGGCTTCATCAATTATGATATTGAGTGACCGGCCATCACGAGAGTTTTTCTTTTCGTCATAGACTGCCTTTGCTACAAGCAATGGCAGCAGCTTTTTGATATCAATATTTACTTTGTCTAAGGAAATAACAACGAAATTGTTTTCTCCCCAAAAGTCGCCTCCATCAAAATTAATAACTTTCTCAATAATAGATTTCTTCTGTTTAAGCTTACCTAGCACAGGCTTTACATGTTCATTTGCTACACGAGAGTTAAGTAAATCATCAATAAGCTGGATATAGACAAATTTTACAAAGTTGTTGAAATCATTTTCAGCAAGAGAAAATTTACCGACCAATGAGTACAAGTTAGAGTTCTTTATATTTTGGGAGTTTTCAGACTCAATAAAGCCATTGCCTACTGCGCTATTACTGATCAATTTAACAGACCCATTGTTGTATATTGATATATCACTCTGAATACCTTCGGAGTCATCAAGGATAGAGTCGAAGTAATTTAGAATAACAGTCGTTTTGGGTTTGTCTGCAAGAAGAAACGCCCTGGAAATTTGCTTTCGGAGGATTCCGATAGCATAAGCATTTGGGTTCTCAGCAGACTTTGCTGCTTTATATTTTTTGAGCGCTCGCTCAAGCATTGGTTTCTGTGTTTTTTCAGTCGCTTCGCAGATAATAGCAATGACGTCAATATCTAGTACCCCTTCTCCTGGTAGAGGCACCTTGTCTGAACTCTGTGTTCTAGTGTTAAGTTTGTATACTTTCTTATGTTTTGTAATACATGTGTTTGAGGTGTATTCGCCATTAAAATCAAATAGTAAGAACCTGCAGCGACTATTAAATACTTCAGAACCGTAATAACATCTTAGCTGATTGTAGGAAGCTTGATAAAAGGAGGTTAGTGTATTGGATTTGCCACTACCAGTGTTTCCAAAAATAGCTATATGAGTATTTAGCAAACCATCAATCGGTAGCGAAACGGGCATTTTATCTACGTGGGTTTCGGCAATACTAATTGATTGCTCAGAATTTGTTATGCCAATGTTGTGAATGATCTCAATTTTATCATTCGTGAGGATGTAGGCTTCATTCCCAATTAGTGGTAACTCAGTCGTACCACCAATGAACTTTGAGTCTCTGTCAATATGACCTGACAAGCTCACTGTTAAGTAGCGTTGATAAGTTGATGTAGGCTGGTTGGTCGATTCATTGATTTTGTCTTCTAATAGCTTTTCGCCCTCAATTTTCCCTATTAAGCTAGTAAACCCTTTCCGAATCTCAATGAAGCTCCCCACGGAAACATTTTTAATAATTGAACCGTTATAGAATAAGTCTGACGAGTTTTTATTTTTATAAATTCGAATAGTGACTGCTCTACCCTGAACTTCGCAGACTTCACCAACCTTTAATATTGCTTCTTTTTTAAGCATTCAACTTAACTCCGGTTTATGCCAAAGCACGACATGGCTTCGTTAAACTCAGAAAAAGCTATTCGCTTATCAGTATCTGGATAAATGATGTCAACATTGGAAAATGATGAGAATTTATCAGAGAGATTATTTTTGGCTTGTTCATCAAAGGCAAAAATAATTAGTTTTAGGGTAGAGTTTCTTAAGGCTCTTTTAGTTAGATCAAGAATATGCTCATCAGCGAAAGAGAAGCCAAAGGCAATGAGGGATGTTTGCTCTTTATCCAATTCATTTGAATAAATCCGCATGAGGTCGTAGTAGGTGTGGTTTAGCAGTGTTGTTTTAAATTTTTCTTTTTTGGGGTAAATCAGGTAATAGTGCTTCAAATATTGAGCGATTTCTTCTTCCGTTAGGCCATCAACATTGGGTAGAGGAGCCGTCTCAGCTTTATATTTAATAACTTCCGAGTTCGAGCTTTCTTGTACCCAAGACATAGAACCATGCAGCTTTATTACGTTCACTACAGGTAGTTCCACCTTATAATCATACAGTGCGCTGGTCTCAAAGAATGTTCGGCTAAAACTTCTTGTTTCGTATTGATATTCATTCTTCAATGTTGAACGTATTTGAAAGCCATCATTTAGTATCAAGCCTTTATACTTCAGAGCTGCACGCTCAAGGAAAACATCGTAGTTGGTTGTAAATATGTTGACTTTTTTAGGGAGGAGAGTGTTTTTTCGCTGTTGAAGTGTGTTTTGAATAATACTAAGGAATTTCTCATAAGAGCATAAAACTCCACTTATATTGTCTTCTTGGGCTATACATGGAGGCTCTAAAGTCAAAAGAGAACAAACTCTTTGTATTTCAATAAGAAACTCATACTCAGTTTTTTCAGCTTGGGTTTTGTCACCTTTGTTGTACAAACTTTGAATTTTGTCTTCAATGTCCCCTGCAACTTTTATGGCTGGATTGGAGGCTCCTGCCCCAAATAAAAAGTTTACATTAGATGATTGAAATACACGAGATAAGTAATCCCTGAAGTCATCACTGTATGGAGCGAAAAACTTATGATTGCACATGCTTGCGTTCCTTGATTTCAGCCTTTCAAAGGCATGGTAATAAGTTGTATTCGTCCTAATTCATACAAGCTAATAGGGGGCATACAAAAGTAGGTAAAGTTCTCAGTACTACTGCTGGGTTATTTTTGTGAGAAAAGGAGTTTAATGTAACCATAAAAGTCTCGTCAAGGTAGTGCTAAGAGAGTTTGGGGTATTGTCATGCCTTCCTTTAAGTCGTCGCAGTTATTTCTTTGCTTAACGAGAATGCATTGGACTCAATACCACCGAAATATCATTGGATAAAGTGTTTGTGCCTATAATTTTTTACGTTTCTCACCGGTTTTTACACGGTCGAATATCTGTTTCTAACAGATTGTTTATGCTGCTTCTTTTGATGAGAATATATACATCATGCTCTTTAGTGGTAGTATAAAGTAAGATTAAGTAACCGGATTTCGGGGAGTAAGTTATGGCAATGGTTAAGAAGAGTATTACCGTAACCGACCAGCAAGATAAATGGCTGCAAAGCCAAATGGCAACGGGAAATTATGGCACAGACAGTGAAATTATCCGCGAAGCTTTACGTGAAAAACAGATGCGTATGGCAGAAGTTGAGGCCATTCGCGCTAAGCTTATCGCCGCAGAGCAAAGCGGGTTTACTGAAAAAAATGCACAGGAAATGCTAGCCGAGTTTAAGGAGAAGGCGCTCGAAGATGGGAAATTATAGAATATCAAATAGTGCGCGAGAAGATTTGCAGCGTATTTGGTTATGGGGGTTAGAGCAGTTCGGCGAGGCTCAGGCCGATACCTATTTTACTAAGCTGATCGAACGGTTTGAAATGTTAGCAGCAAAACCTCATCTTGCCCCTTCGGTGGATCATATTCGTGCAGGATATCGCCGAAATGTCTGTGGTTCAGAGAGCATTTATTATCGCATTGAGGATGAATATATCGAGATCATGGCTGTGATAGGACGTCAAGACATTCATAATCATCTATCTGATAATGAAGAAAGCCAAGATGCTATTAGCTGAAGTAGGTTATAAGCTTTTCCCAATCCAATCCAATCCAAACAATCCCACCTGTACTTTAGATCAGCAGCCTTTTGCAAAATTTTCGTAATCTGCACAACCACGTAAATCACCACTTAATTTACCTGCACTCGTAGGCTGTTTCTCAATAACTAGTCACCGCTTAACCCCTGTTTTATTGCGGTTTTAAGGCAATTTTCGGCTTTGAAAAAACCTGTACCTTGGTTCAGTTGTTTGTGTAGGCGTAATCGGGAGAATTTATTGCACATTTACAAACGCTAACACAACAACAGGTGTTTCATGGTTCGACGTGTCGTCATTACAGGTTGCGGAGTAATTTCAAGCATTGGTAATTCGCTTGATGAAGTTGCGGAGTCGCTTAGGCTCAACCGCTCTGGCATTGAGTTTGTGCCCGAGTACAAAGCGCTAGGCTATGCAAGTCATGTGGCGGGCACAATTAAAGGCTTGGGTACGGCAGATGAAATTCGCAAGCCGTTTGGGCCGAAGGCGCGTTTTATGGATATGTCGGCACTTTACGGGCTACTCGCTTGTGAGCAAGCGTTAGCGGATGCCGGATTAACCGCAGAAAACCTACAAGATGAGCGCGTAGGGTGCTTGCTAGGCAGTTCGTTTAGTAATTCCGACCCATACAAACAAATATTCGACCGATTAGGAAAACGCCAACATGACGTGAGCGCATTCGATATTGCGCGTGCTCTAACCAATACCATGACTGCCAACTTCTCGTATTACTACGGCATTAAGGGCCGTAGCTATTCGATTGGTTCTGCTTGTGCAACGGCTACGCACAACATTGGACACGCGTTCGAATGCATCCGTCATGGCGTTTCCGACATGATGGTGGCTGGTGGTGCAGAAGAAGTCACTCCTGCGCTTACCGGCATGTTCGAAGGCATGCGTCGAGCGTTATCGAAAAAACACAACAAAACCCCAAGCAGCGCATCGCGCCCTTACGACAAATCCCGAGATGGTTTTGTTATTAGCGGCGGCGCAGGCATTGTTATTCTTGAAGAATACGAACGTGCCGTGGCCCGTGGCGCAAAAATTTACGGTGAGATTACCGGTTTTGGCGCCACTGCTGATGGCCACGACATCATCGCGCCGGACCCAACCGGCAACGGCAACTTACGTTGTATGAGCGAAGCGCTGACACAGTCTGGATTAGCGCCATCAGAAATTGATTATGTTAATACTCACGGCACCTCCACACCTAAAGGGGATGTGGTTGAAGTGAAATCCATCACCAAGTTGTTTGGTGAGCACCCAGTCAAAATTTCCTCCACCAAAGCGTTAACCGGACACGGCATTGGCGCAGCGGGTGGATTAGAGCTGATTTTCTGTTTGTTGATGATGCAGGAAAACTTCGTCACCGCCTCGGCTCACATCGAAAATCTCGACGATGAACTGGCTAACGCCAACATCGTTCGCGAAAACCTAAGCAGCAAGCTTAACCACATTTTAAGTAACTCGTTCGGATTCGGCGGGACCAACGCATCGTTGATTGTCTCACGCTGTGACTAATCGAATTATCAACGTAACTATTTAATAAACCTGGAGATATTCATGGATAAAGATGAAGTAGCGAAAAAAGTCATTGAGATTATCAATGGATCACTTTTTGAACCAAAAGAGATTGGTTGGGATGACCACCTAGAAGACGATGTGGGCCTTGATTCGATTGGTTATATCACACTGACTGAAGGCATCGAAAAGCACTTCAATGTGGATATTCCAGACGAAGAAGTTGAGTCCTTCAAAACTGTTCGCGAAGCCGTTGAAGCTATTTTGGCTGCGCCAGCGCTAGAAGACGACGAATAAGTCGTCCCCTTCAGCCAAACAAAAGAAGTGTAAGACAATGAGAGAATATCAAGACGACGAAACAACAAACGATGACGACTTAGGCCAATACCCTAAGAACTTCCAGATCGGTGATCGTGTACCTAAGGGTAATAGCCATAATGCCGCGTCATACAAAAAACGTGTTGAATGGGCAAATGAGCGCATTGGTTTTGACTTAGAAGCCATTACTAACCACCAAATCGACCCGAAGCGCGTGCGCGGTGTGGTTGAAAACTTCGTGGGCGCAGTGCAAATCCCTATTGGTATGGTGGGCCCATTACAAGTGAATGGTGATCTTGCTAAAGGCATGTTTGTTGCGCCATTTGCCACCGTAGAAGGGGTTATCACTTTATCTGCTTCTCGTGGTGCGCGAGTTATTAACGATTCAGGCGGTATCCGTTGCCATATCTTAAAGCGCCAAATGACGCGTGCGCCAGTTTTCCAATTCAAAAACCTTGATGAGTGTCAGGCGTTTATTCGCTGGACTCGCCAGAATTTCGACCAAATCAAAACCGAGTGCGACAAATTATCGCGCCACGGTAAGTTAGAAGAAATTCAAGAGTACATCATTGGTAACACCGTACACCTTAAGTTCTGCTTCTTCACGAGCCAAGCAGCAGGGCAAAACATGGTAACGGTAATGACGGATAACGGCACCATTTGGATTCGTGATCATTTCACGCCAGATACCGGCATTCCAATCCGCTTCTACTCAATCGAAGGCAACATTGCTGGCGACAAGAAGATCAACATGAAGAACATCAACGACTGGACATCAGCTCGTGGTGCGCGCGTGTTTACTGAAGTCTTCTTGAAAGAAGAAGCCATGTTGGAACACTTCAACTGTTCTATTGAGCAATTCCAAGCCGAAGCGAAACAAGCGGAAGCAGCAAACGTTTTCGCAGGCACGCCGGGCGGTTTCTCTGTTAACGCAGTGAACGTTATCGCCGCGATGTATGCAGCAACGGGCCAAGATTTAGGTTGCGTATATGAGTCGGGCGCGCAGCAAAACTTCTGGGAAGTACAAGATGGCGGTGTTTACTGGTCATCCACCTTCCACTGCATCGTTACCGGTACCAAGTCGAACGCATCACGTCTGCCTACGCAGAACGAAATGATGAAAATGTTGGGCTGTGACGGCGACCACGGCGCTGAAAAACTGGCGGAATTGATTGCGGCTTTTGCGGTGTCGTTAGACATCTCAACATTGGCATCTGTTGCAAACGATACGTTCAGTAAAGCACACCGTATTTGCGGCCGAGGCTAAGCAAGCTCAATCGCCAGACTTTAAACCAACCTAGAGAACTTTAAGCGGAGTATTTGTAATGGGTGAACGAATTCCGACTCGGATTATTGATTATGCAGATAATTGTCGTAACTGCGGTATGTGCCGTATCGACTATCTGGGCACAGGGCGTTGTCATGCGGCTGAAGAACATGTGAACTTCGGCCATCATCCTCACGGGCGTTTAAAGATTTTCCGCGCTTTACAGTCTGGCGAACTTCCGCTTACCACGGAAACCCAAAAAGTGATTGATAGCTGCACCTTGTGCGGCGCCTGCAACATTCAGTGTTATTTCCAAATCGAAATGGCCCCAATGGACGTGTTCGAAACCAAACGCAAAGTGTTTGCTGAGCGTGCGGAAAACGAAGAAATCGTTAAGTGGGCAAGCGATGATGTTTTAGACGAATTAATCGCCGTTGTGGGAGATGATTGGGCTTTTAACGACCCAACGATTCTGGCAGCGTACACCACCTTTGGTTCACTGAACCATGTGGAAAATGTGCCTATGTATGTGGCCTTGCCAAAAGATGCGCAAGAAACCGCAGAAATCATCAAGATTGCTAATAAGCACAAAATCAAATTCTTACCTATCTCTTCGGGAACCAACAGCACCAATATCATGCAAGACAAGATCATTATGATCGACATGGGGCGCATGAAGCATTTAGAGGTGAACAAGCAAGAAGAGTGGGCTGAAGTCGGCGCCGGTATTATGGCCTTCGACTTACAAAAAGCCTGTATGGCAGAAGGCATGCGTTTCTCTATCGGTGAATCTGCCGCTGGCGTGTGTGGCAACCAAGTGTCCACCGGTATTCACTCCTTCTTCGGCTACAAAAAAGGCATGATGGCAGATCATTACATTGAGGCAGAATTTGTCACAATGGATGGTCAAGTCGTCACCCAAACTTCTGACGAAGCACCGGGAATGCCAACCAAGCCAAGCGACTATTATCAGCCGAGCTTGCCGTGTATCTGTACCAAATTAAGGCTGAAGATTTATCCGGTTCAGGAAGATGAAACCATCATCTTCATTCCGTTCCGTGAAATGGACGAAGCCCTTGATGTGACCCGTGAACTTGCCGAGCATGAAATTGGCGCAGGCATGGGATTATTGGGCATTGAAGTGCTTTCCGAATTCTTAAGTATTACTGAAGAAGATGCCGAAAACTTTCTGGATGTCGCCCAGTATTATTTGAAGATTAACTACGCCACCTTGATGATGTTAACGCAATCAGAATTGGCGAAGTTCGAAGAGCTGTTCCCCGACTTAACTTATGTTAAGAAAGATGAAATGCAGCGTATGATCAAAGGGATTCCTGCCATCACCGGCCCAGAAGCCATGGCAATTGTGGAAGACGTGATGGACGACGACAAGCCATACGATGACTTGTTTGGTCCCAAGTTTGACTACTTCCTGCAAAACATCGAATTGAGCACCGATGAAATCGAAACTTTGTTCGAGCACATCGACAGCAACCAGCTAAAACGTACGCTCAATCAACATTATTTCGACCCAGAGTACAACGACCCAGAATACTGGTTTAATTATCGTATGTTCTCGCCGCGCTTCTTACGTAAGCATTGGTTCTTCTCCATCATGTATTTCGTTGATGGTGATAAACCCGAATTAATTGAGCAAATTTGCGAGAAAAACGCCGAGTTTGGTGAGCAATACGACATCGAGCATCACTTCTGTTACATCATGCCGATGGACGGCGGTAAACGCTTCTTCTTGGAGTACGAATACTTTGCCAACCAACGTGATGAAGATCAGATGAATCGCTTAAGAAAGATCTTCTTCTTGTTGTCGAATGAGTCGCGTCGTATGACCACCAACGAAACGAAAGGTGTTTATCCGGTAATGAACACTTTGTTTAACGGGTTGAATAAGCGCCAATACTACTTGTACAGCAACTTCGACGAAGAGAAGTAAGCATGGAGATTTTTGATCTACGTAGCGCACTTCGCTTCTTGGAAACGCAAGGGGATGTGCCCTTGCGTCACACCGAAAGTATGAACTGCCATCTTGAGGTGGCAGCGCATTACGCGCGAGATATTGCTGGCGTACCCGCGTCTAACCAAACCCGCGATGAAGCCATGGTGATGTACGAAAACTGCCAAGGTCATACTATGCCAGTGTTAATGGGGTTATTTGGTTCGCGCAAGCGCAATCAGCTCATGCTAACGGGCAAAAATGAAAGCTATCACGGCACGGTATTCAAAGGCTTAGGTCATCGTATTGCACCGGAGAAAATCGATTCGCCAGTGTGTCAGGAAGTGGTGATTAACACCCACATCGACTTGCTGAAAAACCTACCAATTTTAACACTGACAGAACAATGCGCAGGGCCTTACATCACCTTAGGTTTGGTGCTCGCACGGGACCCAGAATCCGGCGCGTTTAACGCTTCTGTTCACCGTTTTTGCATTCATAGCAAAGACGAAATGACCATTTCCATCTTTCCGGGGCACCACTTGGGTGATTGGTTTGAAGCGGCGCAAAAACGTGGTGAAACCCTGCCTATCTCTATTAATTTAGGCTTAGATCCCGCCATTTATTTTGCCTCGTGCTTAACCGAACCGATTGTGAAAAAAGGTGAAAGTGAGCTGGATATTGCTGGAGGTATGCGTGGCAAAGCCGTGCGTATTTCCGATTGTGTAAGCGTGAAAACCGAATGTTTAAGCGATGCAGAAATTGTCATCGAGGCTGAAATTACCAGCCAAATGGTAGCGGAAAATGCATTGGATTCCAGCAAAGGCTCTATGCCCGAATTTGTGGGCTACCAAGGCCGCGTGAATCCCAATGTGCCGGTGCCGATTGTTAAGGTGAAAGCGATTACCCACCGCGAAAACCCGATTTATCAGTCGTTAATTGGGCCGGGGTTAGAGCAATCAGAATTACAAGCTATTGCCCCAGAAATTGCTGCCAAAGGCTTTATTAAACAGCATTTCGATTTTGAGGTGGTAGATAGCCACTTTAATACTGCTGGTGGCGGGGTGTTGACCTCCGTTTTACAAGTACGCAAAACCAAAGATGAAGACGACTTAGCCGTGGTTGAAGCGGCGAAAAAGGTGTTGTCGTTAGCTCCGCCGTTTAAGCATATGTATATCGTTGATGAAGATGTGAACCCGCATTCACCGGAAGACGTAATTTGGGCCATGACCACGCGTTTCACCGCAGACACCGATGTGCATACCATGGTGAATGAAAAACCATTCCCAATGGACCCATCGCAGTCGCCTGAGTATCGACGCGACACTGCAAACCCAAACTTTGGTGTAAAAGCGGTGTTTGATTTAACCGTGCCGTTTCGCATGCAAAAACAATTTGCTCGACCTTTTGTTAAACCTGTTTTAGGCAGTGGCTTTTCACAAGGAGAGACAAAAGGAGCGACAACCAAATGAAGATCCTCGTTCCATTAAAACAAGTGGATGATCCGGGTAACACCGAAATCAACGGCCAATACAACTTCCTTACCGCCGAAGCAGGTATGAGCAAAATCATTAATCCGTTTTGCCATGTTGCCCTAGAAGAAGCGGTGCGCCTTAAAGAAAAAGGCATTGCCAGCGAAGTGGTGTTGTTGTGCTTCTGTGAGAAAGACCCAGAGAAAACGCTGCGTAAAGCCTTAGCGGGCGGTGCGGATCGTGCCATCGACGTACGCGTGCCATCAGAAAAGCAACTCTCGCCATTAAGTCTTGCCAAGTTGATGCAAAAAGTAGTGGAAAAAGAGCAACCTGATTTAGTGCTAGTGGGCAAGCAAGCGGTGGATTATGACAACAATCAAACCGGGCAAATGTTGGCAGCGTTACTGGGTTGGAACCAAGCCAATAGTGTGTCGCGTTTAAGTGTTGAAGGCTCGCGAATAGAAGTGGATTGTGAAGCTGATGATGGCGAAGTGTCGGTGTGTTTCACCTTGCCTGCGGTGCTCACTGTGGATTTGTGCTTAAACGAGCAGCGCGCTGCCAGTTTAGCGCATGTGATGAAAGCGCGATCTAAGCCAATTGAAAAGCTCAACGTCAACGATTTACTGGCTACGCAAATGTTGTATTCAGGGGTGAGTTATCTCGACACTTTAGTGCCGAAAAACGAAACCACGCTCACGTTGCTTAATTCGGTTGATGCGTTAGCCGCAGAGATAAGACGTCATTTAGTGAGCTAGTTGGCATTAATGCGCGTCTTACCTAAGTCATAGGATGAATTTATGTCCGTATTAGTTATTGCAGAACACGATAATCATAGTGTTAAGCCAGAGTTTTCAAAAGTATTGAATGCTGCATGGCAATTGTGTCAAAGCCCTGAAATGCAAGTGCCGGGGCAGGAATGCGGTATTGATATTTTGTTGCTAGGAAGCGTTAGTGAGTCTTTGCTAGAAAGCTTAGCGTTTAACGCCAATATCAACAAAATCTGGGTAGTAGAAGGCATTTCCCATGTATATCAAGCCCTAACACACCTTGGCCGTTGTTTAGCGGGATTGGTGCAAGAACACGGACATTATACGCATCTCGTTTGTGCCACAACACCCATCAGCAAAGCGCTAATGCCGAATATTGCCGCGCATTTAGATGTAGACCAAATCAGTAATGTCAGCGCGATTGAAAGTGCCGATACCTTTGTACGACCAATTTACGCCGGTCGTTTGCTGAACCGTGTTCAAAGCCAAGACAACATCAAATTGTTGTCCGTTGTTGCCTCCTCGTTTGATGCGCTGCCAGAAGCGAAGCGCTCAGAACGCGCGGAGGTGACTCACGTTGCGCTACCTGAACCCAGTGAATCTTTGCAAGGTGAAATCCTTAACATCACACAAACCGAATCTGAAAGGCCGCCGCTGCAATCTGCAAAAGTAGTGGTGTCGGTGGGACGTGGTTTAGTGAAGTCAAAAGATGACATCCAACGAGCCGAGCAATTAGCCGATTCATTAGGCGCAGCCATTGGCGCAACGCGTGCGGTTGTGGATGCTGGCTGGATGCCAAATGACAAACAAGTTGGGCAAACCGCAAAAATAGTATCGCCAGATTTATACATTGCGCTTGGGGTTTCGGGCGCCGCCCAGCATCTTGCTGGCATGAAAAATTCGAAAGTCATTGTTGCCGTCAATAAAGATGAAAACGCGCCCATTTTTAAAGTGGCGCATTATGGTCTGATTGCGGACCTCGTTGAAGTGATGCCGGCGCTTCAGGCACAACTAAGCGATGAATCAAGCTAGCACCAATCAGTGCATTAGCGTCAATTATAAGAGTATTCGGGGTGAGTTTTATGAATCAATACGCCTTATCTCAAGACAGCAATAACCTGGCAACAGTTTTCATGTTTTCAGGACAAGGGAGCCATTACTATCACATGGCATCCGATTTATTTGAACAGCACCGTTTTTTCCGCAAAACCTTATTCGAATTAGATGAAATCGCGCACAGCGTGAATGGAAAATCGGTACTGCGAGAAATCTACAGCCGTGAAAAAACCGCTAAGGATTGGTTCGATGCGACCGTATATACACACCCGGCTATCGTGATGGTGGAATATGCTTTGGCGAAAACGCTAATGCAAGAAGGCGTGATCCCCGATTATGTGTTGAGCACCAGCATGGGCAGTTTTGCGGCTTTGGCGGTGAGCGGTGCGTTTAGCATTGAACAAGCGCTTACGGCGTCAATTAAACAAGCAGAAGCTTTAGAACATTCTGGTTTAGGCGTGATGATGGCCATCGTTGAAGATATTCAGCTATTTCACGACACACCAGAACTGCATGAAAACAGTTTTCTAGGGGGGGTGAATTTTGATAATCATTTTGTTGTCACCAGCACTAGCCAAAATGTGGACGCACTGGAAGCTTTTTTACATAAAAAATATAAATATCAACTGCTTAATATCACCACGCCGTTTCATTCGCCGTTAATTGACCCCTCTGAACCTTTGTTCAAAAGCTATTTGCAAGACACGAATTGGGCGATGAGCAAGCGTCAAGCGGATATTCCGATGATTTGCTGTATTGATGGTGATGTTAAAACGGAATTTGATATGGCTTACACGTGGGATGCGGTTCGTCAGCCCATTATGTTCCAAAAAGCCATTCAGAATTTTAACCCTCAAGGCCACTTTCGTTATGTCGATGTTGGGCCATCCGGCACGTTAGCTGCCTTTATTAAATACAATGTTTCCCGCGATTCGGCCCCTCAAATTCTGCCCATTCTTGGGCCGCGTGGTAGTAATGAAAAACGGTTGCAGGCCGCTATCGACGGCTACTTCCAAAGAGGTTAGTGTTCATGCAAGAAGAATTAATTCAAGCCTTGTCTGACGACGAGCATGACTGGTTAGAATCGCTGGCCTATATCAAACATGAGTTTGGTCCTGATGGCGTGAAGTATATCTTGTCGCGCACACAAGAATTCGCTTTGGATATGAACTTGGATATGGCGAGCAGCATGTTCCGTTCGCGCTACCTAAACACCATTCCACAAAGTGAGCAGCCGGAGTATCCCGGTGACATGGATATGGAAAAGCGTATCGAAAACCTAATCCGCTGGAATGCGCTAGCTATGGTGTTACAAGGTGTTGATTCTGGCGATGGTTTAGGTGGTCATATTGCCACTTATGCGTCGGCAGCAACCCTATTTGAAGTGGGTTTCAACCATGTATTTAAAGGCGCGAGTGAAAACAGAGAAGCCGACATCGTTATGCCGCAGCCACATGCCGCACCCGGATTTTACGCCAGAGCTTATATTGAAGGCCGGTTGTCGGAGCAACAGCTTAAGAACTTTCGTCGAGAACTAGGCGAAGGTGGTGGTTTGTGTTCGTACCCGCATCCGCGTTCAATGCCGGATTTTTGGGAAGTACCGAATGCCTCAATGGGGCTTTCTGTGCCTTCGGTTATTTATCAGGCACGCTTCTCGAAATACCTCGAAAACCGTGGTTTGAAAAGCAAAACTAGCGGAAAAATTTGGTGCTTTATTGGCGATGGTGAGTCCGATGAACCAGAAGTGATTGGTTCATTGAATATCGCCGCGCGCGAAAAACTCGACAATCTTGTGCTAGTGGTGAATTGTAATCTGCAACGTTTAGATGGCCCCGTGCGCGGCAATGGCAAGATAATCAAAGAGCTAGAACGCAGTTTTGCTGGGGCCAACTGGAATATTCTAAAAGTGATCTGGGGCGGTAGCTGGGATGCGCTACTGGCGAAAGACATTCATGGTGAATTGCGTCGTCGTATGGACGAATGCGTTGATGGCGATTACCAAATGTATTCCATCAAAGATGGCAAAGCCCAGCGTGAACATTGGGTGGGTAACAACCAAGAATTGCAGCGTATCATGGAAGAATTATCCGACGATGAGATAAAAGCTATTAAGCGCGGTGGGCAAGATCCAGAGAAAATTTACGCCGCTTTTGCCCAAGCGGAAGCATACAGCGAAGGCCCAACGGTGATCTTAGTCAAAACCGTGAAAGGCGAAGCGTTGGGGCAATCCATTCAAGGTCGAAACACCGCACACCAAAAGAAAACCTTCTCGCCGGAAGAGCGGATTCAACTTGCCAAAGATTACGGTATTCCGCTTTCTGATGAAGAGGCTGCCAAAGCCGTGTTTTATCGACCACCGGAAAGCAGCCCTGAAATGCAATATTTACGCGCGCAAAGAGAAAAACTCGGTGGCTATTTGCCTCAACGTAAAGTTGAACCGATCAATATCAAAGCGCCGGATTACGCACTGTTTGAATCTATTTTCAAAGGCAGTGGTGACAGAGAAGTCTCGACCACCACAGCCATGGTGCGCATTATCAGTTTGCTGTGTAAAGACAAAGACCTCGGCAAACTTACCGTGCCGATTGTGCCAGACGAAGCGCGTACCTTTGGAATGGATGGCCTGTTCAAACAAATGGGCATTTATTCCAGCGAAGGCCAAAATTACCAGCCTGTGGATGCCGATACCTTATTGCCTTATACCGAAGCCAAAGACGGCCAAATTCTGCAAGAAGGCATTTGTGAGGCGGGCGCGATGGCGTCCTTTATGGCGGCGGGAACGTCTTATGCGGTGCATGGCATTCCAACCATTCCGTTTTATATCTTCTATTCTATGTTTGGTTTTCAACGTGTCGGCGACATGATTTGGGCCTGTGCCGATATGATGGCAAAAGGCTTTCTGTTAGGCGGCACGGCAGGGCGAACAACGTTAAATGGCGAAGGTTTACAGCATCAAGATGGACACTCATTGGTACTGGCCAGCACCGTGCCTTGTATTAAAAGCTACGATCCGGCCTTTGGTTATGAATTAGCGATTATTGTGCGCGAAGGCATTCGCCGCATGTACGAAAACCAAGAGAACATCTTCTATTACCTGATGGTATACAACCAGAACTACGTGATGCCAGCGCTGGAAAACATTGCTGACTACGAACAAGGTGTTTTAAAGGGCGGTTATTGCCTTGAAAAGGCCAGTACGAAAAGCAGTAACGGTAGCAAGGCCAACAAGAGTAAAAGCATCAACCTATTGGCTAGTGGTGCCATTATGCAAGAGGCGCTATTGGCGAAATCTTATCTGACAGAGTTAGGTTATGCCGTGAATATTTTCAGCATCACCAGCTTTATTGAATTAGAGCGCGAAGCACAAGACTGCTTGCGCGACAACCGTTTGCATCCAACGAAAACGCAAAAAATACCTTACGTTGCTCAAATGCTAAGTGAAAACGAGGGGGTGTTTTTGGCCGTTACCGACTATGTGAAATCCCTTGCCAACAGTATAGCCCGTTGGGTGCCGGGACCATACGAAGTGTTAGGCACTGACGGCTTTGGCTTAAGTGAAGCCAGAGACACGCTACGCGCACATTATGAGGTGGATCAGCATCATATTGTGCATGGTGCGCTGTCGTTATTGCTACGAGAAGGCCGAATTTCACAAGCAGCGTTCAAAAAACATAGTCAAGGCGTTGTCGTAGATACTCAAAAAACCAACCCGCGATTTCGATAAGAGGACAAAAGCGTGGATCATAAAATCATTAAAATGCCCTCATTAGGCGAAGATGTATCGCACGGCGCAGTGGTCGATATCCGCGTAACCCTTGGTGGCAAGGTGAAGTCGGGCGATATTTTGCTAGAAGTGGAAACCGACAAAGTAGTGGTAGAAGTACCTGCCGATACTGATGGCGAGGTTATCGATATTTTGGTTTCCGAAGGCGATAAGGTGTCGCAAGGTGTGGAAATCCTTCACTTAAAAGCGCATGTCGAAAACCCTGCGCCTGAAGCAGATAAAGCACCTGCCGTAGAAGCAGCGCCAGCAGTGAAAACGGAAACCGATGACGTTGAAGCGAAAAAGCCACTTCAACAAGATAAAAGCGCTGTGGCGCCACCTGTTGCCGAGGTAGCCAATACTGGCAGTGTTGCAGACAACCATCGTCGTGCTGAAAGTGACGTATCGGAAAGTGTAGAATCTGGGCCGCTTAAAGCGGGACCGAGTGTACGCAGGATGTCGCGTGAGTTGGGTGTCGACTTATCGCATGTGGAAGGTTCTGGCACGCGCAATAGCATCCAAAAAGCAGACGTAAAAGACTATGTGCGCAGTGTTATGCAGTTACAGAGCGCACAAATACAAGGGCAAAGCGGTGTGATTCAAGCCAACAATGCAGGTGCGGCAAGACACGTAAAACCGATGCCAGATTTAGACGCGTTTGGCCCCGTTACGCGGGTAGCAACCACTGGCATGCAAACCGCTACCGCAGAAAATATGGTGCATAGTTGGTCCACCATTCCTCATGCTTGGTTGCAAGAACGCATTGACATTACCGACCTTGAAAAGTCGCGCAAAAAGTTTGTATCTAAAGTGAAATCCGCAGGCGGCAGCTTCACCATTACTGTTTTATTAGCGAAAGCCATTGCCAAAGTGATGAAGGAAATTCCCATTTTCAATGCGGCGTATGATGAGATCAATGGAGAGATCATTTATCGTGATTACTTCGATATTGGGGTCGCCATCGACACGGAAAAAGGCTTGGTTGTGCCAACATTGCGAGAGGTGGATAAAAAGTCACTGACAGAAATTGCGGTGGAATTTACCGAACTAACCATGCGTACCAAACGCCGTAAAATTACGGCCAAAGACTTAAGCGGCGCGGGGTTCACCTTATCGAATTTGAAAGGCATGAGTGTGTCGGGCATCTTCCCCATCATTAATTGGCCGCAAACCGGTATTTTAGGGGTGGCCGATACCGAATGGGTGCCTGTATTGGAAGGCGACCCTGAAAATGGCAAGTTTGTCCCTCGTTTGATAATGCCAGTGACGATTGGCTTTGATCACCGAGTGATTAATGGCGGCGACGCAGCGCGTTTCTTAAAAATCTTAAAAGAAACCTTGCAAGACCCAATGGCAATGCTGATTTAATCCCGATTTGTTGAATACCCTTTCGTGGATGCTCCACAGCCGCTTTTCTGCGGCTGTGAATTTACTGGCTACAAACTATAACGAGCGTTCACTTGAATACTGCGCTTTTCATGCGTAAAAATACACACTTGTCAGAAATGTAAATGAGTAACTCAACGATGACCGAAGCGATTCATCTTGTGGTGTTAGTAGCGGCTATTTTAGGAACAGGTTTGGTTGCAGGGATGTTTTATGCCTTCTCGACTTTCATCATGCGTGGTTTGAGCGAATTGCCTGCCGTTGAAGGCATGCGAGCGATGCAGTCCATTAATGTAACCGTGCTTAACCGTTGGTTTATGTCGGTATTTATGGGGACGTTTGGCTTATGCTTAGCGCTTATTTTTATCTTCTCGGTAGATTACCGAGGAATACGCTCTTTGTTAGTGATTGCTGGAGCGGTTATTTATGTTATTTGGTGTTTTTTAGTCACAGGTACACGTAATGTGCCGCGCAATAATTTATTGTCGACTACATCAGCGGAATCTTCTCAAGCCAATGCCGTTTGGCAGACCTACTTAACAGAGTGGACTTACTATAATCATATTCGCACAGGCGCAGCGCTAGCATCGTGTTTAAGCTTTATTTGTGGTGCGCTATTAGAAGCCGCTGCGTGGACTTAATTAGCCTTGTTATTTAAGCGTATTTGCTCCTACCTTTAGCCAACTAAAAAGCGTTGATCTTCCTAGGGTTTATTCCTTTTTAGATGGCTGACCTGTCGTGTTAAAAACTGACCCTCAGTACAGGTCAAATTCCTTTCTCGAAGTGTTTTAATTTTACCGAACTTGTTTGAATGACCTGTTGTAAAAACAGGCATTTTTTAACGCCAACCTCTGCCTGCTAAAAGCGAAGATGATGTAAGTAGGCTCAGTCAAAGTAGGACATGAATGTGATTAACCTAAGAACAATGCAAGTCGTGATCGTTGCCGCGATGGCTTCGTGGGGAATAATGGACGGTATTGGAAATCTAATTGTTTATGATACATGGGTCAAAATTGTGGCGTATGTACTGACCTTAGAAGACACCATGGTCAATGGGATGCCGCATCCTCGTGCGATTCATAATCCTGTGTTGCCACACATTGGCTATGCCTTCATTTATTTATCAAAATTAGTCGGCGGTGTGTTTTGCGTTCTAGGCGCTATCAAAATGTGGAAGTCTCGCCGTGATGTTGCAGAGGTGTTTAACGCAGCAAAAGAAAAATTCTATATGGGAATTGGTTTCTTCCTATTTATGTTGATTTTTGGCTTCGTCACCTTAAAAGGCGGCATGTTCAACACCGGCGAAATGCCAAGCGACTTTACGCTAATGGTATTCGATTTCGTCACCCTATTCCTCGCTATGTGCGGCGCAGCAACGATTTTCGTATCCATACCAACGAATGCACCGGAAACACGCTAGTTAAATAGTCGTTGTGAGTTGAAGTGAGTTAATTGCAATTATTAATCGGAGAATCCTTGTGAAAGATTCAAAATTTGTAAAGTCCATGCTGATTATTTCTGGCCTACTGTTGATTTTTATTGGCGCATCTTACCTGTTTACGCCTATCGAGTTTTACGCCTCTGCTAACCAAACCGACATTTCTGGTCAGGTAAATTTATTAAGTGAAATTCGTGCTGCGGGTGGCGGTTTATTACTGGGGGGAATTTTGGTTGCTGTTGGGGCTTTTAAAAGCCACTTTGCATACACCGCAACCGTTATTTCTATCATGATTTGGATGGGCTGGGGATTAGCGCGTATTGTTGGTTTCGCAGCAGATGGCATGCCAAACGAAGGTTTAGTGATTGCCACGATTTGCGAAATCTTAATTGGCATTTGGGGCATTATCGCCATCAAAAAATACGCGGTAACGCCAGCAAGTATTTAAGTTGAAAGTGACGTTTCGTTATACATTGCCCTAGTGGGTACCGGCACGCCTGGTGTCGGTTTTTTTATTTGTGTCCATAGATAGCGCTGTGTGGTTGTCGGGTGTAAATCGGTCATTTCTCAAAAGACCAATTCAATGGCATTATGATAGTGTCTTGTTAAAACATAAATGGAATGAATATGATTTTCTCAACAACTGACACAATACCCGGTGAAGAAATAGCAACTATCTGTGGCGTCGTTTCTGGCAATGTTGTGCAAAGTAAACATATTGGTCGCGATTTCATGGCTGGGCTAAAGAGCCTAGTGGGGGGAGAAATTCGTGGTTACACCGAAATGTTAACAGACGCGCGCAACATTGCCATCCAACGTATGGTGGCGGATGCGAACGAAAAAGGTGCAGATGCCATTGTTGGCATTCGTTTCACCACCAGTGCCATTATGGATGGCTCCTCAGAGATTCTGGTATTTGGGACAGCGGTAAAGCTTGCACCAAGATAGCCGTTAGCATTGCGCCGACAACCTACCTCCTGCTCTCAATAAGCGACTCAGTTCTCAATCAATAACCTCAGCCGGTTGATGCGGTTGGGGTTTTCTTTTTTCTATCGCATGCCACCACGAACAGAGACATGTTTATCTAGCACACCCAATAGCTCAAACCCAATAGCTGTATTTCATTGTTATCCACCTTATAGCGATTACTTCCATGTAGACCAATCTCAGCAGCGAACAGGGCGTTGCTGTTGGCTATAACTCGTTATCCCTTTAAATCTTATTAGAGTAGAGTGAATATTCCGAAAGATGGTTAAAATAAATCATTTATGATGATCCTTATTTCGAGGTGCTGTTTCACATCTAAACTATCCATGTTTTTTGTTAAATAGGGAAAGTTTAATTTTAAATTAAATCGATTTTACGCATTTTTTTTGCAAAATAATTAAATTTTTTAGATAGGAATATGAAAACGAATGTAACCGGAAATGGCTTTATTTGGTTAAGTTTGGGTTAACAATATTTTCATTTGATTGCCCTCGTTATGTTGAATTTTTTAGCAATTAAAGCATCGGTTTAACGTTTTTTTAATCAAATGTGATTTTTATTTTTTGATGGATTATATGTCTGGTTATTTTTGATTAATACTTTTGAACTGTTTTTTCTTCAAATCCTTAGCTTGATTCCGATAATTTATTTATATCAGGAAAAGCTCACATCTTTACTACCTAATAATCTGAAAAACGACGTGCAATCTAGCGGTTATCATTCAGGTATCTCATTTTTGTGGAATGCAATAAGAGCAAAAAAGTGATTGTAATTAATAGATTTTTAATTTTATTTGCTTGTTTTTATTCACGAAAATGAACTTGAGAGATCTTAACTAAACGAAGTGAGTAATTATATTTTCGTAAAAACAAAATATAAAAAATTAGCCTCTATGCAAATTCTAAATCGGTTTTCGTGTTTTAAATGGCCGCTGTAATATGCCGTAATTTACTAATAAGACATAGCTTATTAGCTTTCCCTGACGTTATCGAGAAGTGACTGAGTTGATTTTCATGAGGAAGTTTACTTTTTAATTGTGAATATTTTTCTTGTTATTTTTGGTTGTTGTGAAGCCTGTTTTTATAAACATATAGGTTAATAATATAATCACATTATTAGAAGTGTTCCGTCATTTCTCCGAAGCAATAAAACGTGAAGGATGGAGAGATAATGAGCATTTCCTTAGTTTCAATAACTCAATCAAATGCCGTAGAGCAGCAATTTAATCAAATTTGGACTGAGAATCAGTTCAAGGTAAGGAATTTTTGTCTTCGATGGCTGTCTGGTAGAAGCGATATGGTTGATGATGTGATGTCATTAACTGCTGAAAAAGCCTATAAATACCTCAGTAATTCAGGCGAGCCTATTCATAATCCACTGGCTTGGTTATGCACAATGACGCGCAATATTTGTGCAGATATTTACCGTGCAGAAGTCAAAGAGCGTGAATTGGTAAATCAAGTGAATGCTGCTCCTAATACCTTCTTTTTTGCTTCTAATCAAAGTGAACCGCTTGAGCAGATGATTGAACGAGAAGCCGATTTTAATTCCTTGCTAGACGATATTTCTTTATTGCCAAAAGAACACCAAGAGGTACTGGCATTAAGAGTATTTGAGGGCTTGGACTATCAAGAAATGTCGAGTCGCACTCAACTCACGGCGGTTAACCTTCGCAAGCGCGTTCAAATAATGCGTAAGCAGTTACGTCAGCGTCACTTTAATTAATCTTTGTTTCAACTTTCACACCAGAAAACAGGTGGCGTCTAAAAGCCCACCAATATGGAATGAGTTTGCATAAGGCGAAGTGGCGGAGCCTGCAAGGAGTAAAAATGTCTGAAAAATACTGGTATGTAGCTTACACAAAATACAAAAAAGAACGCGAGTTTAGTCAGGCGATGGCGCAAAAAAAGCTGGAAAGCTACTTCCCAACCGATGCAAACGGACAGCCGTTGTTTTCATGCTATGTGTTTGTCAATTTAGCGGAGTCACACTTGCACTTAGTGCGCTATTTACGCGGATTCTCGCACCTAGTGAGCTTTGGGGAAGAAGTTGCACAAGTGTCTTCAAGTCAAATTGACACTATGAAACGCCTTACAGAATTTAGCCAATCGTTGGCAACAAAATCCAGTCGATTAATTCGGGGGGATGAAGTGCAAATTATTCGCGGTCCGTTGCGGGGAACGGTGGGCAAGCTTGTTCGTGATCAGGGTAAAAGTAAATTGGCGCTGGAAGTGCCGCAACTCAACCAATGCATTCTGGTGAGTGTTCCTTTAGAGCAGGTTGTTCCTTTAGGAGTTCGCGTGTGACAATTCAGCGTATTCGTGAGCTGGAGCAAAGCTTAGCAGCGAGCGTATTCCAGTTTGGACAGGCGATGCATAGCAGTGAGGATTTTGCGGCAATGCAACAAACTCATCAAGCCATGCACCATTACCTTGATGAGCTTATTGCGCTTGCACACTTCGCGACTGTGATAGCCCGTTTTCAGCTTGATGCGCACAGCGCCAAGTTATTAGCGCTAGCCTACATTTTCACAATTGAACCCGATGCGTTAGCACCCTATTTGAAATCAAATTGGTACGAGCAAGGGCCAAACATCAGCATAGCTCATGCGGTGAGTATCATTGCCGCTGCCCCTCGCTCTGATGCAAATGAACAGCCTTCAGAACCAAGCGACATATATAGGCTCGCGGATTGCGCGCACTCTCCACTTTTTCGTTGGGGATTTTTTGTGTGCGAGCATGAGCGGCATTTTTCCGTTTCACCTATATCAATAGATACTGCGGTTTTGTCGGTGCTTTCGATAACGAATTCGCCTAATACAGTCCTTTTCCATAACAATAATGAGCCGTTTCAAGGGGCTTGGAGTGTTGTGAAAGCGGAAATGAATTTGGCGCATCGGCAGTGCTATGCGCACTTGCTTGACAAAGAATACACAGGTATGTGGCAGCTCAATTGTGATGATGTTAACGAGCGTTTGCCTCTGGTGCGTAGCCTTGGTGCCAGTCAGGAAATTGAAAATTGTTTTATTTTGGATCTCAATCAGTTACCGCACGAAAATGAATTGCGCATGCATTTACGTAACCTTGTTCTTAGTTCGCAATATAGCTTGGTCTATTGGCCTAAAGCGTTGTATTTCTGTCAGCGTAATGCGGCGCTGGCTCAAATGCTACAGCATTGGCTACAACTAAAAGCCGGTGTCTTGATCACCGATAATCCTTGTTTGCATCAACGCGAAGATGAACCTGAAACGATAGTGTCGCATTTTGATGCGATTCCCGAAATTCGCTTTCCTAGGTTAAACACGAAACAGCGAGCTTCTGTGTGGTTGCGCGTATCAACTGAGTTTAAGCGTCAGTTAACACCCTTGGACGCACAGTGGCTGGCGCAGCTTTATCCCTTTCCCCCCTCAAGAATCGTGCAAATAGGGCAAGATGTGATCCGTGAGTGCGGTGCAATGCCTCTGGATTCCAATGCTTTATGCAAGCAGCTTCAGCGCGCTTGCATCGCCGAATACAGCGCTAAGCATCCTACTCTGGCAACCTTAAGTCAGCCCAAAGCCAATTGGGACGACATGATTCTAACCAGCACTATTCAAACTCAAATTGAAGAGTTGGTGCATCGCATTCGGTATCGCGTTTTGCTAAGCGAAGAAGTGCGCGGTTTGCGCCCGGGCGTACAAGCGTTGTTTTGGGGAAAACCGGGTACGGGAAAAAGCATGGCGGCGGAGGCGATTGCCGCTGAATTGATGTTGCCGCTGTATAAAGTGAATTTGGCGAATATAGCCAGCAAGTGGATTGGCGAGAGCGAAAAGCACCTTGCTAAATTGTTCGATCAAGCGGAACAACAACACGCGATATTGCTCTTCGATGAAGCCGACGCCATCTTTGCTAAGCGCAGTGAAGTGAATTCCAGTCACGATAAAAACGCCAATATGGGCGTGAGTTTCTTGTTGCAGCGCATGGAAAATTACAACGGTGTTTTGCTGCTTTCCACAAACTTTAAAAACAACTTAGATGAAGCGTTTTTGCGTCGTTTTCATAGTGTCATTGAGTTTGCGATGCCAAATGTAGAAGCACGCGAAGCGTTATGGCAAAAAGCGTGGCAAGGACGCTATCAATTAGCACAAAGCATAAGCCTGCCTTTGCTTGCTGAAAGCTTTGAATTCAGCCCCGCGCAAATTGCCAATATCGCAGAGCTTTGCGTTCTGTACTGCATTTGTGAGGACGCTCCCCAAATTGGCGAAGCCATTTTAACCAAAGCCATTATGCGAGAACTCGACAAACATAGCGCCGGTTATTTGGCTGCACAAAAAGTAAACCAATGGCGTCAGCGACAAAATCATGCGCTGACAATAGGAGAATGAAATGGATCCACTAATTCTCAGTAAAGTGCAGCAGTCTTTGCAAACCTTAATTGAGCACCGTGTATTGGTTAACAACAAAGAGTCCGAACATTGTGTGGAGTTTTCCTTTGTTGCGCCAGATGCCAAGTTTGTAGCGGATTTGTCCAGCCGCCCGAAAATCAACGCTTACCTTATTGGCTTGTCGGAAGACAATCACCGCCGCCGTTCGGACCCTGTGCGTACCGTGCTCAATAAAGACAAAACCCAGCACAGTATTTACGTTGAGCCGCGTTATGTGGATATGACTTACATGCTCACAGTGTGGAGCAAAGATGAAGTCGGCAGTGCCATGATTGAACATTTACTGCTGGGCTATTTGATTTCTGGTTTGGGCTATTTCGATTTCTTACCCGAAGACATTCAAGCCGAACATGAACTAGACACCGCACCTTTTGGTGTGCGCCTAACCCTGTTCGGTAGTGAATATGCCGACAAAATTTCTGGCCAAGTGTGGCAAGCGATGGGCTCTACGCCCAAGCCAAGCTTAATGCTGTCGCTGTCTGTTCCTGTACCGATCGCTGAGCCCGGTACTCGCTCAGCAGTAAGAGACATCGCCCAAGCGCTAAATCGCATGTAGTACTCAATCCCAATTAAACGATCAGGAATGCCGTGATGGATAATGAACAGATTAAAAACAAACTTAAGTCCTATTTTCAATCGGGGGATGTGCCTACCGAAGCACAATTTGGTGAGCTGATAGATGAAGCCATCAGCAGCGATGCCTCGCGTTTAAGCGAAGGCACATTAGCAGCAGAGCGTTTGCCCAAGCAAGTTGATTTAAACATGGGGTCAGGCGAGGGAGAGTCTACGTTAACGGCGACTTTTGTCAGTGGCAATGAGCTAAATGCTAACACCATGCATTCAGGGCATATGGAAGCGCAGTCGGTTAAAGCCGGAAGCGTTTCTTCGAACACGCTTACCGTAGAGAAAAATATCAGCGCAAAACATATTACGGCGACGTTCAGCGGTGATGGACAGGCGCTGACACAGCTTCAAGCCAACCATATTTCGGATGGCGAGTTAAATGTTAACCGATTGCCAAAACAGCTAAACCTTACCACTCATGAGCAACCCGGTGACGCGATGATCACCACGCATATGGTGGATACATACAGCCTGACCTCGCAACATTTACAAGGACAGACGCTTGATTCCATGCAAGGGAATATTGCTGATTTCACATCGACACAAATTTCTGCTGACAACATTACAGTGACTAATTTGCAAGCCAATATGGTTGAAGCCAAGTTGGTCGGCGACGGTGCCGGAGTGAGCAATATCAACCCCGCCAACATCAGTGGCAGAATTAAGTCGGAACAATTGTATTTAGGGACAAAAACAGCGTTAGGCGTGGTGCAATTTGCCACTCAAGACGACATCACCAACAATGCAGATAATCGCGCTGTGACTGCCAAAGCGATGAACCAAACCATTCAGCAAAATGCCCAACAAACGAAACAACAAGTGCTAGATGAGGCAAGAAACGATGCTGAATTACAAGTTCAAACGGCGTTTAAAGAAAATCGTGCCTACGTTGATGCAGAGGTTGCCTCGTTGCAAGCCAACATTACCCAATATGAACAAGGCGAAGGCATCATTATTGATGGGAATACCATTAGCACTAACCCTACATGGTTTATCAATTCACTGGAGAGCAGCACTATTGTTGCCAGCAGCGTTATTGGAACCTTAGATATTGCACAGGTTCCGCATACCGATAGCGTGGATGAAAGCGACAACAAAGTACCCACCGCCAAAGCCGTACAGGAGTATGTGTCGGAAGTGGTGTCTCAAGTACCGCAAGCGCCCAACATGCCACCTTTGCCGCCGAAAACCGCAATTCCATTCTGGGGAACACAGGAAGAACTGACTCCGGGGTGGGCCATTTGTGATGGCGGCGTTTATAACGGTGTTGCAACGCCGGATTTACGTACACAATTCATTCGTGGTGCGCAAAACGACGCCGAAGTAGGTAACGTGAAAACTTACAGTACAGCCTTGCCTCAGGCAGGATTGACGATTGAAGCCAACAGCCATGCTCACCATGTGAGCGCTTATCATGCTAATGCCACCACATTGGGCGCGGATTTAAGCGCCAATATTAGGGCGTTAAATACAGAGCCTGCATCCGACTCTCAACCGCTTGCTGATGGGCCTGTTCCCGTAAACACCAATGAATATTTAATGCCGTTATTGCAAAGTGACGGAAAGTTTATTGATGTTGATGGCTCTGGTGGCATTGCTGGGCGAGTTTCCAATGATTCTGAAATGCTCGACCCTTCTGTTGAACATCAACACGAATTTGATATTGCGCTTGAAGCGAAAGACACCGAAGCAACGTCGCATACTCATAACCTGTTAGGCGGTGATGATGAAACTGCGCCACCGCATATTTTGATGTACTGGATCACATGGGTTGGTGTGCCAGAAATATGAATCAAAAGCATGTGGCTGAAAGCCGTTCTGCGGAAAATACGCGCTGGTTTGATGTACCCGTCGCTCAGCTTGCGCCGCCGCCTGTCGACACCGAGCTGACGGAAGCGCAGCAAGCGCAAAGCCAATTTATGCCTTTCGATGCGTTTATGAGGCAGAATAACTCGCATTGTTTTGCGCAAAGCGTGGCGCAACATCAGCAATCATGGTGCTTGCAAAGCTGGATTCAGTCTTATGCCGATACCCTTGCAGATTGGCTTTATTTACTGCACAAACAGCAAAAAATCGACACATCAGAACCGGTGTATTTACTGGAAGCGCAAGCAACAACAGGGCAATTTGGCATGGGATTGCTGCAAGCGTTGGATGAAAAGTGCCAAGAATTACAGCTTGAATCGCTCCAAATTTGTTACGTATTTGGCATATCTGAAGAGGGCTATCAAGCACGTTTAATGGCGCATCCTTTGTTTGAGGCGCTTGCTGAAGACAGCCGAGCCAAAATGATACAGTGGGACGTATTGCAACACCCACAGCTTCCTGAGCAAGATATCAGCGGCAACCCTATTCACTACGATAGGAACCCCGTGGCGTTTATCGCCAATGGCGTATCCTCAACAATGCCTCAGCAACTTTTTCATGTGCATTATTCCGATGTATATGCGGCGCAAGTATCGGAGGTTAGCGAGGTTAGTTTTGACGCTGCTTCAAGCGCTAATACTGAAGGAAAACCAACATCTGATCTGCGCTTTTTGCCTTTGCACTTACGGCAAAAACAAAGTCAAAAACAAAGGCAAAAACTAAGCCAAAGAACTGAAACGCACACTGAGTTAGCGAATAAAGTCGGCGCAGAAAATAAAAAAGAGCAGGCCAATAAAACCTTAGCGTATCAATGGCAGAAAGTAACACTTCCACAAGCGGTGAGCGCTTTTCCTGAAGTGTTACAGTCAGCAGCAAGGGTGGCTTTTCAGCAAGAAATAGCAAAAAGCCGAAGTGAGATTTTATATGTGCCGACCGCTGCCATTTGCCTACAAGAGCAGCTTCGAGCACGTTGCAAAAAAGGCGTGTTGTGCCTTCAAAGTGATATTGGCGTCACCTCGGAATTTCATGTAAAGCAACGCTTTTCGTTGCCAGAAAACAAAACTGAAAAACAACCCCGCATAGTGATGCAAAAAGTGAATTTTGCGTTTATTGAAACCGTGCAACGTAACGCATCGTATTTTTGCGTGCTAAACCAACAAAATCACCTTAATGGCAAAGTGCTCAATATCACGCTTTTTGATGAGCAAGAAGACGATTGGCAATGGGTGCTTGCTGCTGCGGTAGAACAACATTTTGCGTTAGGAACGCCCGAAAATGCCGAGCAAGTAATACACATGGCAGCCGTTGCCGTGCAAGCCGAGCAACTAAGGTTGTCGAACACATCGCGTTTTAACAATCAACACGCGCCGTTCATCTCAGAAAATCAAATGCTAGCGCAGTTAAAAACGCATCAATATGAGCCAAAGCTATTCGCCACGTACTTGCCCATTTTGCTTGATGCAGGCGTGCATGTAGATCAGCGAATATTATGGTGCAAAACCTTAAACCACATTTGGAACCTGTATACGCCGGTTTTCGACGATACCAAGTTCGCGTTTCAGCTTGGGCTATTCAGCATTGATATTGGGCATTGGGCGATGGCAAAGCAGTGTTTTATGGCACTTTTACAGCTAAAAGGCCCGCATTTAGCGAGCTTGCATAACCTTGCATTGGCAGCCTTTGCAACCCACGACTTAACTCTTGCTCAGCAAAGTATCGAAACGGCATTGCAAGTGGTTCCAAACGATGAACAAAGCCAAAAGCTGGCGCAAAATATTGAAAATTATCAGCAAAGCATCACCACGTTAGATTGGTATCAACCCTATCAAGAGATGCTCGGCGAGCAAGATGAAAGCCCGCCGCTACAACTAGTGCCACTGGATGAACATCATCTTGCTGAGTTTTTATTGCAGTATCGAGACCCCAACATTGCTCAGCGTTTGCGCGGCGTTGAAATTGAGTCTGTCGATATGCTCAAACAACTTTTTGTACAGTGGAAAAACGCAGGAAAAAATAACCAAAAACTTTGCTATGCCGCCGTGCATCCTCGGCTTGGGTTTGTCGGTTGTGTGTCGTTAGATGCTGAAATGCATGATGATGCCCGTGACGGTGCTTGTGACGGTGCTTGTGACGGAAAAACCGCTCAACAAAGTGAGCAAAGTAACGGTGAGCAAAGTAACGCGCAGGCGACTAGAACAGAAACATGCGTTAGCCCATTCAAAGAAATTAAATTCGAACTAAAATCCGACGATTTCAATGCGTTAAATAATCCCAAATCACACGCCAAAAACTACATTATTTCATTTTGGATAGGCACAGACTACCAGGGCTTAGGCTTTGCCAATGCAGCACTAAAACAAGCGGTTTGGCAGGTGAAAAGAATGGCAAAAAAAGGCTTGGTGAAAAGCGTGAAAACCTCGGCTTGGGAGTTTAACGAGGTGTCGGCGCAGGTGCTGATGTCGCATGGAATATCACGCAAGGTAATGTCGAGATAAGGTTTCTCTCTGCATTTTTACACTCTCAACGAAGTGCGAGAAATTACTAGCGATAAGCTTAGTTAATATCAAATTGGCGACTGTATTTATTGTTTATCCTGATGTATTGGAGAAAAGATGATAGAAAAACCAAAAGAGGTAAATGAAAACAATGCTCATGATATTTGGGTAAATTCCAGAAACTTCTCTGAACCTCCTCGGAGTGAGGAAAGGTGGGTGGATTGGGTTCGTGATAGAAGCGCCACAGCACTTATTGCCGACAAGGCGATTTACCGAGGTAACATAAACGACGTTAATAATACCAAAGCAATTTTAGCTGATTTAATTACCTATAATTTTGAGCTTTCTGATGTGACTCAAGAGATAGGTCAGGAAGGTAGTCACTATTACTACTATCAAGCACTTCTACTTCAAGACTTATACGATAAAGCTCCTGAAGGGATGAAACGCAGCATTCAATCTGGTTCGAATAGGTTAAATATGCACGCAGGTGATGAAGGTGCATCTAACTCGGAGCCTCCAGAAAGTCGCAAGTTCGTAAGAATATCAAAAAAAGATATTGATGATGATGGGCCAATAAGTAATGGATTAACTGATGCTTTAGACATTCATGGAGAAAATTTCGATAAATATGGTTTTGACTGGGCTGTCGACACCTATGTACCGAGCCGAGAAGCATTAGCGTATTCTTTACTGAGCAAATTTAAAATTGAACAATTTTGGGGGAATTCATCTCCAGAGAGAGGTCAGTTTGAGCAGAACGTGGATGCTTTTCGAAATGAAGTTAAAAATAATCCAGAGAAGTACAGCGTTGTTAGCGATTCAATTCAAATGCTCACCAGATCGCATAAGGCATGGTCTCAGATAAAATATACGTCAAAGCTGTCATATGAAGACGATCCTAGATTGTGGAGTAGGGCCATTTTTAAGCATAAAGTTCGAGAGGCAATAGGAAGTAGCATTGATGTTCAGCGGGAAGCTTTAGGCATTCTGAGTAGGTCATCTGCCGATAATATGGAAGGCCAAAATAAAACGGAAATTGCGCAAGCTGAAGAAATTTATGAAAACCAAATTAGGGATGTTTTTGGATATATACCCTCTGCAAAAAATACACGAGATGAATTGAAAAAAGTATCTGAAATTGCTCAGGGTACTAACGCTGCATATGAAATATATGAAACTGGTCAGCAGTTAGTAATAGATGTAGAAGATATAAAAGGTGAAAAACAGCAGCAAAATGTGCTGGAGAATAAGGAGCTTCTTAGTAAATCTATAACAGAACTGAATAATGAGGTGAAGAGTAAAGCCGCTGTAGATAAGGGGGTTGATGCCGTTATTAATGAATTAGATGAAACTAATTTGAATGATGGTGTGATTCAAGATTATCTAAATGTTAAAGAGAAAATTACTGATTTAACCGACTTGAGTGGTATTTCTGAAAAACTTTTTATTATTGCCGATGTGCTTGGTTTGAAAGATATCCAAGGTGCTTGGAATTCCCATAAACTTTACAAGCGCGCTAGCGGTAAAGTGGAAGTGTTAAGTAAAAGTCTCACCAAGAGTAAAGTGATTGATGAACTTACGGGATTTTCAATTTATGGGTTGGATAAGTTAGAAAGCTTAAAAGTGCGTTCGATTATTTTGCTGGGTTCGCAAATCGCGAAGTTTGCTGGCCGTATTTTATCTTTGGTAACTGGCGGCGTGGCCGCAATAATATCTGAGAGTATTCGTCTTGTAGGCTCTGTAATCGAAGGTGTTGAGGAAGTGTATTTGCGTCTAAAAGGCTTCATTAAAAAGTTAAATAATACACGAGGCCAGCGTAGAGCATTAAGCGCTGAAGTTATTTTTCATCAAGTAGCAAAAGAAAAAGTTGGGGGAGCCGCCTCAAAGCTTATGTATGATTTGCTTGTTAAAGACAAAATCCTAAAAAAGCCCAAATTAACTAAGCCTCAACAGTTCGTTTCTAATCATACGCCAGATAGCAAAGAGAAGAAGGTCGTTGTTAAATACCTTGAGCAATATAATCGCGGTCCATTGAGTTGGTTGGTCAGTGATAAAGATAAACTCAGTCAAGTAATTAAATATATTGAAGGGCAAGGAGAACGACCAGCCGTTATTGAGCAATACATTTTACAAAAAGGCTACATTGATAGGCAGAAATTTGAGCAAAAAGAGGCGCTATTTAAAAAGCTTTTGAAAAAGTACGTCATGACGGTTTTAAAAGATTTGCTCAACTCAAGCCCTTTGGGCAAAGCAACAGCGTTGCAGGATAAAATCGCAAAGGAAGTGAATAAGTTTTTAACTGATCTTTCAGAAACTATTCATCAAAAAGCATTTGAAGCATTGTTGAGTGCAGAAAGTGCGTTGTTTAATGCTTAGATTTAGCTATTTATTGGTCGCTGAGGCAATAGCCACTTTTATGAAGAGCTTCAAATACGACAACAATTCTAATGGATAAGTAAATTGTTAAAAAAGGTCTCTGATGCAAGCAAATAAAGCTTTAGTTGCTGAATCAATAGGTGTTCATGGGAAGTCAGAAAAGGACTTATTTGCTCGACTTGGCAGAATTCCAGCCAATCCTCGAGTTGGGTATGTCATGTTGACGAATAGCAAACAAGGTGGTGATGGAAAAACAGTGAGAGCAGATGTCTTGGTAGAAGATGGAAAGCACCTATTTGCTTATAAGCATTCTCTTGATAAAACCCCAAGGGATTTTTCTACGCAAACGTTCCCTTATGCAAGATATCGTGATCAGGCGCATCAATTAGCTGTTGAAGAAGGCAAGAAGATGTTTCCTGATTCTGAAGTTGTTTATAAAAGCAGTGATAGCGATGGTCTATGGGATGATGCGGAAGTGGCGAATTGGGTGAGTGTTGCTGATAGTTTGCAAGATGACTATGACCCTGAAGTGGTCACAAGCGCCTATCGGTTTAAAGATGAGAGTGAAGGGAATGTAAAAGAGGCTGGTGACATTTGGTTTGAAAGTTTTAATGGTTTTTTGGATAAAGCGGCAGTCGAGGAAAATGAAAAGCGAGAAGCGTTATATAAAATTAATGCGTTAGCTATTTATTATCCGGAACCTACAACGTTGTACAACGATGCTGCAAGGCAAATGATGAATGGTGCTGAAAAAGGGCAATCAGAAGGAATGAAAATGGTAGTTAAACTTGTCAATACCATGAACCCTAGAGGGGTCAAAATAGATAAAAATCTAGGTTTTCTAAAATATGATAAGAGAATGACAACGACAACCTCTGTAGGGGCGCGTAGAGAAAAACTTTATCTGGCTTATGTTGGGGCGGTTAGTCGACTTAAAAAAGGTGAGGAACCAAAAAAGAGTATTATCGCTGAGTTAGCAGCTAATGATGCTCAATCCTCTTACGCTGTAACACCCATAGAAATGGTTCGCAGGTACAAAGCGAATGGTTTGAAAGTATAGCGTTTTCTTTAATGAACTTACCTTGGTTGAATTTAGCCGGTAAAAATTTCACAAAACCCAAACCCAAACCCAAACCCAAAAACAACCCTCAAATACCTTATTTAGCGCTTTGCTTTTAGCGCATAAAACACATTGGCCTCCTCTTGAACATTGATATTTGACTCGATCTTTTATGAGTGCGTTGAGCCTTGGTTCTTCAAGAAAACTTACTTAAGGAAATTGATAATGCAAGCGAATAAAACGGAACAAGAAAAGCAGTCAGAGTTGGCACAAGATTCCATACAAGACCCCATGCAAACCTTAGGTGGAGGCCAATCTAAATCGCGAACGGCATATTTGTTGTTAAATCAATACAGGTATCCTTTACATCAAGCCATCCTTTCGCACGAACTGGTAATGTCTGGCTCTTCTGGCTTACCCCAATCACAAGTCAACGATGCAGGGGACGCAACCATGACAGAATCAGCCAAGGGGGTGAAAAAGGAGCTTGCACAAAAACCACAGACGGTTTTAGGGGCAGGAGCCGTGGGCGTTGATATTCTGTCGGCAGGCGTCAATGTGGCACGGGATTATGCGTTACAAATGCTCTGGAGCCATGTCAACATTGGAACATCAGTTAAACAGGTCATTTCGGGATTGCTGACTTACAGCGTTACTTCAATTAAGTCGTTAAGTCCGTGGGTGGCAGCATTAGTGAAAGCGGTCGATATTCTGAAGTCCATACCCTCAGAGGTGGTGTCGACGGTACTTTGGGCTATCGGTAAAATATGGTTTTGGGCTGCCAATAAACTCTACAACGGTGGCTGGCTTGCCTCTCTTCGTGGCGATGTCACGGAATCTTATATTTTTGGCATTCTAAATGGTTTTGAATCTGCCCTGAGTAAGTTAAATAATTTTGTCGATGCGATTGAAGCGTGGGTCAATTCCATTCAAAGTGCAATAGCATCAAAGTTGGCGGGGTTATGGGGCGGAGCCTCAGACGAAGAAACCGACAGCGCGGATACAACGGCGTTAACCTCAGAAGATCTTTCCGCACAAAAACAGAACGAACCTAATTTAGTGTCAAACCAGTTCATCTCATTAGGGATTAATCCGCCTAAATTGGGGGAATGGAATGGCAATGAATCCGACCAAAAGCGTGCGGGTTTGATGGCAACTGGTCGCGCGCAAGTGTCTTTTCTTGGTCAGTCCTTAGGGGGAAACGTTGATGTTAATTTACCTTTTGGCACGGGGTGGGAGATTACCGTTGAACCGGTTTTTCAAACGTCCTCAATTGGTTTTTCCGAGTTCATTCGCGCTGAAAAAGTACAAGGCGATAAGCTTATTGTAAACGAGCAAGGTTTAAACTTCTTTGGTGCGAGTATCCACGGCCTCAGTATTGCCAGTGGGCGGGTGCGTTCAGAAAGAATCACGCTCTCCTATTTTAAAGGTCAGGATGTGGTCAACTTTTATGGTGATGCACAAGTGCCGTTGTGGGGGGATAAAAAGGTTGGCGGCAACTTCGATCTAAAACTCAACACCGCAGGGGAATTTCAATCGGGCAGAGCAAGAGTACATTCCGATAGCACATTTGAGGTGATCCCAGACTACCTTTCTATTGCCAATCCAAGGGGCGAGGTGCATGTCAAAAAGGGTGAAACGCCGGAATTTGATATAAGCACAAATGTTAACTTCAACAAACTACCCGGCGGCGTAAAGGCGAATGTTTCCGAAGCGAAGGTTTTTTATCACGACAAGGCCCTTGGCGGCGAGATAGCTTCGGCAGATGTAACGATTCCAGTAGGGCCTCACACCACGATGTCGTTGGCAATGAAAAACGCCAAATTCACCAAAGATAAAATAGAAGCGCAAAACGCCTTCATGGATTTGGAGCACGACACCAGCAAGGAGCTTAATGAAAAGGATGTCGTCGGCTCAAGCCTTTTCACGGAAAATAATATTCTGAACAATATTATTGATTTAAAGCAGCTAACCATACATCAAGGTTTGTCGTCGCTTAAATACGAAGGCGGGAAGTTTACTTACGAAAAAGACGCGAACAATGGCATACAGAAATTGCGCGCGCGGGTGTTAGGGCTAGATGCGTATTACGACGGAGACAAAAAAGAAGGTGGCATCGAAGGCGATTGGCGACAACGAGCCTCTATTCCGGTAATCGACATTGATATTCCGCTTGTTGCTGGTGTCGCGGGTAGCTCAGTGGGATTGAGAGGCGGTTTTGAGGTTGGTGCAAGTGTTGGATTAGGTCTTAAAAAAGGCAAAAGCAATGCTAAAACAGGCGAAACCTTATACAAAGTTAACGGTAAAACGGGGGGTTATGCAAAAGCCTTTATAAGAGTGGAAGGCGGCGCTTTTGTTGGCATACCTTTCCTTGCCAAGCTTCAGGCTGGGATACATGGTGAAGTAGATGGCAGTATTTTCGGTGATGTAACTATTTCCGGCGGTTTAAAGTACACCAAGGGCAAGGAGGATCATTCTTTCGGCAGTTTTGGTCTTAACCCTGCTAATCCCATAGAAGGTGAATTTCGCTTGGGCGGTAAAATATCGGCGAATGTTGGCGCTTCGATAAAAGCAAAAGCACTCCTTTTCGAGAAGAAAATCGCTTCAATTACCTTTGGGGAATGGACACTGGGAGAATACCAATTATTGGGATGCGTGAAGAAAGATGCCACAGGAAGAAGTTATAAAATTGAAATTGATCATGCTAAATCTGGCTTCAAAACACGGGAAGAACAAGCATCCAAAGCAGAACCGATATCGACCTCCGTCGATAAATGGATAAATCAGCATGAACAAGAAAAAAATAAGATTACCTATAATGATAATGCTCAGGCAAAAAGGCGAATAGCAGAGGTCTCGCGCAAAACATTATTTGGGAGTTTTTCAAAAGAAAAAACGGAAGAGTTGATAGATAAATACAGCATGTTACTTGAACAGCGAAACCAAAAAGACATGCTGAAAGACATCTACAGCAAGATGAAGATTGAAAAGAATGCACTTCCTGAAACGGGCACTTTCATTTGGAGTATTGATACTTGGAATGAAGCCGTGGGAAGAAGAAAAATATTATTCTTTTTCGAACAAAGTGAAAGCAAAGCCAAGGTCGCTAAGTACATTGAGTCCTATCATAAGAAAACGTCAACGCTTAAAAAACGACATGAATTGCTTGATGATATGGAAAAACTGGTTACCGAATACAAAGATAAGAAAACCAAGTCCGAAGAAAACAAAGCGTCTGCCGAAGAGTTTCTGCACAATATTAAGCAAGAGCGCTTTTTAGCGTTGTAAACTTAGGTTAGAATCCTCTTCCTTCAATAGATTTGGGTCTCGCAGTACTTTGAACCAAGCTGTTTAGCGAAGCGTGATATTTAAGTGCCGAGGAACGACAAAAACAACACTTAAAGGGAAAAGGATTGTTATGCTGAGTAAGCGTTTGGGCTGGGGGTTGATCGTTGTATCAATGCTTATGCTTTTAGGGTGTGGGGCCACCAAAAATACCCTATCAAAAGACAAAGACATATTAGCATCAAATCACGATGGCTATTTGTTGATGTCAGTCGACACACAAACCGATTTATCCTCCATTCGCGTGTTTGGCCGTACCACATTCACACTTTCAAAAGATGATCTAAGAAAAGGCTCAAACTATATTTTGCTTGCCTTACCTGCCGGAGATTATCGCTTTACAAAAATCACCATTGGTCGCTCATATTACATGCTCAGAGATGAAATATGGGACTTCTCTATTAAACCGCAAGTCATCAGTTATGTTGGGGATTTATCCTTCGTTAGCGCATTCGGCGGAGCCAATATTAGCTTGGTGAACCAGTCTTCCATGGCGCTGGAGTTTTTGGAGGACAGTTTTCCCAATATCTTGGCGCAACGTGCTGTTGAATACCAAGGGCCCGGCGAAGATAGCTTTTTTGATTATGCCGCGAGTGTGGAACAAGGGGTTGTAGCACCCCCCGCATCGGCAACCCCAGTAACTCCGATGCCTGAGAAACAAGGCGCAGTTCAAACAGCCAGAGGAGAGGCGCAATGAGAATCGCCAACGTTATTCGTTATTTGGTTAGCAACCTAGCGTCTTTTCGAATTGCTTCTGTGTTGCTCGCGTGTTTTATTTCTTTCTTTTCGGTCGCGGGAAAAATTCCTGTTCGAGACTTATTCGCTCCTGCCCAAATTTCCCACATCGAAATGAGCCCGGACGGAAAACTCATTGCAGCACAAACGCGGGATGATGATAAGCGTTACATCACTATTTTTGATACCGCAACCTTGCAGTCGTACAAAAAACTAAGGTTGTATGAAAAAGAGAGTCTTCGAGAGCTGGAGTGGGTTGATAACAACACGATTTATATCGGCCTGATGCGCGGCAAAGCAGAATACGTAACAGGATATATCGATCTCGATCTTGCTCAGCTAGGTGAACTTGTGGAATTCACCTATTTGCGAAGTGTAGGCGATATTATCGACTTTTTACCTAACGAAGAAGACACGGTTTTGTTCAGTAAGAACACAGGCAAATATGTCATTGATTTAAAAATTTACAAAGCCAAACTCTCTCAATTAACGCAGCCTTCTGGTCAGAATGAAGCGGCAAAAGACTTTGAGGAGCCCATCGACTATAAAAGCGATGCCATAAGTTATATTAAAGGTGCGGATCCACAAACACTATTCGCAGTAACGTTTGATGAAGCGAAAAAAAGCAGTTCTTTATGGTATCAGCTCAGTAGGCAAGGTGATTGGAATCACTTATACACATGGAATAACCAAGATTTTTACTTCCATCCAATAAGCCATATCAGCGGCGATACTTTCCTTGTTATTACCAATAAAGATACCGACACAAAAAGCGCGGTTCGCTTTAATGCTCGCACACAAAAAATAGAAGAAGTTTTGTATCAACACGAAAAATACGACCTAACGTCTGCCACGATGAACAACAATAAAACGGGGTTGGGCTCGGTGAGTTATTTTGAATATGGCAACTTAAGAACAGAATTTTTGAGCGACACCGTGGTGGCATTAAGCAGCCACATTCAATCGCAGCTTGATGGTAAAAAGTGGTACGTGGTAAGCAACTCGTTGGATAACAATACGGCGGTTGTTTTAGCCTTGGGTAAGCAAGATTCAGGTGCGTTTTATGTATTATCGAGTGCCAATGCAGTAGAAGGTGCAAGCTCAGAACCTGAGCTAACTATTCGTCTTCTCGCTACTATCATGAAAAACGCGCAAGACTACACCTTTGCAGCAACGCAAACTTACTCACTTGCAACGCCCGATGATGATGAAATTGAAGTGCTACTAACTGAGCCTGTAAGGAATAACAATAATGTCTTGCTGGTTATGCCGCACGGTGGCCCGATTGGCGTGAGGGATGATGCCATTTTTAACAATTCTGTTCAGTTCCTTGCAGACAGAGGATATACCGTTTTACGTGTTAACTTCCGTGGTTCCAGTGGTTTTGGTAAACGTTTCCAGAAAAAAGGCCGCGCTCAGTTCGGTAAGTTGATAGAGCAGGACATCATGCTTGCGGTTAACGATCTTTTACAAAAGCAATCCTTTGAACATTTATGCTCCATCGGTACGAGTTACGGTGGTTATTCTGCACTGATGCTGAGCATTCAAAACCCAGACTTATTTTCTTGCGCAGTAGGTGGTTATGGCGTTTACGATTTGCCGCTATTGTTTAATGCCAGTAACCGCAAAATGAATCAGCAATATATTAATGCCGTCACCAGAGTGGTGGGCAAAAACAGCGAAGATTTAAAGCGTGTCTCGCCAGTTTATCTTGTGGACAAAGTCAATGTGCCGGTTTTATTGCTTGCCGGCACGGACGACAACATTGCGGTTTTTGAGCACAGCAACCGCATGAAATACATGTTAGAAAAGTTCAATAAGCCAGTAGAAACGGTATTTTATAAAGGCGTTGGGCATGGTCATCATACATGGGGTGGAGATTGGCACGAATCCGCTATTATCGACCGCTTTTTAAGGGAAACCTTATCCTTACCAGCGTTGCCGGATAAAGAAGCGGATTTACAAGAATATGTTGCCTTAGCGGACTACTTCAGTGGAGACACATTGGTTGGCGACCAAGAAGCACTGGCGTTAAAGTATTATCGACTCGCAGCTGAACTTGGACACGATCGTTCCATGTTTAATGTTGGCGCTTACTATCATCGAGGCGACCAAGTTGAGAAAGATTTAAACATGGCACGGATGTGGTACGAGAAATCCTCAGAAGCAGGAAATTCAGGGGCAAGCCATCGTTTAGGTTACCTGTTAATGCAGGGAGACTACCAATCGCCGCCAATTGAAAGTGAAAAAAGCGATGAGGAGACAAGGCCCACCTATCGTCATCACAAGCGCATGAAGCAAACGAATCATGTCGACCAAGTCAATGCCGTTAAAGCGTTTCAAAAAGCGGTTGAGCAGGGCAATGATGCAGAGTCGTTAGTTTACCTTGGCTTTGCATACTGCATGGGATTAGGTGTTGAGAAAAACGTCGATAAATGCATTGAGTATTTGAGCCTAGAGGAACGAGGAAAAGACAAAGAAAAAGATCTTGCCAATCCCGTTACCACAGATAGCTATTCAGCGCGTAGGGCGGTATTAGCTACAATAATGATTGAAGGCAAATACACAGACGAAGAATACGATAAACTGAATGCAATGATGCAGTCTGTTCGTGCTTATCAAGAAATCCCTTTCCAATTGGATGATATGGATTATGGCACGTTTGGGCCTTTCCATTTCAGGCTCTCTAAAAGTTTTAGGCATTATTATTCAGTAACACGTATCCCGTTGCAGTTTGGTGAAGAAGAAGAGACTCGCTACGGTATTAAATTTGAAGTTGAGCCACAAGACAGCGATTACGATAGCAATGTGGCGGTGTTCATTCGTTGGAGTCGAAAGTTAGAAGATGAAACAGACTTTGTGGTTGAGGACGAAAAACTCACTATCCGTAATATCAACTATCCATTTCCGGTTTTGCGAATGGTTGATGAAAACGACAAAGTGAATTCCCAATGGCGAGTCGAGATTTTCTCCACACGAGGGAAAAAGTTGCATCAACAAGACTTCACTATTGTTGAAGCAGAATAACTTTTTTAGAAATTAATTTAGGGCGCTTAATGAGCGCCCTTTTTGTTTTTCAGCCATTCAATATGATTTGAGTTGACCTTCTCCGCTAAATTCCAATCACAATTCAGCCTAACCTGCGACTCCTAATAAATACGCACGAACAAACATGTGCGTTGTTTTTAACATCTCTGCTCAACGTCCGTGTTCAACTTTTCAAAACCTTACAAACGAAGGAATTTATTATGTCTAAATTGGTTGCGGTTAAAGGCGCGGTGATCAGTTTCGAGCCAGTAACCGTGTTGGGAACCGATACCGTTGGAAAGGAATCCAGTAAATTGCTGGTTCAAGGCAAAGGGGTGTATACCCAAGAAATTAAGCTATCTATTTCCGCTATCTCCAACATTATTGACGGTAGCGTTGCGCCCGGTACCTTTAATGGCAGCGTTATGCCAACTGCCAGCAAACTCTTCGTTGAAGGAGGCAAAGTCGTGCTTGCCAATGATGTATTAACCGGCGGTAACGATTCCGGAGCTGCGCAAAAACCGGGTCCAAATGGTGCGCCTGCGCCAAGCCCCATTTCGTTTACCAGAAAAGTGCTACAAGCGGGGCAAGTAAAGCTCTGTGCAAAGTGACTTATGGCTATTATCCATAGCGCTATGGTTCTTGTGGTATCTTAAATTTCCCCTCTTTCTATTCCCCCTTTCTCTTTTATTACCAGTTTTGTCTGTCACGCCTTTTGTTGTTACACCGTCTCCTTTTTTTAATCGCATAAAGGAGCGGGTATGAACATATTCAGGTGTGCAATTTACGGAATTTTTATCTCAATGAGCTTTTGTATTGCGTCGGTATCTGCACAGAACGCAGGTGAGAAGAACCTAGATGTGTTGTTTAAAGAGCTCGAGGCACTTGCTGTCAGTCACCAAAAACAGGAATCGACAGAAGCGAATGAAACTGAAACGTCGCTTGTGTTCACGAAAAAAGCGCAAAAGCCGTGGTATCGCAAAATTAACTACTTTGGCAATATAACAAGGGAATCGCGCTCGATAGCGGCTAGCCGAGATACATCAAATTTAGCGCTGAGTAACAGTGAGCTGCTGGTGGATTACGACACATGGCTACTCTCATTCACTATGGGCGGCAATATTTTTAAGCGCACATCCGTTAATTGGGATCTCACTTCCGAGCAATATATACTCGAAGGAACGCTAGTGGAAACCAACTTATCTGGTTCCCGCAATGCGTCACCGGTGCGCTACACGCGCCATAAATTGCTTTCGGAATGGTTTATCGAACATGACTTATCTGGCGGGTTGACCGTTGGCGGCGATGTGTATCACGGGCAAAGCCGGTATCGGGATAGCCGTATTGACGCTGTATTTACCGACAAAGAATACGGCGGCGGATTATTGCTGTCGAAAAAATTTAACTACGACAACGCCGATTTAGGACTCGATTATATCCTCAGCTACCGACGTTTAGATCCCGGCGACGAAGTATTCGAAACCCAGTCGCGCACCTTTCATAGCTTGCTTGCAAACTATCACCACCAATTTAACTTCAAATGGCAAGCCGATATTAGCGCACGTTATTCGTGGTATCCCAGCTTCGACCCAGAAAGCTTTTGGGATGCTAGAAACATCTACTCAATTGCCTCTGAAATGGTTTTCCACCCGTGGGACGCGCATCAATTCGCACTAAAGTTCGAACACGTTTGGATAGGCAAGCAAGACACCATGAAAATAGTGTCGCTCAACTATGAAACCGAATTTGGCGCAAAAAGCAGCAAACGTCGTAAACGCAGACGCAGAATTCCGAATTTATTGATTCGATAAGTGGTGAAAAGTGAAGGCAGTGGCTTGGGTGCACGCTGCCAGTGTGGAGCTAGCTCGGTTGTAACGGGGCTTTCAATTTTATTCGGCAGGGACTTTCCTAGGCGCTTTATTTTTAGTTGATATTCTGAAGTAAGCACCATCACGTTTAAATGATCTAATAAATTCCTTCTTACGAAGATTTATTAGTAAAACTCGGTTTGTTTCGTTTGCTAGGATTTTTGGTCGTTTACCATAGTTGGCAATAAAAGAATAAGGTTCTGGAAGGAGCCTTAATGCTTCCATAGTAATGGATTCCGACCATATGGGCACTTTCTGGGCTAAAATTTGAGTCAGTTGAGGCCTTGGAAGATGTTCAGAACATTTTTTGAATAATTCAAGGCCAATATCTTCTCTATTAGAGAATGTTACCAAATGCCGCAAAGTATCTGAGTTTATATGTTCGCCTTCCATCTCAAGGTAAAAGGGGGTTATGGCGTCTTTTAATTCGTTTGAAGAGGTTTTTGACTGGTCGATTTTAATGTTTTGTGCCAGTGTTATCTTGTGTTCTTTTGGCATTCCAGATGCGAATAACGCTAATAATACTTCATGAGATAATTCATCAAGGTAAATTATAATATCCTCGATAAACGTTTCTAAATTTTCTTGAATGAGCGTCACTAATAATTCGTTATTTCCTTGCACTTCTTCAAATGAAGTTTCATTAAGTCGCAACATTCCATGGTTAATTAATAGTGCTTGTTTTTTATAGGATACATTTGGAAGTTCAAGGAATGAGGCCCTTAATTCAGATAATAATGCGATATAGTTTTTACTAGGCAGGTCATCACTTGAGCTTACTAATTCTACTAGGTCACGATTTGAGAGGTTGGATAAGATGTTTTCATCAGGCTTAGAAAACGTTGAAGCTTCTTGTTCGCAAAGAAACTCGATTAATACGTCATGGTCGGTTTCAAACGAATTCGCGTATTTTATGATATTTTCCCAAGAAAATTTGATCTTTCTAAGTTGTAGTAGATGAGTCCAAAGTTCTTCTTTAAAATTATCAATGCTTGTGAATACTTTATCTTGATGGGTTAGTAGGCTTACTTTAGTCTTTGCTGAAATGTTCGGTAAATCAAGTAGGTGATAAATGTAATCTTCCGCTTCGCTCTTATTTTTCTTGCATTGGAGCATTATATTATGAACGTAGCTATCAATATGATTTTCTATGAAGGCACGGTTGTCGCTATCAAAGTGTTTCGTAATTTGCGTGTACGTTTCGCTTTGTATTAGTTGTGGTGAGGCTCCGTAATATTCGAGTAAATAATGGATGTTATCAATGTTAATGGCGTATAACTGATTTTTCAAAAGATAGTTAAATACTTCGGTATTGTTGGGCACATCTCGAATGCTACTGACTCTAAGTGATATTTCATAAAGATAGGAAAAGCTCTTAGGATTTGGGGGGGTAATGAGGTTGTTGATGTACAGGGAGCCTAAGCTTTTTTCTAAATATTCTTTAAGCTTTTCATTATCTGCATACTCCAAAATAGTTTCGTAATCAACTTTATCAATTAACGTTGCTATTTCTAATGGTGCTAGAGGCGACTTAATGCAATGGTTTGTGAACTCAGGCCATTTTTCTAATAAATGAGTGAGAAAGTTTTTAATACGCTCCCCTGAATAGAGGTAGTGTTTTATGAAATCTTGCCCTTCATTTTCTAAGTAGATTCTCTCTAAGTGTTTTAAAATCAAATTAAGAAGTGCATTGTTCTTGCTGTTGTAAGATAGAAGTTCATCAAGAATATTGACGTTTAGCAGGTATCTTGAAGGTATTTTTTCAGAGTTTAATCTAGACAGTAGTTCTTTAGGGTTGTCAATTTTTTGATTGGGCTGAGTCTCAAGTCTTGACTTCACTGCTTTATAATATTCTCTGTCGTTTCTAGTCCAGCCTTCTTGTTCACGGAATATGGAGGTGTATATTGTGTAATTTTCATTTAAATAACCGCTTAAAATTAAGAAGCGGAATAATCCGATATCGACAATTGTATTATTTTCAGAATACTCTTTAATGCATTCATCAATAATACTGCTTTCATTTTCTAATAGCTCCACTAAATTTTTTGAAGATATTTTAGGTATTTCAATATTTATTAACTCTTCAATTTCTTCCTTTATGGGAGCGCTTTCGGAGCTAAGTTTATATTTTAGTAGCTTTTCAAATTTAGGGAAGTTATTAGCTGATTTTATTTTTTCTTCTACATCTTGGAAGTTAAATCTTAAATTCGCTGAGTTATAATGGTGAGCATGGTTTTGGTCTGTAGTTATTTCTACATTGCCGCTTTCACGTAAGTTTTTAATGTCTTCAGTAGTTAATTCAGATATATATTTTGATGTTTTATTGATGCGTACATATCTTCCTTGATTATGAAGTTTTTGAATCGCCATCCTGTAAAGATCAGCCAACTGACTTTCGTTTTCAATAAAAAGTTTTTCGGAGTCAGTTAAAAGAGATTTTAAATTTTTAGCTTCATTTTGTATTTTTTGAGTTCTTCTTGTAATCCACTCTTCTTTTCTCGCTACTATATTGTAGAAAACGCCCTTTTTCTCATGCAGTGCCTCAAAATCATGTCCAAATACATTCTTATAAAGCATAATAGCGAATAAATGAGTTGTATCAATTTTCCTATCGTTTATAGAATGTTGATAAATATAGAATTCGTTAAAAGTGTTGTGTATCAATCTTGCGTCATTTAAGTATTCACTAACATCTTTAATGAAGTTTGGGTTGATAGGGGAGTGTAAATCTTTAAAATTTGCCGCTCTTTCTTGCATGAGGTCACTAGCATTGCTCGTACTGATTACAGGAACTACAGGAATAATAAAATCAAAGAATTTAGTTCTCTCTCGCTCACTAAACATGGATTCTTTAATTGAATATAAAAATTGAACTCTTTGGTCTACGGATTTGCTGCTATTAACAATAGTATTTATTTCTCGTAATTTTACGAATATTTCTGGTGTATCAAACCGATCTATATCTTCAAAAACGATGAGTCTGTAATCTGTTTGTTCAAAGAAATATAATATCTCATCTAGGTGCTTATTTAATATTGAGCTATCTGTAGTTTCAGTTTCCAACTCGATGTTTTTCAAGGATATTTTTTTAAGTGATGAACCATAAAATACATGATATAGCGCATTAAAAATGGCTATAGATCCCAGTGATAATGCAACGACAATAAAAGAAAAAAGTAAAAAATCGGCACTCCATATCTCGTGGTTAACTAGGCTTTTCCAGTTGTAGTAAAGTACAAAGGCACTTGCCAGCCAGCATGTCAATAGAGTCGACTTCAGAACGGGAAGGTGTGGTGATTTTATTCTTTTGAAGCGACTGTGTGGGAGGGTTTTTGCTCCTTCGCTGTAGAGCATTTGTTGAAGGATACTAAATTCAATTTCTTTTGGGTCGATATCCTCGCTTTTATTATCATGCTTGAATGATGCGAGTGAGATTTCTAAAATTTTAAAATCATCATTTTTTCGTTTTTTAAAACTTTTGATAATACTGCTTTTTCCTGCGCCGTAAGGGCCTGAAAGTGCGATGTTGAATATGTCTTCTTCTTGGGTGGAAAAGTCTAAAGCCTGTTGGTATATATCATTGTTTTCTTTCTTTACTATTGGGGCTAAGCTAACGAAGTTGTTAGAGATATTTTTAATATTTTTTACCATAACGACCTTGCTGTATTGGTATGAACCTAAATGAACCTTTGAAAGGTTGTATTGTCAACCAACTGCGTTATGGCGTTATATTGCTCAATGTGTTGACGATGTCAGATATATGTAGCGCTCAATTGTAAAGTAAACATTAGATCTTTTGAATATTATTGGGCTGTTTATATTGGCATAATTTCATTTGGATATTACTAAACGCCCGCTAGCGCCTTAATCACATCGAAGCTTGAGGTTTTGGTGCCTAGCAAAAAGGCAACGTACAGGCCAAGGCCAATCAGGTAGTTGAGCATCACGGCGAAGTTAAAGCTTTTGTTTTCGGAAATCCAAACGGTTTTAAATCGGATAGAAAACAAAATGCTGCTGGTGACCGACAAGGTTCTTACTATCGACGTCAACGTGTCGGGGTAAATCGTGTCCTTTTCGCTGACTTGGTGGCTTCTGGCGACTAATTTATGAATTTCTCGTCGGAAGTAAATGCCCATAATAAGCGTGCAGAGGAAAGTAATTGGGGCGACAACCGTTAGTACGTAGTGCCACAGCTTGTACCCGTATCCCATGGAAACACCATAAAGCCAATGCGTAAAAGAGGGCTGCGTTTTTTGTTTAAATACCTCATAAAAATAGCTCACGGTATCAGCGGCTTGTTTGTTATTTTGCGATAAATATTGGCTAATAAAGTTTTCGTAAATGTTTTCGATAATGCGATTGCTTAGGTTGTTGTCGTCACTTACTAAATTATTGTGTAGTAAACGTTCAAATTCATCGGCATTAAATTTAAGTTTTCCATCTGGGATTTTCATGTGAGCCACATGTAACTTACTTTTAGGCCCAAACTTACTGAATTGTAAATCCAATCCACCATTAAAACTGGCCCACGTTAAGTTTACTGAATCCAGAAATTTAGCACTGTGCAAAACCACTTCATTTGAGAATTTAGACTGCGATAAACTCATGGATTTTTCAAAGTCGATAGCCGGAAAAAAGGCAGGACCATCTACCGTATTAAAATAAAAATCAAAAGATGCAGGCATTTCATTATTAATAAACGTGATGCCATCGGAAAAAATCGAACCCGTTATGTTTATCCAATCGCTAACCATTAAATCCATAATAGAAAGCTCGCAGGAAAAGAGGTTTTTATTGATTTTAAATGACTTCCCGTAGAGTGAAGAAAAGTCGATAAGTTGTAAGCTTTTATCGCATAGGAATTGGTTTTCCAAAAGCGCATAGTGCGTTTCTTTGGCGGTTTCGCTGCCATAAAGCACAACCGCACCTTTAAAAATGGATCTTTGAATAATGAATTGGTGGGCCAAATTGGCCCCTAAACTTAATCCCGTTTCAAACTCAGATTGATCTACATAAAAGGTGTGAATTTGGTCTGCTAAATCAATGCTTAGATTTTTCACGCTGCTTACATTGAACAAGTAAATGAATTGTGTGTTAGGCGTTACATGCTCGGAGAATAACGTGTCCGATAGTGTTAGGTTAGCGAATAAAACACCGTTATTCTTGTCTTTTAAGATGCTAGCGTTTTGGTTTTTGGCAAGTGTTTCAATATTGTCTTTGCTTAAATTTTCATCGGTAGAAAGGCGGGTTATTGTGTTGTTTTCCGCTGCAATTGAAGTGAGCGAAAATAGGAAAATAAACAAAGTAAATATTGTATTGTTTAATAACGTTAATGAAGTATTTTTTGGCTGATAAAACATGTGCATTCTCCCTAAATGCTATTGATGGGCTTATATTTAAATCACCCATTTTTTTATTAATCCGAAACGCCTTAAGTTTAATCTTCTTTTCGATAAATGCCACATTTAGGTGAAATTTAATTTTACCTTCACGTCTTTAGTTGGTGCTCGTCTTTTTAGCATGAGTCAGCCAGTGAATTTACCCTTAGCCGCGTTTGGTGGTGCCGGAATCGGCCTGCTTTTTGGTGTCATCATGGGAACCAGTATTACGCCCACGGTGGCCACTATGTTGGGCGTGTTAACTACCATGCTTGGCGGCATTCTTGGCTTGAACGATACCTTATTTAACAACGCCAAAGCCGCAAGAATTGGCTCGTTTGGCGTGGCCTGTGTGCTTGGGGCCTATCTTGGTTTATTTGTGCGAAGCCACAATTTGCTCGCACCTTCTATTTTGGATTTAAAGCAAGGTTACATTGAGGTGGGGTTTACCGAAGCGCAAGCACTGAACTTTATCGCAATAAAAGAGTTTGGTGTGTCTTTGTCACAACTTAATGATGTCACGTCTATTAATTTACCGGTGGGTGCAGTGTTGCAATCTGAGCCGGAAAGTGAGGCCGAAGGTGAGGTAGAGAGTGAGCCTCAAAACGCTTCCGAAAATGCACTTGTGAAAGCGCCAGTGGAGGAGCCCGTTGCGCCACCAGAAGCGGTCGCATCGGTGATTTTCAAGCGGCATAACAACCTGTTATTCGGAGCGGCGGTAGAGGTTTCTGGCTGTGAAGAGTTGATTCATACCGACCATACCTTGGTGCTCGATGAAGTGCTCAACAACTTTGAGCTAACGGGCGGAGCGTGGGAAACGCTGATGCTCGATGTTTACGACAACCTGCCAGAGCCTGAGCAAAAAGGTGTGTTACTGCTGGTGAAAGACGCGGTTTGCGCCATCAAAGTAAAAGAAATCAACGATTGCAGCGCAGCCAAAAAGGTGGCAATTGCAGGCAACGACGCTTGGTTAGATGAGCTAAGTAAACTGAACCCTCAATGGGAAATGGTGGCCGACGAAATTGCCTTCAGCGAGCTAGGTAACGCCCAATCCCTCATCGCGTTTAATCACATCCATTCCATGTTATGCCGCAACAATAAAGAGGAACCCATTCAATGAGAGAGTTATTTAGAGCGATATTTATCGCGCTTGTGGTAACGCTAGAAGCGGCGTTTGTTTACCTCTTCTTGATGTTGGTTTGGGTAAGCCACGCAAAAGCCAGTTTTAACCCTGAAGTGTTAAGCTTATCCACGGTTCGCATTGTGGTCAAAAGTGGTGGGCAGGTAACGTCCGTCGCATCTGGGTTTGTGTGGAAGGACGATAAATCCATCGTGACGTCTTTGCATGTATTAGGGGCCGATCCGAACGCTACCGTTATTGTCGAGTTCGGTAAAAAACGACGTAAAGCCAAAATTAAGTCGATTTTGCCAGAAGCAGATTTGGTGCTACTGGAAGTGTCTCGCCCGTTAAAAGAATGGTCGGCGCTGAATACGTTTGAGCCCGAAGCACCGGAGTATAAGGCTTCGGTAACGGCACTTGGCTTTAATATGGGCGCACTCGGCATGAGTACGCGTGAACTGATGAAAGGTTACGCGAAACCCGAAATTCTACAGCAGTTATTGCCCGGTCGTGCCGCAAAAATTTTAGCAAAAACCCAAATGCCAAGTGTTACTTTGCCCATTTATTACCTTGATGGCAGCTTGCTTCCGGGCTACTCTGGCTCTCCCATTGTGAATGCAAAAGGCGAACTCATTGGTGTCGGGAATGGGGGTTTAGAAAGCGGTGCATCGAGTGTGAGTTGGGTTATTCCCGCAGATAATTTATCCGCGTTAGAAGCGTCTTCCATTCATGAATTGCCAGCCAGCACAAAGTACAGCAGTAAATTATTCACGCTGGATAAAGTCACCACAGGACAGGCAGGTGCTTATTGGTTTACGCCCAGCGAATCAGCGTTAGCCTTGTCTCCGCTAAAACCCAACAGTATTGATAGCGTGCTTCGTCAAGTGAACGCCTTTGATGCAGAAGCGGTATTAAGTTCAACGCTATCTTCTCATGCTCAGCTTATAGAGGGTGTAGAAGAAACACTGAGCTATCAATTGCCAGTGTCAGCGCAGTACCAAGAAGTGAACTATCAGGGCTTTCATTTTGTGAAAGTGAAAACCCGAAGTTACCACGACATGCTGGCTTCTTCTGGCAACCCACAAAGCATAGCGTCGGCTTTGGTACTGTTTCAGCATTTTTTCCCCGATTACCGCATCGACTATTCATCACAACAATTCAGCGTATATACCGATGCCCACTATGGTTTAAATTTAATACTGCCTGAGTCGGTTAAACTGGTCGTAGAAGACGGATTTTTATTGGCCAAAAGCGAGTTGCTTTGCCGAACATGTGCGTATGAAATTCAATATCATGCACGCGTGGTTAAGCCAAAAATTCAAGCGATCATTCAGCGTAATGCCGAAGGTTTTTTGCAACGCGTTGCTGCGCAACATTGGAACGATTTAAACGCCGAAGGTGATTATCAAGAGTACCCTAACTTTCGGCAAATAGAACCTTATGGAAGTGGGCGTTACGTTCTCCGCGCCGCTTTTTCTGACTTTGATGAGCCCTTCAAAGATAGCTTCGAACTTAACTATTTTATTGCCGCTCATAACCGTGAAACATGGTTTCAGGTGCAAGGCATTGTTAACCGATTTGACGCTGATTTTTTACAAAAAATTGAAAAATACAAAGGTACAGACTGCACATCAGGGCATTTAAATCCAGAACAAACACAGCTTTGTGATGATGTACTCATGGCCTTTAACGTGCTCGCAAGCACACACTTTACTTCGTTTTCAAACCAAATCTTTTCCTCGTTAGCTGCACCGCTTTCTGCGCTTGCAGCCGAGTAATATCCGCAATATGAGGTTCCTTCATGACGACTTATAAGATGGTCTTAACCTTCGCTGTTTTGTCTTCAATCCTATTAGCAAGTTGCTTAAAAGTAGGCTCCAATGTGGGAAGTAACATACTTACCCTCAATGCCTCTATTTTAAAAGGGCAGTTTCGGCAGGCTCAGGTGCAAGTTGTGGATGCCCAAGGGCAGCGTATCTGGGAAGGATTCGCCGACGATACTGGCAGCGTTGATATCGATATTCGAGGCATTGCCGCAGGCGAGATCCGTATTCAAGCGCAACCCGCCTCGGGTTCCAGCATGCTATGTGATGCAATACAGTGCATGTTACCAACTGGCGGTAGCGTGGCTTTTGGTGAACAGGTGAATGTGGGCGCAGCGGAAACATTCGTACTAAATACTTCGTTGCATACCCAAGCATTAAATGCCGATGTGAGTACCGTGCAAGTGAGCGGTTTAAGCCAAATGGCGTACCAGTGGCTCACCTCATCCGGCTCCAGCGAGTACCGCCAATCTGGCGAACAACACCAAAAATATGCGCGCTTAACCAGCAAACTGATCACAACATCGTTGGGCTTAGATATTCCCTCTGAACTTAATATGTTGCAGTCGCGTTTTGTGGACTTAAATCAAACCCTCGCTTTCGGGCCTGAAAGCATCAGTAACAGTGTGCTTAGCCTCGTTAACGCCAGTCTTGCCAGCGACTTTCGCATTGTCGAGAGCTATTCACAAGAACTCGCAAATTTAGCAAAAGAACCCAGTAATCCAAGCGTTCAGGGAGAGTTTGAAGCGATACAGAAGCGTATTTTAAAAGAAACGCAAAAACTGGCGTCACTGCCGGGCTTAACAGGGTTAGATGCAAGCGTGATAAACCAAATAAACCAAGCAGCCAATAATGAGCTTGATTTCTCGCGCATTAATGCCGCGATGCAAAACGCCAAAAATGGTATTGAACCTGAGCCAGAACCGAATGGCCCGTACGTGGAGTCGATTCGTAGCTCAACATCGCATTGGCGACCAAGTGCTACAAACTTGCGAGAAAATGCATGGTGGTGGGTGAGTCGGGCCAACAGCATTAATAATGAATGGATCCAATTCACCTATGACCAGCCCGTTGCGCTGAGCGCCATGTTATTTGCCATCGATAAAGACCGAGGCGGCAATAACCTTGCGCTTCAAGGCCGTAATAGTAACGACGCTGTGTGGACCAATATTGAACTGAATTTGAGCGATATTGTGGTCTCACAAAGTATGACTGATGAAAAAAACGTCGTGCATGTGCGTTACTCATTTTCTCAGGAGCAGCAAGCTTTGGGGCGCTTTGAACGCTTTCGTTTGCTGTCGTCACCCACTAACGCTTTATGGTTGGAATACCTTTGTTTTGGGACTTTTAGCGCCGAAGATGATTGCTTTTCCGGTGTTGCTAACCCGCCTTCATCGGTAACGGTGTCCTCGCTTTGGTTTGATGCGAGCAATGTAGCGAATGCCAATACCAGTTGGATAAGCCGCATGATCAGCGAACAAAGTGAATGGTTGCAAATTACCTACTCGGAACCGGTGCGAGCGAGCGCAATTAACGTCGTTGCAAAAGCGGAGTTTCTTGGTGAGAAGCCGGAAATACAAGCTCGTAACGACAACGAACAATGGCAAACCTTATTACAACTGAATGTGGGTCAACTGCAAGAAAGCGCCGATGAAGATGGCGTTGTTCGCGCGCAAATTCCACTTCCAACAACCCAAGCTTTTAGCGAATACCGCTATTACTCTCAGCCAACAACATTTGTTTGGATTCAACAATTTGAACTGACCATTTAAGGAGTAAAGCATGATTGATTTCTCATTTATTCAAGCATTGGAAGGCAACACCTGCGAAGGTTACGTACCGGACGTTAATAACAGCCAATCTGGCGTCACCATTGGTTGTGGTTTTGACATTGGTGCGCGCTCGAAAGACGAACTTTGCGCGGCTTTTCCCGACGAACTTGCCACGAAATTAGTGCCTTACGCTGGGCTAAAAAATCACGACGCCGTTGCCCAATTGCAAGTTGCTCCGCTGCACTTAAGCGAAGATGAAGTCACCCAAATTAATCGACATAGCAAACACCACGCGGTGCAACGTTTGCAAGCCCAATGGAACGCCTGTGAAGACGCTTATATCCCATTTGAAGCCTTACCAGATGTATGCCAAACCGTGGTTGCTTCAGTTGCCTTTCAGTATGGAACGCTGCTTACCCGCACGCCGAATTTTTGGCGACAAGTGACGCGCGGAGATTGGCGCTCAGCATTAAATAACCTAAGGCGTTTTGGCGATCGCTATTCTACGCGACGCAACAAGGAAGCTGACTTATTAGAAAGCTGGCTAGAGAGTATTTAAAGCCAAAAAGGAGGTTTTATGGTGGTAACAACTCGCAAAACAAGCACAAAAAATAACGTGTTAATTGCGTCGATGCTTGTGTTTTATATGCTCAGCATTCCTCGTTTGTTCGCAGGAGAATTGCTCAATCTAAGCATTACATCAAGTAGCGAAATACCGAATGATATAGCTGACTACACGCTGCAATATTATCTCGAGACTCCCGTTGATAGCGGAGGCGCAGTGGTGGATATTGCGTTTCCAATAGGCTACCTACTGCCAGTGCAATGCGGTTTGGACGTTACGTTAAATATTGATGGTAATACCGCCGATTGCAGTGCGCTAGTGCTAGAAAGTGATGGGCCAAATCATATTCGTATTCGACCCGACGACGCCATAAGTGCAGGCACTCAAATTGAACTTATTTTGAGTGTGGTACAAAATACGCCAACCCCCGGACGTTACTATTTCCACCATTTTCAAACCACCAATAGCATGGGGTATTTGCTCGACGAAGCTCAGCCACTACCCGCATTGGGCATTAACATTCCTCCCGAAATTGGCGGCACACCGTTAACCACAATAACCGAATATGATCTTTATGTATTTTTTCCCTATGCCATCGATGCAGAAGGTCATCCGTTGACCTTTTTCATGAATCGACATCCTGATTGGATGTCGATAGATCCATATAGTGGCGAAGTGTATGGCGTGCCTCAAATAGAAGACATAGGCGTGTTTACCGACATTGAAATTGGCGTAACCGATGGGTTCGATATTGCCACCTTACCGCTTTTTAACGTGCATGTGCTTAGCCTTAATCAGCCACCCGAAATTAGCGGTTCGCCACCCTCAAGTGTTGAGCCCAATACGCACTACTGCTTTACCCCCGAAGTGTTTGATCCTGATGGCGATATACTGTTCTTTACAGTTGAAAATTTACCCTACTGGGCACAATTCGATAGCATAACAGGGCAGCTTTCAGGTGAACCCTTGAAGTATGACACTGGCGTGTTCACCAACATTATTATTCGTGTGCACGATGGAAACCTTTCCGCTGAGCTTCCACCTTTTAGCATCGAGGTTACTCAAATTAATGAAGCCCCCATTATTGGTGGCGAGCCTGCAACATCGGTTTTGCAAGGTGCGGAATATGTGTTTGTACCCGAAGCAATAGACGACACACCGCTGTTTTTCGCCATTGAAAATTTGCCAGTGTGGATGCACTTCAACGAGACAAGCGGCGAACTGCGGGGTATTCCTAGTAACAATGATGTGGGCGTGTATCAAGACATTGTGATAAGTGTGACCGATGGGTTTGAAACGGTATCGCTTCCAGCATTTTCGATTGAGGTGATCAACGTTAACGATGCGCCAGAAATTAACGGAACACCCGCCGCATCAGTGGAAGAATTGCAACCCTATACCTTTTTGCCAAGCGCCACGGATATCGACAACGATGACCTGCGTTTTTCTATTCAACGCTTGCCGCCTTGGGCGAGCTTTGATGAGTCCACAGGTGCACTAAGCGGCACGCCAGATATTTCTTCTCAGGGGATGTATCGCAATATTGTGATAAGTGTGACCGATGGTTTGGACAAGGTTAGCCTTGCGCCATTTTCGATAGAGGTGATAAACGTTAACGCCGCGCCCGAAATTACTGGAACGCCCGCCACCTCAGTGGAAGAGTTGCAACCCTATGCCTTTTTGCCAAGCGCCACGGATATCGACAACGACGATTTACTTTTTTCTGTTCAAGGTTTGCCACCTTGGGCGAGCTTTGATGAGTCCACAGGCGCACTAAGCGGCACGCCAGATATTTCTTCTCAGGGGAGCTATTCCAACATTGTAATAAGTGTGACCGATGGAGTTGAAACGGTATCGCTTGCGCCATTTTCGATAGAGGTGATAAACGTTAACGCCGCACCCGAAATTACAGGAACGCCCGCCGCATCAGTGGAAGAGTTGCAATCCTATGCCTTTTTGCCAAGCGCCACGGATATCGACAACGACGATCTACTTTTTTCCGTTCAAGGTTTGCCACCTTGGGCGAGCTTTGATGAGTTCACAGGCGCACTAAGCGGCACGCCAGATATTTCTTCTCAGGGGAGCTATTCCAACATTGTAATAAGTGTGACCGATGGAGTTGAAACGGTATCGCTTGCGCCATTTTCGATAGAGGTGATTAATCTGAACCAGCCACCCACAATAGACGGCAACGATTTTGCTTTGGTTGTTGGTAGCCGTTTGCGAATTACGCCGAAAATTTCTGACCCTGATGAGGATGCGTTGCAAGTTGAATTGGTGCAAGCGCCGCAATTGGGCGAGTTGGTTTTGGAAGGTGATATTTGGTTTTATCATGCGCCAGTGAATATGACGGGAAGCGATAGTTTCTCGTTGCGGGTCGATGATGGGCGATTGGTGTCGCCGCCGGCGTTATTCAATGTTGATATTTTGCCGGTAGAAGAACTGGTGTTGGGTGATATTATTGTTGCGCCTGAAGATCCTGAGGATGTATATATTCTTGATGTGTTGGAAAATGATGTAGCTAACACGGATGAGGTGCTGACGTTGGTGGCATCGTTTAGTATTTTTGGTGATACATTTGTTGAGCAAGATTTGATTCGTTTGGTGTTGAATCGGGACCAATCAAATTATATTACTTTGGATTATATTGTTGAAAATGAAAACGGTCAGCGTGCGGTAGCGCAAGCGGTGCTGGTGATTCAAAATTAGTTTTGTGCAAAGCGTTGACGTGGTTCACTTAGCGCGAGCGCAAGGTTTTCGGTGGAGCTTTGAAAGGTTAAAGCAAGCCAAAGTCGCTCAAGGTATCGTGCTTTTTGAAGAGACCCGCTCAGACTTCCCATCTCTGAAAATATGCTTTGCCTTGCTTCAATCCTTCCAAATCTTTTGAGAGCAGCGCTAACCCTTGGTTCACATGAAAACCCTAGGGGTCTAGCGCACACTAAATTCATATTAAAAACAGTTGTTTATAATTTTTGGCTAAATTTCGAACGCTGAAAAAGTGCGTAAAATTCGAGGTTAGCGCAAAATACCATTTCGCCCCTTGCCAGTTCTGGCTTGCAGAAGGGGCAGTCGCTCCTTCACAGGAGCGTGGATTGAAACACTAATTCAATCGGTGGTGTTGACAGCATCGAATGTCGCTCCTTCACAGGAGCGTGGATTGAAACCTGCACCCGTGGCTCGGGTAAACAACCCGCCCGGTCGCTCCTTCACAGGAGCGTGGATTGAAACCACCTCGTTTTTAATGTCTGGCGAATTAGGCCGTGTCGCTCCTTCACAGGAGCGTGGATTGAAACACGTCACGCCCTTGTTGAGCGTATCAACAAGGGGGTCGCTCCTTCACAGGAGCGTGGATTGAAACGGTAAATGACATGACTGCCTATCGATTTACCACAGTCGCTCCTTCACAGGAGCGTGGATTGAAACGGGAGGCAAAAAGGTAAAGCGATATACCGCTGTGTCGCTCCTTCACAGGAGCGTGGATTGAAACGGACCAGCGCCCGCCCGTAGCTAGGGCGAGCATAGTCGCTCCTTCACAGGAGCGTGGATTGAAACTTAGATTTGCCTCATTTCGAATTGGTGAAACCATGGTCGCTCCTTCACAGGAGCGTGGATTGAAACCGGCTTAATCAAGGGTAAAGTAATGGTTTTCTTGGTCGCTCCTTCACAGGAGCGTGGATCTATCATAGTAAGCGATGAGTGATATGCCCTTTTAAAACGCTCCGAGACAGGAAGTCGAGGTGCAGCGGTCATGGATGACGAAAAGCGTGTTTTAAAAGGGTATTCACTTAGCGCAGACGCCCCACTTAGCGCAGACGCCCCACTTAGCGCAGATGCTCCACTTAGCGCAGACGTCCCACCCAGCGCAGTCGACCGTATTCCAACAACTTTGCAGCAGCCAAATGCAAAGCTTCAAACCATCCAAATCTTATCCAAACAGCACCAACTTTCACACCCCATTTCAAGCACACATTCACATCCTCAAACCACACCCGTCTACTCCATACCCTAAACAACAGGGTGGCGGAGCCTATCCGTTAATTAACTTCGCTTCCATCGGAGGAATCAACATGAAGCAAATTCTCACAAAACTTTTGCCCACATTGGGCAAGTCCAAATTAAAAGAAGAATTGAACGAAAAACTGGAAGAAAACTCAGCATCCAAAACAGAAAAAGGACTCTGGATAGGAGTAGCCGTTTTAGTGCTGGCCGCCTTTGGTATCGAAATGGCGCCCGAAACCGCCTCCCAAATTTTAGAGCAATTGCGCGCCTTATTAGGCCAGTAATATTAGCGAAACCTACAACCTAGAGTTGTCACATATGTTGCTTTGCCTCGTCTTCAACGCAAAGTAAAACAAGGAGTCTGTTTCATGGCGCAATATCAACAAGCGTTTGCGCGGGTCTTTAAACACGCCAGCGAATTACCCGAAGAACTATGCGATGCCGTTTGCCAATTTTATTGCAGCGATGTATGGCAAGAACTCGGCTGCGAACGCATCAAAAGTCAGAATATTGCCGATTTACTATTTGATTGCGCGTTAGCCACCAACACCAAACTCTCTTTACGATTACTGCAACTCACGCTGGGCATGGAACCGGATGGGAAACTGTCGGATGCATTGATTCAGCGGGTTAATCAAGCCGCTTCACCCAAACTCAGTTCAGAATTTGAACTCACTCAGCTCAATTTTTATTGCGCCATGCAAGCAGGAAATTCTCTGAAACATTAAGCCGTTGCCCAGTGCTTCCTGCCTGAAATCTCACTTGCTTTTTAACACCTTAGATATAAGGAATTTTTATGAGTCAATATAAAACGCCAGACGTTTACGTCAAAGAACGCTCCTTGCTCAGCCCTTCTGTAGCACAGGTGCCAACGGCTATTCCAGCTTTTATTGGTTACACCGAAACAACTGAAAACAGTAAAGGTGAATCCATTGTTCAAAAAGCCACACGTATTACTAGCTTGCTGGAATACACGGCCATGTTTGGTGGCCCATTCATGGAAAGCATGGATGTGAAATACCAATCTGCCAGCGGTGAATTCGTGCTAGACAAAGCATCGGAAACCAATTCGCCGATGTCTCACTTCTTCTTGTACCAGTCGGTTAAGCATTTCTTTGCTAATGGCGGCGGTACTTGTTACATCGTGAGTGTGGGTGGTTACGACACGCCAATGAAAACCAAAGATGGCTTTATGAAAGCCATTGAAGGTTTGAGCAAAGTTGACGAAGTCACACTTATTTCGAGCCCAGAAAGTGTACTGCTCGACTCGCAATCTCACTACGACATTCAAAATTGTGCGCTTGCTCACGCTGAAAAAATGATGGACCGCTTTGCCATTGTTGATGTGCAAGAAGTCGGCGGTATTCGCGATGACGCAGCCGTTATGCGCGACAAAGTGACACAAGGATTGAAGTACGGTGCGGCATATTACCCGTACCTTACTACGTCTATGTCTCGTAGCTACGACGAAGACAACGTGATGGTTGTGCCACCAATGACGTTCCCTGAAACACATATCACCATGAGCGACTTTTATGCGCTAACGGTGGAAGACGATGCGGTTGTGCCGGTTGCGGTAGACGCTTATGGCAAATCAGGCTCCATGTACTACAGCCAATTCTTCATTAAGCATAATGACATGTACCTAGACTTCGCTGGCTTCCAAGTAGAAAGCGTTGATGCAGCCAAAGTAGGCCAACGTGTTGAAGGCGCAGTGGCTTACGGTATTTATGCAGCAAAAGACAACGCCGACGTTACCGTGAACGCACAAGGTCAGATGATTGATAACAGTGCGGCTGATGCGGATCGTAAACCCGGCGCCATTTACGCCGTTGCCATGAAACAAAGCATGGAACCGGTTCCGTTAAAGTCGTTAAACAAACCCGCTTATCGCTTTGCTTCAACAGGTTACTACAACCAAGTTAAAGCCATGCTTTCTAAGCAATATTTAGTGCTTCCACCAAGTGCAGCTATTGCTGGTGTGATGGCAAAAACCGATGCACAGCGCGGTGTTTGGAAAGCGCCGGCAAACGTGGCCATTGCACAAGTGATTGCGCCAAGCGTGAGTATTGATAACGGCGAACAGGAAGACCTAAACGTTGATGTTAACGCTGGCAAATCCATTAATGCTATTCGCAGTTTTGTGGGTAAAGGCACATTGGTTTGGGGCGCACGTACCTTAGATGGCAACTCAAACGAATGGCGTTATGTGCCAGTTCGTCGTCTGTTCAACATGGTTGAAGAATCGGTGAAAAAGGCATCTTACTTTGCGGTATTCGAGCCGAACACGCCATTCACATGGTTGAAAATTAAAACCACCATTGAAAGTTATTTAGAAAACTTGTGGAAGCAAGGCGCGTTCTTTGGTGCAAGCCCAGACCAAGCCTATTTTGTCAATGTTGGCTTAGGCCAAACCATGACAGAAGACGACATTAATAATGGCATCATGAACATTGAAATTGGGATTGCTGCGGTTCGTCCTGCGGAATTCATTGTCCTCACCTTCTCACATAAGAGCATTGAAGGCTAACCCTACCCACTAACGCATTTTGGAGTGTTAACACATGGCTGAAACCATTGAAAATTTGAAAAACGAATACCCCATTCCTGTCTATCGCTTCCGTGTTTCTGTGGGCGGTGAGTCGATGGCATTTTCGGAAGTGTCAGGTTTGGATATCGGCGTTGAAACCATCACCTACAAAGACGGCTTAGGCAAAAAACACATGCCGGGACAAGCTACCGACGTCAATATTACCCTTAAACGCGGTTTATTCCGTGGTGGCTCGCAGTTGTTTGAGTGGATCAACTCTATCAACTTGAATCTCATCGACAAGCGAGACATTACCGTGTCTTTGATCGACCCAGAATCTGACGGCGGTTCGCTTGTAACATGGACAGTGACCAACGCTTTCCCGAAAAAGCTAACTGCGCCAAGCTTTAATGGTGGCTCGAATGAAGCCAGTGTTGAGCAGCTAGAGTTGCTAGCGGACAAAGTGAGCATTGAGTTTGCGTAAGCATGCTGTTTTAGCTTGAACATCTAAGTTTAGGCGTTTCAGGTGTAGGCATGATGGCAACCCTAAACCGCGTTTATTGAACATAATAAAACGCGGTGTGTTGTTAGCTTGGGTTTTAGCATCACGCTTTACACCTTTCTTGTTATCACTTCATGCTTGTTATTAACCTATTTTGCTAACACGGAGAGCCACGCTTTATGTTACTTGATCAAGGTGATGCCCTCGTTGGATACCGCTTTGCCGTTGTTATTCTTACCGGTGGCGTACCCAATCCAATCGACATTGCATTTCAAGAAGTGAGCGGCTTAAAAATGAGCCGTAATATTATTCGCCGGGAGCAAATGACCACCCTTGATGGCCAAATTGCACCGCAAACACTCACTTTAAAACGCGGCGTATTTACCGGTATTAGCCCATTAACCTTAGCCAACGCGGTGGAGTCCCTTTTCTGGAATACAAGATTATTACGTAAGGACTTACTTATTAGCGTATTAAACGAAAACGATAATCCAGCTAATGCGTGGGTGGTGAGCAATGCTTACTTGGAATCGTGGGACTGGGACTCATTAAGCGGCGAATCCAACAAAGTGTTGGTGGAGTCCATGAGCTTTAAATTTACTGGCATTAAATACGTGCCGTTAACCGTTGGCTAATTTGGGCGAAAGCGCCAAGCTCGAAATCTATCATCATTTAAAAAGGGAGAATGCCAATGCCCGATGCGATTCCCACAAGTGGCGATTCAGTGATTAACAAAGTGTCGGTGAATACATCCATTGAAAATGAAGCACCGTCGGCGTCACAAAATGCGTCTTCTTCGTCTAGTAACGAAGGCGTGGCGGCCTTGCAAAAAGAAATGCAAACCTTGCGTCAAAAAGTCGAAGAAATGGCCTGTTGCAGTGCGCCCTTTGACGATGAACTTTCTCATTATCTTTCTGAACAATTTAACGCGCAGAACATGCTGAAGAGGCCATAACCATGTCGATTTTTCTTGATGCTAGCCGACTTTCCTTGCCCATGCTTAAAGTGACCGGCTTTGAAGATGAAAGCCGCAGCAAGAAAGTAGGCAGTGTGTCGTTACCGTTTTTACAAGAAAGCTTAGATATCAGCTTGGATCAGTGTTTGAAAACGGTGAAAGCGCAAAACGACAGAGAAATTATTGCCGGAACGCGTAACAAGCCTTCTACGTTAAAAGTCACGTTCGTATTGGATGACACCACCTTTGGTACGCCGTTAACGGCTCCGGTGATGTTCTTGAATCCCAAAAGTGGCGCGTTTCCGCTAAGTGTTGAAAACCAAATTAACTCACTCAATAGCATTTGCTACTCCAGTAAAGAAGCTAACAAATTGAATTATTTAACGATTCAATCGAAAAACATGCCTTTGTCGCATACCGCTGCCGGTACGTTTCATTGTTTGTTAAAAACCATGAAAGTGAAAAATGAGTTGGCGGATGCATGGGGCGATAGAGTGAAAGCCTTGGTGGAATGTGAGTTTAAGTATGCTTCGAAGCAAGATAAAGCCGCGTCTTCGCTAAACCCTGCGGCACTCACTCAAAATTTATTATTGGTGGCGGGCGCAGGTATGGCAGCCGCAGCCGCGGCCGCTTATGGCACAAGTGCGATGTCGGGCGCGCTGGCAAAATCCAACGATATGGACAGCATTCGCGGCGATAAATCTGGCGAGAATGTGAAAGCGCCACCAAAAAACAGTAACCAATAAACGGGAGTCGTGCATGGTTAAGTACACCTTTACGGTTGGTGGCAAAGAAATTGAAGGCATGTTGGTGTCGCTGTTGTGGCGTTACGGCATCAATCGTATTCCTGAATGCACCTTGCGCGTTGCTTTTATCGACGCCAAAGAAGAAAACGAGAATCTAGCGGCCTTTAATTTGAAAAAAGCCAAATCATTATCGCCCGGACAAGCCTTCGAGTTAAAAGGCGTGGTGGAAGTTGAAGGCGCGAAAAAAGGCGAGGCTGAATTTAAAGGTATTATCACGAAAAGAAAAATCGGCATTGATACCCATCCTTATGCTGACATTACCGCCACTGGCGAAGTTGTTAAGCTCACAGAGGGGCGATTCACCCAGTTTTTTAAAGCCGATAAACACGCCGACGACACCAAAGTGATTGAGGCCATTGCCAAAGCCAGCAAGGTGAAACTGGCTGTGCCGAAAAAGGGCATCGCCCAAGAACAGCTTTTTATTTACGACCAAACGCCGTGGCGCGCGATAATGTCTCGCGCTTTGGTAAACGGTTTTTTGTATGTGCCAAGCCACAAAGGCGACAAAATTGTGGATGCCGAAGAAACCAAAAAAGCGGCAAAAGCCGCAGTGGATACCGATTTTTTCAAAGATGGCATTGAACAGATTTGGATAGAGCAGGACATTCGCTCTCAGCTAGATAGTGTGCAATTTGATGCGTGGGATGTGAAAGCGCAAAAAGTGCTAAAAGGCACGCCCGACGAGAGCACAGGTTTAGAAGGCTTTGTGCCTGTTCCGTTTAAGTCGCTTGGTATCAAACAAGCGCAGAACGTTACGTTGTCGTTACCGGCAGCGGAAATTAATGCCAAAGCCAAGGCAGAGCAGTTTTATCGCCAGTTAGATCATATACAAGGCGCGCTGGTGTTTAACGTGGCGGCGAATCCAGCAGCGGCAAAGTTAATGCCGCTAGATGCCATCAATTTAAAAGGCGTTGGCGACACCTTTTCTGGCAAGCATTTGGTCACAGGGGTGTCGCATCACGTGAGTTCAAACGGATGGCAGGTGCGCGTAGAACTGGGCTTGCACTTAAATCACACCTTATTTTCCGACTGGAACACGCCAACGCGTATTCCTAATTTAACCGGCATTGTGGGCAAATTCGCTAAAGACGCCGCCGGGTTCTATCGCATTCCGGTGTGGATCCCCGGCGTCAGCAAAGACGACAAAGATGTACTGTTCGCACGTTTAGCGTCACCTTTTGCCAGTGCAGAAAAGTCGGGGTTGTATTTGCCACCAAACGAAAAAGACGAAGTGGTGCTGAGCTTTTTAGGTGGCGATGCGCGCTTTCCCGTTATTGTGGGCGCGATGCATAACCCCGTAAACAAAGCGCCGCTGGAATACGCCGAGAAAAATCAACAAGTGGGCTTTTTCTGGGGCAAACAAAAGCTGGGTTTACATGCCTTACTCAAAGATGGAGAAGCCGGATTGAGCCTAGCCGGTGGGGAGAAATCCGCAATGACCCTTAACGACAAAACCGGTTGGCAAGCAAATTTAGATAAAAACGCCGTTGTTATTGGTAAAACCGTTGAACTGAAACACAACAATAAAGGTGCAGTGATTGTGGATGCCGATAAAGTCGACATTAAAACAGGTACTTGCACAGTGGAAGTGAGTGCCAAAATGGAGGTGAAATAATGCCAGAAAATGAACTCATTGGCAGCGGTTGGACATTCCCGCCGCGATTCGCTGTTTCTGCTGCTGGACCCAATATGGTGCAGGGTGACGCGCTTATTCAACAAAGCCTGTTTGTGTTGTTAAGTACCCGTGTTGGCGAGCGTATTCACGACAACGCTTATGGCAGTGCCTTGTCGGATTATGTGTTCCAAATTCCCGATGCGGAAATGCTTTCCGACATGAAAGAAGACATCGCTAAATCCATTGAAACGCATGAGCATCGTGTTACGTTGCAAGCCATTAATTTCGATACAGACGCCATCTACGACGGTTATTTAAACATTCATCTTGAATACGTAATTAACGCAACCAATCACCCCGGCAACCTTGTTTTTCCGTTTTATCTAACGGAAGGCTAAACACGCGTTAACGCAGGTCCTCTTTTCTTCTTCGGATTCTTTTGTGAATTCCCTATGCAGCAGGATTTTTTATGGCAACTATGGCAAACCAAAACAGGCAGTCCGTTAAGCGCATCCTTGAATTTAACGGTGCAGGGCAGCTTCAAAACCAACGCGCATTACCCGCATTAAAAGGCAGCATATTCAGTGTAGAGCAACGCGATTTTGTTGATTGGATAGCTTATTTGCGCCATGTCGGTGCGAAGTTGCGATTCTTTGATCCCGACAGCATGGGGTTTAATGGCACATGGCGAGAGGCTTTGCCGAATGACGACGAAGCCAAAGCGCTTGCGCGTTTAATGCGGGGAGAGTCGGTTAGCCCGCGAATAAAAAGCTTGGCAAGTCGAGCAGATATCAGCAGCTTAATGGCGTATTACCACATGCTGCGCTATCCCATTGCCCAATTTCAGCGTTTTACCGAGCATCATTTGGATTATTACTATCGTGATGTATTGGGTTTTCAGCCAAAATCTGCACAGCCCGACCGAGCGCATATTGTGGTGAATATTGCCGAAGACGCCAAGCCCGTCACCTTGATTAAAGGGGCGCAGTTTGATGGTGGAAAAGATGCCCAAGGCAACGCCTTGGTGTACGAAACCTTAAGCAATGCACAATTTAATCATGCTCAAGTGGCGCGGGTGCTATCTATTTCCCGGCTAACAGAAGGTGGGCGCTTATTGTTAACCAATGCAGTGGATAGCGAAGCAGGAGCAGACATGCCAGAAAACGGCATTTTAAGCTTCGGTGAAAAGTGGCAGGTGCAACCAAACGCTGACCTTGATGAGCGTCAATCTGAGCCGGATCAAGGCATAGAGATGACTTCGTCTGCGTTTTATTTGGCCGGTGGTGATCGCGATATTACGCTAAATTTTACTGTGAGTGAGTCGGTACAATTGCCCGCGCCGTTAGCGGAGCTTTTCGACTTATTCATTAGTACAGAAGAAGGGTTTATTGCGCTTACTGAAACCACTGAAAATGCTGAAATAACGTGGGAAAACAACCAATTGCGAATACAGTTAGGTCGCTTGTTCGCGCCAATAACTGCACCTGCTCAAGAAGTTGAAGCGGAGGCGATCGGAACGCAGTTGCCGCAACCGGGTGTGCGTTTATTGCTGAAAAAGTCGTGGTTAGACGTGGATGCCACAGGCAATTTGCGTCGAGGCGTATTTGAGAAAATCACCTTGGCAGTATCGGTAAAGCGGCTTCCGCAGTCGAAAATTGGTCAGGCTGGCGGTGTACTTGATAGCAAAGCGCCGTTTACGCCGTTTGGTGCATCGCCGCGAATCGCTTCACGATTCGACTTCACCCATCCTGAATTATTGTGCAAGCCTATTTTCTGTGCGAGCGTGAATTTCGATTGGTTAGACAGACCAGAAGATTGGAATACCTACTATCATGCTTACCGGGTTTATCAGAACCAAAACACGCCAAATACACCGGACGAGCCAAATACAACAGACGAACCAGATACACCTCTGCCAGATGTTGGGCCGTTTAAGGTGTCGGTATTTTATTCCGACAAAAACGGCGCCGTGTTGTTACCTGAAGAAACCCGTTTATTCAGCGATGCTGCGCCCGTTGATAACATTGATAAACACAGCTTTGAATTTATTCACGACCCGCAACAAGCTGTCGCGAGTTTTAACGCATTACCGCTAGAAGAGAATCAGCCAACGTTGTGGCCTAAGTATTTTAGTTTGCAATTAGAAGCGCCGGACTTTGGGCATCAAATGCATTTCTCGGTGAGCCAGTTTGCCGCGCTCAATAACAGTCGTCGTATTTCTGAAGCGGATTTTCAGCCGTTAATTGCGTTACCACCTTACACGCCGCTGTTAGATAACTTCACCATTGATTATCAAACCCACGCGGTGTTTAGCGCACAACAGGCTGAAAACCTCGACATGAAACACATTCATCCGCTTGGTATTTCCCCTGTTACCACCGTCGCTGGGCGCTTTTCGGCACTACCTCGCTTGGATTTACGCGGCTATTTATACATTGGTGTGAGTCAGGTGCAATTGCCGGGACAAGTACGTTTGTACTTCCAGCTAGACCCCGTTGATGGCAGCAACATTGTGGATGCGCCGCGCATTGATTGGCATTACTTAACCGACGACGGTTGGCAATACTTCGACAGCAGCAACGACGGCAGCGCTCGCATTACTGAAGATTCCACCTTTCAATTATTAGACAGCGGCATTATTACCTTCGACTTGCCTGAATTGAATTACCGCAACAACTTTATAGATGGCAGCAAATTATGGATACGCATAGGCATTGCGCCAAGTGCCATTATTGATAACGAAAACCACGCGCGTTACTCGCGAATTCGCAACATATACGCTCAAGGCGTGGAAGTGCAGTTAGCCAGCGGCGACATTGCCGCATCGCACTACAATCAGCCTTTGCCTGAGCTAAGCATCAACGGCATGTTGCAAGGCCCAGCGGACGTTACCGAAGTGATGCAACCGTATCCTTCGTTTGGCGCAAAACCTTCGGAGCCACAAGCATCGTTAAAAGTGCGAGCAAGCGAACGTTTACGCCACAAAGACAGAGCCTTGCTGGCATGGGATTACGAACGTTTAGTATTGGCAAAATTCCCCGAACTTTACCTCACGCGCTGCTTCTCGGTGTCACAAGAACATCAGCCGCCAGTTGCCCTTGTGGTCGTGCCGATTAATCACAATCCAAACATTTTACAGCCGAAAGTCCCTTTGTATTTGAAGCGGCAAATTCAACGTTTTGTGGATGAAGTCAGCCCAGAAGGTGTAGAGGTGGCAGTAAGAGACCCGATCTACGAAGAAGTTCGCGTTACCGTTTACGCCCAAATAAAGCCAGAATTCGATAAAGAACGCATTGAAGTGGAAATCAACCAAATGCTGATTGAAAGCATGACCCCGTGGAATAAAACCACATTGAACCCACAAGATGGCTTGCGCGGCAATGTTGAACTCACCTTCCTCGCGCAGCAAATGGAACAACACCCTGCACTTGAGCGTGTTTACGTAGTACGGGCGCGACAGTCAACCGAACAAGGCCCAGTGTTGTACCCGGGCTCAGGCCAAGGCGACAACAAATTCGTACAAGACAACGTGATCCGCACCAGTTCACCACAATCCATATTAGTGCCGGCAAAAGTGCACGACATCAACTTATTCAACCATTACCAACCCGTATTTGAAGGCATTGGCAAATGGCGTTTAGAGCTCGACTTCAAAGTGCGTTAATGAGTTAAACACGCACACAAAAGAAAGCCACTCACAGCGTGTTGAGGTCAGACCCTCAGCCGCAGGGAAGCGGCTGTGGAGCCTCCATGGAAGGATTCACGGCGAGTCTGATCGCAACACCTGTCGGGTGGCAATTTGCTGGCAAACCGTTAACTAACAGCGGTTGCAAAGTTAAACGCGCTGACAAACCTTCACATTCCCATTTCGCCTGCGTCTAGTCTGCACACGACTATTGGTAGGTTTTACCTTCTTGCTTGCCTTCATTACAAAGGCAAGGCTGACTACTTGAGGTTGCTATGTCCCAACCACTTCTTGGCACGCTTTTGGATGCTGAACTAGCAGAGCAAGGGCAAAACAGTTTGTTCCTGAAAGAACAAGCGTTAACGCTTGTGCAGCAAGTTTGCGAGCAAAACTGGACCGATCATAATACCGCCGATCCCGGCATTACCTTGTTAGAGGTATTATCCTTCGCGATTTCCGACTTATGTTATCGCTTGGACTTTCCCGTTGCCGATTTACTCGCCAAAAATAAAGAAAAAGCGGAGTGGGAGCCGCAAGCGTTTTATCTAGCGCCGGATATCCTGCCTTCAAATATGGTCACCAACCGCGATATTCGCCAAGCCATTTTGGATGTAAAGGGCGTAAAAAATGTAGCGGTGGTACCCGGTAGCTACCGATCTTCAACAACCGCTTCAACAGAATCTGAGCACTTCGCTATTGCCAGCGTAAAACTGCTATTGGAACTCGAACCTGAGTGGGCCTATTTGCCGCTGGAGTTACAAACCCCCGTGCTTGATGCCGTGCGCCACACCTTTTTGCAAGAACGTAATGTGAATCAGGATTTGAGCGAAATTCAGGTGTTAGCCCCAAAAAACATTGGTGTAAGGCTTGTGATGGACTTAGATGGCGCGTCGGACCCCATTGCCAATGTTGCAGAGGTGTTCAAAGCTTGCGCCAAGAAAATCGCGCCAGATATTCATCGTTACACCTTGCAAGAAATGCAACATCAAGGCTTAAGCGGCGATGCTATTTTTAACGGTCCATTGGCGAAAAATGGTTATCGTTCCCAAACAGAATTGCTGGATGTGCAATTGCCAGAATGGGTGTTTTCCAGTGATGTGCTAGAAGTGTTAGACGGCAAAAATGGCTTAAACAGCATTAGCGGGTTTAGTTTTATTACAGGCGAGGTTGGTAGTGGGGCAGATAGCGACGAACAAAGCTACTGGCGCATGCGCTTGCAAGCTGGTGAGGTTGCCGTGTTCGACTTGGACCTATCCTTGTCACAACTGGTATTGAGCATCGACGGGCAAACTATGACACTGGATGCCACAGACCAGCAACGCATTGCTGAGTTGGTTAGGCAAAACAACGAGGTTATGAGCTTGTTGATAGCGCCTCACATAGATGACTTTATTGGCGCTCGTTACCGACAACTCAACCAATTTATTTCGATTCAAACCGAATTTCCAGAAGTGTATCGACTCAGTGAAAAGCGCATTGATGGTGATATTGCTTCGCCAGAACTTGGGCAAATTCTCCAGCTTAAAGGCTTCTTAACCCTGTTTGACCAAATCCTTGCTGATGAAACCGCGCAGCTCGATAACTTACGCAAGTTGCTAGCGATTCCAGACACCGAGGTGTATCCACGTTTAATGTATGTATTTAATAAAATGCTGGCGAGCGAAGCATTAACTAGCCAAGACATTAAGCAATTTTGGCAGGATATTCGCGCGTTGCCTCACAGCCAGTTAAGCCAAGCTATTACTGGTGTTAGTGGCATAAAGCACTTATTAAGTGATTACTTTGATACCTACCAAGCGCAAGGCTTTCAGTCTCAAGCAGAGCCGATATTCAGCCAAACCCAGCTTACGCGATTAATCAGTTCGTTAGACCATCTATTAGCGCGTTTCGCAGAGCGTCGATTAGATGCAGGTGTACTCAAGTATCGTTCAGTGTTTAGCCATTATTTAGGGGCGTTTTACCCTATTCCAAACGACATTAGCCAAGATCAGCCGCTACTGGAAAAGCTGGTACAGCTTAAATCGTTATTGGATTTAGCGGCGACTATCAAAGATTACCCTATGATCAGTCGCTATCGTTCTGGTGGCATGAATTACCTGAGTTTGAATCCGCAACGCGCCCACAGCGGTGGCTTACTTAAACGCCTTGGTCGCTTTTTGGGATGGTCGCATTTAGGGCAAATGCCGCTGGCGATTACCAACCGAGAAAGCGGGTACTTATTGGAAAGTGAGTTGTTACGCTTTGGCACAAACGCGCAATCTTACCGCGCTAACGAGCTGTATTTTGTGTTGCCAAATTGGCCCAGTCGTTTTGCTAATGCGGAATATCAAAGCTTGCTGGCCGAGCAAATTCGACAACAGTCGCCTGTGCATCAAACCGTGTACTTGATCACTTTGTCGCGGGAATTAATGAGTTTGTTCGAGCGACTTTACTTTAGTTGGCTTAATGCCATGACACAAAAATCCCTGCCGGTTTCTCGCAGCAGTGTAGGTCAAAACGAAGCGCTAGCGTTGCCGCATTCTGCTCATGAAAACCAATTAATTGATTTGCTCAGCGGTTATTTACGTGACTTTGTGGAAACGCCAGAAACCTTACTACAACAAGTTCTAACCACGCTAAACCAAGAGCGAGAGAAGGCTGGCGAACAGCCTTGGCAAGAGCTGCTATTGCGGATCAACACATGGCTGGGCGAGGCTGAATCTGCGCCAGTTGTGGGCAATGATTACGCCAGTATTTGCGAATCGTTAGCGCAATATTTAACTCAAGCGGATGGCGTGTTATCGCACTTAAGCGTCGACTCTGTGTTGTTTTCTATTGCTCACGAACATCTGGATGCCATGTTTAACCCGCATCCCATTAGCAACGCCTCTGTTGGTGTTGACTTCAGAATTGGCTATCAGCCTTTGGATTACTTAAAGCCAAGTTACCCCATTTCAGCGGCTTACCTTCATCCCGGACATGAAGGCATGCCGAACTTTACTGTACGAATTAACGATCCCCACTTTATCTAAGGAATCATCATGACTGATCAACACTCTCCTTCGCCCCAAGCGGATGCGCTTCAACGCGACAACATTAAAGCAAAGTTTGCGGACAATCAGCGACCCACCGGAGCCGATTTCGCGGAATTTATTGATGCATCTGTGATTCAGCAAGATGATGGATTACAACTGGATGCGATGTCTGCCACCTTGACTAAACCATTAATGGTGATGGGTAGCGTTTCACTCGCGTTGCCAGAAAGTGGTGAAAACGTGGCATTAACTTTGCCAAATAACACTCAGTTAAGCGCTGATGCGTTGCAGTTGGGCGAGTCGGTGATGTTAAGCGCACAGCACTTTTCAGTGGGTGAAAAGCTTCAGTTTGATGCAGAAAGTGGCTTGAATCTATTTGAACACTTTACTGTGAATGCAAGTAACAACATGAGCGACACTGTGTCGGCAACAGGAAGAGTCAGTATTGCCCACACGGATGCGCTATTGCATGTGGATGGCAGCAGCCAATTCACTGGCACAATGGAAGCCACTCAAGGGTATTTCTCGGAAATGCTCAGCGTTGGCTTTGGGCAAAGCGCTGCGGTGAGCTTTAAAGTGAATGGCGAGTCGGAATTGTTTGGTGGCCTTCGTGTTTCTGGCGATTCTAGCGTAGAAGGCGCGCTGTACATCGGTTCTGGTCATGACGCTGCGCCAGCACTGTTATCACTGAGCCAAATCGATGGCGGCGATTTATTGCATATTGCATCGGATTCGTTACCCGTGGTGGTCGACCAAAAAGGTCGCTTAGGGCTAGGTCATGAAAAACCGCTGAATAGTTTGGATGTTAACGGCAGTGTGGCAATTAGTGCTACCACCAAAGCCTTGGATTTAGAATACAGTTTAGTGGTGGATAATCGCATTGGTGTAGGCACGCGTGCGCCGCAGTCTCGCTTGGATGTGCTGTGTGAAAGTCACCAAGATGCGTTCACTATTCGCCAAAACGAAGCTTCAATTCTCAGCATTCGCTCGGGCATGGATAACAGTCACGCCAACTTCACTTTCAGCGGCGATACGCACCTTTATGGCAAGTTCAGCGTTGATGAAAAAGCGCACTTAAACGAAACCCAAGTTAACGGCACGCTCACAGCCACGCAAACCTTGGAAGTGAAGCAAGGCATTACAGGGCGCGATAATTTGCACATTGATGGCGATAGCGTGTTGGCAGGCGATCTCACCTTAAAAGGCGAGGCCACCTTACAAGATGGCATGCAGGTGGCGAAAACCAGTACCTTGCATGAGCTTGATGTGCTTGGGCAAACGTCGATGAAAGGCGATGTTCACCTTCACGACAGCGCGCACATTGAACAAACCCTGTCCATTGCCACAGACACCACGCTTGCGCCAAACGCCAGCTTACACATTAAAGAAGACAATCGTCGTGCTGCCCTGCGTATTGACGATAACAACGGCGAAGCCAGCTTATTGGTGAACAACCATAAAATGCAGGTGGGAACCAATAATCAAAACACCGACTTGGCGTTGCATGGTGATGCCACGCTCAAACATAATTTGATGGTTGAAGGCCAAGCGCACGTTAAAGATGGCATGAAGGTGCAAAAGGGCTTGAAAGTAGAAGTGGCAATGGAAACGGGCGATGCCATGATGCCAATAGGTGTGCCTGCGATGTCGCGTCCGTTGGAAGTAAAACACGATAACCAAGCTTTGTTGGTGGCTACGCAAGACAAAGTGGGCCTGCTGGTTTCCGAACCGCAAAGTGACATTCACTTAGGCGGTGATGTGTTGGTAGATGACACCTTGCGCGTTGATGGTGGCTTTGCGGTGCGCACACCAGAGCAAGCGGGCAGCGATGTGATGTCGGTGTCGGACGACGCGATTGTGCTTGATGGTCGTCATTTACAACAGGGTGTGAATATTCAGGGTGATACCCAGATAGATGGCAACTTGATGGTGTCGGATTGGCTAAACGTAGACGCGCGCCAAATGGCATTGCAACAAAAAGGCAGCGATGCAGCGTTAATTATTCGCGACACCAGTGAGAAAAATCAACTGCGCTTAAATGCAGAGTCGTTGTCGATTAATGTGGAGCATGCCGAAGCGAATTTGCACATTAAAGGCACGGCGAAGATCGACGGCAACATGGATAGCCAAAGTGCGCGAGTCAAAGAGCAGTTCACCGCGCTAAAAGGCGCGAACTTTGAATCTGGCTTGGTTGCCAGAGGTGCAGTATGCATTAACGCCCCTATCAATTCCCCCATGAGCAGCGGTGGCGATAACGATACTCAAATTGATTTACACCTACGCCAATCCAGCTCCGACAGCATTGCAATGCGGGTTGACCAATCTTCACTTTCTTCACCTACTTTGTATGTTAAGGGGGACCAAATAGGTGTGAATACTGACACCCCAGACGCGCATTTCGCGGTCCAGGGTAACAGCAATTTGCATGGGCAATTGACGCTTTCTGGTCACGGACAATTCAATAGCAGTGTGGGTGTAGAAAGCCATTTAACCGTGTCTGGCGAGCTACAGGCTCATGCACCCGCCACCTTCGATAAGTCGGTCTTTATTGGTGATGATGAGAAATCTCAAGGCTTATTAAACGTGATGGGCAGCGCTGAAATTAGCGGCGAAACCCATGTTGGCGCAAACTTGATAGTGGAAAAGCAAATTGGTTTAGGTACAGACAAACCAAACGCAGGCATTCACATTGGCGCAGGCGAGCATCAAACCGCAGTGCGTATTGAAGGTGACACTGCCGATAAAACCCAGTTTATTGTGACTCAAGGTCGTGTTGGTGTGGGTGTTCACTCACCACGCAGCATGTTTGATGTTGCTGATGATGCCTACATTGGTGATGCGCTAACGGTTGATGGCCGCGTGTATCTTAATTCCAGCTTGGATGTTGCCCAAGACACCAATATTAAGTCGGATTTATTCGTGCTAGAAAAATCCCGCTTACGTGAGCAAACCATTTTGGGTGTGGCAAAACCTGAGATGATCGACATTAAATCTCAACTTTATATTGCTGACACGACCTATTCTGAAGCGCTACGTATCGACTCCGAAAAGTTCGGCAGTATTGTGATTAAAGATGGTCGCATTGGAGTGGGCGTTGACGACCCAAGCGAAACGTTACAAGTGGCGGGTACAGCGGAAATTTCTCAAACCTTGAGTGTGGGTGGTAACACGCACTTGCAAGGTGAAGTGGAAGTCGAAGAAAAGCTGGTGGCGCGGGGTTCGTTGGATGTGTCGAAGAAGTCGGAATTTGGTTCCGATGTGCAAATTGCCGGAGACTTATCGGTAGAAGATCGCGCTAGCATTGACGAAACCTTAACCGTGACTGGCGCAACTTACTTAAACGCCGATTTGATGGTGAAAGATGATGCCATCATTGGTAGCTCGCTAACGGTTGAAGCCAGCACAAGCTTGCAGCAAAAAGTGGATGTAGGCGGGGCATTGTCGGTGAAAGACGCCATTCGCAGTGACAAAGGCATTTATGCGTCAGAGCGGTTAGGTGTGGGCGTGGAAACCGCCACAGCGGCCATGCATGTGCAAAGCCATGGTGAGCAAATGCCGTTGCGTGTTGAGCATCAAGCTCAAGGTGATGTGGCTCGCAGCTTAATGACACTCACCTCGGCGGGCGATTTAGGCTTAGGTGTGACTTCGCCTTCTGCCAAACTCGATGTTAAAGGCGGCGTGATTATTTCTGGCGATATCAACGTAATGGGCGAGGCGAAAACAGGCCGTTTGCGTAACGATGGCGAGTTATCAACTGCCAGCTTGAGCGTTCAGCAGCAAATGCAGTTGGGTGAAGGCCCTGTTATTACCGGTATTTCCGACGATGTGACATTAGGTGGCGATGCCGGTGTCAATGCCTTGTTGCCAACGCAGGCGGCGGTGAAATCTTACATCGACAATGTGGTTGTGCCATTTGGTCGTGGTGGCAAAACGCACACCATTAGCAGCCAAATTGAATTCGACCGCGTGTTTAACAAAAGCTCCTACGAGAAAAGCCGAATTACTGATAACACAACGGTTATTTTGATGCCGATGAATAATCAAGATAACGGCACGTCGGCGTACCAGTTAACGGAATCCGTGAGTATTGGTTCTAACGTATCGATTGTGGGTTTTAATCCGCATACCACGGTTATTCGTAAGCAGAATCCAAGAGCACGTTTTGAATTGGTAGGGTCTTCAAGTCAGTGGATTTCCAACGTGAAAATGGATGGCTTTACCTTCGATGGCAACAACATTCACAGTACGCAAAATGGCGGTGCTTTTTACCTCGAATACGCCAGAGACTGCGAGTTGAATTGTCACATTGTGCGCCATCGTGTGTCTGGTCACGGAGGGGGAATTTACGCTAGTCGCATGGGCGCAAATACCTACACTGCGAACAGCATTCAAGCATTGAATATTCGTCAGTGTCATGCACTAGAACAAGCTTCGCAACCCGATAATCAGCGCAACGAAGGTGGTGCAGCGTGGGGCTTAACGCATTCGGAAATTCACGCCGACCAATGCCATGCTGATCATGGTGGCGCGGTAGCTTATTGTCACGATAGCCGTGTGCGTGCAATGAATTGTCAGGCATTAGCCAATGGTGGCGGTGCTTATCGTTGTGAGCGCTTGGTGATGTTTGCGCGTAATTGCCGTGCTGAAGCACTTTCTGGTGAAGCTACAGGCAAGGGCGGGGGTGCCTATTACTGCTCGGATTTAATGTGCGAAGGATTCTGGACCGGTAACAACGCGGCAGAAGGTCCACATATTTATGCCAATAATAATCTCACAGATGCACACGAAGAGCGTCATTATTGGAGAGGCGATTTTGTGGGCCGTAAAATTGATGCGGGCGAAGGCGTCTGGCGAGTGCATAACGAATAGTTCTCCCTTCCTCTGTGTGATTTGCCCCCTTCCTTGGGGGCTTTTTTTTGCGCTCAGAAAATTCAGGTTTTGGTTTAATAAAGAAGGCAATATGCGGGCACACATTGATCATCTGGCATTAGATATTCGTTATCGCTATCCGAAAAACGCGCAAGCTGAAAACGCTGAACGTCACCTTACACAAAGGGTGTCGCAGTATTTGCAATCCATGATGAGCGCTTTGGAGCATGGCTACCCGATAACCATTGAGCATATTCAAATTAATTTGCCGCCAATCAATATGAAGGCGTTTTCTTCTCGACCAGAACATTACTTTGCGGTGCATCTGGCGCCGCTAATTCGGCAACAATTTGAGGCAGCGGTTGAGCAAGTTAGCTCGAAAACCGAGGCGAGAGGACAAATTAAGCTTAGCGATAGCTTTTCAGCGCGGTTACTTGCCGCCTTGCTTAACCCGAAATCAGCGGTATCGTTACGTGCTTGCTTAAGCCATCCTCACGTATTTGCTCTGTTAGTGCCTGAATTGAAACGTTTAGCGCACACGGCTGAACTAAAGGCGGTGTTACTTGCGCTGTTTCCTGAGGCGATGTTACCTGCTTTGCAAGTAGCGATTAACGAAGCAGGAAGCTACGGCGAGGTGATTTTGCGTTTGGCGCAGCAAACCTGCCAACATCAAGGTAATGCTATTGAACCTGCTCAGTGGCAACAGTCGGTTGCGCTGCTAATGCATTTAAAACAAGGGCAAGTGCAGTTGTCGGCTGCGGGGTGGGAACTGCTCACGGCCGCGTTAGCAAGAAAGCGCTCGCGAGTGTTCCAAGAGCAACTACAACATTGGAGCTTGATGGACGCATCGGGGAGCGTGTCGCATTTCCCGCTGGCAGATCAACATTGGCGCAATGAATCTGTATTGCAAGCGTCTGGGCTGGTGTCAGCAAAAGCGGTTGATGCCTTGTTGAATTTGGCACGAAAGAGGGTTTTTGAAGACGCTTTTCACGAGGTTTCAGTGAATAATGCGTATATTAAAAACACGGGTTCTCACATCAATAACGCTTACGCTGATAACGCTCCTGACAAAAATATTAACAACGAGTACGCGATAAATGTTTCCGATTTGCTGCAAAATTTGAAACGGAAGTCACACTTTTTACAGCAGCTTCAAGCCCGGTTGCAGCAAGGTCATACACTTTCGCTAGCGGCGTTAATGCAGTGTGTTCAACAGTTGCTTTGTTTCGATGTGAATTTACCTGAGTCTATAAAGAATAAGTGCTTAATCGTTAGTGGGCAGTCGCTTACTCAGCATCAAAGTTTATCGCTGGCGATTGATGCAGTCAGCGAGATAATCGACAAATTATCGCCAGAATCAGCAACCGATGATGTGCTCTTACCTGAGTCACTTTCCGAACAATTTACCAACATTTTGCAAGAGTTAACCTCGCTGTTGGCATTAACAGCGTTACCGCTAACGGTGCTAAACGAAATCGCCCGGATTGCGGATCAATATCGAGATTGGCAACGCCAAGAAAGCGGGGCGGTGGCGAAAAAGCTACAACCCATTTTGAGCGCGTTAAAAAAACACTATGCACATACCGATGCGGGCCTTTCTCCTGCCGCAGACAGTGATTTTTGGTTGCCTCTGCGAAAAGCGTTATTTCATGTTCAGTCGGGGGCTGCTTCTGAGCACTTAACGTTAGTTGAAAATCTCACATCGAACCTGAATTATTTGCCACAGCAAGCGCGAGAAAAAGTGCTGCAATGGCTTGCTTCAATGCATTCAGACTTTGCTGTTAATGATTTATTGGCTGCGCTAAATGCGCTAGGACTGACGCCTGTATCTGATGAGGTTATCAGCAGTAATGCACTTTTAAACGAACGCTTAGCCGCAGAAAAATTAACGCAGCTTAAGCGGGAATTATCACGTTGTCAGATAACGGTTGTGGGTCATGAAGCTAAGCGCACATCTGCGCTGGATTCAGCATTGAGTTGTTTGCATCAGCTATTGGCAATTTTTCAGTCATTCAAGCAGCTTACTCAAAAGCTATTTGTTTCGTCGTGGTGCGATAAAAATACACAGGCGCGTTTAGGGCTTGTTGGGTTTTATCAAGAAATAACGATGCAAATTCACCAGTTTTATCAGCAATTGCCAAGTGAAAGTCAGCAAAAAATGGTATTGCAAAGCTGGTGGTTAATGCCAGAAGGAATGCAAATTCCGTGGCTGAACTCTGATGTTGCTGGCTCATTTAAGATGAATAGCCACAATCAATATCATCATGCAAATTCGGCGTTGTTGCAGCAAAAAGAGGCATTGGAAAAGCAAATTAAGCAGTTGGATTTTAGTCAACAAGGAAGTGATGAAGCGCCACTTCAGCCGTTTAAACAGGCTGCACTGTTGTTATCACGATTCTTGAATAAGTGGCGGCAAACGCCATTAAACATACGAACAGAGCAAATAGCGCCGGGGTTTGCTCATGCTCAGACGGATGCGTTGTGCCATTACGCTAAGCTAGATGCGCAGCTTGTCGCGCTTCAAAAGGCGATAGAGCGGGCTCAGTTGTCTCAGTTATCCAAGCAAGAAAAAGCACAAGTGCAAGGTGAAACAGACGCGAAATGGATGCCTTTAATAAGGGCTGCACAACACGCTATAGAAGGCTTCAAGCAGCTTTCGTCGACAACATTCCCAGCGCGCGATGAATGGCGTCGCATTAAGGGGATTCTGACAAAATGGAACAAGCTTGGGAGCATACTTAAGCAGGCTGCTGAATCTGCTCATCAACCTGTTGAGAATGGTAGTGAAACCCTTGATACGGTGTTGCCTTGGGTTATGCAAATGCAGCGGCTTGTGAATGCACTCGTCGCTCAAGATACCGCAGAACAGTCACGCGACGATCAAGACAAAGTGCAAGAGACATTGCAAGTTTTGGTATCGAGTTTGGAAGCTGTGTTTCGTTCGAATCCACGTTTAGCATACTGTCAATTCGATGATCATGAATGCCTTATGCGCGACTTAAACGCGTGGGCGCAATCTTATGTATCGCGTCATTCCTCTAGAGGAGAAAAGGTTCGGGAGACAGAGCGAAAAATGTGGCAAATGTCGGTTTTGTCGCAAGTGCAAGCATGGGTGTCGCAACTGCTTCAAAAAGATAACAGCGTTAATAAGGTGCAATCGTTAGAGGTGTTATCGGAGTTATCTTTGCTATCTGTGTTGCCCGTGACTCCGTTTTCGGGGACGCTGCTTAGCGATCAATCGAAAAGCGCACAAATGCAAAATTCCTCAACAAATGCATTAAGTGTAGATAACGCTCAACGAGGTTTCATTCAATTCAACGCGCTTGTTGAGCCGTTGCAGCAGGTTTTACAGCAAGTTGATATTCCAGCATTACAAGCCCCGATCAAACAGCAGCTTTCTGCGCTTTCATCCTTGCTAGCAGAAGAGGCGAATGCGTTGGTTTTCGATGCTGGACTCGCGTTGTTCTGGCCTTTCTTACAAACGCTTTTTTCGCGTATTGGTTTATTAAATACGGATAAGCGCTTGTATGCAGAGAGTGGCGATAAGGCAATGGCGTTACTCATGTATATTTATTGCAAGCATGAACAAGGTCCAGATCTGGAAGAAAATGTTTTCGTTCCCGTTTGCGCCAATATGTTGTTAGGGAATGAACCGCTGGCGCCGTTGACGTGTACAAGTGCGTTAACGGAAACCGAGAAGCAAGAATGTGATAATTTAATGGCATTGATAATTGAACAGTGGCCGGCGCTTAAAGGCATGAGTTGTCGTAGCTTTCGCCAGATGTTTATTCAGCGCCAAGGGATCTTGCTTAAAGTGGATTTTGGCTATGCCATCGCAGTGGAAAAACAAGCACAAGACATTCTATTGGCGAAGCTGCCTTGGGGATTTGGGATTATTCGCTTGCCGTGGTTATCTGAAGAGATGATTGATATTCGTTGGCAAAGCGGTGTGTGAAGCGAGAGGAAGTGAAATAGAAATAAAAACTTCCCTTTCTTATTGATTGTTGCGGTTAAAAATCCGACAATGTTATTAGGTATTGAGGTGGTGTCCTTGCGGACGCCTAAAACAGAGGGGTAAGTTATGGAAATTTCAGGTTCCAATAATACGGCTGTTGCTGCGTTCCAAGCGAATGTGTCTGCTACTTCGGCAGCGCAAGAGTCAAGACCGTTGCAAGAAACCAGCAGTGCTGGTCAACAGCAATCTTCAAGCGACCAAGTTTCTATCAGTAGTGAGGCACGTTCATTGTTCGAGTCTGAGCAAGGCGGTTCACAGGCAAATTCAGGTCGTTCTTCGGATTATTAGTATCCTTCCGAAGTGAATGCGCAGTAGGTATCAGGCGCATTCAACATCAGTCCAAGTTCAAACCCGCTTTCATCGCGGGTTTGTTGTTTTCTCTCCTTGCTAATTTGCTATTATCCTTTCCTTTTTGTTGTTGAGGATCCGTTTGTGGTCGGTGAAATTGCCGCGTTAGTCACTGCGTTATGTTGGGCGGTTGCAGCTCGTTTGTTCCGGGTGTTAGGAGCGAGTTTTTCTGCTTTGTCGCTTAACTTCTGGAAAGGGGTGATTACCTTATTTGTATTAGGTGCTTATCTCGCATTCTCGCACTTCTGGTTAAATCAAACGTTTACTTTTTCCCATCGTGATATTTTTTGGTTGTTGCTCAGCGGTGTGATTGGCATCGGTATTGGCGATACCTGTTTTTTTCAGGCGTTAAAACGCATTGGCGATAGCCAAACTGTACTGGTGGCAGAAACCCTTGCGCCTATTTTTACTGCGTTGCTAGCAATGCTTTGGATTGCTGAATGGCTTACGTGGAAGCAATGGTTGGGGATTGCATTGGTATTGTTTGCTGTCGATATGTTAGTGAAACAGGAAAAGAAGAAGCAAGAGGTGGTTTTCAATTTATCCGGTTATGGATTTGCAGGCGCTGCGGCCCTGTGTCAGGCCGTGGGAGCAGTGATCAGCCGCGATATTCTAACTGGCTCAGAAATAGCACCAGCATCGGCAGCAGCAATGCGCTTATTGGGTGGAGTGTTGATTGTTGTGTTATTAATGTTTTGGCGCCGCTCTCGCTGGCTTCCTGTTACCCATAACGCTTCCCGTGCGTGGAAAATCATGTTGTTAGCCAGTGTCGTTGGCACGTTATTTCCTATGTATTTACAAATGTTGGCGTTCTCCTATACGCAGGCGGCGGTGGTACAAACCCTATTCGCAACAAGCGTGTTGTTATCGTTGGTGGTTGCCTTTGTTCTTGGCGAAAAGGTGGCGAAACGCGCTTGGCTTTGGTCGGTTTTAGCCTTAATGGGAGTGGGCGTGTTAGTTGTGGCTGGTTAATCTTTTCTAGAAATATGTGTTCAACGCGCGCAGCGGCAATCTTTTGCTTGTTTTCTGCGCCGTTGTTGCGTAGAATCCGCGCCCTCGAATCAGCCAAAAACTTTATGTTCCTTGCCTTAACATAGTCCGGCTGAGCTATACGAGGCATCAACCGTAAGGAGCTTTTATGCGTCATTACGAAATTGTATTTATGGTTCACCCTGACCAAAGTGAACAAGTGCCTGGCATGATCGAAAGATACACCGGTATTTTGACTACTGACGGTGGCACAATTCACCGTTTAGAAGATTGGGGTCGTCGTCAGTTAGCTTATCCAATCGAAAAGTTACACAAAGCCCACTACGTTCTAATCAACACTGAAGCAACAGCCGAAGCGATTGAAGAGTTGGAAACAGCTTTCCGTTTCAACGATGTTGTTCTTCGTAACATGATTATGCGTACTAAAGGTGCAGTAACTGAACCTTCACCAATGGCTCAAGAAAACAAGCCTGAGCAACGTGAAAGACCTGCAAGACGTGAAGAAGCTGCTTCAGAAGACGCTTCTAAAGAAGCATAAGATTGGATAGAGGATTAAGATAATGTCTAACTATTTCAGACGTCGTAAATTCTGCCGCTTCACTGCTGAAGGCGTGACAGAGATCGATTACAAAGACATCGGTATGTTGAAAAACTACGTTACCGAAAATGGCAAAATCGTACCTAGCCGTATTACTGGTACTAGCGCTAAATACCAACGTCAGTTGTCAACTGCTATCAAACGTGCTCGTTTCTTAGCATTGTTGCCTTATACTGATTCTCACAAATAATCGTCATTGGCGAATTTAAAGAGGTAGCAAGATGAACATCATTCTACTAGACAAAATTGCCAACTTGGGCGGTTTAGGTGACACAGTTTCTGTAAAAGCTGGTTATGCGCGTAACTTCTTGTTTCCACAAGGTAAAGCGGTTCCAGCAACGAAAGTTAACGTTGAAAAATTCGAACAGCGTCGCGCTGAGCTTGAAGCAAAGTTAGCTGACGTATTGGCAGCAGCTCAAGCAAGAGCGGAGCAAATTTCTAACTTAGCAGAAGTGACTATCGCTGCGCCTGCTGGTGATGAAGGTAAATTGTTCGGTTCTGTTGGTACTCGTGACATCGCTGATGCAGTAACTGCTGCTGGTGTTGAGGTAGCGAAATCTGAAGTTCGTATGCCTAATGGTACTATCCGTGAAACAGGTGAGTTTGATCTTGATATTCAACTTCACTCAGAAGTAACGGCAACGATTAAAGTTATCGTGATCAGAGAAGCGTAATTTAAGTAAGTGTAATTACTTTTTATATTTTTCTGCATAAAAACACCGCTTTTAACGCGGTGTTTTTTTATGTCTGCATTTTATTAATATTTTTTTATTTCCTATTTAAACCTTCGCGTTATTCTTATCGACTAACCTTCAAATACTAAAAAGTTATACCGGAATTCTGGTAGTTCAAGAACCAAACACAGGTAGTAACAGTTGTTGGAACAAAATACAGCTTTGCAGGAAATCGCTGATTCTCAAACGAAAGAAGAAACGCTCATTACTGCTAGTCAGCAAGGAGACAGGCAGGCTTTTAAAGGCTTATATCAAATGCATGTAGGCCGCGTTTATGCATTAGCATTGCGTTTAACTGGGCAAGCAAGTATGGCTGAGGAAGCGACTCAAGAAGTTTTTATTCAAGTGTGGTCGAAGCTCAAGAATTATCGCGGCGATAGTAGGTTTTCGACTTGGTTACACAGTGTTGCCTCTAATGTGACTATTTCATATTTACGCGCTCAAAAGGGCTTCTGGCAGAATCTGTTTAATATTGAAGATTCAGAGGTGGCCAGTAAACCTGCTCAACAATGTGCCGGTTCGGTTGATCTGGAAGCCTATATTCAGCGCTTGCCTGAACGGGCAAGACTGGTGTTTGTACTTCATGCTCTAGAAGGGTATCGACATGAAGATATTGCAGAAATGATGGATATGGCAGTGGGTTCGAGTAAGGCGCAGTTTCATCGGGCAAAGCAATTAATCAAAGCGTGGATGGGGTACGGCGATGAGTGATTTTGATAAAAAGTTAAATGAGCAGTTGGCGCAATTACCTGACAGCATTGAGCCTAGCAAGGATTTGTGGGTTGGTATTGAGCATTCTCTGCTTCGCACACAACAGAACAATTTGGAAAAGGATATTAAAGATAACCAAGTGCTCAAGTCTCGTTGGTCATTAAGTCACGTCGCAAAAACACAACCGTTATGGGCAATGGCAGCAGCGGTGGCGTTTGTTGCTGTTATCGGTTGGTTTGGTGTGAAACCGGAGCAAGCGCAACCCGACTTAGTTAATTTAGCAGAGGTTTTAGCCTCGCAACATGAGCAGCAAAAGCAAGCGCTGTTAGTGAGTTACCAAGAAGTAAAACCAGTAACTAATGATTGGCAAGCGCAGTTAAAAGAGCTGGATGATGCGGCGGAAGCCATCAAGATGGCGCTGAAAAATGATCCAAACAACAAAGCCTTGTTGCAGATGTTGCAGCAAGTTTATCAACAACAACTTTCTTTAATTGAAACCGTTTATAACCCTAAATGGCGAGTAGTTTAACGTGGTTAAAGCAGGAGCTTCGAAAATGAATAACGTAATGACAAAAAGCATCGTTTGTGCATCACTAATGATGTTCTCTCAAATTATTTTTGCAGGTGAACAAGTCGATAAAAAAATGGAAGCTGGAAAAGGTGATGTGATTGAAATTGAACATCTAAATGGTTTCGCCAAGATTGAAGGCTGGGACAAAAATCTTGTTCACATTACAGGTGAGCTTGATGATGAAGCTGAAGGGCTTACCTTCGAGCGCACGAGTAATGGGATTGAAATTGAAGTGGAGATGCCTCGTCGTTTTCGGACTCCGTGGGGGCATGAAAAGCCCAAAGGCGACAATTTAGTTATTAAAGTGCCGCGCAATAGCCGAGTGAACTACACCAGTATGAATGCTAGCGTTGAGGTTGGAAATATTGATATGTCGGTATCGGTTGATACCGTAAATGGCTCAGTAGCAGCGAATGAGCTTCAAGGTAAAATCAATATTGAAACCGTTAATGGTCACATCAAAACCAGAAAATTAAATGGCGCCATTCGGGTTGGTTCGGTAAACGGTAACTTTGATGACAAGAAATCGGTTGCCGAAAAGTTGGTTTTTGAAACAGTTAATGGTGACATCAAATCGGATATTAAATCGCTAGATACACGTATCGAAACGGTGAATGGTAAAGTTGAATTGTCACTTGGTGACATCAAACGACTGGAAGTTTCTACGGTCAACGGGGAAATCGACGCTCAATTTACCTTGTTAGAGAACGCTGAAGTCGAAGCATCAAGTGTGGGTGGGAAAATCACCCTCACCATGCAAAAAGAGGTGCCTGCCTACTTTGAAGTGAACACCTATGCGGGTGGAAAAATAATTAATGATATAACTAATGATAAGCCCGTTAAGTCCCGTTTTGGTCCGGGGCGTTCGCTTGAATTCTCAACGCCTGACGCATCGGCGAAAGTCGAAGTAGAAAGTGTTAATGGTAAAATTCATCTGACAACACATTAAATTGTGTAGATATTCGTGTGACAAGCCCTCTTTTGAAAAGTATATAGTAGATACTAACGTTCAAAGAGGGCTTTACGTATATTATTAATATAAGAATGAAGACGATGAAGGCTAGCGAAGTTAAAGTTAATTTAGGATAATGCTCAGCTGGCTGAGTTAAAGAGTAATAAATAGTGGCTATCAAGGGTGTATCATCAAAAGATTCTGATGCGAAAGTCGCCAAACTGAAGATCCCCCCTCATTCTATTGAAGCGGAGCAATCAGTCTTGGGGAGTATGCTCATTTCCCCTGACTCATGGGATAAAGTGACTGAGATCCTCATTGAGTCTGATTTCTACAATAGTTCTCATCAATATATTTATCGCGCGATTATTCGTCTTTTAGAAAAAAGCCAGCCGGTTGATATTGTGACAGTGTCCGAGGATTTGGAACATCACGAGCAGCTAGAAGACGCCGGTGGTTTTGCTTATTTAGGTGAGCTTGCGAAAAATACGCCGAGTGCGGCTAACGTGACTGCCTATGCGGAAATCATCAAGGAACAGGCAATTCGCCGAGAACTTATTGCCGCAGCGAATGATATTTCAGAGGCCAGTTTCAATCCAGAGGGCCGAATTAGTCACGACATTTTAGATTTAGCCGAAACTAAAGTCTTTGAAATTGCTGAAAAACGCACCACACAAACAGAAGGCCCTCAAGCGCTAAAGCATGTGTTAGGCGCAACCATTGACCGAATTGATGCCTTGGCAAAGGCAGGTTCCGAAATTACTGGTGTTACCACGGGCTATACAGAGCTAGATAAAAAAACCAGTGGTTTACAGCGCTCCGACTTAATTATTGTAGCGGCTCGTCCTTCTATGGGAAAAACCACATTTGCAATGAACTTGTGCGAAAACGCCATGTTGTCTTCGGACAAACCCGTATTAGTATTCAGCTTGGAGATGCCATCCGAGCAAATTATGATGAGGATGCTCGCCTCAATTGGCCGAGTTAACCAAACCAGTGTGCGTACAGCGCAGCTAAACGACGAAGATTGGGTTAAGCTTTCTGAAGCCATGAAGCTGATGGCGGAAAAGAATAATTTATTTATTGATGATTCTTCCGGCTTAACACCAATGGAAGTCAGAACTCGTGCTCGTAAAATTGCCCGTGATCATGGCGGGATTAGCCTTATCATGGTCGATTATTTGCAGTTAATGCGTGCGCCTCAGTTTGCCGATAACCGTACATTAGAGATTGCCGAGATTTCGCGTTCTCTAAAAGCTTTAGCAAAAGAGTTGGAATGTCCCGTCATCGCGTTGTCGCAGCTTAACCGTGGCTTGGAGCAACGAGCGGATAAGCGCCCAATCAACTCAGACTTACGTGAATCCGGCTCTATCGAGCAGGATGCCGACTTAATCATGTTTATTTATCGTGATGAAGTGTACAACGAGAATTCGCCAGAAAAAGGCGTAGCGGAAATTATTATTGGTAAGCAACGTAACGGCCCAATCGGTACGGTAAGACTAACTTTCCAAGGGCACTTTTCTCGCTTTGATAATTATGCCGCACCTGTGATGGATGATTACTGATTGCCTTGCTCACAATAATGAGCAAGGCTTGTAGCCAATCAGCTATTACTCGCCGCTAATGGTGGCAACAATTCTCCGCTTGCCACCACTATTTCGGTGTTCTCCTAAATAAATACCCTGCCATGTTCCCAATGCCAACATGCCTTTTTGAATAGGAATTGTAAGGCTATTTCCCAACAAACTGGCTTTAATGTGTGCAGGCATATCATCAGAGCCTTCATAAGTATGCTGATAATATGGTGCGTTTTCAGGAACAATATGATTTAGATGAGCTTCTAGGTCGCTACGAACCGTTGGATCTGCATTTTCATTAATCGTTAGGCTTGCACTGGTGTGTTGAATGAATAAGTGCAGTAACCCAATATTGAGTTGCCTAAGTTCTGGCAGCTGAGTCTCAATATCATGCGTAATGAGGTGAAAGCCACGATGATGGGCTTTTAGTTGAAGTGTTTTTTGAATCCACATAGTTCATCTAAAAAACAACATGGGGACAAAATCTTGTTCCCATGTTGTTGGTGGGTTTTATGTTGCAAGCCGGTATCTGAAACTTAGGCTTTCTCGAAACAAATTTCGATGTGGGCTTTGCCAACATCGGTTTTGAAAGGAAGGATTAATTTCGGGCCATCAACGCGATGCGTGATAGTGTGATCTTTACCACTTACTACCACAGGGGTTGCCATTCCGAAATCGTAGCCTTTCTCACCCAATGTGTTTTTTGCTCCACCGGCAACCATATTGGTTAATTCACCGACTAAATCAATGACTTCAGCATTAATAGAAGCAGGCTTTTCACCTAACATACGACTCATGATTTCAAGTGCAAGGGTTTCATCAAATGTGATAGAAAACGAGCCCTTTGTTTGTGGGCCTGTCATGCCCAACAAGCCTGTTACATCACCTTGGGCAAGCTCCTCAGTTTTCTTCTTAGGCGCCCCCGCTGCTAGATCAAGTTGTGCCATCGTTAGCAACACATTTTTGAACGCACTTATAAAAGGATTGATAAATTCTACATTCATGTTGGTTGATTATTCCGTAGCTAGTCAGTTTTTATGCTCTATTTCTAAGTATAGGCGACAGCATCGCAACGTACTTAAGTGCTTAAAAGCAGATTGTGTGCCAAGGCTAAGACCCGATATTGTGCTGAAAATATTGCACTATGTTCAAAGTCAGCATCCGTTTTGCGTGAAAATACTCCCAAACTGACAAACTATTGGCACTTTGCACATTGACCGTGGGCTTCTATTGTTTGCCGTGAAATCACAAAGCCGACCGATTGTGCTTGTTTGTCGAGTTTTTCTTGAAGACCGTCTGACTGAATTTCCTGTACATCACCGCATTTATCACATATCAAAAATTGAACTGGATGACTACAACCAAAATGATGGCAAACAATAAATTTATTATCGGACTCGACTTTATGTACAAAGCCCATATCAAGAAGAAACTCCAATGCTCTATAAACAGTAGCAGGTTTGGCAGAGTCTTCGGTTTTTTTCAGTTCATCTAAAAGATCATATGCGCCAACGGCATGTTTATGCTGTAACAGAATAGAGTAAACTTTTTCACGTTGCACGGTGAATCTCACACCTTTTTGTTCACAATATTCTCGCGCTTTTTGAATGAGTTGTTGTTGATTCATGCGATTATTCAGTCATCAATGTAAGCCGCAGTGTAACATAAGTAAATTTATATGTGTTTAATACAAAGCTGCATTAATTCATTGAATTATCAACACTCCAAATGTGCTTTAGGACGATATACCACTTGCGTCATTCGAACATTGAAGTGCCCTATCTCCGACCATCTTGGTCAGGTTAACCACCATAGTAAGAGGATTCTGTTAGAAAGGGAAATGAGGAAGTTGAATAAAATAGAGTAAAAATAGGCATGAGCGGATCGACACCCATGCCTCAGGTCGTTTTTGACTAGTTTCGCTTAGTAGAAGCGAGAAACGTCGTCACGAACGGCATTTAATGTTTTCCAAGAGTTGGATTGACCGAATACGCCACAAGGTTGACCATTACAACCGTTGAAGTTCGGATCTGAGAAGTAGTCTAAACGTGAAGCGCTACCAAAGGCTTGTGGGTAAGCCATGATAGTAGAGAAACTGTTGTCAACGCCATGACCAACACCATCAGCATAAACTCCGCCACGGCTGCCTTGACGTACAGAGTGACCCAAGCCCATATTGTGGCCTAATTCATGTACAAATGTTGTCGCACCGCAGTCTACAGCAGAGATGCTATACATTAGGTTACGGCTTTGGCTAGACAATGAGCCATTGCTACCTTGACCAACCCAACCAATACCACACACTGTACCATTAGAAAGGCGCTCAGCTGTTCCCAAAAGCACAACCATGTCTGCACGATTGCTAGCACGGTAATTTTGAATGCTTGAAGAATTAGTTAGCGCGTTTAATGTGCTTTCTGTCGGTGTTAAATTTGAGCTGCTTGCTGATGCAGACGCGACGTTACGCAGTGTGATGTTCAGCCCGTTATTTCTATAGATGCGGTTTGCATGAGAAATGTATTGGTTGATTTTAGTGCTAATGCTGCCAGTTGCGTTTGCCGCTGGTGTTGTGTAAAGCACGGCTACATCAATCGTTTCTGCTTGCGCTGCGCAAGATAAAGCAACTGCTGACGCGCATAGAGTGGCTTTCATTTTGGTAAACATTGTTTAACTCCTGAAAAGTCGTTGTTATGGTTTAGCGGGGGTTTCAAGGCTTATTGCTAAGTCTTCCCCATTTATTGTTGTTTTTTGTTTTGATGGGTGGATGGCATCAACATGGGTCTGACTATGTTTAGCCACTAAGTCGGACTTAGAAGCTATCCATGCGTACTTCCCATTACCTTCCATAATGTAGGTATCTGCTTGAGTACCTAAGGTGCCGTAAACTGCTTTTTCACCAATGGTGATTACGGCACTAAATAAGTCTCCGGCGCCCGGAATATGTGCTTCAACGGTGCGATCCCCGTTGGGGTGTTCAGTGATGTAATCTACTTCACCGGTGTAACTGCCTTCAATTTGCGGAATGTAAAGATCCAAATATTCACCAACCTCTACACTTTTTAATTCTTTGATATCCAGTTCTAGATAGACTTCATTATTAACATCACCCGGAATATGTCCCTCCTCTTTGAGAATATTTTCTCCTTCTTCTGAGCGCTGCCAGACAATAGTGTCTTTTTCTGTATTCCATGTAGATACCTCTTTTGTTGAAGGGGAATCGTGAGTAATCATGTCAACGCCAGAAGATAGATGCTTAGGAATTCCGTCTTTATTCAAGGCAATAACGCCAGATTGATGACTGGATTCTCCGTTGTGATGAGAGTCGGAGTTTTCAGAGGTTGTAGAGTTAGATGGGGTTGCTGTTGGCGTATTATCTTCGCTGAAGATATAGAATAGAGCAACCACGCCAATAATGGCGGTGATAGATAAAAAAGTGGCCTTCTTCATGGTGGATCTCGAAGTTGTTTTGCCTAGAAGTTATATTTGTAAATGTGAAAAGTAAAGGTATTAAAAATACTCCAAAAGGGTGCTTTATGAGGTAAAAATATAAGATATAGATTAAAGGAATGTTAGATGCACTTTAAATGGTTTTTATGTTCTCTTTTGGAGTCTAAAAAGTGACTTTTATGAAAGGGTTTTCATTGTGTAAAAAAGTGTAATTAAAATGTAAGTGAATTACCTTTGGAGAAGATTGATGTTATTAACGGCTTTGGGTCACACCATCTCCATAAAAAATGATTTAGACTCAGGCTGATCACGCCACAATAAAAGGCTGATGCTCTATTTGGCTATGATATAATTAGTGCGTTTAAAGCTGTGCAGAATAGAAATGTTTCTTGCTAAATGTTGGTATTTGTTTCCCTAAAAATACGATTGTGGGCTGGAAATTTATGTTGTCATGTTATTTTTATTGCAGCGCAGTGCTAAAAAGTAATTCATTTCAAGAGGTTAACCCACTTTGTCAAACGCTAAAATAGATCGCCAATTTTCCGTTGCGCCCATGCTGGATTGGACTGACCGTCATTGCCGTTACTTCTTGCGTTTGCTTTCACGTAATGCCTTGCTTTATACCGAAATGGTGACAACCGGTGCCATTATTCACGGTAAAGGTGATTTTTTGGGTTACAACCAAGAAGAGCATCCGGTTGCTTTGCAATTGGGGGGAAGTCAGCCCGATGAAATGGCGGAGTGCGCGCTAAGAGCCGAAGCGCTTGGTTACGACGAAGTCAATATTAACGTAGGTTGCCCGTCTGATCGTGTGCAAAATGGCCGTTTTGGTGCGTGCCTAATGGCTGAGCCACAAACGGTGGCGCAATGTGTAAAATCCATGCAGGAGAAGGTCAGCATTCCGGTGACGGTGAAGTGCCGCATTGGCATTGATGAAATGGACGACTACCAAGGGTTGCAAGATTTCATTCAAGTTGTGGCTGATGCGGGTTGCGATACCTTTATCGTTCATGCCAGAAAAGCATGGCTTAAAGGGTTATCTCCAAAGGAAAACCGCGAAGTGCCACCGCTTAATTATCCGCGTGTATATCAGCTAAAGCAGGCGTACCCAGATCTGAATATTTCTATTAACGGCGGCGTGAAAACCTTGGATGAAGTAGCTGAGCATTTGCAACATGTTGATGGCGTGATGCTTGGGCGCGAAGTGTACGCTAATCCTTATGTGATGGCGCAGGTTGATGAGCGTTTCTATGGCGATGATACACCCGTGATGCCGCGTGAAGATATTGTTCGTGCAATGATCCCATACATTGATAATTACGTTGAGTCTGGTGGAAAAGCGTGGCACATCATTCGACACATGCTGGGTATTTTCCAAGGTCAACCGGGAGGCAAAGTGTTCCGTCGTTACCTTAGTCAAAATGCGATTAAAGCCGGAACCAATGCCAGAGTGTTAGAACTGGCATTAGAAGAAATGGCGCAAACACGCGCAAAAGTGGAAGCGTTTGAACAAAGCCGCCAAGTGGGTTAATTACCTACAAGGTGGTGGCTTTTGTTCAATGGAAATGACAGATTATTGCGCGCTTTTTGGCGCGTACTTTTCTAGCGCCAACACTTGTTGTTTAAGGTCGTTAAAACGCGCGCTGGTTTGCCAAGGCAACTGACTTTCCCGAATATCAAACCCGTATGCCGATGGGCTGGTGACAATAATGGGGGGCGACTGAATTCGTTTGTACACGCTACGCTGCACATTACGAGCGAACCATTCTAAATCTTCAACAAATAAAGCGGGATCGCTGAGTCCCCAACGATCAACGAGTGCATTGCTAATGTTGAGATTTTCGGCCAGTGTGCCAGTTAAATACCACTGCATAACGTCTTCACAACTGGCTTTGTTGAAGTGAGTAAAAGCATCCAATAGCGCACAGTGATAGCCAAATTTCATTGGGTCTAATTGCGCTTCTCTTAACTCAGCGGATGGCGCGATGTCGTTCTCACCAAATTCAAATATTTCGTTTGGCAACAGGGTTTCAGGGATCACTTCTTCTTGGAATATTTCGGCGTTCATGTAGCGCGCAATGTTAAATACTTCTGCTTTGGTTAAATCGCCAATGGGCGCAATCACACCACCGACATCGCCATATAGGGTGGCGTAGCCAAGGGCGGTTTCTAATTTATTGCCGTTGTTTGTGAAAAATCGGCCGTACCGACCCGCAAGGTTAGACAATATCGACGTACCGCGAATTTTCGCCTGAATGTTTTCATCCGAGAGCTTTCGTGCGTAGTCGCTTGAAGGTAATTCCTCATCGAGTTTGGCAAATAAGTTGAGTTGGGCATCGGCGAGTTCTTGAATAGGAATTTGCATGTGTTTGATGCCTAGCTTATCGGCAACATGTTGCGCGGCATTTTGTGTTGCCGATGAGTTATATTGGCTAGGCATGTTTACCGACCAAACGTGATCTTTACCAAGTGCTTGCGCGAGTAAGCAAACCACCACAGCGCTATCGATACCGCCGCTCACACCAACCACATATTTAGGGTGCTCTTCCATTCCGAGCATATCTTTTACGTAACGTAACCCACTGATAATCGACTGATATTTTTGTGAAATGCTACTGGGCTCTTTTCTGGTGAGCGTTTGCGTTGGCAGCGATTCATGCTCGACCAGAAGATAGTCGTTTTCGAAGTTCTTTTCTGAGAGTAAAACTGGGTTGCCTTCACTGTTATAAGCTGTTGTCCCCCCATCAAAGGTAATGATGTTTTTACCGTTATTTTGTGGACCCACACTATTTACATAATAAAAAGGCACAAAGTGATCGCTATCGTGTGCCAGAAAACGAATTCGACGATCTCGGGCATCGTTTTTGTGGTTGGTCCAAGGTGAAGCGGAAATATTGACGATGAAGTCGGCGCCATTTTCGATTAAATAGCGGCTGGTATTCAGCGCTCGGTTGTCTTTACGATAATCCTTGCACCATAAATCTTCGCACACTTGCAGCCCAATTTTGTATATTTTTCCTTTTATATTAATACAGAATGGTTGGCTAAGTGATTCGATGCTGACACCCATATCCATTGCCACATCACCTAAAGAGAAGAAATAGCGTTCATCATCGAAGAAGCGGTAATTTGGCAGTAAGGTTTTTGGCTGAATGCCTTCGGGTAAATACGGCTCAACAGATTCACGCTTTAACCACTGCTTGTTCTGTACAAAACAAGCGGCGTTATAGAGTCGGGTACGTCCATCTTTATTTGGATGATAAGCCTTGGTGTGCAAACGAGTGTTGATGTCGCTGTCTTGGTAGATGCTACCGAAAATGACAGCAATGTTATCACTCGCCTCTTTTATCACTTCGTTGTAATCGTGAACTTCCTGCAAAAACGCGGGGCTTAACCACCAATCAGAGAGCATGTAACCAGAAACGCATAGCTCAGGGAAAATAAGCAGATCAACCTCATCTCGTTTGGCCTTATCTATGGTGGATAGGATGGTTTTGAGGTTGGCACTTCGATTCCCGGGAATCACATGCATCTGAGATAAGGCTATTTTCATGATGATTTTATCGGTGAGATGGATAATAAGGTTGAAAGTGTGGCTATTGTCTGAGGAATGGATTCTGGTGTCCAGACATAGCCCTCGAAATAAAAAGCGGCATTAAAAATAAGAGGTGGTTAAATTCACTAAGTAGAGTGGTCAAATAAACTATTTTATAACTTTCTTCGTATTACCACTTTTTGTGTTGAATACAAAGTAAAATTAAAAACATATAAATATCAATGAGTTAAATATTTTTCAAATGTTGGCACAAGTATCGCTACAACCAAATCAAGTTAAACAACGACTAACTATTTAAACCGACCAGGACTTTACGGAGAACACAAATGAAAACGAAATTTACGGTTGCAGCTATCTTACTTTCTACTTTAGGTTTAACAACACAAGCGAATGCCAACGAAGTTACCTTGCAATATGTTGTCGACAAAGTGGTGTCACAGGCCGCGAACGCCACAGCAAATGAGTTATCGAATAACATCTATAAAGCAGTGGTAACAGCAGGTTTATATCTCAGTTCCGATGAAGAAGCATTTGAAACAGAGGTGTTGATTTCAGCGGTTAATAACGAGAACAAAGAGTCATCTCAAACGACGGAATAAGGGAGCACACTATGGTTGAACCTATCGCTGTATTCAGCTTGCTCATTACTCCTTGCCTTGCTTATTCAGTTGGGGCGCTAGTTTTCTGGGTTGTTGGCGTAATTAGGCGTCAATCCGAACCCAACTTCAAAAGCGGTTAATCATTCGATGGCCGCTTTTTTCATTGTTTAATTCCGCGTCTTTATTTCATCTAAACTATCCCTTCTGACGTTATACGCTGCTCTATCCTTTTATCTAAGCCTTGCTGGTTCAAGAATTACACCGTTGTTGTTCAATTAGTCATGTCAATTTAAGCATTGGGATTCACCTTGAACTAAACGAATTCAAGTTTGTTTTTGTGATGGATTGTGTTGTGGTCAATTTGACCATTGAATTGGTCAAAATACTCATATTGTTGTTCTGATTTTATCAGTTCGTTTTTCCTTTACCGAAAAATAATTAAAAAATCCTTTAATAACAATTATTTAAGATATTTTTAAAGTTGGCACATCAATTGAAAAGATCAACCTAAGAAATAAAACAAAACCGGCCAACTCTACATAACTTGGCTTTATTTGAAACAGTGAAAGGAGAAACCCGCATGAGTGTGTTTTCACGATTAGGAGATGTTCTGCAAGCCAATATCAACGCGATGTTAGATAAAGCAGAAGACCCTCAGAAAATGTTGTCGCTAATTGTAGCGGAAATGGAACAGGCATTAGGAGATGTACGTCAAGTTGCCGCGGGATATTTGGCTGAGCAGAAAGGATTGGACAGACAAATTGCCCGTTTAGAAAAGAAAGTCTCGCATTGGGAAAGCAGTGCCGAGTTGGCATTATCGAAGGGGCGAGAGGATTTAGCTAAATCAGCAATTGAACAGAAGATCGCAGCTCAGGAAGAACTGGATAATGTGCAAGTGACGCTAGATGAACTGAAAAATCAGATTTCGGCATTACAAGATGACGCACAAAGTTTGGCTGACAAACTTGCTGAGGCAAGAAGTAAGCAAAAATCAATTATGGCTAGAGCGCAAAATGTGGAAGTGCGGATGCAGGCCAAGTCAGTATCACGTCAAGAGCGCGTGGAATATGTTAAGAGCCGATTCGACCAATATGAACGTCGCATTGATAATTTAGAAGCGCAATTGGAAGCGCATGATTTTGTTGGCAGAAAGCAAACGTTAAGCCAAGAAATCGCGGCGCTAGAAAAGGACGAGAAAGTGAATAAAGAACTAGAAGCATTGCGACAGAGGGTAGCCTAAGGCTGCCTTCAAATCGCAAGAAAATCAGTATTTCGAACAGGAGAATCCTATGAATAATCAATATGATGTCAATCGTCTTTACAAGGAAACGTTAAATAAAAAGGTGTCGGGTGTGTGTGCCGGAATCGCACGTCACTTTGGCATGGAATTGTGGTTAGTTCGCCTACTGACTGTCATTGCATTTTTTGTATTCCCTGTCCCTGTAGCATTAGCGTATTTGGTGGCAGTCGTATTATTGCCATCTAGATAAAAGGAGGGATTATCATGTCTCGGGTATTGAGTATTATTGCGATTTGGGTGTTGGCCATGTTTGTACTTGGTGCGATTGCTGAGAATTGGATGGGGTTATCCTTCGTGATTAATGACGAAGTCTTAAACCCTATTGCAGGATTTCTTGCGGTTGGAGTTGTTGCTGTTGCCTTGGTGGCTGTGGGATTCCTTGTTACGTTGAGTGTGATTGGACTTGGTATTTTTGTTGTAGCCAGCATCGTGCTCGGCGTTGTTTTTGCTGGCTTGTCTTTTATGTGGCCGGTGTTATTGGTTATCGGCTTGGTATATTTGATTACCAGAAACCGACCCAAACACCCTGCCTAAACTTCTAGAATTAGGGACATATTCGCAAGGATGCGAACATTTCGATGGTACTAATCAACTAATTTAATGACTTTCCTTCGCTTTAAGGTTGCCATTTGACTGATATATGCAGAATAATCTGTAGAAAGGTAATTAGGTTGAATAGTATGAAAAAAATCATTTTAGCAGCGAGTTTGTTAGCGGCTTCAAATGCAATGGCTGAGATAAAGGTTTCTGAACCATTAGTCCGTTTATTGCCCCCAGGCGTACCAAATACGTCAGCCTACATGACTATGAGCAACTCGGACGCAAAGGACAGGATGCTTGTTGGAGCTTCATCTCCCCATATTAAGCGCATTGAGATGCACAATAATGTGTTAGAAGACGGGGTCATGAAGATGCAAAAGCAAGAGCAGCTGATTATAAAAGCTAATCAAACATTTAAGCTGCTACCGGGTGGTTATCATCTTATGTTGTTTGGGGTAAAGTCTCCTTTGTCTGTTGATCAAATAATTCCGATTACTTTGTCGTTTAAAAACGGTGAAAAAATCAAGGTAGAAGCAAAGGTCAGTTCTAATATCGGTAGGCAGCATCACCATCATCACTAACAAATTTCAGGTAGATTTATGCGCGAGTGGCTAGGAAACAAATGGGCAGCGATGCCAGTTATTTTAATTTTATTGCTCTTAATTGGCTTGGGTATGCATTGGAGTAGCGAACCGGATACATTCGGAATTCGCAAAAAAGAAAATGCACCTTCTGGTGAGATCATTACACAGACGCTCATAGACGTCGCGGAAACATTATTAAATAAACCGGGGGGCTTTTTATCGAATGATGTACTGCCTCCTTCTTTGTTTCTCGATAATATGCCAAGTTGGGAGTTTGGTGCTTTGGAAATGACGCGGGACTTGGCGCTAGCAATGCGCAAAGATTTTAGTCGTTCTCAGTCTCAATCAATTGATAACCCACAACTCGTTATTGCCCAGCCTAAGTTTAATATTGATCATCGTAGCTGGTTGATTCCATCTGCTGAATCTCAATATCAAGACGGAATTGATGCTTTGACGATTTATAAAAAAGCGTTGTCAGACTCATCGCAGGGTAATGCTCAATTCTTCACAAGAGCCGATAACCTTAGAGACTGGTTAAAGCAGGTGGAAAAACGCCTTGGTAGCTTGTCTCAAAAATTGAGCGCGAGTGTCGGGCAAGAGCGTATGAATACTGATCTTGCGGGTGATGCACAGGCGCGTCAATCAACACCTAATGCTGATGAGGTACGAATTCGCACTAGTTGGTGGAAAATTGATAACAATTTCTATGAGGCGAGAGGCGCGTGTTGGGCACTGTTGCACTTCTTGAAAGCGGTGGAGATAGATTTCGCTGATGTATTGGAAAAGAAGAATGCGAGAGTAAGTTTACAGCAGATCATTCGGGAATTAGAAGCAACCCAGCAAGCGATATGGAGCCCTGTTATTGTTAATGGCAGTGGTTTCGGAGTGTTAGCAAATCACTCTTTAGTTATGGCAAATTATATTTCTCGTGCCAACGCGGCATTGATCGATTTAACTGAGTTGCTCACACAGGGCTAATACTTAAATTTTCGATTAGCTATTTTAGCAGCGGCATTCAGCTTTGATTCCGCTGCTTTCTTTCACACTGTCCCCTCTTTATTAATTCCTTAAAAATTATCAGGTAAATCGTGAGCTTGCTGAGAAAATCATCAAGTTTGTGTATAGTCCGACTACACATTTTAGGTATAAAGAATTCGTTCCTAATCTCGATTAGTAATAAAAAATTTAATTTAATTCTTTCAAGTTATTAATATGAGCGGCTACTCTTTGGCTGTTCTTAACTAGGGTTAGCGTTATTAATGTCCAATTCTACCAATCAACTTACGCAGTCTATTCCAACGTTGAATGAGACTCAGCTAACAAAATTGAATCAGGCAATTACTGGCCTCGATCAAACCCAATTAATTTGGGCTAGCGGTTACTTGTTTGGGGTTGCCCAACAAGGATTAGCTGCCGGTGCTCCTGCTCAAGGCAGTCAGGAAAGTAAAGTTTTAACGATTCTTTACGGTTCGCAAACAGGCAATGCAGAGTATCTTGCTAAAGATCACAAAAAGCGTCTTGAAGCTGAAGGCTATCCTGTGCGTATCGTTAGCATGGCTGACTACAAGCCAAAGGATTTGAAAAAAGAATCACATTTATTGGTCATCGTGAGTACGCATGGTGAAGGCGAGCCACCCGATGATGCCGCAGAGCTATGGGAGTTTTTAGGTAGTAAGAAAGCATCTAAGTTGGATGGTTTGAAGTTCGCCGTTGTTGCCTTAGGTGACAGCAGTTATGAGTTCTTCTGCCAAACTGGCAAAGATTTTGATACTCGCATTGCTAAGCAAGGTGCAACGGCACTTAAACCGCGTTTGGATTGCGATGTCGATTACCTTGAATCTGCCAATGCTTTTATCACTGAACTAACCAGTTCTATTAAAGATGAGTTGTCAGCAGCCACACAAGCAGCGACGCCTATTGCTGGCGTGTCTGTGGCATCGGCAGAATCGGCTTATAACAAGTTAAACCCTTTCACCGCAACATTATTAACCTCGGTGAAAATTACGGGCCGAGATTCAGTAAAAGATATTCGTCACATCGAAATTTCGCTAGCAGATTCCGGCTTGCAATATCAGCCTGGTGATGCACTAGGTGTTTGGTTTGAAAATGATGCAGCATTGGTTGATGAAATAGTAGCGTTGACCAAAAACAGAGCCGAAACAGAAGTGACGTTAAAAGAAGGGGCTTTATCCCTAGCAGAAGCCTTGAAAGGCAAGCTTGAATTAACCCTTAGCTATCCAGGATTTGTGCGTGCTTATGCAGAGGCAATTGGTAATGCTGAACTAAAAGCGCTGTCTGATGATAGAAATAAATTGCGTGATTATCTTGTCGACCGTCAAATCATTGATGTTATCCGTGAGTACCCTGCGGAAATTCCGGCGCAGCAATTGGTTGAGAGTCTACGTCCATTAACACCTCGTCTATATTCAATTGCATCAAGCCAAGCAGAAGTGGAAGACGAGGTACATTTAACAATCGGTTTGGTTGAATATGAGGCTTATGGTAAACCGCATTTAGGTGGCGCATCAGGCTATTTATGTAAGCACCTTGAAGAAGGTGACAACGTCAGGGTTTACGTTGAGTCGAATAAACACTTCCGTTTACCTGAAGACCCAAATACACCAATTATTATGGTTGGTCCGGGCACGGGTATTGCACCTTTCCGTTCTTTCTTACAGCAAAGAGAAGCGGAAGAGGCTGAAGGAAAGAATTGGTTGTTCTTTGGTAATCCTAACTTCACACAGGATTTCCTATACCAAGTTGAAATTCAGAAATACGTGAAAAGTGGTCTGCTAGACAAGGTTTCTTTAGCGTTCTCTCGCGATCAACAAGAGAAGATTTATGTTCAGCATCGCATGATTGAAGCTGGCAAAGAATTATACGAATGGCTAGAGCAAGGCGCCCACTTTTATGTGTGTGGAGATGCCAATCGCATGGCTAAAGACGTGAACGATGCCTTGGTCAGCATCGTTAAAACACACGGTAACAAGAATGATAAAGAAGCTGAGCAGTATGTGAATGACCTACGCAGAGCGAAAAGATACCAGAAGGATGTTTACTAATGACGGCTGGCAATAATAAAGACGGCAAGCTTTCCGATAACGAGCGATTAAAATCTGAAAGTGACTTTCTGCGCGGTAGCATAGCACAGGACTTAAAAGACGATGTGACTGGTGGATTCAACGGCGATAATTTCCAGTTGATTCGTTTCCATGGCATGTATCAACAGGATGATCGTGATATTCGTGCCGAGCGCACAAAACAGAAGTTGGAGCCGTTGCATAATGTAATGCTTCGAGCACGCTTGCCTGGCGGTATTATTGCTCCTGAGCAATGGTTAACGGTGGATAAGTTTGCTAAGGAAAGTACGTTATATGGCAGCATCCGTTTAACGACACGTCAAACCTTCCAATATCATGGTGTGTTGAAGCCAAAAATTAAGGAGATGCACCAACTATTACATTCCGTTGGTATTGACTCCATTGCGACTGCCGGAGACGTTAATAGAAATGTACTTTGTACGCCAAATCCTTTCCAGTCTAAACTCCATATGGAAGCCTATGAGTGGGCGAAAAAGATAAGTGAGCACTTGCTACCTAAGACGCATGCCTATGCGGAAATTTGGCTAAATGGTGAAAAAGTCGAAACCACTGAAGAGCCTGTTTTAGGTAACTCCTACTTACCTCGGAAGTTCAAAACGACGGTTGCGATTCCGCCATACAATGACGTTGATGTCCATGCTAACGACCTCAATTTTATAGCGATTTCTGACGGCGATAGATTAGTCGGCTTCAATGTGCTTGTTGGCGGTGGTCTTGCTATGACGCACGGCGACAAAAACACTTATCCAAGAAAAGCGAGCGATTTCGGCTTTATTGGCCTTGAGCATACGTTAGCTGTTGCGGAATCTGTTGTGACAACGCAACGTGATTGGGGCAACCGAGCAAACCGCAAGAATGCTAAAACTAAGTACACACTAGAAGCGGTTGGCGTTGATGCATTCCGTGAAGAAGTGGAAAAACGCGCAGGCGTGAAGTTTGAAGAAAGTCGTCCTTATGAGTTCACTGAACGTGGTGATCGCATTGGTTGGGTTGAAGGTGTAGACGGTAAATTCCATTTAACGTTATTCATTGAAAATGGCCGTATTTTAGATTTCCCAGAGCGCAAGCTAAAAACAGGTTGTGCAGAAATCGCGAAGGTACATAAAGGTGATTTTCGCATGACACCTAATCAGAACTTAATTGTTGCGGGTGTCGCGCCAGAAGATAAAGCGAAAATTGAGCAAATTGCGAAAGAGCATGGCTTGATTCGAGAAGAACTAAGCGCGCAACGAGCAGCATCAATGGCGTGTGTTTCTTTGCCAACTTGCCCATTAGCGATGGCAGAAGCAGAGCGCTATTTGCCAAGTGCAGTAACCCGTCTTGAAGACATCATGAAAAAGCATGGTGTAGAGGACGAAGAAATTATCTTCCGTATAACTGGCTGCCCCAATGGGTGTGGTCGTGCCATGCTTTCTGAAGTGGGATTGGTCGGTAAAGGCCCTGGTAAATACAACTTACATTTAGGGGGCGATGCAGTGGGTACACGTATCCCTAAAATGTACAAAGAAAATATTGGTGAAGATGAAATCTTCCAAATTTTGGATGATTTGATTGCGAAGTGGGCAAACAATAGAGAGCAGGGTGAAACCTTTGGTGATTTTGTGATCAGAGAAGGGGTCGTGAAACCTGTTATTAATTCAGCCGAGGATTTTTATGACTAATGCAGTAGCGGCAGCTATCACTCAGTCTTCAAGACTGTCAAATGTGATACTTGAAAAGGCCGAGTTAGAAGAGATAAATGTGCAGTTAGAAGCCATGAGTGCGCAAGAGCGTGTTGCTTGGGCTTTGGAATACTTGCCGCACAATATCATGTTGTCTTCCAGCTTTGGTATTCAAGCTGCCGTTATGTTGCATCTCGTTACGCAACAATATTCAGATATTCCAGTTGTTTTTACTGACACGGGTTATCTGTTTCCTGAAACCTATCTGTTTGCGGATGAGTTGAAGGAACGCTTAAATCTGAACCTCAAGACATACCGAGCAACGCTATCTCCTGCATGGCAGGAGGCGCGTTTTGGTAAACTTTGGGAGCAGGGCGAGGAAGGTATCACTCAATACAATAAAATGAACAAGGTTGAGCCAATGAAAAAGGCTCAGGAAGAACTTGGTATCCAAAGCTGGTTTGCTGGTTTACGTCGCTCTCAGTCTGATTCCCGCAAAAATCTGGGTGTTTTACAGCAGCTACCGGATGGTAAATTTAAAATTTACCCTGTTTTAGATTGGAGCAATAAAGACGTTCACTACTATCTTAAAGAGCATGATTTACCTTACCACCCATTATGGGAGCAAGGTTACGTTTCTTTAGGGGACTGGCATACAACTCGACCACTCGAAGCGGGTATGACAGAAGAAGAAACCCGTTTCTTCGGGTTAAAGCGAGAATGTGGTTTGCATGAGTTTGGAGATGGGATTTAGTCTCCCGAGGTTTTAACTTAGCTCAAAATCATTTTGAAGTAGTAATTTGAGCTTTTCCATGTAATGTGGCGCTGGTGTGCTAGACACTAATTTAGCCAGCTCAGCGCCGGTAGCTGTAAATTTATAATAATTTAAGAACAAGCCTGAGCGTCTGGGAGCTAACTGAAAAGTGTCGCCACTACTGCGCCATTCATTCTTCCTTCCTGGCACAAGTTCTCCACTCTCAATCTCACTGTTAAAGATTAACCCTGCATCCATCAACGTCAATAGATCAGGATAGGGCAGCCCATGCTCTGCTAGGTTCAATTGCTGACTTTTTCTTGATAACCCTAAGAGGGTCATAAAGCTAGGTTTTCGATAGTACCCAATTAGAATTTTGGGACTGTTTTCTCCTTTCATCTTAGTGGTTAAACTTACGGCGTTTTGAAAGATACGTGCATCTCGCTGTGTGAGCTGTTTTAGTGTTTGTAGCGTTCTTAAAGAAAACGTTCCGGGTTTACTAATCTCCACTGCAAAGATTTTGCCCCAAATTTCTTGCATTGTTTCTGAAAAGATATTTTCAGCTAAATCGATAAAGCTGTAGAACCAATCTGGGTCAATACTTTCATCCGACACTTGCTCAATGGAGAGTTCCAATGCCTTTTCCAAGATTTTCTCTAAGTTTGATAATTGTCTTGCTTTTTTTACATGGCGTCGTCTTGCTAATTTTTTACCAACGTCTTCATCTAACTTAGTGTATTTAGAGGTTGTCACCCCTGCTTGATGGAATAGGCGAGTGATGCGGGTAGCAACAACACCAGTTGTATTTGGCGATTTGTTGCTTTTTTCTTCAGGAACGCTAGTGCTTGAATTTGTTGGCTTTTTTTCCACTTTTCGCACTGTTTCATTGGAAACTGACGTATTAACTGAAGATATATTGGTCATAAATTCGCCACACATGTTCGATTATGTTGTATAGTAAAATTCCCGTTAGGGATGTTTTTTATGATACGCCTAAAGCGCTGTACTATGAACTGAAATTCACACGAGATAAAATTTTACAGGGTTTGGTTTTATTCTTAACCTCTGTGGAAACGATAGTAGTATTTCAAACTATATTAGTTGCAAGTGTGCCTTAACCGCTTTATGTTGTTGACTAAAAGAAACCGTAATATTAGAACTAATTAAGAGGGTTTTTCTTCACACTCTTATGGTATAAGGTTAAATAATCTATTGGTTGATATTACCTAATTCTAAGTTTAGCGGAACATTGAATGTGCCCAAGTGATTATGAAAACGATGAATTAATCTTCATTGACGAAGACGAGCTGGTTGAACATGTAGAGGAAACCATTGAGGGTGCTTGGCATGTACTCGTTGTAGACGATGACGAGGAAATCCATTCTGTCACTAGGTTGGCGCTATCCGATCTAATCTTAAATGGACGTAAATTAGCATTTCATCATGCTTATTCCGGCGCTCAAGCTCTTAATTATTTAAAAGAATATGGTAGCAGTATTGCGATCATTCTTCTTGATGTGGTTATGGAGACTGATGATGCAGGGCTACAAGTTGCTAAGAAGTTACGTGATGAATTGAAGCTGGATGAACCCAGAATTATTCTCAGAACGGGTCAGCCGGGTTATGCGCCAGAAGAAAATGTCATTAAAGAATATGATATTAATGATTACAAAACAAAAACAGAGTTAACCAGAAGTAAACTGGTTACAACCATCATTTCATCCATTCGGTCATACCAACAAATTCTAACAATCAATCAAAGCCGTAAAGGCTTACAAAAAGTTATTCGGTCGTCTGCGAATTTACAAGAAGAGCAGTCGGTTAGTGGTTTTTGCACCGGGGTTTTAGCTCAAATTAGTGCCATTTTAAATCGCCCAGTTTCAGGGTTGGTAGCGTCAAGAGCGGCATCAGTATTTGATTTGGATGATGATGGTCTGTATGTGCTTGGTGCCACCGAGTCTTTTTCGGAGGCTTCGGGGAAACCACTAAACGTATTACAAAAACCTGCAATTTCTAGTTTGATAGACCAGTCATTACGCGATAAATCTCATACATTTGCATCTGAACATTGTGTCTTTTTTATGGGGCGCTCGGGCTACGATGCTTCCATATTTGTAGAACTAGACTCTCCTCTTGATACAACCCAAGAACAATTATTAGAAGTTTTCTTAAGTAGCGTGTCAGTAGGCTACGAAAATGTAAATCTTTTCCATCAATTGCGTAATGCGGCATTTAGAGATTGGTTAACGAAGTTGCCAAACAGAACGCAATTTATCAAAATGTTGGATGGTGTGCATTGGAACTCATCAAATAGAGCCATAGACATTGTGGCGCTTATCGATGTTAGCCATTTTTCCGATATTAATGATGGGTTGGGGCAAGAAGCTGGCAATCATCTTTTAATTGCGGTCGCCGAAAGGCTTGTACAGTGGTTTGGGGCGGAAGCTCAAATATCGCGTATTGGTGCGGATGTTTTTGGTGTGATAGGCAATAGTGAAACGCTAAGTGTCGAGCGAATTAATGATGTGTTTCTTTCGCCCTTTAAAGCCGGTGATCACACACTACCGATTAACGTTTATATTGGCTTATGTCACTTGTTAGAGAAAAATAGTGGCTTAAATATACTTAAGCAAACCAATATTGCGTTAAATCGCGCGAAGAAAAGTCTAACCAATAACTATGAGTTTTATGCTCCAGAAATGGAGGAAAAAACTACTTGGCGACTAGATATGATTCGCCGCCTACGAGGCGATTTTGCAGATAGAAAGCTGGAAGTGTGGTACCAACCTCAGGTTGATTTGCTCACTGAAAAAGTGGTTGGTGTTGAGGCGTTGTTGCGTTGGCCAACTGGTGATGGTCAGTATATTTCTCCCGCTGTTTTTGTTCCTCTAGCAGAGTATTCCGGCTTAATAATTGATATTGGTGCTTGGGTCTTAGAAGAAGCTTGTGGCAAGTTAAGAGAGTTAGATAATCTTGGAGTTGGTGATATTCGCTTGTCTGTGAATATTTCAATGCCACAATTTAGAGATTCTAAGTTCTTAGATTTGGTTTTAAGTACCATTAAACAATTTGAAATTCCTAAAGGCCGTTTAGAGTTAGAGATTACAGAAAGCATTGTTATGGATGAGCCTCAAATTGTCGTAGAGGCATTAAGGGAGCTTAAGGATAATGGTGTACAAGTGGCAATTGACGACTTTGGTACAGGTTTTTCTTCTATGAGTTACCTGCAACAATTGCCCTTGGACAGACTTAAAGTTGATAGGGCGTTTGTGAATGAAATTGAGCTAGGGCACTCTGCTTTTATTGCAGAAACCATTATCACTTTGGGCCAAAAGCTTGGGTTAAAAACGATCGCCGAAGGCGTTGAAAAACGAGAGCAAGCCAGTTACATGTTAAACATTGGGTGTGATGAAGCTCAGGGTTTCTTATACGCTAAACCAATGCCTTACAATGAACTAGTTGCTTTTTTAAAACAGTAAAGCGCCAGAGTATTTGTAATTCTCAAGATAATATCTTTGTCACAATGCCTTGTATGCAAGGTAGCGATTCCTGCTCGAACCAAGGATTTTTCTTTAACCAAAGATTATTTCGAGGGGAAGGGTGAGGCAATACCAAGTATTTCGGCCAATAATCACGCCAATTCTGACATCGCTGCGTCAGATTCTTTTTATCTTTTAAATAATATTGTTGTGCGTATTGCCCTATTAGCAGTATTGCTTGCAAATCTGGTAATTGATTACGAATAGTTGGATGCCAGGTTTTTGCACATTCTGGCCTAGGCGGTAAGTCACCAGATTTTCCAGTTCCCGGGTAGCAAAATCCCATAGGCACTATCGCGACATTATTTTCGTCATAAAATAGTTCATCACTTACATTCAACCACTCTCTAAGACGCGCACCAGAAGCATCATTCCAAGGTTTTTGTGAGTTATGAGCGTGTATTCCAGGAGCTTGACCAACGATCATAATTTTGGCGGTTGAGCTGAATTGAAGTACAGGTGTTGGTGGAAGAGGTAATGTATCTTCGCATAGTCTGCACTGATGAATTTCGTTGAGTAGATTAGTATTAAACTTCATTTGATTACAAGCGTAACCGAAAAAGGTTACATTTTCAGTTTATGATGTTATAGTGATTATAACTGGGCAGATTATTAAGGGGTATATTTAATGAAAAAAGTAGTCTTAGTTGCTTTATTATCTCTCTTGACCTCATTCTCCTATGCCAGTGAAAGAGATCAGAAGCAGAATTTATTTAAGTGTGTAGACGGTGAAACGCTCTCCATTAATGCATCGTGTATGCAAGATACGTTTCAACAGAGTGCCGAAGTGCAGCAGCAATCTTTTGATTACGCCAATTTAAATGATGGCTTGAGCGAAAATGTTATGGCGACGATGAGCTTCTATCCTGATAAGATGTTAATTGAAGTTGTTGCTCATGCTGATGCAGTTAATTCAGGTTTTGCTGCGGTTTCAGAATACAAGTAAACTCCTGTTCTAAAAATAAAAAACCAAGCTTCGGCTTGGTTTTTTTGTTTTAGACTGAAATCGATGCCTTTTAAAATAGCATTTAAGTAAAAAGGCGATTCAATCCATTAATTGCTGCAACACGATAGGCTTCTGCCATTGTGGGGTAGTTGAAAGTTGTATTAACAAAATACTCAATATTATTGGCTTCGCCTTTTTGCTGCATGATGGCTTGCCCAATATGAATGATCTCAGAAGCCCGTTCACCAAAGCAGTGAATACCCAATATCTCTTTTGTTTCTCTGTGAAAAAGAATTTTTAGTCCCCCGACTAGATTGTTGGCAATCTGTGCTTTTGCAAGGTGCTTAAATTGTGCACGACCTACTTCATAAGGGATTTTCGCAGCCGTTAGTTCTTGTTCTGTTTTTCCAACTGAACTAATTTCAGGAATGGTGTAAATTCCCGTTGGAATATCTTCTACTAAACTGGAGTTACAATTTCCGCTTAGCATTGCTTCTGCGGCAAAACGCCCTTGATTGTAGGCTGCTGATGCGAGGCTAGGGTAGCCAATGACATCACCTACGGCATAAACATTTTCAACTTCCGTTTTGTAGTTTCTGTCAACGTTAAGCTGTCCGCGAGAATCCGTTTGAAGTCCAATACTTTCCAAATTAAGCATATCTGTATTACCTGTTCTACCATTCGCAAATAGCAGACAATCGGCCTTCATTTTTTTGCCTGAGTGAAGGTTGAGTATTACGCCATCATCCGTTCCCTGAATAGATTCATATTGTTCATCATGGCGGATGACAACACCCATATTCCATAAGTGATAACTCAGTGCATCAGAATACTCGGCATCTAAAAAGGACAGTAGGCGCTCGCGCATATTTACCAAATCAACTTTTACACCAAGTCCTCTAAATATGGACGCATATTCGCTTCCAATAACTCCAGCCCCGTAAATAATAATATTACGAGGATCGTGGTTTAAACTGAGAATAGAGTCGCTGTTATAAATTCGAGGGTGATCAAAGTCGACATCAGGTGGTGTGTATGGACGCGAGCCTGTAGCAATTACGATATGCTTTGCAGTGATATGGTCTACTGAGTCGTCTGGGCGTCTAATTTGGATGGTATGCTGGTCAATAAAGGAAGCTTCACCGTGATGCACTTGAACTCGGTTTCTTTCATAAAAGCTTCGACGTAGTTTCACTTGTTTCCTAATGACATTCGATGCATGACTGAGAATTTGCTCGAAGTTAAGGTGTTGTGTGTTCTCACCATCGTTAAATAACGGTGTATTATTAAATTCAATTAAGCGACTAATGGAGTGGCGTAGAGCTTTCGAAGGAATTGTGCCCCAATGTGTGCAACCACCACCAACCATACTATGTCGCTCAATAACGGCAACATTCTGCCCTGATTTAGAAAGTTGCATAGCAACACCTTCGCCTCCAGGGCCTGTTCCTATAACAATGGCATCATATTGAAATTTAGGGCGAGAATTGCGTTTTGGGGATTTAGTTTTGGGTGTCATAATCCAGTTAAACCGTTAATTTTATGCTGAATAGTTATTCACTTTACCCTAGCACATTCGGTCGAAGATTCCTCCAGCTTATGACACCAAATTCATGAATTAGGCGTAATGTAGTTGCTGTTGGCAAAGTTGAATCCATTTGTCTTTGCGCAAAGCTAGTGTCGCCTTTAGTTCTTTGTAGTGGTAAGTAATTTCCATTCCCTCATAAGTTTTTAGCAGCGCTTTACGCTTCATATCCATTACGTTTTTCTTAGCATTATAAAACTCTGACATTTTGGAGATTAATGCTTCATATTCATCATTCAGCAATTTTACCAGCTCGTCTTTATTGGGTAATGATGGCAAGGCTGCGAGCTTAGCTTGAGTTTGTTGTAGTTGCATCGCCAGTTTGGCCTTCTCGATTCTCTCTTCAGGACAGCGTCGAAGATTTTTGGTAAAACCAATAAAGGAGAGTCCACGAATTAACCATTTTGTCGGATCCCACTGCCACCATTTAATGCCATTTCGGTAATCATACTCAAAAATATGGTGGAAATTGTGATAGCCCTCGCCAAAAGTAAAGAAAGCTAGCACATCGTTATCACGAGCCGTATTTGCATCGGTATAAGGTTGTCTGCCCCATATATGCGCTAAAGAATTGATAAAGAAAGTCACATGGTGAACGACAAGAATACGCAATACACCTGCAACTAAAACCATGCCTAAAATATCGCCATTTAACCAACCAAGTATTCCCGTAATGCCGAAATTAGCGATTAGGGTGATGGCTAAATAATTATTGTGTTGCCACATAACGATTTTATCTTTTTGTAAATCCCTACAGTTGCTGTAGTCAGAGTATCGAACAGGTTGATACTCCCTTAACATCCAACCCATGTGTGAATACCAAAAGCCTCTTTTAGCAGAATAAGGATCTTTGTCGTTGTCATCCACGTGTTTGTGGTGAACACGATGATCGGAAGACCAATGCAAAATACTATTTTGTACGGTCATGGCTCCACCTACGGCGAAAATAAATCTGACGAGCGCGTTTGCTTCGTAAGATTTGTGAGACCAAAGACGGTGATAGCCGGCAGTAATTGACATGCCTGAAAAATAAATTAGGAAAACACATGTCACTAATTCGACAGCGTCGATGTCAAAAAAAACGGCTTCAATAGGAACTCCAACCAATGCAACTCCTGTAATAATGATAAACACAAGGAGGTTGAGTAGGATTAAGCGTGGCTTTTCCATTTAAGGTACTTCATTCAGTTTACAAGTGTACGCTCATTTTAAAGTCGTTAATGTGAATTCGCAAGCAAGGACGCTTTACTTTTTGTTTTCTAAAATAGAAGCTATGTCAGTCTTGTTGGAGAGTCATTTTGAGTCGGAAATTACAAAAACAAAAAACACGTCGTTCCATAATTGATGCCGCTTATCGTTTGCTGGACTCTCAGCGGAGCTTATCTAGTATTAGTTTACGCGAAGTTTCAAGGGAAGCGGGTATTGCACCGACTTCGTTTTATCGCCATTTTAAAGATATAGACGAGCTTGGCCTAACTTTAGTTGATGAAGCTGGGCTCGCATTGCGTCAACTGATGCGCAAAGCACGTTCACGCATTGAAGAAGGTGGAAGTGTGATACATGTATCGGTAAACACCTTCATGGAATATGTTTCTGAAAACGCGAATGTTTTTAGACTTTTGTTGCGAGAGCACACCGGAACTTCTCCTGCATTTAGGGCCGCGGTTGTTCGAGAAATTCAGCATTTCATAGAAGAACTAACGGATTACATTTTGGGTCATACAGCGATTAGTCAGCCATACGCACAATTGCAAGCCGAAGCAATGGTGAGAATTGTATTTAGTGCGGGGGCAGAAGCAATTGATGTCAATAAAGTGGAGCGCAAGCTGATTTCCAATCGAGTAGAAATACAACTGCGCTTTATTTTTTTAGGAGCAATTCAGCTTTCGGTCCGAAAAGACGATGTTTAGTTTTTTCTTTGCAAGAAAACGCCTACTTCAGTGTGATGTGTGTAAGGAAACTGATCAAATATCGCTAAACGACAGAGTGAGTGTGTATTACTAAGTTCATCGAGGTTTTCTTTTAAGGTCAATGGATTGCAAGAAATATAAATAATGTTGTCGAATTGACTCACTAATGCCAAGGTTCCAGCATCCAAACCACTGCGGGGAGGATCGACTAATACCGTTTTACAGTCATAGTCTTGCCACTTAATGCCCTTCATCTTCTTTTCAAAAGCGCCATTCGCAATGTGTTCCGAAAACTCTTCACTGGACATTTGAATAATATCGACATTCTCAATGTGATTTTGAGCTATATTAAATTGCGCTGCATTGACTGATGACTTCGCAATTTCAGTCGCTAACACTTTACGATAATTTCTCGCCAAAGGCAGACTGAAGTTGCCTGCTCCACAATACAATTCAAGTAAGTCATGGTCTGAGGTTTTCATTAAAGACTTTGCCCAGCAAATCATTTTTTGATTCACTTCGGCATTCGGCTGAGTAAAGCTGTTTTCGATCTGTTTAAACGTATACGTTTTGTCGTCGATGTTTAGTTCTTCGATAATATAGTCTCGATCGAGTAACAATTTCTGTTTTCTCGCTCTGCCTATAAGATCGACATGCATTTCTTGTTGTAACGTCTGCTTAAGTTTTTTAGCTTCGATGAGCCAAGCATCATCTAGTTGCCTGCGATAGATTAATGATATTAACAGTTCACCGCTTAAACCCGTTAAATAGTCGACTTGGTAGAGTTTACGGCGGAGTGTATCGTTAAATTGGATCTCTTCAATCAGGCGCCGCATGGCTTGATTAATAAGCTCAGAGCCCGGGGGAAAATGATCGACTCGATATTGTTCCTTGGTGTCGGGGTCGAACATGATGTGATAGAGATCGTCGCCATCATGCCATATTCTAAATTCGGCACGCATTCTGTAGTGCAGCTTTTTAGAGCTAAACTGATCTATTTGAGGTGTAGGAAAGTCTTCAAACAAGGTTTGGATTTCCTGCGCTTTTTCCTCTAATTGGGCTTCATATAAAGAGGAATCAATATCGATAGGACGCATAACTTTTCCCTACAATTTGCTAAGCTGGGGTATAAATAAACAAAGGGCGCTGATTGTAGCTTTTTCCTAAGTCAGGTCAATCTCACGCATAGCGGTTGCAGGATGTTTATAAAATTTGTCATCTAGATTAAAAAAACAACATTTGCTGCCGATATAGAAAAGTGAGGTATTAGAGGTAATTGTCATGAATTTTGGTGATATTAAACCCGTTGGGGGTGATAAATCTCCGGCCAGCTTAGCGAATAAAGATTCGAAAGCAAAGTTGCAGGAAGAGGGATTACGTCAGGCGGCGCGTTTTCAAGAAACACAAGTGTCGTTGAGCACATCCCAATCAAAAAGTGAAATTGGTATACGCATTCTAAGTGCATCTTTGAACCAAACTGTCGTTATTGGTCAAAGTAAGCCAAATATAGAACCGCCTTCGAAAAAGAAAGACTCTGCTTTTGATTTCGAAGAAGTTGCGAAGAATGTGCTTAGCTTTGTTGGTGGAGTTATTAAAGCCGCTAAACAAGGTGGTGCCGATGATGAAAATCTAAATGGAATGTTTGAACAAGCAACATCTGGTGTTTTGAAAGGTGTTGAAATGGCTCGTAAAGATCTTACGGGCTTTATGAATGACGAAATAGATAACGGCATTAATAAGAGTTTAGAGCTTATTCAAGATGGCATTGAAAAGCTTCGAGGTGAAGTGTTTGGTAATGTTTCTGAGGATGAGAACATTACAGAATTAAATGCAAGCTACACGCGAGAGTCCTCAGCTAGTGTTGAGATTTTCACTAAAGATGGAGACAAGGTCACCATAGGCTTTGGAGCTTTTCAAAGCTTAGAGCTGAATCAGCAACTTCTTTCTTCATCTGAAGTGCCGGTGAGAGAAAGGCAGGATAAAGAAGAAGCGGCTCAAGAAGAGGGCAGCAATAATGATGATTCAGCTTCCTCGAAAGGTGGCAATGAAAGCTTTTCTTATTATGAGCGTAGAGGTTTGTCTTTCTCTATTGAAGGTGATTTAGATGAAGATGAGAAAACCGCCATTGCTGACTTCCTAGGAGATGTAAAAGGGCTGACGGATTCATTCTTTAAAGGGGACATAGAAGGCGCATTTAATAAAGCACTGGATTTGGGCTTTAATGACCAAGAGCTAACAGGTTATGCCCTTCAATTAAGTAAGGTTGAGCAAGTACAAGTCATCCAAACTTATGGCGCTGTTTCTCAATACAAAGATTCACAAAATGAGAGGGAATCCATAAACCCTGCAAAACAGATAAAGCCGATTGCTGATTACCTAAAAGAAATGATGTCTGTATTAGAGAAGTCTTCGGACGTACTGCAAGATAAGTCTCAATATGAAAAATTGTTACCCGGCTTGTTAAATGAGGTCTTAGATGTGAGTACAGGTGAATTATTAGAAGCTGTGAATCAATTTAATAACTTTAATAATCGTCTTGTCCGTAATTTGCCAGAGGAAATAGATGGCAGTACTTTGAATGATGAAAGCGGCATTGATGCAGGTTAAGACGTTTCTATCATAAATAACATGAGCGGATGTGAATAAAAAAGGCGACTCCATGCTTGGGTCGCCTTTTTTATTTAACGGTCTATGCGATGCGGAGCATTAATTTTCAGTTTTGCGTTCTTTTGCTAAACGTACTTTCAATGTGCGGTCGTTAAACTGAGTATCATTGTATGTCGAAATCATTTTATCGGCGTCGTCGCTATCAACTTCTACAAATCCGAATCCTTTCTTCTTCCCTGTTCTTTTATCTTGCATGAGTCTTACTGAGCGAACATTACCTACTTTTGAGAAATGCTCTCTAACTGCTGCCTCATTAACTCGATAAGCGAGATTACCAACATAGAGAGTTGTGGTCTCTTGGGTCTCTTCATTGGAGTCATCACTTCCTTTATTTGATAAATGAAGAAGTGAAACGACAACGCCACCAATTAATAGACCAACGGCGAGGAATAATTGAGGATTATCGGCTTCCGGAAATAATTGGCCGACAACGAAATAACCGATAATGGCTAGGATGATGCTCACAGAAACATCTTTAATTAAAGGAGAGTTCATCTAAATACCTAAGTAAAGTTAAAAAATAGTTAAAATAAGAAGCAGAGTTATCTTACTGTAATATAAAAATAACACCAGTCGACGTGTGCAAATACCTTTATAACTCATGATATTGATTGTTACCAAACCAATTTGCTTGGAAAGTGAGCGCTTAAAAAGAAAATTGAAAAAAGGTATTGATCTAAAAATTCATGTCTGTATTATTCGCGGCCTCGCTGAGACACACAGCAGACAAGGCAGGAAGTATCCTTCTTATCTAAAGTGAAAAAGGAATGTCTCAAAACGATTCAAGGAAAAGCGTTTTTAAAAAGATTTAAAAAAGCGCTTGACAGAAACGCGGGATGGCGTAG
>NZ_JABEPE010000015.1 GCF_026788005.1 Alteromonas sp. a30
GCTCTGGCTCTGGCTCTGGCTCTGGCTCTGGCTCTGGCTCTGGCTCTGGCTCTGGCTCTGGCTCTGGCTCTGGCTCTGGCTCTTTTTCAGCATCAGTCGAATCAATCAAATCATCAAACCCTAATTCAGCTAAAAGCGCATCTTCATCGGTTTGTGCTGCATTATCAGGTTGCTCATTACTATCTTCTGCTTCAATGTTGGCTTCACTCTCAGGGTCCTCAGGTAAGTCTTCATCGAAACCAAGATCAGCGAGCAACTCATCGGCTAATTCATCCGATGGCGTTTTTACTTCTTCTATCGGTGCCTCATCATCAACATCGATATCAAATTCAGCCAATAGTTCGTCTGCTAAGTTATCCTGTTCGGATTTATCTTCAATTTCAGCACCATCTTCCGATTCAGCATTATCCGTATCATTAGGATCAATACCGAACTCGGCTAACAATTCATCTGCTAAATCATCTTGAACGCCTGCGTTTTCTTCTGATGCTTGTTCTTCTGGTGCTTGTTCCTCAGCTTCGGAAGCGAAATCCTCATCACCAAACCCTAGGCTACTGAGTAAATCGTCAGTCACTTCACCATCAAAATCTTCAAAATCATCTTGTGGCTCTTCTATGGCAATTTCGGGATCACCAATTTCCTTTTCAGGAGCCTTTTTCAGGTCTTTCATCAGTTGTTTAGTTAAATCATTTAACTCACGATTTGTTTCACCTAGCTTTTCACTAACTTTGTCGATAGCCTCTTCAGATAAAATCTCTGAACCATCCAGCTCTAAGTCTTTCTCTGGATCATAGGTTTCCGGTGTTTCAACTTCTTCATCTTCGGTTTGGTCGTCAGTATCGAAGTCATCTTCAATTGCTGCGGGGATGTCAATCTCTTCTGTAACACCCTCAAGTTCCTTATCTAGATCGGAATCTGCACTGTCACTATCCGTTAATTCAATATCAGGATCGTCATCAAGGCCTGCTAATAAGTCATCATCTCCAGATAACATATCGTCAAAAGACGATTCTAATTCATCATCTTTGCCGTCATCCTCAGGCATAACCATGTCATCATCAAGATCACTGAATGCACCTAGTTCACTTTCCAGCACTTCATCGAGTGAGTCATCCAATTCTTCGGCTAGCACATCATCTAAGAGGTCATCGTCACCAAATAGGTCATCTGAATCTAGAGAATCATCCTCACCAGACAATTCGCTTGATAAAACATCAGACAAATCATCTAATTCAACCGGAGCTTCTGGTTCAGATACCTCAATCGGTGCAGATTCAACCTCAGGTTCTTTGTTCTGGCGCCTTAGCAACCACATTGCAAAGCCCACTAATGCCCCTAGCGAAATCAGCGTTGTAAGCCCTATTAAGAAAAGCGGATCTTTCACAAAGGCGAATAGGTCGTTGTTGGAGCGTTGTTTTTCTTCCTCAGCACGCCGTGCGTTCTCAAGCAATTCGTTTTGCAACGACAGCATTTGGTCCATTTGGCGCTGTACTTCACCCTCACTGCCTATGCGACTCCGTAAATCTTCAATATCTTGGTTTACCGTATCGAGACGGTCATAAATCTTTTTATTTTCGTCTAGTAGGGTTTGTACGGAGTTAATGGAATCGGCAAATTGTTGCCTGATCATTTCAAACTGTTTGCGTTGATCGGCATCAATAGCATCCAGTTTCGACTCAATTTCTTGTTTGGTTTGAGAGAGATCCGTTTGCGAGGCTAATTTTGAGGGAGGCTTTATGTTTCTGAGGGTTTTGTTCTGCTTAAGTTCACTTGCCCAAGACTCGTCGTCACTGTCTGATTTTAGTTTCGCATCTTCTGCATTGATTCTGGCAATATAACGTTCCGATGGCATTTTTAGTGTCACGCCATCTTTCATATGGTTTAAATTGTCGCTGTAAAAAGCGTTTGGATTGAGTTGCTGAATAGCAACCATGACTTGATAAATGGAGAGATTTTTATTTTGACGGTAACGATCGGCAATTCGCCATAATGTGTCTTCGTCATCGATAGGGCCATAAGTCACACCGGAAAACTGCTCTGTGCTGTTTTTAGGTCCCTTTATCTCGACTCGATTAAACTCTTGCGCAGACAAATACGCCGTTGAGCTGCCTATCAACATTATAAGAAGCAAAGTCCATCGCGAAATGGCATTCAACTTTGTTTTTCGAATTAAATTTCCGTAACTGTTCTTAAACACTTAACTGTTTGCCGTCTTGAATTTGTTATTTTTATATTGACTCTCAACCCAACGCTAAAAATCTAGTTGTCGGCGGTCAACTTTTATAAAGTCTGTTTTTGCCAGGTGTGTTTACAAGCAAAACACATTCCAGAATTAAATATAAACCAGATATTTACCTGAATCTACACGCAAAATTTGCTGGTTTTACGCATCACAAGCTTATCATAAACTAGGGACACTCATGTTATCGACTTAAATACAGCTAATCTTTACTCAGTTTGGTGAATTAGGTCGGTTTCCTCCTACACAAAAGTGTTAGCTACGACAGTTTCCTGACGCAGCTAATGAAGTATTATAGATAGTCTTTAATCAATACTTCCGCTATCTGTACACTGTTAGTTGCTGCACCTTTGCGCACATTATCCGACACAATCCACATATTGATGCCATTTGGATGGGTAATATCTTGACGAATTCGCCCTACAAACACATCATCTTTTCCACTTGCCTCACCCACTTGTGTAGGAAATTCCTCACGGTTTTCAACCAACGTCACACCGGGCGCTTCACGTAATAAGCTTTTAACGCTTTCAACATCAATAGGCTGATGTGTTTCTAAATGCACGGCTTCACCATGACCAAAGAATACAGGAACCCGAACCGCGGTAGCGTTCACTAAAATGCCATCATCACCCATGATTTTCTGGGTTTCCCATGCCATTTTCATTTCTTCTTTGGTGTAATCATTGTCGAGGAAAACATCAATTTGAGGAATACAGTTAAAAGCAATTTGACGAGAGAAAGCCTCCGCTGTGACGGAGCGCCCGTTGAGTAGATCCGCCGTTTGCTTAGCAAGTTCGTCCATTGCTTCTTTACCTGCGCCGGAAACAGATTGATAAGTAGAAACGTTAATTCTGTCAATTCCCACTGCATCATGAATAGGTTTCAATGCGGCAACCATCTGGATAGTTGAGCAGTTAGGATTGGCGATAATATTACGATTACGATAATCGGCTAACGCCTCAGGGTTAACTTCTGGAACAACTAAAGGGATATCAGGTTCATAGCGATACTGTGATGTGTTATCGATAACGATACAACCAGCTTCAGCGGCGATTGGCGCATATTTTTCAGAAACACTGCCACCCGCAGAGAAAAAGGCGAGCGTCACTTGAGACCAATCAAACTGATCGGCATCTTCTACGGTTAATTCTTCGCCTTTAAATGTCACTGAGGTTCCCGCTGAGCGTGCGCTTGCAAGCGGGAAAAGTGTATCAACTGGAAAGTTTCTTTCTTCCAAGATCTCGATCATGTGTTTGCCGACAAGACCTGAGGCACCCAAAACTGCTACATTGTAAGCACGTGACATTAACTTTTACTCCACTCATTCTCGTTTAAACTAAATCCAAGACCAGCAAGAATACTCGCATTAAGTTTTGCGTTTTCCTGGACTATATAGGATGAAAATTCTCGTCGAACAGCATACTTCTTTCGGTAAGCTTGAAATTCTTGGGCATTTCGAACCATGCCTCTGAAATGTTGACTATCACTTTCTACATCATAAACCTGTGCGGTAAGCTGATGCAGCTCTAACATTCTCGCATCGGTCCCTTTCAAGGACAACCGGTTATTGTCAATTTCAGGAAGAAAATTTACCAGATTATGTGTCATGGGAAGGGCAAATTGTTGGCAAACGGCTTGATAAAGAATTTCAGTGCCCTTGCCTTTGCCTTCCAATGTATGCCCAGCAATATGTGCGGTTGCAATATCAGTATGTTCAACCAAATCAAATAAGATGTCGGGCTCGTTATTCCATACATCAATGACTAAACCAAATTGACGCCCACCTCGCTTTAAATTCAATAAACCTTGGTTATCAACTACCTCACCACGGCAAGCGTTAATTAATACTTGGTGATCCGCTAATTGCGCTAGCACTTCTTCAGAGAACATATTGTTGGTTGGATAATCACCTTCCATAACTAAAGGAACATGCAGCGTAATCCAGTCACATTTTAATATTTCTTCAAATGACGAAAACTCCCGCGAATCCCCTGCATTTTGAAGTGGAGGATCGTACAACTCAGTTTGGATCCCCATTGAGTTTAAGCGCGTATTCAAAAGCGAGCCGATATTCCCAACCCCAACAATGCCCACCTTCTGCTCAAACAAGTTTACTTGACGTTTGCACGCCAAATTCAGCATTGAACATAGCACGTACTCAACAACCGCTGCGGCATTACAACCACCTGCATTAATCGCTTTCAGCCCTCTGGAAGCAAGATAGGTATTATCAATATGGTTGGTTCCGGCGGTTCCCGTGCCAACAAATTTTAAATGCTGGCACTGAGATAACAGTGATTCGTTCACCTTTGTGGTTGAGCGAACTAACAGGATGTCTGCCTCTTTAATGAACTCAGGTGAAACGGTTGCACCTGAAAAAAAGTAACATTCACCAACATCAGAAAAAAAAGACTTGGCATAGAGCAAAGTGTCTTCACAAAAAATTTTCATTACTGGACAGGAACTAAACTGGGTACTGCGTTACAGCACATTTAATAAGATAGCACCGAAGGATGCCACAAATTACAGGGGGGAAAAAGTCAATTTATACAGGAAATTTGCTCCTGCCAGACGACAGGAGCCTAAAAGGTTAACGCGAGATTTTAACTATTGTAAGAGCCACATACGTGCACTTCTCGCTGGAATATGGAAATTATGAAACTTAGACGTTATGTATTGAGTGTTACCGGATAGTGTATCTGTGTAATTCCTGTACCAGTATAACCCTTCCGCGTCTGCATCAACCGACACATTTTGACCACTTCCACACTTGTTAATACCCACCATCCCAACATGCTCGCGTTGGAACAAAATGTAGCAATCGTTATATGCCACAACTTCCATGCTACGCCCTTGAGTTGCGTTGTGGAAACGGATCATATTCGTAATATCGCTACGCTTATACAAATTATTCCAACGGTTATCACCGCTTTCGTTATGATCAGAGTACATCAATGGCGTCCCGCCATCTCTTCCCAAGATATACGCATTGGCAAGCGTTTCGTCAGTCGCATCAAGGATCTGATAACGGAAACCGTCATTGAGAGGAATATCGTGGGTAACGCTAAACGTAATTGCCTTGCTTGGCGGTAATGCTTGCCCATAAGCGATGGGATCAACAAGGCGATTCATAGAGCCACCAAACGAAAAAGCTTGTCTGATTTGCTCAAATAACGGGAAATCGTAGGCCGCATGACCCGTGTTATTTAAATATGGGGCCAAAAAGGCATCGTATTCATTGGTCCCAGCCCCACCAGAGGTAATGATTTCACCAAATACATGCACTCCGTTTTTAATGTTGGAATCAAACACGGCATTAATATGGTAATTCGTCATATGTTTTGCTGCATCAACCCGAAATCCTTTAACACCGTAAGACTTTAATGCCTGTAAATAGGATTTTTGTTGCTGAACCACCCAATTATTTGGGTCTAAATCAGGCAAACCTGGATCACCATTGCCACCACATAAACGATAGTATTGCACCTCTCCTGGATCACTATAATTAGAGATGCAACCCGGCGCGTGAAAATCCCCAGAACCAAACAAGTTATTAGAAATATTGCCAAACATCGTAATGGAGTTGTAGTAACTTGAGCTGCTCGAATACTGCGACAACACATTACTTCCCGGATAATTTAAATCAGAACGGATAGCAGACTCATTGGCCATGTGGTTAAAGACAATATCAGCGTAAACATCAACGCCTCTGGCCTTTAATGCGTTAATCATCGCTTTAAAGTCGTTAGTATCGCCAAGGGGGTTATCAATAACTCGATAGTCTTGTGGTTGATACCTCGCCCACCATTGACTCCCTGTTGATTTGTAGGCTGGCGAGACAAGCACTTTTTTATAGCCAAGATTGGCAATTTCTGATGCTTTCGATGCAACTTCGTCATATGTCCAGTTGAAGGCATGTAAGATTACATCAGCACTACTACTGGTACTAACAACAGCGAAAGAGGCTGTAACCCCTACAGCAACGGCCTTTAATTTTGATTTTAATGACATTCTTCTATTCCTCGCGTAAGCGTGATTGTTCACTATCAAACGTAAGCACAAAAAGCCGTCATCCCATTAACCACCGCGCAACCGTTTGACTCTAGAAATAAATTTGGCACTAATACTCCCCTTGATTTACATTTTTTTAAACTTTTTGCATACGTATTCACCAAATATTCACAATTTGCATATCGATATTTTTCGATACAAATAGCTGCTTTTAATCATCTCTATCTATGATAAATTTTTGGACTTCCAAGAAGTATGGAGAATTTACACTATGTGTGGTCGATTGAACGTGAGTGATGATCCAGCGGTTCGGGCATTATGTGAAATGTTGGACATTAACATCTGGTCGGAACCGCCTATTTTCACTCGATATATTGGCGCTGCCAGTCCCGTTTCTATTATCCGCGAAACAACACAAGGCCGCTCATTAGATGATGCAATTTGGTGGTTACTTTTAGAAACATCGGAAACAGGATTTCGGCCCTCTAAATATACCTCATTTAACACTCGTTATGACAAACTCAATACCCCAAGAAGCGCAGGCTATACTCCTTACAGAGAGAGTCGTTGCGTTATACCGGCAAAAGGGTTTGGTGAATCCGAATTTAACAACAAGCGACGTATTCACTGTCACGATTTAGAGGCCATTGACGAAGCCATTGCATTTGGGGGGCTTTACAAAGAATGGATAAATCCAACAACGGGTGAAGCCACATTTTCCTGCTCGGTTATCACGCTGCCCCCGCATCCTAAATTCGCCAACATTCATTCTAAATCCATCCCCTTAATGTTGCCTCAAGAAGGCGACTGGCTGGATGCTTGGCTCGATCCAAGTATCACAGACACACGTAGATTTGATGGATTATTACAATCTAAACTCCGTCACAACCTTAAAGTTCAACAAATAGCAAAACCCAGCGCCTACCATCAGGCTATTGGCGATGCTTTTGTGATTGAAAAAGATATATGAAGCAATAGATTACGTGGGTTTTTAAACACAAAAAAACGCTGCCTAATAATGACAGCGTTTTCCGTTCTAATGTTTACTTTGGGGTAACGAGAATCGTTTATTAACGATAACGTTGGAGCACTAACGTGGCATTAGTTCCACCAAACCCGAAGCTATTCGACATTACCGTATCCAACTTCACATCACGAGCTTGAGTGACAATATCCAACCCTTCTGCTTCGGCGTCCAGTTCGTCAATATTGATTGATGGTGCAATAAAGTCATTCTCCATCATCAAAATGCTGTAAATTGCTTCATTAACTCCGGCTGCACCTAATGCATGCCCCGTCATAGCTTTAGTAGCAGAAATAGCCGGGCCGTTATTACCAAACACTTCTTTTATCGCTGATAGCTCTTTTAAGTCACCAACAGGGGTGGATGTACCATGCGTATTCAAATATTGAACAGGTGCATCTACGCCTTGCAAGGCTTGTTGCATACAGCGCATAGCGCCTTCTCCTGATGGCGCAACCATATCGTAACCATCTGAAGTTGCACCATAGCCTACGATTTCCGCATAGATTTTTGCTCCACGAGCGAGTGCATGTTCAAGCTCTTCAACGACAACCATGCCGCCGCCACCGGAAATTACAAAACCATCGCGGTTTGCATCATAAGTACGAGAAGCCAATGCAGGCGTATCGTTAAAGCCGGTAGACAACGCCCCCATTGCGTCAAATTCCATCGCCAGCGTCCAATGAACTTCTTCACCACCACCTGCGAACACAACATCTTGTTTGCCTAATTGAATTTGCTCTAAGGCATGACCGATACAGTGAGCACTGGTGGCACAGGCAGAACTCATAGAGTAGTTAATGCCTTTAATTTTAAATGGCGTTGCCAAACAAGCAGAAACGGTACTGCTCATCGTACGTGGAACCATATAAGGCCCGACCTTTCTGACGCCTCGATTTCGCAAAATATCCGCAGCTTCAACCTGCCAATGCGACGATGCACCTCCCGACCCGGCAACTAAACCGGTACGAGGGTTTGAGACGTCACCATCAGACAAACCACTATCTTCAATAGCTTGCTGCATCGCTATATACGCATATGCTGATGCATCGCCCATGAAACGAAGTGCTTTACGGTCAATTAATGCTTTTGTATCAACATTTACGTCACCCCAAACCAAACTACGCAACTTGAATTCCTCAAATTGCTCTGAGCGCGTAATGCCCGATTTTCCCTCTCGTAGAGACGAAAGCACTTCTTGTTTGTTGTTACCTATGCTGGAAACAATACCCAGCCCCGTAATTACAGCTCTTCTCATTTTTCTGACCTTTTAATAAAAAGTTAGCGTCATTGTAGCGCCATAAAACAATAAAGTGGTCTGCTTTTTTATTGCAAATTCATGACGAACGCCGACACTTTCAGTAATATGCGCGCTCCTAGTAAAGAAGGGTTTTACTTGTGCCGATTCATACCGCTGACATTTTATTCAATGAGACTGGAACCCCAGTATCGTCTCAGTTTGACGATGTGTACTTTTCTAATGACAACGGATTATTAGAAACACGCTATGTCTTTATTGACAATAATCATTTATTACAGCGTTGGCAAACTTGTAAACAACACCACTTTGTTATTGCTGAAACAGGTTTTGGCACCGGACTGAACTTCCTGTTAACCCTTCAACTTTTTACTCAGTTTAGGCATGAAAACCCAGACCATCCGCTACGTCAGCTCTATTTTATCAGTTTTGAAAAATATCCAATCACAGCGCAGGATTTAACCCTCGCCTTACAAGCATGGCCCTCTTTGAAGGAAGAAGCTAAACAACTACTCGCCCAATATCCTCTTCCTATTGCCGGCTGCCACCGACTCAGCTTTACCCACGCTCCACATTGTGAGATTTATTTGGATCTTTGGTTAGGCGATGTAAACACACTCCTGCCCACGTTTTCGAATACGACGAATCAAAGTATAGACGCATGGTTTCTTGACGGATTTGCTCCGAGCAAAAATCCCGATATGTGGCAAGAAAAATTGTTTCAATATATTGCTCAATTAACCGCACCTAACGGCACATTCGCCACATTTACCGCAGCAGGTATCGTAAAAAGAGGGTTGCAAGATGTGGGCTTTCACATTGAAAAAGTTAAAGGTTTCGGTAAGAAGCGTGACATGCTCCGTGGCACTTTCACCAATCATGGCGCTTTCGATGCATCGCGATTGAGCCGCGAATCAGAGCCCAGATATTGGCATCGTAGTTCGGTGTGCCAAAAAACGCGTCATATTACCGTGATTGGTGGCGGTCTCGCGGGTTTAAATACAGCTCATGCTTTACTCAAACACGGTTATGCGGTAAGCCTCTACGAAGGGGCTCCAACTCTCGCTAACGGAGCGTCAGGCAATCAGCAAGGCGGGTTTTACCCTAACCTCAATATTGATTTTACCCTAGCAAGCCAAATCTATGCCCTTGCCTTTTTGTACGCAAAGCGTCACTACCGCACATTGATGCAGCAAGGGTTTCATTTCGAACACGATACCTGCGGCGTGCTACTTCTTGCTTTTAATGATAAACAAGCTGCACGTCATGCTCACCTAGTAGAAAAGCAGAATTGGCCTCAAACACTTGTTGATTCAGTTTCTCAACAACAAGCGAAGAACATAGCGAATGTTGAGCTACCATTTGGAGGCTTGTTCATCCCTGAGGGTGGTTGGATAAACCCATATTCCTTAGTTCAGGCATTATCGAAAGCGTGTTATGCCTACGCTAATTTTGAATTAGTATTGGGTACTAAAATTACTGACATGCAACGGGATCTTTCCCAAAACAAAGCGAACAAATGGTGTTTATCGGCGCAGGGAGCACCGTCCTTGGAAACCGATGCAGTAGTGCTAGCACTAGGTCATCATTCAAGGCATTTTCCAACCTTAAATGGACTGCCATTGCAATCGGTCAGAGGCCAAGTCGAAACAATGAGCTCACAAGGAGAACTGGCCAATCTGAGAACCGTTTTGTGCCATAAAGGCTACCTTACCCCGGCATTAAACAACACGCATGCTCTGGGCGCGACCTTTGGAAAAGATGACGAAACAACGGATTATCGAGTAAGCGAGGAAGCCGCAAACTTACACAATCTAAAACACGCGCTTCCCAATATGCCTTGGGTGGAGAACCTCGTTGGCAAACAAACTGGTAGAGCTTCTATTCGATGCGCTTCACCCGATCGCTTACCATTAATGGGGCAGCTTCCAGATCTTGAAAAACAACAAGCACAATACAAAGAAATATACAAAACCTACGCTAACCATAAGTACGCGCATCCAACTAATATCGATAATGTGTTTGTGTTAACAGGACTAGGTTCAAGAGGACTCTGCACAGCGCCACTACTTGCAGAGGCATTAGCTTGCCAGATAAGCGGCAAACCTTTGCCGCTGTCACAAGCTCAATTAAATGCTTTGTCACCAAACCGTTTTCTAATTCGGCAACTCATTCGTCGGGAAATCTAAGGCGTCGACATCCAAACATGACTTGGGATCACTTCATTCACAACAAAATGGGGAATAAACCCCCGCGCTGTCGCCACCACTGTTTTTTTATCTAACGAAACAATGCGCGCATTCACACGCACCCCTTTTTCATTTTTATGCATGGTTCCCGACAATACGTAATCAACTTCAACCTTGGATAAGTCACGAGTTTTACGACTGAATACAATATCGCCATCGCGCCGAACTTCAATGCCATTCATCATCTTAAAATCCACAACCGGCAGGCCATAAGCTTGAATCTCTTTGATAAAGCTTTCTGCGAGTTGGTTGCCGAGTGCGTCAGTGCTTTGCAAAGTGCGATCAAATGCAACGAAGCTCGCCACACCAATACGGCTGCCGGCATTCAAATAACGTGCTTGTTGCATCAATTGCATCGTAATTTGCTCGGCATAATCATCAACGGTTTTATGGCTGTATTTTGGCTTATAACTATTGGGGGGCGGGATAAGCACGGGTTTGATGTTTTCGTGTAACGCCACTTTGGGCTCCACACGCGACGTCGCTTTGTGGCGAATCGGTTTAGGCATGGTGATAGCGGATTGCATCGCCTGTTGTTGTTGCATCGTAATTAGGTTGGTCGCACACCCGTGCAGTAACACACTTGATAAAAGCAGATATAGCGAGCGTTTCATACTATTCACCTTGCATCAATTTGACGCCATCGGTCATACCATCACTGGTGGGCAACAACGCATCCACAATGTAAAACGGAATCATCATTTGAGCACTGGCTACCACGGCTTTCGATTCAAGACCAAGAATTCGTGCATTCACTAAATACCCGCCCTGATGCTTGGTCATGGTTCCCGTTAAAATGTATTCAATTTCTACTTTTTCTTTTAACTCAAGAAAATCACGCGATAGCAAGAAATCACCAGTTGGCGTTACACGAATATAATTTGTCGCTTTAAAATCAATGACGGGAATACGGAACTTGTGTAGCTCATGCATGAAAGACTCAGAGAGTTGGTATCCAAGTAGATTGGTTTTTTGTAAGTCACTGTCTATCAAGGCAAAATGCGTGACACCCACGGGTGTTTTATCGGTAAGATATTCCATATTGGAGATTAAGTCTTGTGCCATATTTTGCACATAATCACCCACATGTTTAGTTAATGGTTGCCCTCGATGAAGCCCTTCCCCAGTGGAATACATTGGTTCATGAAGCATAGCGCCAAAATTATCGACATGAGGCTGGTTATTCACGGTTTTCTTATTCAGGGACATGGATTGCGACTGCTGCATCGATTGAGCTTCACGTATATTAGCAACTCGCATTCCTTGAACTGATTCTTCAGAAATATGCTCTTGCGTTTCATACCAAGCCGAATTCCAATCTGACAAATTCGCGCAACCTGTTAAATAGCTAGCTGCAATCAATGCACTGAGTTGTTTTGCCTTATTCATTTTGGTTCGCTCCAGATTATTTCGCGCTTGTACGGTAAATCATGCCATCACGGGTAGTAACCATTTCTTTATCCCAGAAAAGAGTGTCTGGGAAAAACTTAGTTGCAGCCGCTACCACATCTTTCGTTTTCACATGAATGACTCTGGCATTCACAATGGCTCCATTTTTCTGTTCCGTAATGGTTCCCGTAACATAAAAGTCGATACCTAGACCTGCTTTTTTCAGATGCTGTGTATCTCGACTTAAAACTCTATCAGCCGTCTTCTCAATAATAATATCGTTTGTAATTTTGTAGTCTTGAGGAATAAATCCGCGACGAGAAGCTTCTGTCATCAAGCCTTGCTCCAACTGATGCCCTAATAACATTAATGGATGTTGACTATTAACCTGATGTTGTAATGACTTCACAGGCACAAAACCTGCTACGGCAAAGCGATATTGTTGACGATCAGAGGTATGCCGAAAATTTGCAAACAACTCATCAGCCAACACCGAGGTGTGATATTCAATATTACCCAAAGGAGGCGGGGTGCTTTTCAGAGTATTGGTGTGACGAGTTACACCTTTTGCGCAAGCACTTAACGTTAACGCCAGCACTATTACGCCCACTAACCACCGGAAATGTATTTTGTCTGTTCTTTTCATATTCAAACCATCGCGCTCAAAACAAGTACAGGTCGTTCGGGAATACCGAAACTCCCCCTTCGCCATTGTTTGAATATATGCAAATATTGTGCCAGAAAATTACAATGATGACAAACATTCGGACCAAAACGCTCTAACCTGCGTCTGATCCTCAATTTCTAGTTCATTATTATCAAATGCTGTATCTAAACTTTGTTGCAGCTTTTCATCGAGCGCTGCAAGGGTAAAAGCTTTTGCATTAATGCACTGGCTCGCTATCAACGAAAAATGTCCGTTTAAATAGCCGGCTATAAACAATTCTTGATCGTTGCCAGAATCGACAACATCATCAAACATCATCTGTAATCGATCGATCGCATCAAGAAAATGAGTTTCCGATAACATGCTAGCTCCTCCTGTTGTATTTATATTGATGCGCCTAATATGGAACGCTATTCACCGCCTTCACTTTGCCAACCCAAACGATAAAGCACTTGGTCATGATACCCGGTAACAACCGGCATAAACCCAGCTAATGCCTGATCCAATTCAACGTCACCGGTATCCGCTATCAGTGGTCGCCCGTTTAATTCACTAAGCTTGGTTTTCGTCGCCACCAGAATAATGTTGTCTTTGCCAATAAAACGAATTACTTCAGGACTAAGTTGTTGATTTCCTCGTCCAAAGACATGTCCTTGACCACCAATTAAGGTAATAACCAGTTTACGCGCTGCTTCGGGATACTGTTTATGGTGGGCTTGCAACAAATCCAATAGCGTTTGCGCGGTAACGTCTGATGCAACAAGTGTGTGTCCTTGAACGACATCAACACCTAGCAATGTGTTGTTTAATCCCATTTCATCCATGATAGCGGCGACCGTAGAGCCTGAGCCCATGACATAAAGATCACTGTCCTCCATATCTTCAATAACATGAGCAGCTAAATCCATCAAAACCAATTCTTCGGATTCTTTCCCGCCTACTTTGACTGCTTGTACATATTGCACCGCATCGGGAACACGCATTTCGCCGTACTTTCTGGCCTTTACCGTACCTGCTCGAAAGGCGTTTTCGTCTATATCCATAACGTCTGCATCGTGTACTGTCACAACCTGCCCTTGTAGCATTAAAGCAACAACACGCCCCGCCGCTTGAGGCGTTACCGCATAAACACCCGAATGGATTTTACAGCCAGCAGGTATGCCTAAAACCGGCACAGTATCACCAGCAATATGACTCACATTTCTCGCTGTACCATCACCACCTGCAAATAAAATAACATCGACATTGGCTTGAATAAGGGCGGCAACGGTATTTTCTGTATCCTCTGACTCTGTTTGTAAATTGGGACAGGTGTAAACCACTTTTGTATCGAAGCCCATTTCGCGTGATATTGATGCCCCCATATCACCCTCAGCAGTGTAAATACAAAGCTTGGGTTGTAAGGGAATTAACACTTCTAATGCAATGTGAGTCCGGCTTAATGCACGTTGCTCTGCCCCCATTGCCATTGCTTTTTCACGCGTTTCAGTACCATCACTTCCTTTAAGAGCCAAAGCACCACCAATACCAGCAAACGGATTAACCACTAAACCAAGTTTAAACACATTCAATCTCCGAAGGACGCCAAGCAAACATTGTTTTATTTAATTCCGGCGTTTGGTACTCCATGCGAAGTGCATCAATAAAGCGCTGGGTTCGCGCTGGAATGCCATTTTCTAAATAGCGGAAAACCTGCTGCTGCACTCGCGCTTGAAAGGCAAACCGATCACTGCCAGCACCGCTTAAATTATCCACGCTGACTTGAAACGGAAAATTAGCGGCAACACTGAGCATCCATTCTATCGCTTGTGGTTTTACTTCAACCGATTCAAATTCGGCTTGTTGTTGAACATTGCGCCCGTCTGGGCAATACCAGTAACCAAAATCTTCTAACTCTCGCCTTTTGGCACCGGCAACCAGCCAATGCGCCGTTTCATGCAACGCACTGGCAAAAAAACCATGAGCGAAAATGATGCGGTGATGATCACAATTAGCATCAGCAGGCAAATAAACCGGTTCATCTTCACCTTTAACTAAACGCGTGTTGTAGTTAGCATAAAAAGTAGAATTGAAAAGGCGAATTAATGTTTGATAGCTGTGTTGACTAGACATATATGACCGTAAACTTGCCGTGTATGAGTTGCTTTTTACCATGGCGTTTTGACGCCGTTTGATAGCGGCGCATCTTAACCACTCTGTCAAAGAAATACCACTTTCGCTCAAGTCTTCTACTGATTACTGTACAGCTCTATCGAATACTTTTGTTACTCGCTACAGGATTGACTTCAACGCATAGACGTAGAAGAATCCTGCTTTAGTTCAATGGTCTTACCAGAAAATAAGGGTAATAAGTATATGGAATTTAGTGAGTTAATGCAGTCACGCCGCAGCATTCGTGCTTTTAAATCTGACGACATTCCAGAGGAATTGCTTTCAACCCTGCTCAACGAGGCGCTGGAATCGCCTAGCAGTTCAAATTCACAACCGTTCAAAGTTGCCATAGCAAGAGGCGATACCGCCAAGCAAATCGGTGCTGAACTCACCGACAAATATCGCCGTTCAAATGCAATCATGCGCAAGCCTCTGCCACTCAAGTTGCTCTCCTTTATAACCGATGACTCCATGCCAGACAGCGATTACAAGCCCATCTTAGGCAAGTATCCAGGCATTTATCAGGCGCGACGCGTTGCGACTGGCAAAGGCTTATACCAAACCATTGGCATTGCTCGGGATGATTACAAAGCGCGTGCCGCTAACATGGAAAAGAACTTTTCATTTTTCGGGGCTCCGGTAGCATTGTTTTTCTTTGTCGATCCACGCATGACACACACAGCGCTTGTTGATTTAGGAATCTTCATGCAATCGTTAATGCTTGGTGCAAAAAATAAAGGCTTGGGCACGTGTGCCGAAGGCGCGCTTGGTATTTGGCGCGGCCCGTTGGATAAGCACTTTTCGATTCCATCTGAGTTTAAGCTGGTGTGTGGAATGGCCATTGGTTATCCAGAAGATGATAAGGTAAATCAATTCCGTCCTGATAAAATGGGCTTGGAAGATTTACTGATAACCCCCAAATAACCTGACGACTACGACGAATAGAGGTGGCCTGACAATGAGCCAATCTGCAAACCTTGTTATTGAACATATTGAGCATGCCACGCAAGTTTATAAAGACGCCGAGGCATCCGGTAAATTACCAGCTCTGGCCGCGCTAAAAGAATGGCAATGCGATCGCTTGCTTGCCAGCCATTATCATTTATGGGAAGTCGAACGCTTTCAGCCTGCAATCACGTTTTTCATCAATGAATTGTACGGACCAAAGGACTTTACGGAACGCGATGCGGATATTGCAAAAGTGGTTCCAAAGATGGAAAAGTGGCTTCCTGAACGTGCCTTTCACTCTTTAGAAGTTGCCATACATTTAAATACCTTATCGCAAGATTTAGATTTAGCGCTACTTGATCAGCTCGGCTCACTGCTCGGTATCATTCCAAGTCAGAAAGGTACGCTAAACGCTGCGGCTTATGCCCAAGCCTACAAAGCCTGTAATAACCCTCGAGAACGTGCTCTTCAACTTGATTATATTGAAAAGCTCGGCGCAGATTTGGCTAAAGTCGTTAAAATTCCGGGAATCTCCAGCATTTTAAAAATGGCAAGAACACCCGCTAAAACCATAGGAGTTGAATCGCTCCAACAGTTTTTGGAAGATGGCTTTAGTGCCTTTAAAAAGCTTGGCAAAGTGGAAGACTTCATGGTGCCGATTATCACCGAAGAACGCCGCATTTCTGAAGCATTATTTCGTGGGGAAGATGTACTTCCGCCATTATAAAGTACAGAAAAAGAAATGAGTCCGTAGACTGAAAACAGCAACAAAATGGTCAAATATTTTCCATATAAAGTTGAGTTTACCGATAAGTTGAGTTAAAAGTTAACTCAACTTCTGCGAAAACAGGTTACTAAACCTTGCGTATACTTCTTCTAGCTTTATCGGCTCTTTTGGCTTTGTCTGCTGCGGTAAATAGTTACCTCTACGCAGAATTGGAACTCCTCAAAGCGCAGCTAAGCGCATCCAAAAATACCGATAAGAATGCCATCAAAGTAAAACCAGAGAGACAACCACACCCGCTGGTAATTGCCGCAAACTATGCTTTTAATCAGCGAGATGCCGACAATGCGCTTCTCAATTTGTCACTTATCGAGAACACCTTACCGGAGATGTTAGAGGTAACGAAAAATCAATGGTTTGAAGAAATTAAAACGCATTTGTATCAGCATACAGCCACACAAAAAGATAATGTTTTTGTTGAAGAATTCTTAAAAGCTTATCCATACGACCCGTATTTTCTGTACTTAGAGATTGAATTTGCTCACTTGAAAAATGCCAGTACCGAAACCCTATTAGACTTATATCACTTAAAACGCTCTCCCATGCGTGCAGATTTAAAAGGGCTCATTACACAGCGTATTGCAGATATCTACCGCGATAGAACCGATAAACTCAAGCGACTTGAAGCGTGGGACATTCTCGCCATTATGTTGGAGTCGCTATTAAACATGGCTCCTAATGACACCAATATGATGCTGGATTTAGCGCACGCCTATGCCATGCAACGAGCGTTTGATTTAATGGAAGGAGTATTAATTTATTTACCAAAAGATCATGAGAGGGTTATCGCGCTACGAGAATTTCAATCGTCTTTATCTCAGGAAAAAACACAAAACAATCCCCATGATGAACCTGAAATCGCATCTCATCCATCGGCTGTAGCACTGAAAAAAGTCAATTCCCATTACATTGTCAATGCTTTGCTCAACGAACGTTTTAACGCCCATTTAATGATTGATACCGGAGCTTCAACCACGGTTGTGAGTCAACAAGTCTTCGACGCACTGCCAAGCGATGTAAAACCTGAATTCATAGGTAACTACAATATCAGTACCGCTAATGGCTTAGTGCAATCCCCTGTGTATCAGTTTAATCAGCTTTCAGTAGGCGACTTTTACGTAAAAAATATTGCAATTGTGGTCATGCCGCTGGAGCACTTTAGCGCTGATGGTTTACTAGGAATGAACTTTTTGCGCGCCTTTCGATTTGAGATTGACCAAGGCAAAAGTGAGTTGATTTTATCGCCGTTAGCGCGTTAATGGGTGTTTTACGGGGAGCCACAATGCGATAAATGCACCGACTGCTGCCATAGCAACAGAGATAAGCCACGCGGTTTGAGCACCTGCTCCCTGCTGCCAATATTGCCCAGCAATAAAACTACCAACAGCGCCACCAAAACCGAAACTAATACTCACGTAAAGCGCTTGCCCTCGACTTTGGAACCGTTCTCCAAAGTGCTCATGCACAAACTTGATTGCAGCGGTGTGCGCCAAAGCAAAACTAAAAGCATGAATGCTCTGACTTACCAGCAACAGCACTAATACTTGTGGTGCAACGGCTAAAATCCCCCAACGCAACGCTGTCATGATTAAGCATATGACTAGGCAGCGTTGAATACCAATTGCTTGAGTGATTTTCCCCGCCCAAACGAAAATGACAACTTCCGCTACCACGCCCAACGACACCAGCCACCCCGTTTCTCTACCATCGAAGCCGAGATCCCGCATGTACAACGCAAAAAAGCTGTAATACGCGCCAAAGCTCATCTGTAACATCATCATCACAGCGATAAAGACCAAAAAAGGCCGACTTAACACTTTATTTTTAATTGAGGCGGTATTTAGTTGATGCTGTATCGAGGCTTCGCCCTTTATCAAAAAGGTAGCCACACATAGCGACAATAACATGGCAGCGCTACATAACAAGGTAACTTCCGAGCCGTAATAATCCATTAACCAGCCACAAACAACCGACATCAGAATAAAGCCGATGCTTCCCCACATGCGAATACGGCTGTAATAGGCGGAGTCACCCTGAATAGCTTTTAAGGTAATTTGCTCTAATTGCGGAACAATAGACGTCCAAAATCCGACGCTAATCGCCAATGCCAAGGCAATACCAACATAGCCTGTAGCCCAAAACAAACTAAGAAAGCTAACAAAGGCGCACATGGCACCAACTCGAATAATGACAAGGCTTTTACCGGATTTGTCGGCAAAGGCCGCCCATAGATTAGGGGCAATAAGCCGCGCGATTGTGATGATAGCGACTAAAGAACCTATATCGCCAGAACTCAGCCCCCGTCCATCCAAAAACACACCAAGATAAGGGGCTATTACGCCCATATGTCCGAAATAAAAAAGGTAGGTCAAGCAAAGAAAAACGATATTCAACCGCATGAAAAGTAAGCACTGTTCATTATTAACTTTACCATTAGGTTATTTTTGACTAGGAATCATCGGTGTTTCAGAAACAACGTTCGCATTTTGACCACGGTGGCGTAGCAGATGATCCATCACCACTAGAGCCAACATTGCTTCTGCAATCGGCACAGCACGAATGCCAACGCAAGGGTCGTGCCGCCCTTTGGTAATGACTTCTTCAGATTCACCACGGACATTAATGGTTTCACCCGGCACGCTGATGCTTGGCGTTGGTTTTAGTGCCAAATTAACACGTAAGTCTTGCCCCGAGCTAATTCCCCCTAACACGCCGCCAGAGTTGTTTGATGAAAAACCTTCAGGAGTCAGTAAATCGCGGTGTTCACTGCCTTTTTGTGTAACGACACCAAAACCGTCGCCCACTTCTACGCCCTTCACAGCGTTAATCCCCATCATTGCATGGGCTAAATCGGCGTCCAGACGATCAAAAACCGGTTCACCTAAACCAACGGGCATGTTGGTCGCCACAACCGTCACTTTTGCCCCTACCGAATCCCCTTCTTTTTTCAGTTCACGCATGTATTGGTCAAGTTCGTCTAACTTGCTGGCATCGGCGCAGAAAAATGCATTATCGTTGATGATATTACGATCAACTTGTTGCATCTTTACCGGTCCAAGCTGCGACAAATACCCGTAAACTTCAATGCCACAAACATCTTTTAAATACTTTTTAGCAATGGCCCCTGCGGCTACACGTACGGCAGTTTCCCGTGCGGATGCTCTGCCGCCGCCACGATAATCTCGCACACCATACTTTTGCATGTAGGTATAGTCAGCGTGGCTGGGACGAAAAATATCTTTAATTTTGGAATAGTCTTTTGAGCGTTGATCAGTATTTTGGATCAGTAGACCAATGGGTGTACCCGTTGTTTTTCCTTCAAAGACACCAGAAAGAATTTGAATAGCATCGTCTTCTCTGCGCTGCGTGGTATAACGAGATGTTCCCGGTTTGCGGCGATCCAAGTCTATTTGAATATCTTCCTCAGAAATAGCAAGCCCCGGCGGACACCCATCTACCACGCCACCAATTGCCACTCCGTGACTTTCACCAAAACTGGTTAATGTAAATAATTTTCCGAAGGTATTCCCAGACATCTTTGTTTTCCGATTGTAATTCTTGAGTGACCAGTTGACTTTCTAGCCCACTGACAAAAGTTTATGGGCAAAACTGACTTTATTCGCTACCGAAATAAGCTTCCAGTGTTTCTTTTTGAACAGCAAACACACCATCTCCACCATTTTTAAACTCAATCCATTTGAGATCAAGGTCAGGGTATTGCTGTTGTACATGCACTAAGCTGTTCCCAACTTCAACAATAATCCAAGCTCCTTTATTCAAATGTTGCGGAGCCTGCTGCAAAATGGTGTGAACTATATCTAAACCATCCTCTCCCGCCGCTAAACCAATTTCTGGTTCAATATGAAACTCCTCAGGCATATCAGCAATATCTTCCGCATCCACATAAGGAGGGTTTGTCACAATCAAATCGTACTTTTGTTCATTGAGTGCCGAATACACATCTGAATTTATTGGGAACACTCGCTCAAGTAAATCATGTTCCTCAATGTTGATAGAGGCCACTTCTAACGCATCTAAACTAATATCCACGGCATCTACTTGTGCTTCAGGGAAAGCATAAGCACAGGCAATAGCGATACAAGCACTGCCTGTACATAAATCTAGGATATGCTGAGGCTCATTGTTTAAGAAGCCATCAAACTTAGCCTGTATCAACTCAGCAAGCGGTGAACGAGGCACTAAAACGCGCTCGTCAACATAAAAAGGAAGGTCGCAGAACCAAGCCTGTTGAGTTAAATAGGCAACGGGAATACGCTCATGAATACGACGGTTAACTAACGAAAGTATGTGTTGCTTTTCCTCTGTGGTTAACCGGGCTTGAAATAGCTGATCACTCACCTCTTGAGGCAGATATAAGCACTGTAACACCAAACTTACCGCTTCATCCCACGCATTGTCAGTACCGTGTCCGAAAAATAAGCCAGCCTCATTAAAACGGCTAACACTCCAACGCACGACATCTAATATGGTGTGTAGTTGCTCAACAGCCTCATCAATTTCTACGTGCTCCACGTTTTTACCTCTATCCAGCTTGGAATTAATTGTGTTTATCTGCGGCTTTATGCTTCTGTTAAATTGCCCTGACCTTATATTGTGACCTGTTTTCATTGATTTGCGCGTGCAGGATAGGAATAATGCCCCCGCACGGCATGATGAAATGTCGTATTGTTATTCAAAGCATTCAAAAAGCCGGTAAAGAATACTGTGAAAAAGAAAACAGCATTGAACGAAGAAGATAGTCAACTTTTCCGCGAGGCCATTTCGGGTGTCAAGGCGTTAGAGCAAGACAAAATACCGTTTGAGGCTTCTCGCAGCAAGAAAAAACCAGCAATTAATCAAAAAAATGCGGCTGAATTACGCTTACGTAAACAAGCGGCAGCGGCATTCGAATTTTCTGATGGATTTGAAGCTCACTTCCCGGAAACAGGTCCGATAAAATGGGTTCGCTCAAAGGAGTTTTCAGGCGACATTAAACGCTTAAGACGCGGAGAGTACCCCCCTGAACTTATCTTAGATTTACACGGTTTCAATCGACAAGATGCAAAATTAGAAATTGCGGCATTGTTACAACGTGCGGAGAAGCGCCACATATTCTGCGTGTGTATTGTGCATGGTATTGGCAGTAAGGTATTAAAACGCGCTATACCAAGCTGGTTAGTGCAACATCCATTTGTACTGGGTTTTCATAATGCACCATTAGAGTTTGGTGGGGATGGCGCATTATTGGTGTTGTTGGACTGTATTCCTGAATTTTTACGCTAATCACTTAACCGAAAAGCAATCGCCAAATCCAACTGCTATCCAAATCTTCCTGACAACCTTTTAACTGTTTACTGTACATATAAGCGCGGTTTTTCACTTTTTTAGCGACTTTTTTCAACCACGGCTTGCGATTATAAGTTCGACGTTTATAACCACCCCAACCTTCGTGATAATTCAGGTATTGTGCGTACGCATCCCACTTGGAAACGCCATTAATTTTATAGGTTTTCGCGATAAACCATCCCATAAAGTCAATGGCATCATCAAAATCATCTCTATCTGCACCAGAGTTTCCACTCTCTCGAATATAATCATCCCACGTTAGCGTTTTTGCTTGCGAATAACCGTATGCAGAACTGACTCTTCCCCAAGGGATTAAACCGAAAAAAATGTAGTCACGAGGTGGTTGTGCATCGTCCCGAAATGAACTTTCCTGATACATCATCGCCATGGGTACATGAATGGGAACGCCCCACTGTGCTTTCATGTCAGAAGCGGCATCGTACCAATCACGTTTCTCGAAAAAGACTTCACAAATATTGTGTGCATTTTTAGGTGGGGCTGTCGCACAACCGGAAAGTGTCGTCATGAGAATGGCTGGAAAAACAACCATTTTTAATTTTTTTAAAAAAATGGGGAACTTTCGGGTCATTGGGCTAGTCATATGATCGTGTGTTCTATTTATGTGTTTCCCTGGAAATCCGTTTATGCCCAGTTTTTACTGGGCATTTTTTTTGGAAGCAAACACGGTTAAACGCCAAATTTTTGATGCATAAAGGTATCAAAATCTACTTTATCTTCTGATTCAACCAAAGCTTGCTGCTTCAACGACAGTTCTGCCTGCTGCTTAAAGAAAGCCTCATTTAAAATCTGATAATTTGATTTAAGGAAGTTCTGTCGATATTGATCAGCTAACGTTAACCCAAATTTACCATTATCCAAGGTCTCGCCGGTCGCAAATAAACGCTCAACAATTTGCCCAGAAAGTGTTAATGAAGCATCGTTAACCGCTTGTTTTTCCTTCGCTAACGCTTGAGTGTAAACCTGAGTCTGATTCGCTTTATCCAATAAGCTTGCAATCTCCGCCATCTCATCGAGCATTTCATTGCCCCACTCTCTTAGGCCGATTTCCACACCATTTTTTTCTAGCATTAACCCTTTACGTCGACCAGAGACAACAACGCGTTTTAGATTGCGCTCTGTTTCTTCATATCCCGGCATATCAAATTCATCACTGGGTTTTAACAAACAGTACAATAAAAAGACATCAAGGAAATGCATTTGTTGCTGACTAATTCCCACCGGGGAAAATGGGTTTACATCCATTACACGGACTTCTATATAACTGACTCCACGGCTCTCCAATGCATCTGTCGGTTTTTCCAAACTGATGGTTGGCTGTTTAGGGCGAATAGGCGAATACAGCTCATTCTCAATTTGCAGTATATTGCTATTTAATTGACGGAATTGCCCGTCAACTTTACCGCCGTAGGCTTCATATTGTGGAGAAGGCGTGTTAATCGCTTTTCGTAATGCTGCAATATAGGTATCCAAATGGTTATAGCAAATACGCAAACGCGACTGGTCGTTATTGGTGTAGCCCAAGTCACTCATTCTTAGCGAGGTGGCATCCGGTAAATACAAGCTACCTTTACCGAACTTCTCAAAATTCATATTGGAATTCTTTGAACCCAAAAACGAACTACACATCGTTGGTGAAGCACCGTATAAATAAGGCAACAACCAGCAAAAACGACGATAATTTCGTACGAGTGCGAAATAGGCCGCAGAAATGACATTTTGCCCGGTGCCAGCATCAGACACTTCGGGTAGGTATGCTTGCCAAAAAGCATCAGGTAATGAAAAGTTAAAATGAATACCCGAGATGGTTTGCATCATACTGCCATAACGGTTTTTCAAGCCTTTGCGATACAAGTGCTTCATTTGCCCCACATTCGAGGAACCGTATTCGGCTAACCGAATATCATCTTCACGAGAAATATAGCAAGGCATGCTCATAGGCCATAAGCGTTCATCACCGATATTTTCAATGGCAAATTTATGTGTATCTTCTAACTGAGCCAAGGTTGTTTTGGTGAGTGTTTCTGGCGGTGTAATAAACTCTAACAGCGGCTCTGCAAAATCCGTTGTAATAAAATGATGGGTTAACGCCGAACCAAGAGCTTGGGGATGATTCGTTTGCGCAAGGCTACCATCTGAATTAATGCGCAAAGTTTCTCGCTCTACGCCACGTTGAATACCAGTAAGGGAGGACAACAACGCATCCTTATTGAACAAACTTAAACGTTCATTAAATTGCCGACTAAATTGTTGCAAAATCAATCCTAATTCTCTTTGATCACTAAGCGAGATCGATATGGTGACATGATTATGAGGCTCATAAAAACAAATTCAAGCCTTGAGTTGGGAATTCAAATAACCGCTTTAATAAGAATTCCCATTCAACGCTAAATTTAAGATGAGTAAGCTACAGCTTAAATTTCATTTTTCGATACATTTTTAAATAAGAATACGTTAAAAATGTTTCGAAATACTTCATGGTAAAGTTTACCTACCCAATCACGTAATTTTCGTTACAAATTTACATCCAGCAATTGAATTTCCCGATTAAGTTCGGAAGCCAATACAATAAGTTCTGGGGCTAACGCATTGAGATCTCCCACAATAACAATATGCATCGAGTTAAGATCTAGATGTCGACGAGCTAGTTCATTTAGTTCATCAAGCTCTATGTTTTCAATGAGTTGATTTTGCTTTTCAACAAAATCCGGTGACAATCCATAATGATATAACCGTTGTAAGAATGCTGCTTTACTTGATGGTGTTTCGTAACTCAAAGCATCGCTGGAAATATAAGCTTCTCGTAAAAATGAAAGTTCTTTTTCCGTCATACCTTTTTGTTGATAGCGCTTAATTTCTTTAATTAGCTCCTCTAACGCTTTCACCGTATTAACATGATTGATAGCACCACCTGCTCTAAATAAACCAAGTGTTTTCCCACCGATGAAAAGGCTATTTGCGCCATAGGTGTAGCCTTTATCCTCGCGTAAATTGAGATTAATTCTACTGTTAAATGCGCCGCCTAACGGGAAATTCATTAAGGTTGAACGGAACTGCTCCCCTAACGCATCAAAAGGTAAGAAAGGTTTTAAAAGACGAATAATGGATTGGTTAGCATCGGGCTTATCAACAACAAAGAGTTTATCGGCTGAAAATTCAGGAAACGCTTCATAAGGCGGAATTTGGTAAGGCTTGGCCTGCCAAGACTTCAAGAAGCTTAATTTCGATAGAAGAGCTTGTTGATCTAAATCCGTTACACTAATCAGGCTCGAAAGGTTTGGGCTGTAATATTGTTGATAAAAAGCCTTTACATCTTCCAACGTGATGCGATTAAAAGTTTCACTATTTCCACTGTCATCAATACCCATACGATTATCTTCACCGTACAATAACTGCAATGATGCTTGTGCCATTAGTGCATTTGGACGCTTCGCTCGTTGCTGTAAACTTTGACTAATGCGCTGTTTCTTGAGTGCAAACTCAGAGGCTAAAAACGCGGGTTGGAACAATCGTTCTTTGAGAAGAGCTAATGTTTCATCAAGATTTTCTGTCAGGCTGCTTACTTCAATCACCGTATTACGACCAGAGGCAGAAAACTGTATTCGACTGCCTAATAACGATAGTTGATTTGCTATTTCAACTTCCGTTTTCTGCTGTGTTGAAGCGCTCATCATACTGGCAGTTAAGCTCGCCAAACCAGCTTTGTCTTTGGGATCCAGCAAAGGCCCGCCTTCCAAACTAATCCGCAACAACGTCGTGGGCGTTTCATCGGTTTTGTGTCCCCACACTTCCATGCCATTATTAAATTTAGTTTGCCAAAACGTAGGGACATTAACTATCGGCGCTTTTTGTGGCGGGGGGATTTGACTGCGATCAAAGTCATCTTCTGGTGGTACTTTAGCAATGTACGTTTGCGACTCAACAGACTTAATATCACGCGTAAATTCAAAGTTTTGAGCGCTGGCAACAAGCTCGGTTTGCCCTTTTGGTACCACACTCACTACAACAGATGGCTTACCCTTGATATAACGTTTAAATACGCGCATTACATCCGCTTTCGTTACCGCATCGTAACGCAACAAGTCACTCTCGACTAAATCCGGCTCACCACTCATATACTCATCAAACGCTAATGTGGAGACTTTACCAGCAACACTTTGGAGGCCAAAAATAGTGGAAGCGCGCATGTCCATTTTGGTCCGAGCAATATCATCATCACTCACACCTTGACGCTCAAATACATCAAGCGTGGCCCGAAGTTTGTTTTCCAACGCCTGTAACGATAATGATGACTGTGGATTCGGTAGTGCAGTGATTTTGAATTGGCATGCAAGCTCTTGGCAAGGATGAGATACGCTTGCCTGAACCGCTTCTCCCTTTTGCACCAAGTTTTGATAAATAATTGATGTTTTACCGTTTCCTAGAATATCAGATAGCACATCCAATGCAGCTTCATCTTCATGACGCACATATACTGTTGGATAGACAATCTGTACCAAAGGTAAATGCACATCATCTTCTAATGTGATGTAGCGTGTTTCAGGCAATGTCACTAATGACTTGGGTTGATTATTAACATCCGGGCCTTTAGGAATATTTCCGAAATACTTCTTGACCCACGTCAGTGTTTGCTCAACATCAATATCGCCGCCGATACTAATAATGGCGTTATTTGGCCCATACCAACGCTGGAAAAAAGCTTTTAAGTCATCCACCGTCACACGATCTAAATCTTCTACATAACCAATGGGCTGCCAAGAGTAAGGGTGCCCCTCAGGAAAAAGAGCTTCTGCCACTTTTTCATCTAACCGACCATAAGGTTGACTATCAACACGTTGAGCGCGCTCATTTTTAACGGTCTCACGCTGAATCTCGAACTTTTCTTTCGTGACTGCGGGCAGTAAGAATCCCATTCTGTCCGCTTCCAGCCAAAGTACCTTTTCCAGATGATTGGCGGGGACGGTTTGATAATAGTTTGTGCGATCACTGTTGGTACTACCATTTAAGGTTCCACCAGCTTCTGTGATCAATTCAAAATGTTGCTCATCCGCTACGTGCTCCGAGCCCTGAAACATCATGTGTTCAAAAAAGTGAGCAAAACCCGATTTACCAACCTCTTCTCGCGCTGACCCAACATGATAAGTGACGTCAACATGCACAAGCGGATCACTATGATCTTCGTGTAGCAATATTGTTAAACCATTGTCTAATTTAAATTTTTGGTAATCTATACCAATATTATTGGAGCGACTCTGATGCGAAGTAATTTGAGTCATACCCGACGCAAGTGCAACTTTGTTTTGTTTCGGGTGGGGGTACGTATGACATGCTATAATGGTGGTCGTGGCTACAGCAACAAAGCTGACGCGCAAAAAAGAAGGTAGTCGGAACATGTTGTTTTCACTGATGTAAAATTGAATTTGATGAGGTCATGGCTGTATAGCGCCAAATTAGATGAAATATTTTCATGATGCAACCACAGGTTTTATCATGAGAAAAAAGTCTAACAAAGTAGCAAAGTGTAAGCGAATACATCATGACTCAGCTAAGCTAATATGAACACGGCTATACGATGCCTAATTTTTTACAGTTAAGGTAAGTTACGTAGCGAAAACAGGCGTTATTGAGTAAGCTACTTCTGTTCTTGGCGAGCGAGAGGAAATAGAATTTTGACAAACAAAAATATTATTCTTGACCTGGACTTTGGCCTAAGCCAATTAAGCGGTAACAAGGAGTTGCTTATCAAAATGTTCGAGCGTTTTCGTTCGGATTATGCTCAATTCGCGGATGAGCTCTATGAACTGCTTGCCACAAACGATACTCACCTATTGAGACAAAAGGTCCACACGATTAAAGGCGTTGCAGGTAACTTAGGCATGAATGCGTTGTATTATGTCAGCAAAGAATTTGAAGAGGCTGCAAAAACGGATGATCCAAATATTGCCTCTCACCTGTTACCGTTTAAGGAAACATTAGAAGCGACCATTGGAGAGATGAACGAGTTGATAGAAGGTGTACATGAGAATACTTCAGACGATGATCTCGCACAGGGCGTTGATCGTTTGAAACAATTGTTAAGAGAAAATGAGTTCATATCAAAAGACGATCTCGCCGCTTTTCTTGCAAACTCAGATTACTCACCTGCTACGAAATCGAAAATTAGCCAAGCGATTAACGATCTTGATTACCCCACTGCTCTGTCATTGCTATAGTTTATGAGCCCATTTTCGGTACCTATTGTTTATAAGCACAATGATTTTATTGTTATTAATAAACCAGCAGGTATTGGAGTACATCGAGAAGGTAACGCGCCGGGAATTATTGAACTCGTGCAAGCACAGCACAGGTTCAACAAGCTCTGGTTAGTGCATCGCTTGGATAAGGTCACTTCTGGCTTGCTTATTCTTGCACTCAACAGCCACGCCGCCGCACAGTTATCAGCGTTATTTTCGGAAAAAGCCATACAAAAATACTACTTTGCTTTATCGGACAAAAAGCCAAAAAAGAAACAAGGTAGCATTGTTGGCGATATGGAAAAAAGCCGAAATGGGCTGTTCAAATTAACCCATAGCAAGCAAAACCCAGCTATCACCCAGTTCTTTAGTAAAGGAGTATCTGGCCTACGCTTGTTTGTGCTTAAACCTGCAACGGGGAAAACCCACCAACTCAGAGTCGCAATGAAAAGTCTTGGCAGCCCAATATTAGGAGACACGGCGTATACAGGTTCACCCTCGGATAGAGCTTACCTACATGCATATGCCCTGTCTTTCGTTTATCAAAATGAGAGCATGACAATTTCAACAATGCCTCAAACGGGTGAGCATTTTCTCGATCAGGCTCAAACCGCTTTATACTCAGAATACTTAACACCAAACACCTTGCCTTGGCCGCAAAAAGGAAGCACACAGAAACCGTAAAGTGCGAATAATTTCACCCTAATATAATTTGTCTTATGTTCTTGTTTTTCATTCATAATCCGCGCATATTTAAGCGCTTATAAGACTCGGTTCTAATGTTAACACTTGACCAAAAAGCAATCACAAGGTAGATCTTGCACTAAGTGGCTTTTGAAAAGGTTATCAGGATGTTCAAATATAACCGCAAGGATTCACACTCTGAAGAGGGTACCGTACCGGACAAATGAAGTATGTTTAAATCAACGCAACTCACATGTTTTTTCCTTTTCATTGTTGTCGGCCTAGTTATCACCTTGATGTTGCCGACACAATCACTCCCAGAAATGCTGATGCCCTTTCCTCGCGCAGAAGACAAAAATAACCATATCGCTATTTTCACTTTGTTTACACTTATCAGCCGCTATTGTTTGAGCTTAAGTCCCTTCCGCTTAAGCATGTTAATGACCTCAATTGCGGGTGGAACCGAACTCATTCAGGAGCTTAGCCCTTATCGAACTGGAAGTATGCTTGATTTCCAAGCAAACTTAATCGGAATCGCTGTAGGAATGATCACCGCGATTGTCGCCACAAGCTTAATTCAATGGATAAATAAACATTATGCATCTGGGTATCCTAGGTAACGGAGCCATCGGCTCTCTATTAGCAGCAAAATGTCACGTTAGCGGGTTTCAATTTACTTTGCTTTCTCGCCAGCCTCATATCAATACAATGCAATACCAATTTGCTGATGGGCAAAAAGGCTCTTTTACCCCAGAATATTTGGGACCGGTTTTTGATACGCAATTTGATATTTTATTAGTTGCCACCAAAGCTTACGATGTTGAAGCCGCCTTGGAGCAATGGAAAAATACCATTTCGGAAGACACCATTATTGTGCTGATGAATAACGGAATGGGTCCACACGAAAACATTGCTGATATGTTCCCGGGTAATCCGGTTGTTGCCGTGCTAACAAGCTATGGCGCCTACAGACCCGAGTTTAATATTGTGGAGGAAACAGGAACAGGGAATAGCGCCGGCGGCTGGCTTGTGGCGCCAGAGAAATTCAAGGAAAAAGCCATATTAACCCAATTAGAAAAACTCTTTGATGCGGTTATGGCCCCCTTTACTTGGCATGAGGATGTCCGACTTCCCTTATGGCAAAAACTCGCTATCAATGCTGTTATTAATCCGTTAACCGCATTATACAAAGTTCCCAATGGCAAATTAGCCACGCCGCGTTACCAATCGCTGATGACACACCTTATTGATGAATTGCGTTTAGTGATGAATGCCGAAGGTGTACACATCACATCAAGCACGCTTAGTAATATCATTAATAGTGTGGTAGCTGGCACTGCGCAAAACATATCTTCCATGCATCAAGATGTTTTGCGAGGACGCAAAACCGAGATAGATATGATCACAGGCTATTTACTGAAGGTTGGAAAGCGCCACAATATCGCTCTGCCTCATCACCAACGCATATACGAAAAGATCAAGGCGCTAGAGTCTGAAGCAGAAGTCTCCTAGATCTCAAAGAATATCAGCTTCAAAGTTAACCCCACCAAATGCAGTAACAGAAGCGCTAGAACAATACTCTGAGCGCTTCTTTATTTTCATTTAGCAGACACCACATTACACTATTTTTTTTCTTTCACAGGCTGATACAGATGTACATTCTCAAAGCCTCGCTCACGCAGAAGCATTGCATGGTATTTACTCATAACGCCGCGATCACAATATAAATAATATTGCTGATTCGGATCTAACGTCGAGAATAGCCTTTCCAATTTATAAAACGGTAAGTGTTTCACTAAGTGAGAGTCCACTTCCATCGGCTTAGCTTCTTCTTCCTCTGGAGATCGAACATCAAGAACCACTGCGCCTTCTGGCAATTCTGCGGTCGCCATCACTTCGGTGCTTTCTTCTTGCTCGAATTTGTTGATATTGCGAATATCTAACACGTTACTATTACGCACCGCCGTTTCGATCAAGCTCAAATCTAATTTGCTTTCTTCCTCGATAGTTTGCGCTAAATCGGCTCTCACATTAGGGCTGCGCGAAATGACACCACAATACTCTGGAATGGTTGCGGAAAGCTCGCCAGTACCAATTTCCCGAGCTCTTGCGATGATGTCAGACTTATCCATACAAATTAATGGACGCAACACCAATTTGTTAGTCACCTGATCGATAACATGTAAATTCGTCAGTGTTTGGCTAGCAACCTGCCCTACACACTCGCCTGTTACCAAGGCGTTGATTTGAAGGTTGTCGGCTACAATTTCGGCCGCGCGTAGCATCATTCGTTTGAGGACAACTCCCATATAACCCGATGCACAGTTTTCAACGATGTCGTTCACTACTGGAGCAAAGTCGACCGAGATGAATTTCACGCGATGTGACGCACTAAATTTTTGCCACAGATAATAGCTGATCTGGCGCACACCTATTTCGTGTTCACGCCCACCTAAGTTGAAGAAACAATAGTGAGTTTTAGCGCCGCGACGAATAAATTCATAGCTCGCCACGCTAGAGTCAAATCCACCTGAAATTAACGATAAAACATCTTCTTGTGTTGGAAGTGGCATCCCACCCATGCCTTTGAAGCGATTCTCAATGAGCAGTAAATGAGTCTTATCAATTTCTAACTGAATTTCGACATCGGGATGATGTAAATTCACGCCGCCGGTGGGGTAATTCTGGTTAATACCTCCCCCTACGTATCGAGCAACATCTACCGAAGTAAAATCGTGTTTACCTCGGCGCTTAACGCGAACACAAAACGATTTATCAACTAAGCGCTCTCCCCAAACGGCAGCGACCTGCTGGTAAATATCTTCAAAATCTTGATATTCCGTTTCCTTCACTTCTAGAACTTGCTCAATTCCCGGAATGTTGGTTAAGGCAATACGTAAACGAGCAATATGTGTGGGGGTTAAATCGCGCGGGCGAATTTCCAATTTATCCCAACTGTTTTTAATCGCTGCATTCACATCGCGATTAACAAACACATTGCGAATATTGGACTCAAGTAGGCGCGTAAAACGCTTGCGTACCGAGTTACTCTTGATAGTAATTTCAGGGTGTAATTTAACGATAAATTTCATAGGTAAAATAACAAGGGATAAGCGACAACAACGGCCCAACTTACCCCTGTGTTTTTCTTGGCCAAATATGGCGCGGGATCATATCACTTTACGGCTGGTCTTCAATCACTGAAATTGGCTTGGTGAACTTCGGTTTGCCTTGATTGATAGCAATTTCTACTCGACGATTACGTTGCGCTGCGCCTGGTTCATCATGAGGCACCAACGGAACGGTATCAGCTCGCCCCACGACTTCCATACGTTTTTCATCAAATTTAGGAACACCTCGTAACACCTCGGCAACCGCAACGGCTCGCTGGGAAGATAGATCCCAATTAGAACTATAAAGTTCATTCGCAATATGTTGATTATCACTATGTCCAGAAATTTCTAACTCGCCCGGCATATCAACCAGTAATTCGCCAATTTTTCGAATAACCGGTACAAATTGTGGCTGTAAAAACGCTGATCCTGCTGAAAAAGCACCGTTTTCCCGAATGCGAATGGTAATTTGCTGGCCTAATGATTCCATTTCAATAGAACCATCAATAATTTGTTTTTCCAGTTTTTGAGCAATTTTCTTCAATTGTTCATTTACCGACTCCTGACTCGCCTGCTGTGAACTGGAGGTCGATTGATCGGTAGAGGTTTGATTAGCGCTACCACCGCGTTGCTGCCCACGCTGTCGTTGACGCCCGCCCGCGCTATCTTCTGTCCCTGCCTGAAACTCCAACATTTGCTGTGTCATTTCAATGGTTTGTTGCTGGATATTTTCGATTGGCGTTGGATCAGGTCTGCCCGGGCGAAATTCCATGGCAATAACGCTCGTGCCTTTTGGAATATCTTTTACTTCAATTTTGTTTTGCACACCGAATGCGAACTTCATGGAACCCGCAATTTGCTTGAACTTAAGCACATCCATTTCCGAAAATGCCAACAGCAAAACGAAAAAGCACATTAACAGCGACATTAAGTCGGCAAAAGTGCCCATCCAAGGTGGTAGCCCGGGGGGCGGGCATTTAGGACAATCTTGTTCTTCCATCATTATCCCTCGGCATCATCCGTACCACCTCGTTTGCTTTCAGCTAGGTAGTTTTTCAAAATACCTTCAATCACTCGGGGATTTTGACCGTCAGCAATGCCGACGATGCCATCTAATACCAACTGTTGATTGACTTTTTCCTCACCCATACGAACATTCAATTTTGCCGCAATCGGCAAACAAATAACATTGGCGAAAAAGGCACCGTATAGGGTTGTTAACAAGGCAACAGCCATTGCCGGACCAATCGCTTTGGGGTCATCCATGTTGGAAAGCATTGCCACCAAACCAATAAGCGTACCTATCATTCCCATTGCTGGCGCAATATCACCTAATCCTTTAAAGATACCGGCCCCAAAATCATGACGCTCAGTAGTCATTGCTATATCTTTTGCCAGTGTTTGACGCACTACGTCTAAGTCGTGGCCATCGACCAACATATCAACGCCTTTTTGCATAAAAGCATTGTCAATTTCTGCTTCTTCAAGTGCTAAGAAACCGCCTTTACGTGCGGCATCTGCCATTTCCACAATCTTTTGGATAAGCTCTTCCGGCGCTTCTATTTTAAACATAAACGCTTTGGCTGCGATTTTTCCGGCGCCGAAAAACTGATTCAGAGTGAATTGAGATAAAACAACAAAAATGGAGCCCCCAAATACGATGAGTACCGAAGGACCGTTAATAAACATTCCTACATCACCGCCAAGGACCATCGCCATCACAACGAAACCAATGGCACCAACCATGCCGATCAAGGTTGCTAAATCCACATAATCCCCCTATTCCACCTTCATTGTTAACTCAACGATTAGTTTAATCTAACTCTTAAAATTTTCACTCAATCTGGCTTTTTACCGCACTACTTTGATTGAATAAGCAACATATGTAAAAGAGAGCGCTTAAAGATAACATTGTAAGCCAAACTTATGTTACTGAAAGTGCTACTTTTCATTGTATCGACATACGCAATTTTTTCTAAAGCAATAATCATGCTCAATAGTTATGATATATCACGGTAAAAATACATAAATATTGCAATTCAGCGCCTATCCTGACTTGATCCCCCCGTTTTCCTCGGTTAATGTGCTGCATCACAAAATGACAGGAAGAATTTGAATTCCATGACCCAGCAAGAAAAGCCAGAAAACTTGTCTTTTGAGCAGGCAATTGAGGAACTTGAGCAGATTGTTTCGACTATGGAGCAAGGTGATTTGCCATTAGAGCAAGCGTTAGGTGCATTCGAACGCGGTGTACAACTTGCCAATCAAAGTCAGCAAAAATTGAAGCAAGCCGAGCATAAAGTCAAAGTTCTCCTTGAGAAAAGCGGAGAGCAGGCGCTCGTCGATTTTGAAAACGAACAAGAACAACACAAGGATCTTTTCTAGTGAGCACTTGGCAATCGTTTCAAGAAACGGTAGCAACTCGTATGTCGCACCTTCTTGAACAGGTTATCAATCTACAGCCGCAGCAAGATTCAGCGCTCCTTCCCGCCATGCAATACAGCCTTCTCAATGGCGGCAAACGAATTCGCCCGTTTCTGATCTACGCAACGGGAGAGATGCTCGACATTAATAAAGAGAATCTCGATATGTGCGCCATTGCATTAGAATGCGTGCACAGCTACTCCTTAATTCATGACGACTTACCCGCAATGGATGATGATAATCTTCGTCGAGGGAAACCCACTTGTCACATTGTTTATGGAGAGGCGACCGCCATTTTAGCCGGCGATGCGTTACAAACCCTCGCATTTAATGTATTAGCTGATTACCCTGCTCCCGCCACCGTCGAACGAATTCATCTGGTAAGCATCTTGTCAAAAGCGGCTGGGAATCAAGGCATGTGTGGTGGTCAGAGCTTAGATTTACAAGCCACTAACCAGCAGGTTTCACTGGATGCGCTGCATCAAATTCATGAACTTAAAACCGGTGCATTAATCAGTGCAAGCATGGAAATGGCCTGTGTTTTTGCTGATTTGCCTGAGCAGCATCGAAACACATTTCAACAATATGCGCGCGCCCTTGGTCTCGCTTTTCAAGTAAAAGACGATATTCTTGATATAACCGCCAACACAGAAACTTTAGGCAAGCCTCAAGGCTCAGATGAAGAAGCCAATAAGAGCACATTTCCAAGCTTGCTGGGCTTAGAAGGCGCTGAGAATTATTTAAACGAATTGCATATGCAAGCCTTGAATGCTCTAAACGCGATACCCTACAACACTGAGCTTTTAAAAGCTTTTAGTGACTTCGTCGTGCAACGTGAGCATTAACTCTGGATGTAACAATAATAATGACACTTGATTTAGCCCATTACCCTTTGCTTAGTATGGCTGACACGCCGGAAGCTTTACGTCGTATCCCAAAAGAAAAACTAAAAGACCTCACCAATGAATTACGTCAGTTTTTACTTGCAAGCGTAAGTAAAAGTAGCGGCCATTTCGCCTCTGGATTGGGTACAGTTGAACTCACGGTAGCACTGCATTACGTCTACAATACGCCGTTTGACCAACTTATTTGGGATGTGGGACACCAAGCCTACCCTCATAAAATCCTAACTGGTCGCAGGGATCGCATTACCAGCATTCGCCAAAAAGGCGGACTGCACCCCTTCCCTTGGCCACCTGAAAGCGAATTCGATACCTTTGCAGTGGGTCACTCATCCACTTCCATAAGTGCCGCACTGGGGATGGCGGTTGCTGCGGAAAAAGAAAAACAGGGCCGCAAAGTGGTAGCGGTTATCGGCGATGGAGCCATGACAGCAGGCATGGCTTTTGAAGCGTTGAACCACGGCGGCGACATGGATAAAGACATGTTGGTTGTACTTAACGATAACGAAATGTCAATTTCTGAAAATGTGGGAGCACTCAATACACATTTGGCGAAATTATTAACAGGAAGCTTATTTAACAGCATCCGAGACAGTGGCAAGAAATTATTAAGCAATGTACCTCCAATTAAAGAGCTAGCCAGCAAAGCGGAAGAACATATCAAAGGGATGGTTGCGCCGGGAACGATTTTCGAGGAGCTTGGCTTTAACTATGTTGGCCCAATCGATGGACACGACGTCACTAGCATGGTTGAAACGCTGTCTAATATGCGCAAAATGTCTGGTCCGAAGTTACTGCATGTTGTCACCAAAAAAGGTAAAGGCTACGAACTTGCCGAAAAAGATCCTATCAAATTCCATGCAGTGCCAAAGTTCGATATAAAAGAACAAACTCTGCCCAAAAGCCAAAACAGCAAACCGACTTTCTCCAAAATATTCGGTGATTGGATTTGCGATATGGCAACAATAGATCCAAAGCTCATGGGGATCACACCCGCAATGCGCGAAGGTTCGGGTTTAGTCGAGTTTTCGCAACGCTTCCCTGATCGTTACTTCGATGTTGCCATTGCTGAACAACACGCAGTTACATTTGGTGCGGGTCTTGCCACTCAAGGATTAAACCCTGTTGTTGCCATCTATTCCACGTTTTTACAACGTGCTTATGACCAGCTTATTCATGATGTTGCTTTGCAAAACCTACCCGTGCTTTTCGCGATTGACCGTGCTGGCATTGTTGGTGCCGACGGCCCAACACATCAGGGCGCTTATGACATCAGCTTTTTGCGCTGTATTCCTAACATGACAATTATGACACCATCCGACGAACAAGAATGTCGTGACATGTTATACACTGGTCACTTAATGCAAACGCCTGCTGCGGTGCGTTATCCAAGAGGTTCAGGGTCAGGTATTGATGTTACCGACACCATGAACACCATTGAAGTAGGTAAAGGCGTGACTTTGCGTGAAAGCGCTAAAGCAAGCGGCAAAGTTGCTCTGCTTAATTTCGGTACTCTTATGCCGTATGCAAAGCTAGCGGCAGAAACGCTCGATGCAACCTTAGTTGACATGCGCTTTGTTAAACCACTGGATACAGATCTTATTGATTCCCTTGTGCAGTCCCACGATTTACTTGTCACCATTGAGGACAACGCAATTGCAGGCGGCGCAGGCAGCGGCGTAGGTGAATACATGTTGCGTAAACAGTATGCTAGTAAGCTGCTTATGATCGGCCTTCCCGATGAATTTATTATGCAAGGAACGCAAGAAGAAATGTATGCCGAATTGAAACTGGATACGCAAGGTATTGTTGATCAAGTAAACGGGTTCACTAAATAGCTGTGTTTAATTGTCAGTCACCGCATAAAGATTTATCGCTAACATCCATATAGGTTCCTCACTCTCTACAAGTGACCAATAATCTGGAACTGATATGTAGAGGCGGCAAATCAACAAGCAGTAAGATAAACATTAAAAAGGAGCCGCTTGGCTAATGCCAGTCAGTTAAGCTGACTGGCATTTTTCTTTTTAGTTGGCAATGTCGTCTTTACTAGAAACAGACTTAAGCTCTACGCCACGTTGTGCCTTCTGGACCATCTTCCAACACAATATTCATGGCTTGCAGTTTATCGCGAGCATCGTCCGCAGCGGCCCAATCCTTGTTTTTACGTGCATCATTGCGTTGCTGAATTAAGGCTTCGATTTCTGCTGTATCGTCATCACCCGATACAGAACCTTGCAAGTAAGCCACTGGGTCAAGTTGCAGCAAACCTAACACAGCACCAAGCTGCTTTAACACACCAGCCAAAGCCGCTTTTTCTGCGTTGTCTTCTGTTTTATTTATCGCTTTAGAAAGCTCGAACAAAACAGAGAAGGCTTCCGGCGTATTAAAGTCGTCATCCATGGCTTGCTCAAAGCGCGCCAAATAGCCGCCATGATGGATATCAACAGAGGTATCCGCAGAAACATCTCGTAATGCGGTATACAAACGCTCAAGTGAGGACCGAGCTTGTTTAAGGTTTTCTTCGGAGTAATTTAGCTGGCTACGATAATGCGCAGACATTAAGAAATAACGTAACGTTTCTGCATCGTAATCTTTTAGTACATCACGCAAGGTGAAGAAGTTACCTAAAGACTTCGACATTTTCTCTTCGTTTACCTGCACCATGCCAGTGTGAACCCAATAATTCACATAGGGCGTATCAAACGCACAGCAACTTTGCGCCACTTCGTTTTCATGATGCGGGAATATCAAGTCCGAACCGCCGCCGTGAATGTCAAAGTGTTCACCTAAATGTTTATGGTTCATGGCTGAACATTCAATGTGCCATCCCGGACGACCATTCCCCCAAGGCGACTCCCAGCTTGGCTCATCTGGTTTTGCTGACTTCCACAAGACAAAGTCCAATGGCGCACGTTTGTGCTGCTCAACATCCACGCGCGCGCCTGCATTTAACTGTTCTAAGTCCTGCTTGCCTAAACGGCCATATTCTTTATACGTATTCACTTCAAACAGCACATCGCCATTTTCAGCTTGATAAGCGTACCCCTTGTCTATCAATTTTTGGATGACATCAATGATTTCATTCATGTGAGTGGTAACACGAGGCTCAATATCAGCATCAAGTAGATTAATTGCGCGAAAGTCTTCATGCATCATGGCTACAGTGCGTTCAGTTAATGCGTCAACAGTCTCATTATTTTCATTAGCACGTTTGATAATTTTGTCGTCCACATCAGTAATGTTACGCACATACTTCACGTCATAACCTTTATGACGTAGATAACGAACCATTAAATCAAAACTCAAATAGGTACGGGCATGACCCATATGACACAAATCGTAAACGGTAATTCCACACACATACATGCCGACTTTTCCGGGCACCAAGGGTTTAAACTCTTGTTTTTCCTGCGTTAGCGTGTTGTATATTTTTAACATTTACGATCCTAATTTGTTCTAATTTTACTGACTAATGTGCTCGCTATTATACGTAGCAAATGTGCATTTGATTAGCCTGAATTTAACAATTCACCTAAAAACTTAAGCTATTAGGTGAGCAATGCACTTTTTAAGCGACTGGACTTTAGTTAGAATGCCCCTTTTACAAGACAATAAACAAGGTATAACAATGGTTACTCTGCACACCAATTTTGGAAAAATCACCCTGAAACTAGACGCTGAGAAAGCCCCTAAAACGGTTGAGAACTTCTTGTCCTACGTTAAAGATGGTTTTTACGACAACACTATCTTCCACAGAGTAATTAACGGATTCATGGTTCAAGGCGGCGGTATGGAGCCTGGCATGAATGCAAAAACCACCAAAGATCCGATTGAAAATGAAGCGAATAATGGGCTAGAAAACAAAGTTGGCACTATTGCTATGGCGCGTACTAACGACCCACATTCAGCTACCGCGCAATTTTTCATTAACGTCTCTAATAACGACTTCTTAAATTTCCGTAGCGAAACCGCTGATGGTTGGGGCTATTGTGTATTCGGTGAAGTCGTTGAAGGTATGGACGTTGTAGATAAAATAAAAGGTGTTGTAACAGGTAGCAGCGGCTTCCATCAAGACGTGCCGGTTGAAGACGTCATCATTGAAAAAGCGGAAATCACGGAATAATTCGATTTCCCTATCAAGAGGAGTACATCTGTGCTCCTTTTTACTTCAACCCGATTGAATCACTCCCCTTCTATGGCTTTTACTTATTTTATTGCCGATTTACATTTAAGCGCTGATCGTCCCGACATCACTCAATGTTTAGTTAAATTTTTAGTCAACGATGCACCTCAAGCCGATGCCTTGTACGTGTTGGGTGACTTATTCGAAGCTTGGATAGGTGATGACGACATCAACCCATTTACCACACACGTTGCTGATGCATTCAAGCAGTTTTCAGAAACAGGTAAGCCCATTTACTTTATTCACGGGAACCGGGATTTTTTGATCCGCGAAGCATTTGCCAAACGCGCCGGATTTACCCTATTGCCTGAACGTACCGTCATTGACTTATACGGAACGCCCACATTGATTATGCATGGTGATGAACTTTGTACGCGTGATGTGGAGTATCAAAAATTCAGGAAAAAAGCACGAGGATGGTGGTGGCCAAGATTGATGCTATTGTTCCCATTGTGGAAGCGTCGTGAAATTGCCCAGAAAGGCAGGGAGAAAAGCCAATCTAATACATCGAACTTACAACAAGCAATTATGGATGTGACTCCAGAAGAGGTAGTCAAAGCGATGCAAGAAGCTAATGTAACACGCTTAATACACGGCCATACGCACCGCCCTGCAATACATGACATATCTGTTCATTTAGCGGGAAAAAGTGAGAAGGCGCAACGTATTGTGTTGGGAGATTGGTACACACAAGGGAGTGTTTTGAAAGTATCGGCATCGCACATTGAGCTGGAAAGCCGTCAGTTTCAACACCTTGAATAACACAAACTAAACCTGACATGTGCAATTTACACAGATGGTTTTGTTGCCCGTCGGTGTCGTTCTCGGTTCTTACTAACGAAACTGCTCAAACAAATAGGCTAGGTGCCTTAGTGAATCTAGTGGCCCAGCAATGACAATTTTCTCCAGCATCGCTTGATCCAACGCCATAAAAATAACTCCTTAATCAACTCACCCTGCGGCCAATTGTGTTTCATTTTCTATTTAACTTAATACAACCATAGGCGCTCCGCTATGAAATTTAAAGTCAGGGTCCTTAGACGATATTAACTCCCTTTCAATTTCACCGAATTGAGCAATGCGCGCGCTAATGTCTTCGCCGGCAATGTCTTCTGCCAGTGTTAGGTAGTCTTGGTAATGACGGGCTTCGGAGCGAAGCAAAGACACATAAAAATCACCTAAACGCTTATCCACATGAGGCGCTAGTTTAGCGAAACGCTCACAAGAGCGAGCTTCAATGTAAGCGCCACAAATTAATTTATCGATTAACGCAGCAGGCTCATAGGTGCGTACATGACGTAACAACCCCTTGGCATAGCGACTTGAGGTAATTTTATCGTAGGCGACACCGCACTCATCCATGATCTCCAATACCTGATAAAAGTGATGCAATTCTTCTTTAATTAACAACACCATTTTATCAACCAAGTCCTGACCGTAAGGTGTATTAGACTTTGGAATCATCGACTTTGCTAGCTTATGATTAGCTAGCGTCCGCCAATCACCTATTTGACGATAGGCAAAATCTTCATATGGTTGTAGCCACGCCAATAGTGCATCACCACTTGCTTTATCTACTGCATATTTGCGTATTAAAAACATGGCTGACTGGGCGGCTTTTAATTCACAAACTAAATGGTCAATCAATACCACAGGCAAATTCTCTTTACGCTTCGCTTGAGCAATCCATATATCGGGTGTTTCACACATTAGAAATGATTTTATCGGGGCAAGTAGCTGTTCCAAAGTCAGAGTCTCTTCAAAGCAATTTCGATTTTTTACGCCCAAACTGCAAGCTATTAGAGCTGCATTTTAGACGCGAGCAATGATAACACGGTTCTCTATTCTGCTTCGAAATTCAATCACGTCCGATGGCTAAATATCGACTTAATATTGACCACTGTAAATTTTCGACTATACCTAAGTTTAGGGATACATTTTTGTAGTGAATTATTCGTTGCCTGTCTGGGGACGCCACATAGGGAAAATCAAGGCTTATAAAAGGTTCGTATACTTAGGCACATATAGTCCACTCCAAGATAAGATGTTGTTTTTAACGGTGAATTGACTTTTTTAAGTCCATTTTTGTAAAAGGGTAACGATAACCAAGTTGCTCAAAAAAATGAGAGGTGTCTATGATTTTGAATCATCTGTGGGGTATTTATACCCACCCTAAGGAAGAGTGGCATGTAATAGAGAGGCGACATGAAGGTTTCAAGTTCAGTCTGTCGCATATTTTAATTATTTCTTTAATTCCTGCTCTGATGGCTTACTTTTCTGCCGTCTATTTTGGCTGGAGTATCGGTGTCGGTGATCGTATTCACCTAACACACAATGAAGGACTTATTTTAGGAATAGGATTGTATTTCGGCTTGGCTATTGGCGTGTTTGCACTGGCTTACATGATTCAGTGGATGTCTAAAACGTTTGACTCAAACCCCACCTTTACTCAGGCCCTAGAAATTTCAGCTTACGCGGCCACACCTTTATTTATGGTTGCTTTAGCAGGTTTCTACCCTGAATTATGGTTTATTATGTTAGTCGGTTTGGCAGGGATCTCATACTCTGTTTACTTGCTCTACACAGGCGTTCCTATTGTAATGAAAATCCCCGAAGAAGAAGGTTTCGTTTACGCCAGTTCGGTGGTTACTGTTGGGCTCATCTTTTTAGTTGTTATGATGGTGGGCTCTGTGATTGTTGGTAGCTGGATTTTCCACCCAATATAACTTTACCTCTCAGCTGTAAAGCTTCGCGAGCACATAGGATATTGTGCTCGCTTTTTTCATTTATCGCAGATAATCAAGCAACTGATCTAACTCGCCGAAACGAATGCTCGTTTGACTTTGTTCCCGAACGATAGGTTTTGCTTTATACGCGACGCCAAGCGCTGCTTTTTGCATCATCACTAAATCGTTAGCACCATCACCTAATGCAACAGTTTGTGACATCGGAATGGAAAACTGCTGTGCCAACGACTCGACTGTTTGTGCTTTCACTTGCGCATCCACAATATTGCCTAACACTTTACCTGTCAGCTTCGCATCGACAATCTCTAGTTCATTTGAAATCGCATAATCTAAGCCTAAACGCTGCTTTAAATAATTAGCAAAATAAGTGAAACCGCCTGATGCAATGGCTAACCGCCAACCATGGTGCTTTAATGTTGTTACCAAGTTTTCAATCCCCGGCATCAAAGGTAGCTTATCGCGAACCGTCTTTAATAAACGTTCTTCGGCATGTTGCAAACATGCAACACGGCTCGTTAAGCTCTGTGCAAAATCCAACTTGCCTTGCATTGCCAACTCTGTCACTTCCGACACCTTATCGCCAACACCTGCTAACTTAGCTATTTCATCGATGCACTCGATGTTAATCACAGTGCTGTCCATATCCATTACCAACAAGCCCGGCTCAGATAAGATTGGCGCACTTTCGACAAAAGCGACTTCAACTTGTAACTCTTGCGAAACCTCTTCCAATAAAACATTCACTGAAGAAAAGCGCTCTTGCTTATTAAGTAATTCCACCTTGGCCTTCGCCACTAATCGATTTGATTTAGCACTGCGAGATACGGAAATTAACCAAGATTGAAACGCAAGTGTTTGCGCTAATGCCTGCTCAACTTGATGTAACTTTTCTATGTTTAGCGCTTCACAACTAACAACAATGCAAGCTTGTGTTTTATGCTCTATTTCTGTTTTATTTAACACTAGGTTAGAAGATGGAGGCACTGTCGTAAAACGAAAACAAATAGATTCATCGGCTAGTAGATGAGCAAAACAAGTATCGAAATATTGCGCTTCACTTAGTGGTAAAGGAAAGGATAAAGAAGACAACATACAGCCATTGATCATTTGAGAAATAATGGCTAAGAATTGTAAAGCAAATACTGGGAATTTACAGTGCTAAATCACTTATTCGAACTCACCAAAACACATCAAGCCTTTTTGCACATTATGAAGTTTCTCGTTGAGTTTAAAGCAAAATTCTCGTAACTTACGCTTGTTATGAAGTTAAACTCACCCCCACAGCAGTTACTCGAATTGCCTAGTCGATATTCAGTTTTTAAGCGCATTGCTTTATTGGTGCTGACTCTGCTTGTTGTCTTCAGCACGCTTTATGTATGGCTCTCTAGTCACGCTTCAATGAACACCCATTATTTCTCTCAGGCCGACGAAATAGGTAAAGGTTTAACCAAGCAATATCAACGCATTTTACAAATGCCAGTTGCTAAACGGGACTTCGATCGCATTAACACTATTTTGTCGGCTATCGTTAATGACCCTCAGATTATTACCGCCAGTGTGTTTGATGCATCAGGTAGAGTGATTGCTCAACAGCCTCAATACCAAGACTTTGTGCATTTACATGAGCAGGGTTCATCCGTCACACCCCTTACCTTTATGAGTGAATTAATTCATCCCGATAAAGCCGATGCATCACAATTAGGGTACTTACGGCTAGTAATGGATGCCAAGTTGGCCAACAACAATATCGAAAAAATGGAGCATGCGTTTTTGAGTCGCACTCTCGTTATCATGTTATTGGCTTTATTGTCAGGCATTGTGCTAACACGGAGTTTTTATAAATGGCGAATGAAATCGTTGAAGATCAAAACTCAGAAAAGGCTATAAGCAGGCCAGAATAAAGACAGCTAAATTTAAGCGCCTAACTTAAAAAATGACACGTAATTATGAGTGGTTTGGGTAATCACCTCTTGTGGTGATAAAGATAACAAGTCACTCAAATGCCGAATAACATCAGGTAAATACAAAGGGCTATTAGGCTTTCCTTGCCGACCTTGCATTGGCATATCAGGCGCATCGGTTTCCAATACAAAACTATCGAGTGGCAGCGCCTGCAAAGCCTTGCGTGTTTTCCGAGCTCTGCCATAGGTAATCGTGCCGCCGATGCCAAGCAAAAATCCTAAGTCGATATATTGTCTTGCCACTTGTTCGCTGCCGGAAAACCCGTGAATAATGCCACCATTATTGAACTTCTGCTGCTTTAACAACCGAATTAACTCATTATGACTTTGCCGATGATGCACAATTAATGGCAATTCAAACGCCTTGGCTATCTCTATTTGCGAGATAAATATGCGCTCTTGTAAATCCCACTCAACTTTATCAGCTATCGCGCCATCTAAACCGGTTTCACCAATAGCAAGGATGTGTTGTTGATGTTGTTCTATGTAGTCAGCCAGTTGTGGCAACTGTAATTCTGTTTCTGAATTTAAAAAATAGGGGTGCAACCCAAAGGCCAAATCAATGTGTAGGGGTAGTTTTGCTGTTTGGGCAACGGAAGCCTGAATTTTTAGCAAATTGGGCATGCCTGCAAGCGTAATTGCAGGAATAAGGAGGCGAGTAAAGCCTATTTTCGCGCAATCGTGTAATAGGCTTTCCCGATTGCCATCGAAGGCTGAAAAGTCAAGATGGCAATGGCTATCTATCATAATTTATGGCATCAAACGCTCAATTTCCCAAGCGCCTTGTGCGTTTTTGCTGTAAATAAAACGATCATGCAGGCGGTGTTCCCCCCCCTGCCAAAATTCAATTTCAGTTGGGATAACGCGATATCCTCCCCAAAATTCTGGCAATGTCATGTCTTTATCTTTGAACTTTTGCTTAATTTCCTCGAACTTGCTAATGAGCATCTGTCGAGTAGAAATGGGGTGGCTTTGCTGAGAAGCCCAAGCAGCCAATTGACTTTCTTTGGGTCGAGATAAGAAATACTTAGTCACTTCGGCAATAGAAAGCGGTTCAGCTTTCCCACAAATCTTTACCTGACGCTCAATATAATGCCACGGAAAATGCAATGAAACGGCATTATTGGATTTTATCTCAAGCGCTTTTCGGCTGCCTAAGTTAGTGTAAAAAACAAAGCCGCCATTATTTACATCTTTCAATAAAACAATACGTTGGGATGGTTGTCCGTTAGCATCAACCGTTGCAATGGTCATGGCAGTTGGATCCGGAAGCTGCGCGTCAATCGCATCTTTTAACCACAAATCAAACTGCACTAATGGGTCGCCTTGTAAAGCGCTTCGACTTAGCTTGCCTCTGGTATACTCACGACGAATATTAGCTAGTGCTTGTTTATCAATCATAAATGGAATTCCCAAATTAAGGCGCAATAGGTGACGTTAAAGATTGCCATCATCCATGTAACCGAGACTACGTAAGGCTCGTTCATCATCAGCCCAACCGGCTTTCACTTTCACCCAAAGCTCTAAAAAGACTTTGGTATCGAACATGGTTTCCATGTCCTTACGCGCTTCTTGTCCAATTGTTTTCAAGCGAGCGCCGCCTTTCCCGATAACCATGCGTTTTTGCGTTTCGCGCTCAACAAGAATTAATCCATTGATTCGAAACACGCCATTTTCGGTTTGTTTAAATTGTTCTATTTCTACCGTGACGGAATAAGGCAACTCATCGCCGGTAAAGCGCATCAGCTTTTCACGAATAATTTCCGCAGCTAAGAAGCGTGACGAACGGTCTGTGACATAATCATCTGGGAAATAATGCTCTGACTCTGGCAATACTTCAAAAACTTGCTGACGCAAACGTTCCACTTGAATACGTTGTTTTGCCGACAATGGAATAATTTTATCAAAAGCAGCTTGTTCACCTAACCATTGTAAATGCGGTAACAGCTCGTCTTTCTCTTTTACTTTGTCGGTTTTATTTACGATCAACCAACAAGGTAAATTCGATGCTTTTACTTTCTCCAATACCAACTGATCATCTTCTGTCCAACGTGTACCTTCAACCAAAAACAGTACCAAGGAGACATCGCCCAAAGAGCTGGAAGCAGAACGATTCATTAAACGGTTGATGGCCCGCTTTTCTTCCTTATGTAGCCCCGGCGTATCCACATAAACAGATTGCTTTGCACCTTCAGTATCGATACCAACAATACGGTGTCGAGTGGTTTGAGGTTTACGAGAGGTAATACTGATTTTTTGGCCCAAGATTTGGTTCAAAAGTGTAGATTTGCCCACATTTGGACGGCCCACGATGGCTATCATGCCACAATGGGATACTTCATTTTCCGATATGTTATTCGACATTCATTATTTCCGCGAGGGTTAAGCGAGCGGCTTCTTGTTCCGCCTTTCTACGACTGCGCCCAGTCGCCTGAACAGAGTTCGCTACCCCTTCAACTTTACAAGTAACAAAAAAGGTTTGTTCGTGCGCCTTGCCTTTAATATCGGTCACGATATATTCCGGTAAAGGTAGCTGTCTGCCCTGAAGGTATTCCTGAAGCTGCGTTTTGCTGTCTTTAGGATGATAATCAGGGTCGAGATTATTGAGATGTTCAGTAAACCACGTATTGATGAGTTTGAAGCATGTATCGATGCCAGCTTCTAAATAGATTGCACCAATAATCGCTTCAAGTGCGTCTGCTAAGATTGACTCATTGGAAAAGCCACCACTTTTTAGCTCACCAGCCCCTAATTGCAATACATCACTAAAATCAAACCGTTTAGCAAGCTTAGCTAAGGTTTCGCCTTTCACCAAACTCGAACGCATTCGAGTGAGTTTACCTTCCGGCACTTTAGGAAAATTGTGATAGAGAATATCGGCAACAACCATACCCAATACGGCATCGCCAAGGAATTCTAGGCGCTCATTATGATTGCTACCCGCACTTCGATGCGTTAGCGCTAATTTTAAGTTTTCTAGATCATTGAATTGATAACCAATTCGATCACATAACGCCTTATACGGACGCAAAGAGTCCACTAACCAATCCCGCCTATACGATTAAACCGAACGCCAGAAGGAACCCAAGAAGGCAAGATGCTATCGCTGGGTCGCTCAAATTCAAAACTAATCCAAATGGCAACGGCCTTGCCGACTAAGTCATCATCGGTGACAAACCCCCAATACCGGCTGTCACGGCTGTTATCGCGGTTATCACCTAACACAAAGTATTGCCCTTCAGGTACAACCCAAGTGCCAAGCGGCTGTCCATCTTGACGATAAAAACGCTGACTTTGCGTTGGAATGACTGGGTTGCGTAAGATTTCGTGTTTAACATTACCTAAATCTTCAATAGAGCGTTCTAACGGAAACTCCCGAATTTCCGTTGCCGAAACCTGCAACATCTGTGTAAATGTGCCGTTATCTACGTATTCCAAGTCAGCAACCCACTCTTCCTGACAGCGATTATTTTCGCAGTTAGACTGGATTGTCACTTGTTTATCTTTGTAGGTGATACGGTCACCAGGCATGCCGATCACGCGTTTAATGTAGTCTTTGCTGCGATCTTCTGGGTACTTGAATACCACAACATCACCGCGCTCTGGCGCACCCACTTCAATAAATTTATTACGTGCGACGGGATCTTTTAATCCGTAAGTAAACTTTTCAACCAAGATAAAATCGCCAACTAGCAGCGTCGATTTCATTGAACCTGAGGGAATTTGGAACGGCTCATATAAAAAGGAACGTAACACCAATACAAACGCAATAACTGGAAATATTTGCTGTGCAGTATCAACTATATACGGCAAGGGTGCGATTTCTTTGAGAGTTTGCTCATCAACCGCACCATTGGTATTAGCCAATGCAATTGCCACTTTTTCCTTTCGCTTAGGCGCCCACAAAAACGCATCGGCCAACCAGATTAACCCCGTTACAGCCGTTACGATCACCAATAAGATTGAAAAGTAATTTGCCATTATTTACTCACTTTGAGAACAGCTAGGAAAGCATCCTGCGGTAATTCAACATTACCTACTTGCTTCATCCGCTTCTTGCCCTCTTTTTGTTTTTGAAGAAGCTTTTTCTTACGACTAACGTCACCACCGTAACACTTCGCGGTTACATTCTTACGCAATTGTTTTACCGTGCTTCGCGCAACAATGTGGTTTCCAATAGCCGCTTGAATCGCAATATCGAACATTTGTCTTGGAATTAACTCACGCAATTTCTCAACAAGCTCTCTACCACGATACTGTGCGTTATCTTTATGGGTGATGACTGCCAATGCATCAACGCGTTCACCATTCACTAGAATATCCAAGCGCACCATGTCTGCTGTTTGGAATTTTTTGAAGTTGTAATCCAGCGAAGCAAAACCACGGCTAGTTGATTTTAATCGGTCAAAGAAATCCAGCACCACTTCTGCCATTGGTAATTCATACGTTACCGCAACTTGATTCCCGTGATACACCATATTGCTTTGAACACCGCGTTTTTCGATACACAAAGTAATAACATTACCAAGGTAATCTTGCGGCACCAAAATATTAGCTTCAACAATAGGTTCATGAATTTCTTCGATTTCGTTGACCGGTGGTAACTTAGAAGGGTTATCCACTTTTATGGTTTGCCCATCAGTGGTAACAACTTCGTAAACTACCGTTGGTGCGGTAGTAATTAGGTCAAGGTTGTACTCACGCTCTAAGCGCTCTTGGATGATTTCCATATGCAGCATGCCAAGGAAACCAATGCGGAAACCAAAACCTAATGCTGCCGAACTTTCTGGTTCGAAGAACAAAGACGCATCATTGAGACTAAGCTTTGCTAGCGCATCACGGAAGTCTTCGTAATCATCAGAACTGATTGGGAAAACCCCAGCATATACTTGAGGTTTCACCTTTTTAAATCCGGGTAAAGCACCTTCAGCGGGTGATCTTGCAAGCGTTATGGTATCGCCAACAGGTGCACCGTGAATTTCTTTGATGCCAGCAACAATAAAGCCTACTTCACCGGCTTTCAGCTCCTGCGAATCGGTTGCTTTAGGTGTAAAAATACCTACGCGGTCAGCCTGATGTACTTGACCATTAGACATAATTTTAATTTTATCGCCTTTGCGTAAAATGCCTTCTTTTACACGCACCAAAGACACAACACCTTGGTAATTATCGAACCACGAATCCACGATCAATGCTTTAAGTGGCGCATCCAACTCCCCTTCTGGTGGAGGAATTTGATTTACGATAACTTCCAACACGTCGTCAATACCGACACCCGTTTTAGCTGAGCAACGCACCGCTTCCATGGCATCAATACCAACAATATCTTCAATTTCTGCTGCTACACGTTCTGGGTCTGCTTGGGGTAAGTCAATTTTATTAAGGATAGGAACAACTTCCATATCCATTTCAATCGCGGTGTAACAATTCGCTAATGTTTGCGCTTCCACGCCCTGCCCGGCATCCACAACGAGTAGCGCACCTTCACAAGCGGCTAATGAGCGTGAAACTTCATATGTGAAGTCAACGTGCCCCGGGGTATCGATGAAGTTTAATTGATAAGTTTCACCATTTTTAGCGGTGTAGTTTAAGGTAACGCTTTGCGCTTTGATGGTAATGCCGCGCTCACGTTCCAAATCCATGGAATCTAATACTTGTTCTGCCATTTCACGTTCGGCTAAACCGCCGCAATGTTGGATTAATCGGTCAGATAACGTGGATTTACCATGGTCAATATGGGCAATAATAGAAAAGTTACGTATATGTTTATGTTGCATGAACTCAGTGGGTTCCGACTAAATACTTTAAATTCGATAATGGTTGCAGTTGTTTGATGGTCTTCTAATAGCGTTCGACCCCTGCAAGGATGGCGGCGATTTTACTAGGTTATGCACAACAAAGCGACAACCATCTAGTAAGAATCCTGTTTTTAGTGAGAGGTTTTCTAAACAAAATGTTAATTATTCACCTGCGCGGATTTCGAACATTAAGTATGAGGTAACGTTGAAGCTTCTTCCTTTTCCTTAAATTTACCGAGTAGTATGGGTTGAAAACGACCAGCACACTGACGTCGCGTCCATTTTTTTACTATCTTAAAAGCGCCTAACATGCTAAGAAACGCCAAGGCAATGATAAACCCCTCGCCAGATAAGCCAAGAACTGGCAAAACCAACTGACCCAATAAAGCACCCAGTATGAGTGCCATCAATGGAAAAACATACATAATGGCTGACGCAGCTAACAAGCTTTCCTCATTCACGCCTAATCTTACCTGCTCTCCTGCTTGATAAAGGTGTGTTTGTTCCTCGGCACTAAAAGCAATGTCGCTGTGTTTTTTCGCTACGGCTCTAGCTATTACGCCCGTGCCACACTGACTTTTTTGCGAACAAGCCTGACACGCATTTTTCAATTGGGTTTGAACAACAATATGCTCAGAATCCACCTGCTTAACCGTTCCGATTTCTTCTATCATCGACTTCTTTGCCTCGTATTCGGCCGAATCGAAGTGGCAATAGCATTGGCGGTTTCAGGTGGAATTTTGCCCACCACAGCCACTTCGACATTACCATTATTCAAAGATAGCAGCGTGGTAGACTCATGCCTTAACCACCCTTTTTCAGCGCCCGCGCCTTGAATAGGATGAACATAAACGGACACATCAACCATACCATCACTTAACAACACATAGTCGACAGCATGCCCCGTCACGGGCAAACGATGCACATCACGCTTGACCACTCTCATGCCAGCAGGCAACCAGTTAATTGACCATTGGTGACGAACAATTTCGTTGGCTCCCACCATGGTAATATCAGGTAACTTATCCTGCTCAATTTTATGGAAATATTCATCAGCTTCATCACTAAGATGTAAAGAGGTCACTTGCATTTGTTCAAGCAGTTTGCCTTCAAGATCAAGCATATCAAGCTTTAGTAACAATGCCGTTTGTTGATCTAACCACGCCACAAAACTGTAACGACTGTTATCTTTACTGATAATACGAATTTGCTGAGCAGCTAGACCTGAAACTCGGCTTTTCCCCACTAATACAATGTCATAGGCATGACCAAGTTGTTCTGGGTCAATGAAAAACTGCGAAGGAATAGGACCATTAATAAAATGAGAGCGAATACTATAAGGCGGGGTTGCAGGTTCAAAGTAACTGACTTTCCCACCTACGCGGAAGGCTTCTCGCCCAGGGCCATTGAGCAAACTCAAATGCTCCATTTCAATGCCACTGACTAAGCCGTGCCGCCATAAATAAGGTTCAGCTTGTGCGCCATCTTGGGAGACGACAAAAGAGATGCGGTAATTCAAGGTACGCAAACTATCGCGCATCTGATTTAACCAGTCGGTTGCCGAAGAGGATGTGTTTAAATCCGAGGCATTGGCAAACGACGGAGAAGCAAAGAGCAGACCTACAACGAGGAGCAGGCCCGCCCTTATTCGGGGATTACTTATTGTCAGGGTTTTGAGAATCCTGCTCAGTCCTTTGGTCGACTGAATGCCCTGATGTTGAACTGTCATTTGGCTCCACATTATTCTTACGACGGACTTGCTGCGTATGATCACTAAGATACGCATTTAATCGACGCCTTTGTTCGACAACATCGGTCCTAGGCACAGTGCGAGTTTGTTCTAAACTCACTGGTGATAATCCACCTTGAATTCCAGTAACAGGAATCGTTGGAGCAGCGTTGAATGGCTGTTCAGCAACGGGTTGATTATATTGTTGATAACCTAAGATAACCGCAATAGCAACGGATGCAGCAATGGCAAACTGCCCAGTTTGCTGAACCTTCGGAGAACGTTTTTCAGCACCATCGTTGCTCGCTTTCACTCCCAACCATTTTCTCAATTTAGAGGAAATTGGGCTGGCAGGTTTCAGCTTAGACACTTCTGGCGTCACGGTTGGTGACGTAAGAGCAGGTTCGCTTTCCAGTGCTTGGGCGATTTTATCAGATAAATCTAAATTTAACTCGGTTGGTAACTCTTGTTTCAAGCCATCCCTAATAATGTGATAGCGGTGCCACTTCTCTTGTAAATCGACATCGTTTTTAATTTCTTCGAGAAAAGCTTCGTCCTGATTGTCACCGTCCATATACGCTGACAAGCTCTCGATTTTACGTTGCGTCATAATACCTCGTTGCTACGGCTCTTACTTTTATTATCTAGCACACAAAACCTACCTTTGCAGCAATGGTTCAATTACTTTGTCGATGGCTTCCCTTGCGCGGAATATTCGCGAACGAACCGTTCCTACAGGGCAATCCATCACACTTGCAATTTCTTCGTAGCTCATCCCTTCCATTTCACGCAGGGTAATCGCCATGCGTAAATCTTCCGGTAACTTTTCCACTGTTGCAAATAATAGCCTATTTATTTCATCCGACAGTAGAATTCGTTCAGGTGTCGAGTTTTCCTTTAACGAATCGCTTCCATCGTAGAAGTCTGCTTCTTCTGCGTCAACATCGTTTGTGGGTGCTTTACGGCTTTGCGACGTCAAATAATTTTTCGCCGTATTGACCGCAATGCGGTACAACCATGTATAAAAAGCACTTTCCCCACGAAAGTTTGCCAACGCTCGGTACGCTTTAATAAAGGATTCTTGAGTAACATCTGCGACATCACCGGAATGCTTTACATACCTCGATACAATATGGACGACTTTATGTTGATACTTGGACACTAATAGGCCAAAAGCATCTTTATCTCCAGCTTGTACCTTTTCAACAATCTGTTGATCTGTTAAATGCTCGCTCATTCGAGCCAAAACTCCTTCGTTACTCGTACACCCAAAGATATAGAGATGAAAAATAAATCGTCGCTGAAACCAAAAATGAACAGCTATCGGAAGTAGCGCGAAGTGTATATTTAAAAACCCTCGCATTACAACGTTTAACCCGGCACATACCACAACATTTATCAGCGACTTAACTCTATTTTTAGGTGGTTTGGCTCAAGTAAGCAATCTAGTAGACTACGTGTTTTTCAGAAAGTTCGGAAAAATGTAAAAATAAATTGCATTAATTTTCGGTTTAAGTTGATTTCATGCAAATAAAACAGCGCGAAGCGAAATAGTTATGCTTGGATGTCTACAGGTGACGAATCGTTTTGAACAGGTATACAGTGGTTTTCAAACGCGCTTTTGTGCATTAAACGCATCCCTTTGTAATAAATTTTTCTTTTGCCATTTCTAAAGGTAATATTGCGCGTTCGTTAAAAGTGCCGTTGCCTTGTGCGCTAACGCTATAAACAGTAATAGTTAATAACTGAAAATAACATATTACCTTGCGACCCTTGAGGGGGAAAAGTGTTGGTTGCCTTAACATTAAAGGAAGCAAGCGAAATCGGCGGCATATAAACGGCGTGGATGATGATACGCCCCAAGGAAACGTTTCCCAAACATGAAGCAAACCACAGAATATAATTGCGATGTGCTTGTCATTGGCAGTGGCGCGGCGGGTTTAAGCCTCGCTTTGAAACTCGCAAAACATTGTCAGGTTATTGTTTTAAGCAAAAGCAAAATATCAGAAGGTTCCACCAAATATGCTCAAGGTGGCATTGCTGCGGTATTCGATGAATCGGACTCCATTGATTCTCATGTTGCCGACACAATGGAAGCCGGTGCGGGTATTTGTGAACACAAGGTTGTGGAATTTACCGCGAAAAACGCCCGAGATAGCATGCAATGGTTGATTGATACTGGCGTTGACTTTGACGAAGAAACTAATGCAAAAGGTGAAACCAAGTATCATTTAACGCGTGAAGGCGGTCATAGCCATCGACGCATTTTACATGCCGCCGATGCCACAGGCAAAGCTGTCCAATATACCCTCTCTGATGCAGTGCAGTTGCATCCCAATATTCGCTTATTCGAGCGCTTCAATGCGATAGATTTAATCACAAGTAAAAACGACAAAAAGCAATGCTTAGGTTGCTACGTTTGGAATCGTGAAATTGAGCAAGTTGAAGTGATCCGTAGCCGCTTTACAGCACTGTGCACAGGTGGCGCCAGCAAGGTTTATCAATATACGTCAAACCCCGATATTGCCAGTGGTGATGGTATTGCTATGGCATGGCGAGCGGGTTGTCGTGTAGCCAATATGGAATTTAACCAATTCCACCCGACCTGCTTATATCATCCACAAGCAAAAAACTTTTTGATTACGGAAGCACTGCGCGGCGAAGGAGCATACCTACGTCATGCTGACGGCACACGTTTTATGGAACGTTTTGATGAGCGCTTAGAACTCGCACCTCGCGACATTGTTGCTCGAGCTATTGACTATGAAATGAAACGGTTAGGTGCAGATTGCATGTATTTAGACATCAGTCACAAGCCAGCAGAGTTCGTTATCAAGCACTTCCCCAATATTTATAAAAAGTGTCGAACGCTAGGCATTGATATTACCCGAGATCCCATACCGGTTGTTCCCGCAGCGCACTATAGTTGTGGTGGCGTGATGACCGACCTAAACGCTAAAACAGACTTAAACAATGTCTATGCTGTCGGCGAAGTGGCTTACACAGGGCTTCACGGCGCAAATCGAATGGCGAGCAACTCCTTGCTTGAGTGCGTTGTTTTTGCACATTCAGCGGCAAATAGTATTTTATCGCGATTAGACGAAACACTCACACAAGAAACCATTCAACCGTGGGATGAAAGCCGTGTTTCTGATTCAGATGAAGAAGTGGTTATTCAGCATAACTGGCACGAACTACGCCTATTTATGTGGGATTACGTTGGCATTGTGCGTACTAACAAGCGTTTAGAGCGCGCCATGCACCGAATTGAGTTGTTAAAACAAGAAATTCAGGATTATTACGCGAACTTTAGAGTCAGCAATAACTTACTGGAGTTGCGTAATCTGCTCACCGTTGCTGAATTAATTGTGCGTAGTGCGATGCAGCGCAAAGAAAGTCGAGGCTTGCATTATAATCTGGATTATCCAGAGCAACTGGAAAACGCTAGCCCAACGATTTTATCTCCCGAAGAAATAAAGTCGAAAAATGTTTAAGCCATAATTGCGCTATTTAGCGCCCTATCCGCTACGTGACATTATGATGCTGACAATAGCGGATAGCTAAGCACAAGCGCCGATAATCATGGTCTGAAACCTCATCTCGAAACACCCAAAACCAATGTTGTTTTTTATTGTATTTAATATGTATCCACAACAACCAACTTGTTGCCTTTGAATAGCGCGACAAACGCAAGGGCTCGCCTCTTGGCAATCCTGAATAATGACTGTGTTTGTGTCCATGTTTTATAGCACTTGAAGCCAGCTTTGTTTGAGGCGCAAACACCCAACGTCCATCTTCGCTTAACGTCACAGAAACAGCATGATGTAATTGGTGACGATAAGATTGAAACCAATGCAACAATACGCATAGGGTAAGAAGCAGTTGAATCCATTCTTGCCCGGTAAACCAATTGAATTGCCAAGTCCAAACGGAGCCGAGGAAAATCAGCTCCATTAAACTAACAAAAGTGAATCGATATAATCGAGGTTTGATACGAACGTTATACTTTAACGCGCGAGATAATAACATTAACCATCCTTGCTAATTCTTCATCTTCACACTTGGCATGTCCCATAAACCAAGCGTATAAGTCGGGGTCGTCACTGGTTAATAAGCGTTCAAACAGAATTTTGTCATCATCGCTTAACGCATCAAAGGCTTCTTCAAAAAACGGCTCTAGCAACACATCCAGTTCTAACATTCCGCGGCGGCAGGCCCAACGCATTCGGGCAATTCTTTTTTTATCCAACATGTAAGGTTTCGCTTATCAAAATTTGTACTATTAAACAGCATTTTAGGGAATACCCGTTGAGAGTCGCGATTATAGCCCCATATCTAGCAGTTACCAATGTCAATACGTCGAAATCCGAGATCAGGAACACTCATGCATTGCCCAATTACCCAAAAATCTATTATTCAAATATCCGGCGAAGACAGCCAAAAGTTTCTGCAAAGTCAATTAACCGCTAACCTTGATGAATTAGAAATTGGCACCAGTCAATTCGCGTGTCAATGCAACGCGAAAGGCAAAACGCTGGCAATATTCCACGTGATTGCGTTCCCTGAAAAATACCTTCTTATTACCGACTCTGGCTGCGTAGAAAATAGCTTACGAGAGTTAAAAAAATACGCGGTGTTTTCTAAAGTCGTTATTGATGACGTCAGCGATCAGTATCAGCTTATTGGCGTTAGCGGCGATGAATTACCCGAATCAGTTACCCCGCTTCCGTCAACACATTTACAAAGCACTATTTGCAATAATAGTGCTGTCACTCGCTTTGATGTACCGGAATCTCGTTGGCTATTCTTGTTAGAAAACGATGCACCTGAAATCACAGAACTACAAAAACAGGCAATAATGTCCGAAAATGAATGGGACATCATGGATATTCAAGCGGGTATCCCAAAACTGGCACAAGCACAAAGTGAAGAATACGTGCCTCAGATGATGAACCTGCAAGCCCTTAATGCCATCAGCTTCAATAAAGGCTGCTATATGGGGCAAGAAGTGGTTGCTCGCACCAAGTATCTTGGTAAAAACAAACGCGCGGGGGCTATTTTGTTGAGTGAGTCAGAAGTAAATATTGAATCAGGTGATACCTTTGAGCTACAGCTTGGTGAAAACTGGCGACGCATTGGCACATGCCTTTATGGCGCATCAGCTCACGGGAAAACATGGGCGTTTGCTGTAACGCCTAACGATTTAGAAGCTGATTCAAATATTAGATTACAGAATCATCCAGAGGCAGTTTTTACATTGCAAAAACTGCCCTACGTCTTGGACTAGTGCCTAAATTAGTCCAAAAAACTCAAGCTGCATGAGTTACACTTACATGCACACATACGAAAACGGGAAACTATCATGAAAATCGCAAAAGACACCGTCGTCGCCATCCATTATACCGTCTCTAGCAACGAAGGTGTTGAAATCGACAGCACAGCGGAGGCCGAACCACTTCAATTTATCTATGGTTATAGCCAGTTAATTAGCGGTTTAGAAAGCTCGCTTGAAGGCAAAGAAGCAGGTGAAAAAATGCACATTGAAGTGCCTGCTTCAGAAGCTTATGGTGAGCGTCATGATGGTTTAGTTCAAGCTGTACCTAAAAACATGTTCGAAGGCATGGAACCACAGGTTGGAATGCAGTTTAGAGCATCCACCGACGACGGTGATCAAACGGTTATTATTATTGATGTAAACGACGACCATGTTGTCGTTGATGGAAACCATCCGCTTGCTGGTCATCCGTTAACGTTTGATGTGGAAATTGTCTCTGTGCGCGAAGCCACAGACGAAGAAGTTTCACACGGTCACGTACATAATGACGACAGTTGTAGTCACTAAATAATCGACCAAATATCGATTTTTTGCGGTGCTTTTCCAAACGATGAAAATGCACCGCAAATTTGCAACAAATCTATACATTTTCCCCACGAATTAATTCGACTCTCCTCCCTTATTTTTACAAATTTGCAATATAATCGAACAGACTCTGAATCAAAATTTACTCAGTGTTGAATGGGCTCTATAGCCCGTTGTCACTGTAGCAACGAAAACACTATAAACAGAGAACATCAATGAACAATTATCTGCAACGTATACCTAGCGCGAAAAAGGCCATTTGCCTTTGTTTGCTTGGCTTGAGTGTGACTGCACAAGCCTCAAGCATGAGCGCAAAAGAAGACACGGACAAGAAGGAATGGGACGTACTTAACCCTCCTATGGAATTAAGTAGCGTAAATATCAAAACTAACGAAACCACTTGGTCGAGTTTGGATGTTACACCGGATGGAAAACACATTGTTTTTGACATGCTGGGTGACATTTATATCGTCGACATCGACGGTGGCAAAGCAAAAGCATTAACGCAAGATTTTGCTTGGAATATTCAACCTAAAGTAAGCCCAGACGGCAAAACCATTGCATTTTCTTCAGACCGAGGCGGTATTTCTAATATCTGGACAATGGACTTAGAAGGCAATGTTCTTGAACAAATCAGTAAAGAAAAAACCAACATTATGCATTCGCCAAAATGGAGTCCAGATGGTGAATACATTGTTGCTACCAAAGGCATTATGTCTCGCCGCAGCATTCCTGCGGGCGAAGTATGGCTTTTCCATAAAGCCGGTGGCTCAGGTGTTGCCATTAAAAAGCGAGTAAACGGTAAGAAAGATCAGAAAAACATTGCCGATCCTAGCTTCTCGCACGATGGACGCTACATATACTTCACTCAGGATATTTCAGGTGGACACACCTTCTCCTATAACCGCGATCCGCTGAAATCCATCTTCGCCATTACTCGCTATGATATGCAGGAAGGTGAAGAAGAACGTTACATTTCTGGCACAGGCGGCGCGGTGGTCCCAACGCCTTCACCGGATGGCAAGTCAATTGCGTTCATTCGTCGCGTAAAAGAAAAGACTGCATTATTCATTAAAGACATTAAGACAGGTGAAGAAACCGCACTTACGTTGAATTTGGAACACGACAACCAAGAAGGTTTTGGCTCTGAAGGTTATTTCCCCTACTTCGACTGGACACCCGATTCAAAAGAAATTGTGTATTGGACAGGCGGTAAGTTCAACAAAATTGATGTAAAAGATAAGGACATTGAAACACTCAATGTTGAAGTTGATGCACAACTTAAATACGCCGATGCAGTGCGCTTCCCTGTCGAAGTTGCACCTGACGAATTCGATGTAAAAATGCTTCGTTGGACGCAAAAGTCGCCAGATGGTAAATCCATGCTTTTCCAAGCACTGGGTAAGCTTTACATCCAAGATATTAAATCCGGTGAAACGCGCCGTTTAACCAAGCAAGACGATCATGATGAGTTCTATCCGCGTTACTCAAACGATGGCAAATACATTGTTTATAGCACGTGGAATGACCAAGATTTAGGTTCGATTAAGATGGTTTCTGCGCGTGGTGGCAAAGGTAAAACACTCACCACAGAACCCGGCCACTACATTGAGCCATCGTTCTCGACCGATGGTAAAAAAGTCACGTACCAAAAATTCACGGGCGGTTACTTGTTGCCATCGAAATGGTCTGTAAATCCGGGAATTTATGTACTTGACGTAAAAACCAAAGAAACCACTCGTGTCAGCAAGTCTGGATCAGCACCGCACTTTGCAGGCGATAACAACCGCGTTTATTTCACCACTCGTGTAGGTGGCACGCCTTATCCTGAGCAGCAACTTGTGAGTGTTGACCTAAACGGGGAAAACAAGCAAGAGCACCTTTATGGCGCGGATAAAGTACAAGAGTACCGTTTATCTCACGATAAAAAGTGGGTTGCCTTCGTCGAGCAATACAACGTTTATGTAGCGCCGTTTGCCGATACAGGTAAAAAGCAAAACATCAGTGCAATGATGAAGTCAATGCCGGTGAAAAAACTTTCTAGTCGTGCTGGGCAGAACCTTGTGTGGTCTCCCGATAGCAAAACGGTTAGCTGGTTCCATGGTCCACGCTACTTTGAGCGCGACCTAAAAGATGCGTTTACGTTTGTAGAAGGTGCACCTGAAGCCTTGCCAGAAATCGACAAAGAAGGGGTTAACCTTTCCTTCAAACAACGTGCCGACAAACCAACTGGTTACAAAGCATTGGTTGGCGGAAACATCGTCACTATGCGTAATGCCGACCAAGTGGAAGAAGTCATTGAAGGTGGCACGGTACTAATTAAAGACAACCGCATTGTTGTAGTTGGCAAAGATGTCGACTTGCCAAAAGGCACACAGGTTATCGATATTAAAGGCAAAACCGTTATTCCCGGCTTAATTGACGCGCACGCCCATGGCGCACAAGGTCGTCGTGAAATCATTCCACAACAAAACTGGATGATGTACTCAAATGTATCCTTTGGTGTTACCACCATTCACGATCCGTCGAATAACTCCACTGAAATTTTCTCTGCCTCTGAGTTACAACGCGCAGGAAAAATTGTAGCGCCTCGCATCTACTCAACAGGTACGATTTTGTATGGTGCAGAATTGCTAACGCACAAAGCGATTGTTAAAGACTACGACGACGCTTTGTACCACATGCAACGCTTGAAGGACATGGGCGCTATTTCAGTCAAAAGTTACAACCAACCTGCGCGCTCACAACGTCAGCAAATTTTAGCAGCAGCTCGTGAACTAAACATGATGGTAGTACCTGAAGGCGGCGGTAAGTTCCACCAAAACCTAACGATGTTGGTTGATGGTCATACAGGTCTGGAGCACTCCTTGCCTGTGGCAAAAGGCTACAACGACTTAACCAAGCTCTGGTCCTCAACTGAATTTGGTTACACACCAACCTTCGTTGTCTCTTACGGTGGCATGATGGGTGAGGAATATTGGTACGACCGCACAGAAGTATGGAAAAACCCACGCTTGTTGCGCTACACACCTTCCTTCTTGTTAGATGAACGTTCAATTCGTCGTCCTACTGCACCAGATGAACAATACAACCATCAACGTGTTGCAAAATACGCCAAAGAACTACGTGAAAATGGTGTTGGTGTGCACATTGGCGCACACGGTCAACGTGAAGGTTTAGCGGCACATTGGGAAATGTGGATCATGAATCAAGGCGGCTTCACACCGTGGCAAGCTATTCGTGGCGCAACCATTGATGGTGCAAAACACTTAGGCATGGACAAAGACATTGGAAGCATTGAAAGCGGCAAACTCGCTGATATGGTAATCATTGATGGTGATGTGCTTTCCGATATTCGTAAGAGTGAATTTGTACAGTACACCGTGTTAAACGGTCGCGTTTACGAATCCGCAACCATGAATGAGGTTGGTGGCGAGCACAAACGCAACAAGTTCTTCTTTGAAGATAACAATAAACAGTTTATGCCGTCAGACACCAAAGCTGAAATTCAGGCAAAGCAAGAAAGACATCATTGGGTGCACTAGAGTATTAGTTAACCTATTAACAACCTTTTCTTAACTCAATAAAAACGCACTCTGAAGCAATTCACAGTGCGTTTTGCGTTGCAGAGATGAATAGAACGAAAGTCGCTCTTTGCAGGCAGCGAAGTTACCTGTATCTTGTCGCCCAAGCAAAAAAGAAAGAGCATTAAATGACCACTACACCTCTTCCCGATAACCGCCTAATTAAACCTGAAGTGTTAAAAAAGCTAAAAGACACCATCATCGATTGCTTCTCCAAGGGTCAGTTTCACGAAGTCGGACTACGTGAAATTTGTAGGCTGGCAAAAGTAAGCCCAAATACCATTTATAAATATTGTGGAACCAAGGAAAACTTACTGTATTTTTGCGTGAAAGAAGATATGGATCGTCTGACCAATACCGTCATAGAAGCGCTTAAAGAACCACAAGATTTGCGTACTAATATTCAAACCTTTTCTGACATTTGGTTTGACTATTACCAACAAAACCCAGCGATTGCTAGAATCGTTTTTCTCAATATTCCACAAGCGTATTGGATGTCACCTCAATATTTTATGCAGCAAGCCCTCATCACTTTTTTACAAGAAAAGCTCCTCGAACTGCAATCACAAGGGGAAATTACGCCAAAGCTAAATATGGTTCATGCATTAGATATGATTATTGGCTCTGTAAACCGAATCCTTATCCGGTGGCTGACACTACAAGAAAACGCCGACCTTGCACCTATAAAAGCAAGCTTTGTGGAATTTGTTATTTGCGCCCTATCCACCGACGCCTAAGTTACCCCCTCCCCCGACTCTTTAAAGAATGACTTCCTAACAATAAATAACAATGTTATCGTAAATATCAGTCTAAAGTAGTGAGGCAAAAGAAACGCATTATGAAATCAATCACTGAACAACTTAGTCAGTACAAAAGTGTGCATTTAAATAAGAAGAATGTCGCCACACATTTTGTTGGTGTCCCGCTGATACTATGGTCATTAGCCTTATTCTTGAGTAGCTTCCAATTGCCAATTTGGGGCGTGGAGGTTAGCCTTTTAGGGCTAGTTGTAGCTTGTACATACCTTTACTACATTATGCTAAAACCCAGCTTAGGGCTGGTTGCTATTTGCTTATTAAGCCCGCTTTTTTATCACGCAAATAGTTTTCAAGATCATCCATACTTGTATGGCATCGCCATTAGCGTATTTTTAATCGGCTGGGCCATTCAGTTTTTAGGTCATCACTATGAAAAAGCAAAACCCGCATTTGTTGACGACATAGCACAATTAGCAATTGGTCCCTTATTCTTAGTTTCAGAAATATGCTTTGCGCTTAATTTATTTAAAGAATTAGATGAGCGTGTTGAGAGCATCGCCCAAGAGAAGCGTAAACTATTGATGTAACATTATGTAATTAAACGCATTTTTTAATTAATCTACCTTTACAAATTTGGTTTTACATATACCCTTACAAGGCAATTTTTGCACTCTTAATGCAGTACCCGATTATGGAAGGTATAATGAAGAATTCATTTATAAAGGCAGTATTAACACCAATAGTAGCAGCATCATCTTTTCAGTTATTTGCTGGAGAAATTGTTAATTTCCCTATGGACGGGAACTTGATAGATATAGGACCAAATAGTTACAACGGTTCTGTGGTTTATGGCTCAGTATCCAGCGCTAGAGATAGACATGGAGTGTTTGGTGGTGCCCTGTCTTTTTCAGGAGATGTAGTTGAAATTCCTCAACTAAGAAACTACAACTTCGGAAGTGAATTGACTATCTCATTCTGGATGAATCGTACTGTAAATACCGACTACATGGGAATTATTAATAACGGTATCACCACTGAAAGCTTTGATGTTCGCATGGGCAGAGAAAACAACGGAACATTCCTGTTTGCCCAATCCAACTGGAGCGATGGAAGAACCTCATCATCCAGCCGCAACGTTATACGCATCGGAAACTGGCACCATGTTGCAGTGGTTTTAAACAACGGTTCTTCGAAAATGTATATTGATGGAAATTTCATCCACGAATCTGTAACCAACCCCGGAACACTTGCAGTTATTAATCGCCCGGTCATTATTGGTGCAAATGCCAATGGTAGAAACCACGAAAACTTTAGAGGCTTCTTGGATGATGTCATATTATTCAACGAAGCATTAAGCGATGAGGCTGTCAGGTCTATTGCGAATGACTCCTATTCTTCGGCCTTCAACATCACACTATCACCCAGTGTAGAAGCTCCGAGTGTCCCCAGCACAGGTGGCAATATAAATTATGATTTGTCGTTTAATAACGATGACACCAATACAACCAGCACATTTCAAACTTGGGGTATCGTTACCTTAGAAGACGGACAAGATATTGTTGTGCATCCAACAAGCTCAATTAATGTCGCCCCCGGCACATCATATACATTAAGTGCCCAGCCCTTTAGCGTGGAAGAATGGTGGCCAGCCGGTCAACATACTTTTAGATGGTATGTTTCAGACCCTGCTGAAGAAGGCGGTAATATCCTCTCCGCTCGATTCACCTTCAGAAAAGACTAAATTCCATAAGTTAGAGCTACCCAGTAACGGTAGCTCTTCTGCAAGCAAATAAAATCTGTGCATGAAAATAATACATATTGGCCTTCCTAAAAATGCAAGTACCTCCCTTCAATCACAGTGGAGCTTGAGGCAAGACATCAACTATGCTTCTGATTCACTCTATTCTCTTGTTACAGAGACGCGAAAAGCCATTGTTTCAGGCTCGGACCCAAATCAGCTTTTAGAACTCTGGCCAAGAATGACGCATTCTGGAGAGATAAGCTTATATTCATCTGAAGGGCTGTGTGGGTTACCTTGGGGATATCAAGTAACCGAGCAAGAATATGATTACGGACAATATCTATTTGCCAACATTTGTAAGGAAATGGAGCCTGACGCATATATTTTTCTTGTTGTACGCTCACCCGAAAAATGGCTTCGCTCAGTCTACTTACAAATGATTCAAGAAGGAGCAAATTTTGGTTATGCCAGTTTCATAAGGAAGCAAAAAGAGTATTTACGATCCGTGTTAAATTTAAAGACACTTCTACAACACTGGCAAGAGGCATACGGGGAAGAAAAAGTTATTGTTTACCCTTTTGAAAAACTAGTAGAACAACCAAGTGTAGCCAACACAGAAATTAGTCATCGACTAGGCATATCAGCCTCTTTGAATTTATTTAATATAACGTCAAAATCGAACACATCTTTATCCGTAGAAAATGCTCAACTTTTAAGAGCCCTATCAATATTAAACAAACGTATAAAGGGGAAAGATCAGCAACTTGCGCTGTCTTTTAATAGACTTAATGAAGATCTACGGCAGCTATACCGAGTACAGCTTCAACATACACCGAAAAAGTTCTCATTTTTAAAGAAGCTCCTTGCTCCAATGGACTTTAGTTTTCCTCATAACGAAAGATTAGAGTTTAATTCGTTATTATTGAATAGCTTTGTTCAAGAATTAACTCAACAGGATACCCTTGGAGATATTGTCAGCTCATACAAAGCAAACATTGATAAATATTTCACGCCAAAAGAAAAGGAAGGTTAAAACCTTAATGCCATGTCGTCGTTAAGCATTAGAGTAATGTGCTTTTCGCGGCCTTTCTCTTTCTCTTTCTCTTTCTCTTTCTCTTTCTCTTTCTCAAAAGTATTTTTCAAAAACGAAACTTGCCATTTCAGCCAAATATTTTTACCATGGCAATATCGTAAAAGTGAGACATTAAATTTTTAGTTTAACTGAGGTATTGAAAATGGAAATAGGCGCCAACGCTTCGCAAGCATCGAGTTTGCAACTTAATTCACAACAAATAGAACAAAACGCACCGAGTAATCAGCAAGCGCGAGTGGCAGAAACGCAAGCTCGTCACGATGCACTAGAAGAGCAACAACAGCCAAATACTGGGGAAAGCACCGTGCAAATTAGCTCTGCGGCACAAGAGCTATTAGCGCAAGAACAACCCCAAAACGCGGGTGGCAATGCGGAATAACAGCCTACTGGCTAGATAAGTCTGAGCTAATACAAATAAATACAATATTTTTTGGCCTGCAAGTGTGAGCTTTGTAACACTAGCGGGCGAATTTTTATTAAGAGCGTTTTGCTTCAATTAAACATCATATAAACAATTTAACTCGCCCTGTAGCGCTTCCAAAACTTTGCAAAAACAGCAAAAATTACCATTCCAACGCCACCAAAGATATACGCCCACGCTGGCATAACCGCAAAAATAAGGCCACTGGTTGAGCTACTGGTTGAGCTACTGGTTTGCATATTGTTATTTAAAAACCACTCAATATGGATGGGCAACATGAATACATTCGCACCAACCACAAATCCCCAAAATGAGGCAGGTTTGGTTTTTTGATACAGACTTAAAATGCCAGACCAAATAACAGCACTAAACAGCGCCAAGTAAGCCCAAAAGATGAAAAAACTTAATTGCAGTCCACTTAAGTAGAAATAAACAACACCCAAAAGTAATAAAAAGAACTCTGTTTTCCCTTTGAGATTTTTAACCTTCACATCATTCTCCTGAAAGCTTCAATGAGGTTCTGCCATGAACACTGCATTATAGCTTACACAGAAGACTTGTCTTCTGCCTTTTGAGGCTCTGAAGTGACGGTCTCAGTTGCAGGTGTAGCTTCACTTTCTTGTGCCGTATTTTGGTAATACAGTTCGTGCTCTTTTAACAAATACCCTTTTTCAATCCCTAAGCGATTGTTGACGTAGTTGTCACGTTCTCGGGTCATCATTTTGATTTGTCCACGAATTTCATTGCTGTGCTCGACATCACCTATTGATTCCGCGCGCTTTAAGTCCTCTGCTTTAGTATCGATTTGTTGGTTCATTTGAGAAAGGAGTTTTTGGTGCTTGAACTCCAACAACTTGCCTTTAAAGTAATCAAATAAAGAGACGAGACCAAAGGCAAGCAACATGGAAATGAGTTGAGTAGCGGGGAAAATCAACGACTCTTCACTGAGAATCCGCCTTAAAATTTGCTCAAGCGTAACCGAAATGCCAATAAGGCTGAGAGGACCTTGTGAAAATGGACGTTTCAAGGACGTTACTTTTTACATTTTTGGGCATCCACCTTCCCGTTTTCATCTAAAATCCGCTTTTCAATCAAATGTGTACGAGGACAACAAAGGAAGTCTTGTAGCTCCTCACCTTCTTTCACTTTGTATTTCACTCGCTGCCCATCCGCATCCTCATATTCAAAGTTAAAAACTGACTTTTTCTTAAAATACTTTTCAGAAACATAAAGATAGGTGTCTTTACTAAAATTCTTAATTGCAGGAATAGAGATCACCAGCCCAAACAAAAATACGACAGCTTCTACAGATATCGTGAACATTAATAAACCTTATCTTTCCAGTTGAATGAAAGGCAGCTAACAAGATTCGCCCGTAGTTGTGCGCTTCTGTTAAAGAAAACTCACACACTGCCAGTTAGGTAACTTTAAAAACCAAATGAGCATTTAGTGTAGTAAAATAATTACCATTTTTAAAGTCTTTACTAAAAACAAACCTTAAGACATTGTAATCGCAGTACCAAACGCTTTACATCAACCACATTAGTGAGTCGCACCGCACATTTCATAGCGTAATGTCTAAACACTTACCTCCTGCTTTACAATAAAGCGATAGTGAGAATCGGAATTTCCCCTTAAAGCATTTACCGACTTTTAGGGTAATTTTTTCATAAGCAATAGGGCTTAACATTTGCAATTAGAAGCACTAGGAAGCGCTATGAAAATGAAACAACAAATAAAAGTCACTGGACTTTTGGTGTTCGCATTGTTCTGCAACGGTATTCACAGTGAAACACTAAGACACGAAAGCTTTGCTGATGTACTACTACGTTACGAAAACGACACAGAACACAATAACTTGCGTGATAGAGAACGAATGAGAGTCATTGCTCATGTAGGCATTCAGTCTCACTGGAGTACACGTTGGCAATCGCAAGTAAGGCTAAGTACAGGACTAAGAAATCGTCAGAATGTGCCAGCAATTACCGCTCATCGTTTTAATGATCAACCCAATCCTGACGATGATGTTTACATTGATAGAGCGTTCCTTACCGGTTCTTTTTCACAGCTTACCGTTAAACTTGGTAAGCAACCTTGGGCCAGTAAACAAATTACCGATATTTTTTGGGATCGAGATCTCAACCCAATCGGCGCTTCCGTGGATTGGCAAATATCGGACAACAATACACTTCACGTCTCACAGTTTAAGCCGCTTGATGGTGAAGGAGCTACCGTTGGTAATTTAACGGTTGCACAGTGGCAAAGCACAACAAGATGGAAGCAATGGCAGCTTACATTTATGCCTTGGTGGGTGAATTACAACGGCGACACAAACGCCCGTTTTGCGACCAAAGACACCCAATATGACAATGAATTTGTTAGGGTGTCGATGTCCGCTAACTATGGCCCTTGGCAACTAGGTGCCGATGTAGGTAAGAGTATAACCGGCAATTTTGACGGCGAAGATACCAGTTTCGCGGTTGAGTTACGCCACGGACAACTCAAGTACGAAAACGATACTTTGCTACAATTTAGAGTCTTTCGTGTTGAGCGTTTTGGCGTCATTCGGGAGTTTGCCCAAAATGCCGTATCACGTTTTACCACCGCCAATATGGAAGGCTGGGATTTTCGTTTGCGCCACAAAATAGGTGCATATTGGTGGCTAGGTATGCGTTATTCCGATACAGAAACGATTTCTGACGAAGAGGAAACTGGCAAACGCCTTCGTATTGAAACCCAGTATACTTTTTAATGTAGGATAATCAGCTAGCATGACGTTCGGGCACCTGTGCGCAACCCAAGCCTTGGCTTTTGCAAAGACAACGAAATACTTGCTGCGTTTGATACTCGTTGACTTCCGCCATAATGCGTTTGACGTGTTTTCTTAACCAACACAAACCACCGTCTTTTTCCTGACGCTTATGCCACACCATTGAAATTTGTTTCGTCGGTAATTCTACAGGCATTTTTATCGCAGATAAGCGCCCGTTAATAATGGCATCGCATACTGCACCAGCTGGCACAACAGCAATCAAATTGCTTTGTGAAATGATTTCCTCGACATTAGCAAAATGGTTCATCGTCATCGCAATTCGCCGTGTTAGCCCGTGTTGCGACAACACTTGGTCAGTATATCCGGTCACTTCACCAGAGAGTGTCACCAACAAATGCTCTGCGGCAGCAAACTCTTCAGTAGAAACATCAGCATGTGCAAGAGGATGATCATTGCGCATCACACACACATAATTGCTTGAGAATAGAAAATCCCCCCTTAGCACTTCCGACGCAGAATCGTAAAGCCCAATCGTCATATCCACTTCAGCGTTTTCCAGTAACCGTTCATAACTTTGTAATGTGTAAGGAATCGCATGAATATTGACCCCGGGAGCTTCTGTTTCAATCACTTTTCGAAGTGGCGCCCACGCCATCGTAACAACCATATCGGCAACCGCTAAACGAAAGGTACGCTGCGATGTACTTGGGTCAAAAGCTTTGTTATCAACAGCCTCAGAAAGCGCGCCAAGCGGCCCTTTAATTTGCTCCCATAGGTTTTGAGCGTGACCTGTTGGCCGAATATTACGACCATCTTTTACAAACAACTCATCTTTCCATGCCACTCGCATTCGACTCAGTGCATTCGACACCGCTGGCTGCGTCATTGACAGTCGTTCAGCCGCACGAGTAATCGATCGTTCGGTCATGATGGCATCAAAAACCATCAGCAAATTAAGTTCTTGTGGGCGCATGTTACTTCTCTTATTTACGGGTGAGACGTTAAGAAGACTTAACCATTCCGAAACTCATCACTAATTATGATGAGAGACATATGAAAGTATAATTTAATTTATTTTAATTTCCACTTCATAATTGTCATTCAGTATAGGTTTAGGAGCCGTTATTTAAATGAAGTTAATTCCATCGCTATCCATCGTCGTGTTTACTGCCTCCTTGATGGGCCTTGTTGCGTGTTCTGAACAACCGCAGCAAAAACAATCAACACCTATGGCGCCAGTTGTTTCCGTTGCCAAAGTAGTCAGCGAGCGATTAACTGAATGGGATGAATTTACCGGACGCTTGCAAGCACCACAAACCGTTGAAATTCGTCCTCGTGTTTCGGGCTATATCGACATTGTTGCTTTTAAAGAAGGCGAAATGGTGAAGCCCGGTGAGCCGCTGTTTTTTATCGATAATCGCCCATTCAAAGCAGAGGTTAAACGCTTAGAAGCAGAACTCATCAATGCCAAAAGCCTTTATACGTTAGCGAAAAAAGAATACGTTCGTGCCATCGACCTTGTGAAAAAGAACGCAATTTCCGATGAGATTCTCGATCAACGCTTATCCACCCAAGAACAAGCCAAAGCAAGAATTGCCTCGGTACAAGCGCAGTTAGAACTTGCTGAACTACAGTTAAGCTATACTCGTGTCACCTCTCCTATTGGCGGCCGAGTATCCAACGCCTTAATTACTCGCGGCAACTACGTTAATGAAGGCCAAAGTGTGTTAACCACGGTTGTCTCTACCGACGAAGTTCATGCCTATTTCGATGCAGATGAACAAACCTTCTTGAAGTATAACCAACTTGCTCGCCAAGGCAGCCGCCCAAGTACACGAGGCTCTAAGCAGCCTGTACTTATGGCACTTGCCACCGACGAAGGTTTTCCACACCAAGGCGTTATCGACTTTGTTGATAATCGGATTAATCAAAGCTCTGGCACTATTCGAAGCCGCGCTATTTTTAAAAATGAAAACGGCCTGCTTATTCCCGGCTTATTTGCCCGCATCCGCTTAGTTGGTAGTGCAAGTTATCAAGGTATTTTAATTGACGATCGCGCCATTGGAACCGATCTAAACAACAAATTCGTATTGGTACTTGATGAGCAAAACCAAGTCAATTATCGCCCCGTTGAATTAGGCGAAAAACTGCAAGGTTTGCGTATTATTAAAAGTGGCTTGAAGGCAGGCGAAAAGATTGTGGTTAACGGCTTACAAAAAGTACGCCCCGGCGCGCAAGTATCGCCAAAGCTCGTTGAGATGACCAGCAATGAGAACTTAAAAGCGCTGCAAGCGATGCAAGAGAGGCTTGATGCCACACTTGATACTTCCGTTTTAGCGAAATCGGACACTCATACAGCAGTAACAGGAGGTTAGTTGTGGACTTTTCGAAGCACTTTGTCCATCGTCCGATCCTCGCTGGCGTATTATCCATTATTATCTTTATTGCTGGGGCACTCGCTGTTTGGCAATTGCCCATTACAGAATACCCTGAAGTCACGCCACCTACAGTAGTGGTGAATGCCAGTTACCCTGGCGCTAACCCCAAAGTAATAGCAGAAACGGTTGCAGGGCCTTTGGAGCAAGAAATCAAAGGCGTCGAAGATATGCTTTATCTTTCGTCGCAATCGACCTCCGATGGTCGCATGTCGTTAACCATCACCTTTGCTATCGGTACGGATATTGATAAAGCCCAAACATTGGTACAAAACCGGGTAGATAGAGCCGTTCCAAGGCTGCCTCAAGAAGTGCAACGCCTCGGCATTGTTACCCAAAAATCATCTCCCGATTTGACCATGGTAGTGCATTTAACCTCACCCAATAATCAGTACGATATGTTGTACTTATCGAACTATGCCAATTTATTTGTTAAAGATGAGCTAGCTGGCATTAAAGGTATAGGCGACGTGCGTATTTTTGGCGCTGGCGAATACAGTATGCGGGTGTGGCTAGACCCAGCCAAAATCGCTTCTTTGGATTTATCCACCAACGACATCATTAACGCTATACGCGAGCAAAATCAGCAAGCGGCAGCGGGTAGTTTAGGGGCGCAACCGTCCGGCGACAACGATTTCCAATTATTGATCAACGTAAAAGGCCGCCTTACCTCAGAAGAAGAATTTGGCAACATCATTATTAAGGTGAGTGAACAAGGTCAAATTACGCGCTTAAAAGAAGTCGCTGACATCAAACTCGGCTCTGAATCTTATACCTTGCGCTCATTATTAAATAATCAGCAGGCCGTTGCCATTCCGGTATTCCAAAGCCCCGGTTCAAATGCGATTCAAATCTCTGATGATGTTCGTGCCAAAATGAAAGAACTCAGCCAATACTTCCCACAAGGATTGGACTATTCCATTGTTTACGACCCAACAGTATTTGTACGCGGCTCAATTAAAGCGGTGGTGAAAACCCTTTTCGAAGCCATTTTACTGGTCGTTATTGTTGTGGTTTTATTCCTACAAACATGGCGCGCATCTATTATTCCATTAGCAGCCGTGCCCGTTTCATTAGTAGGCACGTTTGCCATCATGCATTTACTTGGGTTTTCTTTAAATGCGTTATCCTTATTTGGACTCGTGCTCGCCATTGGTATTGTGGTTGACGATGCCATTGTGGTGGTCGAAAACGTAGAGCGGAATATTCGTGAAGGACTCGCGCCAATGGCGGCAACCCAAAAGGCCATGAAAGAAGTAACTGGCCCGATTATTGCCACGACTCTAGTATTGGCAGCGGTGTTTATTCCAACGGCATTTATGTCTGGCTTAACAGGCCAATTCTATAAGCAATTTGCCTTAACCATTACTATTTCTACCTTTATTTCCGCCTTTAACTCACTCACGTTAAGTCCTGCTCTTTCTGCGTTATTGTTGAAAAAGCACGGTGAAGACAACGACTGGTTATCGGTCACGCTACGCAAGTTGTTTTCAGGCTGGCTATTTAACCCATTTAACCGTTTCTTTAATTGGAGCGAAGCGAAATACGGCTTAATCGTAAAACGCGTTGTCCGTGGTAGTGGCATTGTTCTTGTGCTTTACGCTGGGTTATTAGCCTTAACTTATGGTCAGTTTACGTCTACACCGACGGGTTATGTACCGAGTCAGGACAAGCAATACTTGATTTCCTTTGCCCAGTTGCCAAACGGCGCATCATTAGATAGAACCGAAGAGGTGGTCCGAAACATATCGAAATTAGCGCTTGAACATCCAGGCGTAGAATCCGCGGTTGCTTTCCCCGGCTTAAACATCAATGGGTTTACCAACAGCCCATCCAGTGGTGTTATTTTTGTCACCTTGAAAAGCTTTGAGGAACGCACCTCGCCGAATTTGTCCGCGCCAGCAATTGCAGGGCAACTTGGGCAACAGTTTGCTGGTATTCAAGATGCCTTTATTGCCATTTTCCCTCCACCACCGGTTAGAGGAATGGGCACGATCGGCGGCTTTAAACTGCAAGTTCAAGACCGTTCAAGCCAAGGCTATGAAGCGCTTTACGATGTCACCCAAAAGGTCATTCAAAAAGCTTATCAACGACCTGAATTAACGGGTGTATTTTCCAGTTATCAAGTGAATGTGCCTCAATTGGAAGTGGAAGTCGACAGAGACAAAGCCAAGTCTCAAGGGGTCTCAATAAACGATATATTCCAAACCATGCAGGTTTATTTAGGGTCGTTGTATGTGAATGACTTCAATCAATTTGGCAAAACCTATCAGGTTAACTTGCAAGCAAAAGAGGAATTCCGCCAAGAGCCTGATCAAATCGCGCAATTAAAAGTGAAAAATGTGTTAGGCGAGATGATCCCATTAGGTTCTTTTATCACGGTAAAACACAGCGCAGGCCCAGACAAAGTGATGCACTACAACGGCTTTACCACCGCTGAAATCAACGGTGCCGCAGCTCCGGGGTACAGCTCTGGTGAGGCACAAGCTGCTATTGAAGAAGTGCTAGCAGATACCCTGCCGTTAGGTATGGCTTATGAGTGGACAGACTTAACCTATCAGCAAATTCTGGCGGGCAACACCACCTTACTGGTATTCCCTTTAGTCGTGTTGCTGGTCTTCCTTGTGTTAGCCGCACAATACGAAAGCCTGAGTTTGCCGTTGGCGATTATTCTTATCGTGCCAATGACACTGCTGTCAGCAATGACAGGCGTGATCATTTCCGGTGGCGATAATAATATCTTCACGCAAATAGGTTTTATTGTTCTGGTGGGACTGGCCACGAAAAACGCCATTTTGATTGTAGAATTCGCGAAGGAAATTCAAGACAAAGGCCACAGCTTAATGTACGCCTTAATGGAAGCTACGCGACTCAGATTACGACCAATATTAATGACGTCATTAGCTTTTATTATGGGTGTTGTTCCCATGGCATTTTCTACGGGTGCAGGAGCAGAAATGCGTCAAGCCATGGGGATTGCCGTGTTTTCAGGCATGATTGGCGTCACCGTTTTCGGCTTGTTATTAACGCCAGTGTTCTATCACTTAGTGCGTAAGAATAGCGACAATACGAAACAATCAGAAATGCAGTAGTCCTTTCCCAAACAGTTTCCTAAACCACTGATTGTAAAATCGGTAAATAAGCAAAAGGCCGGAGAGTTTGTCACTCATCCGGCCTTTTTATTGTTGCAATGTTCCGCCATTTTATTCTAGGGCGGGACTGACGCTTTGGTTATTCCTTTTCAGCGCCTGCTTCTGGCTTCATATGAGGGAATAAAATCACATCTTTGATGGTAGAAGAATCAGAGAACAACATCACTAAACGGTCGATACCAATGCCCTCGCCTGCGGTTGGCGGCATGCCGTATTCCAGCGCACGAATGTAGTCTTCGTCAAAGTGCATGGCTTCATCGTCGCCAGCTTCTTTTTCTTCAACTTGCTTACGGAAGCGTGCAGCTTGGTCTTCTGCATCGTTAAGCTCAGAGAAACCATTGGCTAACTCGCGTCCACCCACAAAGAATTCAAAACGGTCCGTAACGAAAGGATTCTCATTGTTACGACGCGCCAACGGCGACACTTCCCACGGGTATGCAGTAATAAAGGTAGGCTGAATGAGGTTTTCTTCTGCAACCGCCTCGAAGATCTCACACAAGTATTTACCCGGCCCCCAAATACCATCCACTTCAGGCTCTTTAATGTGAAGCGTTTTTGCTAACGCTTTTAAGCCTTCTAGGTTGTTTTCAGGGTCGTTGATGACACTCGCATCCGCTTCTGGATAGTGATGCAAAATCGCCTCAGACATGGTCATGCGCGTGAACGCTTTGCTGAAATCATACTCGATGCTTTCAATCACCTCGCCTTCTGCGTCTTTCACTGTATTAACAATGGTGGTTGTGCCTAACACATCTAACGCCAATGTGCGTAGCATGTCTTCGGTTAGGTCCATTAAATCATTGTAGTCGGCATACGCCTGATACCATTCAATCATGGTGAATTCAGGGTTATGACGCGTTGATAAGCCTTCGTTACGGAAATTACGGTTAATTTCGAAAACGCGCTCAAAACCACCAACAACCAAGCGTTTTAAGTAAAGCTCAGGCGCAATACGCAGGTACATATCGATGTCCATGGCATTGTGATGAGTCACGAAAGGCTTAGCCGTTGCGCCACCTGGAATCACCTGTAGCATAGGTGTTTCCACTTCCATGAAGTCTTTTTTCGATAAATAATAACGAATACCTTCCACTATTTTGCTACGCATTAAGAAGGTATTGCGCGATTCTTGATTGGTAATTAAATCAACGTAGCGCTGACGGTATTTGGTTTCTTGATCTGCCAAACCGTGGAATTTTTCGGGTAGCGGACGCAAAGACTTGGTCAATAGCTCGTATTCAGCCATGTCCACGTAAAGGTCGCCCTTACCTGATTTATGAAGATCGCCGCTGACACCAATAATGTCACCGATATCTAAATTACCATAACGTGCTTTTAAATCTTTTTGAACGTCTTTTGATGCATAAGCCTGAATGCGACCTTTCATGTCTTGCAATACGAGGAAAGGACCACGTTTAGCCATAATTCGGCCAGCCACGCTAACGCGTTTGGCTTTTTCTACTAGCTGCTCCTTATCAAATTCGCCAAATTCGGCTTGTAAGTCTGCGCTGTAGTGCTCGCGGCGAAATGTGTTTGGATGTCCGTTGGCATTACACCCTTTACGGATATCTTCCAGCTTAGCACGGCGTTCAGCGATTAATTTATTCTCATCTACTTGCTGGGTCATGGTGTTTCCTGCATTAAAGTCCAGATTTCAAACTGGCTTGTATGAATTTGTCTAAGTCGCCGTCAAGAACGGCTTGCGTATTTCGGGTTTCCACTCCCGTGCGCAAATCCTTAATTCGAGAGTCATCCAACACATAAGAGCGGATTTGACTACCCCAACCGATGTCGGATTTGCTGTCTTCCATCGCTTGTTTTTCATCCAACTGTTTTTGCATTTCCAGCTCATAAAGCTTAGCTTTTAACTGCTTCATTGCTTGGTCTTTGTTTTTGTGCTGCGAACGTTCATTCTGACATTGCACCACGGTATTGGTTGGTAAGTGAGTGATACGAACCGCTGAATCGGTCCGGTTAACGTGTTGACCACCCGCCCCCGAGGCGCGGTAGGTATCAATACGTAAATCCGCCGGATTGATTTCAATTTCAATATCGTCATCGACTTCTGGGTAAACAAAAGCGGATGCAAAGGAGGTATGGCGTCTGTTACCTGAATCAAAAGGTGACTTTCTGACAAGCCGGTGCACCCCGGTTTCGGTGCGAAGCCAGCCGTAAGCATACTCCCCACCAAAACGAATTGTAGCAGACTTAATGCCTGCTACATCGCCATCAGACACTTCAATAAGTTCCACTTTGAAGTCATGTTCTTCTCCCCAACGCAAGAACATTCGCAGTAGCATGTTTGCCCAGTCTTGCGCTTCAGTACCACCGGAACCAGATTGAATATCCAAGTAGCAATCATTGCTATCATGAGGGCCAGAAAACATTCTCCGAAACTCAAGTTCTTCAAGCTTTTCAGTCAAAGCCGTTAGTTCTTCTTGCGCTTCGTTGAAGGTGTCTTCGTCTTCTGCTTCGACAGCAAGCTCAACTAAACCTTCAATGTCTTCGGTGCCTTGCTCTAATGTTTGGATGGTTTTTACCACGCCTTCTAAAGACACTTTTTCTTTGCCTAACGCTTGTGCTTTTTCCGGCTCATTCCAAACATCCGGCATTTCTAATTCTCGGCTGACCTCTTCCAGTCTTTCAACTTTCAGATCGTAGTCAAAGATACCCCCTAAGCAGCGAGGTACGCTCCCGGATATCGGCTAAACTATTGGTTATTGGGTTAATTTCGAACATAAAACCTTTACGATTTGTCTTTAAGCTTAATTTTTTGCGTGCGGGATTCTACCGGAAAAGCCCTGCTATTGACAGTTAGACAAAGCAGCAATTCTTCACAATAGTAAACTAGGTCATTTCAGGTAAATTTATTACAACATGACAAGGAAGTTTATCGCAAAACGCCTCATAAAAGTAACGTAAATAGGTTACTTATGACAAAGGTAACGTAAACAAGTTACATACGCAGTGTGTAACTCAAATAGGTTACATATTGAGGATGTAACGCAAGTAGGTTACAATCTATAAAAGTAACCCAAATAGGTTACACAAGTGTGTATTAATCACTCAAAATGTAGAAGTAAAAATACCTAATGGTAAATGAAACACAGAAAAACAAAGCGATTGCCGTTTTAAGTGGAGATATAATTCGCTCAACAGAGTTACCCCATGAGGTATACGAAGACTTACTTTATACCTTGCACAATCAACTCACTTTAGTATGCGATTATCACCCCGAAAACGAGTTTGAATTGTCTCGTGGCGATGCTTTTCAGGTGCTATTACATGATCCTGAAAATGCAGCCAAATATGCACTCTTAATCCGCACCGCGCTACGAGGACAAAACGAACATTACGACTGCCGAATTAGCATTGGTATCGGCAACGATTATTCATTAAGGCACACCGTCAGTCGCTCTACAGGGGATGCTTTTACTCTCTCGGGTAGAACTCTGGATGACATGGCAACAAACACCTTAAAAATCACAACACCTAATGAGTCGTTTAATGAGTGCTTTGCTTTACTGACCAAATACCTCGATCAACAAATCTCAGAAATGACAGAGCGCCAATGTGCCATTACACACCTTATTTTGAAAGCCGATAACTCACTTACTCAAGCGGAAATAGCCAATAGCCTTGGCGCAAAACGCGTATCCATCAACCGCTCAATGAAAACCGCCAATTTGAATCTCATCATGGAATACTTATCGTTATTCTCTAAGAAAGTGGAAGCATTTTTCTTGTGAACAGTTTTATCACGTTATTTAGCGCACTTTTAGTTATCCACCTTTTGGTTGATTTTTACTGTCAGCCAACCTCATGGGTAAACGACAAACTAAACAAACACGCCCGCTCTCCAAAAATGCTGCTGCACTCACTATTGCACGGTGTGCTATCTGGCATTGCGGCACAGTTAATTATCTCAGATTGGCGCTCAGCATTTGTATTATTCTTACTTGTGAGCTTGTCTCACTGGCTTATTGACCTTTGGAAAACCTACCAAAAAGGGCTGCGTTATTTCATCATCGACCAAGCGCTTCACATTGTTATTTTAGCGTTAGTTACGCTACATGCCGCCAACATCGATAACAGCATAAACAAGCTAATTGATTTAGCATTAACGCCTAAGCACCTCATGCTATTACTTGGCTACGTTTTTATATTTAAGCCATCATCAATTTTAATCAGCCAAATTTTAAAGAAATATACACCACAAGAATCTGGTGAAAACAAGGGCCTCATGGCCGGCGGCGAGATGATTGGTTATTTGGAAAGAACATTAATTTTAACCTTCGTTGTACTTGAACAGTATTCAGTTATCGGCTTTATTTTGGCGGCAAAATCTATTTTCAGGTTTGGAGAATTGAACACTGCGAAGAACCACAACTTAACCGAATATGTCCTACTTGGTTCTTTATTATCCGTCACACTGACATCCAGCATCGGCATCTTTATTCGACTAATCGTGTTTGGGAAATAACGTGTGATAGCGACGAATTAACGCTAGCGGATAACAGCAACAAGTTAACATCCTATGAAAGTGAAACAGGTAAAAAAGCACTTTTGCGCCAATTGTGGCACACCAATTTACAGTGAAAATGCCAAATATCCGGGAAAGTGGCGACTACGATTAGGCTCTTTAGATTCAGACATTTCAGAGCGTCCGCTTTCCCATAATTTTGTGACATCCAAAGCCAACTGGGATGACCTAGACGCACAACTCCCCCACTCCGAAAAGTAGGAACCGGGCCTAAAATAACGGCCCCTTACCTACCATTTACATTTTATTAACTTCACATGCCACCAGCTTGGCGTCATGAGTCACTATTTTCGAAGCACGATGAATTACTGTTTTTAAAAGAAAAAACTCAACCTATACCCTACTACGTTATAGCAGTTCAAAATGTGGCCTAGTTCTTAGCTTGTTGAATTCGCTTTAACGCCAAAAGAGGAAACAACATGCTTAATCGTCGTTTTAGTGTTAGCAAAGTAGCTTTGGCGTTAACCGCTACTCTATGCGCTACATCCGCTTATCCAGCCTTATCCCAAGAAAACAAAAAACAAGATAGTGGCTTAGAAGTGATTATGGTTACAGCGCAGAAGCGAGTTCAAAATGTAAAGGAAGTGCCAATTTCCATGTCGGCAATCGACAAAAATAAACTCCTCGAAAATAACATTGCCGATTCAGAAGAACTCTCCGCTTACATTGCCAACTTTAGCATTAGCGAAACCTCCCAAGGTTTTAACGTATTTATGCGTGGCTTAGGCTCTGGGCCAAACCAAGGATTTGAACAAACGGTTGGCACTTATGTAGATGGTGTTTACCGTGGTCGAGCTCATCTAATGCGTAGCGCTTTTTTGGACTTAGAGCGCGTTGAAGTTTTACGCGGGCCACAAAGTGCTTTGTTTGGGAAAAACACCACCGCCGGAGCATTGAACTTAACTAACGCCAAACCAACGCAAGATTTTGAAGGCTACGTAAACGCCACTTACAACTTCGACTTCAATACCCGAACCATTGAAGCGGCAGTTTCTAACGGTTTAACAGATACCCTCAGTGGCAGACTCGCAGTAAAAGTTGAAGACACTGACGGGTTTATGGATAACACCTTAAGTGGTCAAGAAGAAGTCGCCAACGACACAGCTATTGCCCGCTTGACGCTTGCTTGGGAACCATTATCAAATACCAAAATCACCTTGACGGCTCAACACGATGAAAATGAGTCTGATGGATTCACCAATAGCCAAGCCTTCGTTGAACCCGCTATTATCGCCAGCGGCGCCCCGATTTTAGCCCAGCTTCAAGACGTCATCATTGACGACAACACCCACAAAGCCAACCCCTTATTAGGTGAAATTGAGCAAACTGATTTTGAAGCAGACCATTTAACATTGAATATGGAAGTCGACTTCGACAACTACGTATTCACCTCAATTACAGGTTGGCAAGATTACAGCCTAGAGCAGTCTGATGATGGCGACCATGGTGCTCTGCCTTTAGTCTTCCGAGTGCGAGGAGACGAAGAATTTGACCAACTCAGCCAAGAGTTTCGCATCACTTCTAACTTCGATGGAAAGTTTAATTACATTGCGGGCGTGTACTATCAAGACTCATCACTCACTTATGAAGAAGATTATCTCGTTTATCCGTTAAATGTACTTGGCGATCGCCACTTTAATGTGGAATCTGAAACATGGGCAGCCTTCGCACAACTAGATTATGCGTTCACGGAACAATGGCAAGCAACGTTAGGTTTACGCTACTCATCTGAAGATAAAGATGGTGTGCGTAGTTTGTTTGCGGTTGACCCGACAACACGGACCCGTATTGTCGATTTACCATTAGTCCAAGCGCCTGTTATTGCAGAAGCCTTCCCACAAGGACTGCCCGGGGCAGTGTACTCCCAAGTTGTTCTTGCGCCACAGAACTTCCTCGATCACGACATTAACGGCAGTCGTTCAGAAGATGAATTTACGCCTTCGCTTAATATTAAATATAAGATGGACGACGCTATGATTTATGCGTCAGTTTCAACAGGTACGAAAGCCGGAGGTTTTGACGCCAGAGCCAATCATCCCAATGACTTCGAGTTTGAAGATGAGGAAGTTACCGCCTACGAAATTGGGGCTAAATTAACCTTACTAGACGGTGATGCCGACTTAAATATTGCCGCCTTCTCAATGGACTTTGAAGATCTGCAAACGTCAGTTTTCGATGGTAACACCGGTTTTTTTGTTGAGAATGGTAGTGAAGCATCATCTATTGGTGTTGAGGTTGACGGGCGTTGGATAATTGATAACAACTGGCTCGTAAGTGGTAGCGTAGGCTGGTTAGATTTCGAATGGGATGAATTTACAGGAGCGAAATGTTTTGCCAGTGTCACTTTAGTGCCAGACAACGTAGAAGCTAATGGCGTTTCTTGTAATCTTGAAGGCAAAACCAATGCATTTGCCCCAGAGTTTAGTGGTAGCTTGAACCTTGAATATTACACGGAAATATTTGGTAATTATGAGCTAAAAGCTAATTTAGATGTAATTTACAAGTCCGACTACTACACCAACTCTGACCTGAACCCATTTACCCAACAAGAGGCTTTCACCAAGCTGAATGCTCGAGTCGCGCTAAACGACTCAGCAAGCTCATGGCAAGTCGCCCTTCTCGCGAAGAACCTAACCGACAAAACGGTAATCAATTATTCAACCGATATGCCGTTAATTGGTCCGGGGTTTTATAGTGTTTGGGTAGAGCCGGGACGCAGCTTTTCACTCCAGTTCCAGTATAATTTTTAATTAACTTCTGCTATGTTCGGGGTCAGTCGTTTATTGCCCCGAACGTTTGCTTGTTTATGCCTAAAATTGCCTTAGATACCCTGCGCTCTTTACTCAATCACCTAGCCCTTAAAGGAATAGAAAAAGAGGCGATGTTAGCGCATTTAGGAATGACCAAATCCAGCTTGAATGTGTCTGGCGAACTCATCGACATCCGACTCTATGAATCCCTCTACGCCTTTGCTGAAAGGCATTTAGATAGCAAAACCATCGGCTTTGAACTCGGCCAAAATATCGAACCGGACCGATGGGGTACATTGGGCTATATCGCCTTTACCTCTCCTTCGATAAAAGAAGCACTTGCATGCCAACGTCGCTACCAAAGCTTAGTCGGCAACATGGGCACGCCGTTACAAGAGATCAGTAATAACAAGCTCATATTAAAATGGCTGCCTTCCTATGCCTGTAGTCACAACACCGTAGAAGAAATCATTACGGGTTGGACCGCAATGGCTCGCAAACTGAGTAATAAAAAAATTAAGCCTATTGGTATTTACTTCGGTCACGAATGCCAAAGCGATATGCGAGTTTATGAAGATTTTTATGATTGCGAAGTCCGTTTTAGTTGCGATTATCATGGTATTAAAATCTATCAAGACACAATAAACCAGCCGTTCAACCGCCATGACCCAGAAGTACACGCACTTTTATGTCAACATGCCGATAGCTTATTAAATCGCCTCGCGGAAAGGCGCCCAGTAGAAAGCGTCACCAAATTCATCACTAATCAATTACCCTTTGGCGTGCCTGAAATTGAAGATGCAGCACAGAACCTGCACGTTAGCGTACGCACTTTGCAACGAAAATTGGGTGAGTACGACATCACGTTTTCAGGCTTAATAGACTCCATTCGTAAAGAGTTGGCTTTGAGTTACTTACGCAACACGAATACCAAAATTGTGTACATTACCCAAATGCTAGGTTTCTCGGAACAAAGTGCCTTTCAGCGGGCGTTTAAACGCTGGACAGGCAAAACACCAAGACAATATCGCAACAACGAATAAACCCAAGACGACACTATAATGGCGCGCAAAGTCATGACTTTCATGCCCTTTTTAACTAAATTGCCTACTCGGTTTTATTATTTTGTTAAGAGTTATGGACGCCAGCGCGATTTATTACGATGCCAACTCCCAATGGCTACTCAGCATTGTGCTTGCCAGCATGATTCTAGGTGTTGCGCTGGATATACATTGGCGTGACTTTAAAGCCATTTTAAAAATGCCCACTGCGATTTTCGCGGGTTTAGTCGCTCAATTTATTGCACTCCCGTTATTTACCACTTTAATAACACTTGTTGTTGACCTAGATGCCGGCATCGAGCTTGGTATGATACTCGTTGCGTCCTGTCCCGGAGGTGCAGTTTCCAATTTCGTGACTCACCTAGCTAAGGGCAATACCGCGCTCTCCATTTCCATGACGGCCACCTCCAGCGCCCTTGCGACCTTTATGCTACCTATCAACTTTGTATTTTGGTCTCAGGTCAACCCAACTACTCACGCCTTAATGCAGAGTATTGAAGTCAGTGGTGGCGCATTATTCCTTAACCTATTAATGGTATTAGCACTCCCGCTTGTGCTTGGTTTAGTTGTTCAAGCTTTTTGGCAAAAATTCGCGTCGATACTGCATAAAATATTAAAAATCACCAGCATATTAGCCTTATTTGCTTTCGTCTCCATTGCCATTTATCGAAACATAGATGCATTCAAAGCACATTTCGAACTCATGTTTTTAGTGGTGTTGTTTCACAATGCCCTTGCTTATTTGCTGGGCTTTTCAGCAGGCAGACTAGTTCGTTTAAATAACCGAGATACAAAAGCAACGACTATCGAGGTGGGAATGCAAAACTCCTCACTTGCTATTGCCATTGTTTTTACTCAATTTAATGCCGAGGCGGGTATGGCGCTCATCAGTGCATTTTGGGGAACGTGGCACTTAGTGTCAGGATTGGCCGTTGCCTATTTATTTAGTCGTTGGCCAAATGGTCCTGATCCTGTTGCGACCTCTCGCGCTAAGGAGTCTTTGTTATGAGTCAAACCACTGGCACACTGAAACGTATATTAGTGACAGGTGCAGCAGGCAGTTTAGGAAAACGTTTAGTTGAGCGCTTGATCAATAAACAAGGCAATCACGTTTATGCCACCGATATTAAGCCCTGCCCCTTCTCTCCTAAAGAGGAACAAGCAGGTGCGCTACAATATCAACGTTATGATTTACGTTCCCCGGATTTTTTAGAATGGGTTCGACAAATAAACCCTTGTCAAATTGTGCATTTGGCATCGGTACTACAACTATCGCCAAGCATAAACCGTCATATCGCCTATGATATTGACGTTGTAGCAACAAAGCGTTTACTCGAAGTAAGTACAGAGTTAGGCGTCGATAAGTTTATTATTACCACCAGCGGCGCAGCATACGGCTATTACCCTGAAAACCGAGACATTATTACTGAATCTCGGCCTACCCGAGGCAATATCGACTATTTCTATTCTGCTCATAAGGCTGAAATTGAAGCACTCATGACACAGTATCGTCGTTATCACCCTGAGCTTAAACAGATTGTGTTTCGTCCCGGAGCCATTCTTGGTCCTAACTTTGAAGGCCCAGTTGTTAACCTGTTTCAACAAAAACTTATTACGGGTCTTATGGGGTATCCCGGCCCGTTTAATTTCATTTGGTCCGAAGATGTTGTCAGTTTCATTATGGAAGGGTTGGAAACGGATATTACCGGGCAATTCAATATGGCGGGCGATGGTATTCTGACCATGAAACAAATAGCGCAACATTTGAAAAAAGCCTACCTGCCACTACCAGAATGGTTTATCAAATTCGCGCTTAGTATCGCCAGACCTTTAGGCTTAAGCCAATACGGCCCCGAACAAACCAAATTTATTAAATTCCGTCCGGTACTGGATAACAGCAAGCTGAAATCGACTTTTTCACATCAGCTTCAATACAACACCGTTGAAGCGCTCGATGCCTTCCTTAAGCAACAAACCCAAAAGGAGTTAGCATGAAACGCTTGGTTTTGATTTCGCTAACCTGCTTGAGCTTCATTCAAGCTCACGCTGAAAACACCATTAAAGTCATCGACTCTCAAGGCTCCCCCATAGCAAATGCGATGGTAATGCAAGTGCCTATGGTCGGCGCAACGCTGGATATTTCCGATTCAGGCTATCCCCCTCATGGCGTTGAAAATCAAGCGAATGCGGCATTCACACAGTTTACCAATGAACAAGGTGAAGCCACTTTTACGGCTTATTCTGGTCAGCAGGTGCGAATTCGAGTCCGGTTTCCCGATCACCAAGATAGCACGCACATTCTATCGCCAGACCAAAATCTGTCCGTTACTTTGCAGCCCATTACTGATCCATTGAAGCTTGCTGAATCTCGCCCAGCGAACACTTGGTTAGCCAAATTAGATTTGGGCGGCGATGACATGTTGAAAAAGCATTACGTGATGCAGTGTGGCTTTTGCCACCAGCAAGGTTCCCACTTTTTCCGCCGTCCTCGCCCTGAAGAAAATTGGCATGAGGTGATTTACCGTATGGTGGGTTATGGTTCTCGTTTACATGATGAAGCGCAAGAGAAGCTACCGAGCTTGCTATTCAATGGCTATAAAACGCTGTATGAAAATCCAGAGCAAGTCCCCTCTGCAACGCCTTGGGAACCTTATTTACAACAAACAAAAGTGACAGAGTGGCCGTTAGGAGATGCGTTTTCTCAAATGCACGACTTGCTCTACCATTCAAATGGTTTGGTATACGTAGGCGATAATTTGCAAGATCGTCTATACGAGGTCGACCCAAAAACTGGCAAATATGTGGTTTACAAGCTCAAGCGTGAAGACACAGATAAACACGGCGGTTTAATGAGCAAACGCCTTACCAGCTTTCCAAAGCACGAAGCATTTTCGGGAATTCACTCTTTTGCTGAATCTCCGAAAGATGGGCACATTTTCATCACCACCTCCTACCAACAACGCTTGGTTGAATTTGATCCGGTAAACAAAACCTTTATTAACCACAAAATGGAAGAAGGTTATTACCCGCACACTGTGCGCGTCGATCAACAAGACAACGTGTGGTTTACCATGGCGTTGTCGAATCAGGTTGCGTTATTTAACCGTTCAACCCAAGCTTTCACCATGTTTGACTTGCCAAACCGGGGGCTGCGGGAAACCCTTACCGTGAATGGAATGGGAGTCATTCTTAAACTGATGGAATGGGGTTTGCCACTAGCAAATTGGTTTTCTATTGATGAAAAGTCCACAGGTGTTCCTTTGCCTTACGGCATCGACATTACGCCCAATGGCGACATTTGGTTTGCACGATTACACGCCGATTCAATTGGCAAAATTGACGCCAAAACCCATGAAATCACCATTTACGACACGCCTTTTGTTGGTCCACGCCGCTTACGCTCGGACTCAAAAGGCAATTTATGGATAGCCGCCTTTCCTGAATCAATGATTGTGAAATTTGATCCGAAAACGGAAACATTCAGCAATTACCCTTTACCTGTGCATCCTTTAGGCAGCGAAACGCCTTATTCCTTAAATGTCGATAAAGCGCGAGATCAGGTGTGGGTAAACGGTAACACTTCTGATGCACTCTATCGTTTCGACATCAATAGCGAAAGTTGGTCTCACTACCCGCTTCCCAAACGCGTCACTTTCACACGCGATGTAGAATTTGCCCCTAATGGTGATGTTTATACCTCCAACTCTAGCTTCCCAAGTTGGCATATAGAAGACGCGCAACCAACGTTAATCCGGGTACAGCCGAATGCTTTAACCAACGAGGCAAAAACTGAGATGAGTATCAGCCAACACCATTCGCCCCTTAACGCTTCTAAAGCACAGGAAAAGGGAGCACCTTAATAGATGCAAAAAACGGCCCCGCCTCGCCAACATCTGCCAATATATTTGTTGTCCTGCTTACTGGCATTTATTGGTGGGCATATCATCAATTACAGCATCATTTTTCTGGCATTAGAGCGGTTTAACTCTCACGCGTTAGCCGGGATTGGTTATGGCTTATGCTTTGGACCGCCGTTGATTCTGGGCTGGATAGCTGGTGTGTATTGCGATCGCTACTCACCAAGACGCGTTATTTTAATCGCACAAAATAGTTACTTCGTTTCGTTAATCCTTCTATACACGGGCACCTTAGCCGCCACAGAGTACCAACCTCATTTACTCCTGCTGGCGGCGTTTTTCTCCGGTATCGGCTGGTCTTTTGTCGCCCCTGCACGTTTTGCCACACTTCCTTTTTATGTCTCCCCAGAAAAGCTCACCGGCGCCTCTATAGGGCTGAACCTAATGGTGATGACGGGCTTTGGCTTAGCGCCAATGATATTAAAACAAGTTGAATTTCAATTTGGTTGGAATAGCGTATTTTTAACCAGCGCACTGCTGTTTGCGTTTTCTGGTGCATTGCTACTGCCGCTCCGATTTGAGTTTACCGGCAAGCCCGCAGAGAAGGCACTCAATGAAATAAAAGCGAGCCTACTTTTTGTAAAGAAGTCCTCTTTCTTAAAAGCGCTGCTATTACTTGCCAGTATTACTTATCTGCTAATGGGGCCAATGCAAGTTGTCCTGCCATCTATTGCTGAAAAGCACCTACAACTTAGCCCTGTCGCCCAAGGAAATTATTTAAGCTTAATCGCCTTTTCCCTCATTGTTGGAGGGATCACAGCAATGTGGATGAAAAACAAAGGCCGCATTGGTCAATTTACTTTGCTGAGTATTGCCCTAGCTGGTGTAGGCATTGGTAATTTGAGTATTGAACACGAACTAAGTTTATCGGTTTTAACGCTAATCGTGGCAGGTTTGTGCGGTGGAATCGGCATTAGCTTTATTGTTGCTGGGCTTCAAGCCTATTCATCTGTTACCCATCGTGGTCGCATTATGAGTTTCTACAGTATGATAAGCCAGATCATCCCTGCGGCAAGTGGCATTGGCGCGGGTATTCTAGCGCAAGTTTTCACTCCGATGATGGCACTACAGATATTTTCAGGGCTCATTGTTTCCAGCGTCGTATTATGTTGGTTTTTCATGCCACACTTTCGCAAACTAGAGCGCTTTTCCGATGCGATATAATGTGAAAGGTAAAACAGTCCTGCTAACGGGCGGTGCCGGAGGATTAGGTCAGGCTCTGGTAATGAAACTCCTAGAAGCAGGCGCCAATGTTGCCATCTTTGATATGAGCACGTCCTCAATAAAAGCGGACAACCTTTTATCGATAAAGGTCGACATCACCCAACCCGATGCTTTACAAGTTGCTTTTACTCAGGTGATTAGTTGCTTTGGTAATATCGACATCTTAATCAACAATGCGGGCATCACTCATATGAGCCGTTTTGCTGACACCGAACAAACGACCTTCGATAAAATCATGGCCGTCAACTTTACAGCGAGTGTGAATATTACCCGTTTGTGTCTTCCTTATTTGCAAAAATCGCAAGGGCAAATTGTTGCAATATCCAGTGTTGCCGGATTCGCACCTTTATATGGAAGAAGTGCATACAGTGCCAGTAAACACGCAATGGAGGGATTTTTCTTATCATTAGCAAGCGAGTTAGAAGACAACCACGTACACGTTTTTATTGTGGCCCCTTCGTTTGTTAAATCGCGTCCAGAATTAACCGCGCAAGTCAACGCTGGCGTATCCTCTCCCGGAGCAATGAAAAAAAGCACTAATGGGCAGCAAATCTCACCAGACCAAGCGGCGCAATTGATATTGAGAGGCATCGAAAACAAACAGCACTATTTACGGCTGGGGCGCGTTGCTAAACTAGCATATTGGCTTAATACGCTGTTTCCGTCTATCTATCGCCGAGTGATGAAAAGTAGCGCCAAAAAAGAGTTTCTGTAAACGTACACAACATAACTAAAAAGGCTTTCTGCCGCACCGCTCATAAGCCTGATTTCGCTTCCTGACAATAACGCCTTTGCATTGACTCGTGAGAGAATTAAAAAGACGATCCCCTTTAGTTTCTGGCATAAAGCATCTTTGATGCCAAATTGAGCGATAATTCAACATTATTTTTTAATTTTCGGCTACTTTTTTTGTTGTGTCATTGACTAAAATGATCTCATAATCGCGCCGAATTAAGTCAGCGCAAATCGGCGTAGCTTTAAACCTTAAATATGTGATGAATTAACGTGAAAATTTGCTTTTTAATGTATCCGTGGGAACGAATTGATCCCGAAACAGATTCCACTTTACGCCTTATACACGAAGCGGCTAGTCGCGGTTTAACTGTGGCAATCACCACACCAAACAGCTTAACCATTCGTGATAGCGTACCTCATGCCTTTTGTAATGTTTTGAAACGCTCGGATAAGGTTCCTACGAGCAGTGTTTCTTTTTACAACAAAGCACAATTTAAGCGAAGTAAACTGCCGCTAGCGGGGTTTGATGCCATTATTATGCGCGCCAATCCTCCTCTTGATACCATTGCTCTTAACTTCCTCGATTCTGTTCGCAACGATACCTTTATCTTTAACGATATTGACGGGTTACGTGTTGCCAATAACAAGCTTTACCCTGCCTCTTTCAGTGGTGAAGCCAGCCGCTTCATTCCTACCACTCACGTATCTAAAAGTCGTGAGTACCTAGAGCAAGTATTGGCTGAATCAGCAACAGAAAAAATGATCATGAAACCGTTAAATGGGTTTGGTGGTGAAGGCGTGATTGTGGTTGAAAAATCGGCGCGTCAAAGCTTTCGCTCATTATTGGACTTCTACATTGGCGGCAATGCTAATGGCAATGGCAACTACGTCATTCTGCAAGAATATGTTGAAGGTGCTGAAAAAGGCGATGTACGCATTTTAATGCTCAATGGCGAGCCTATCGGTGCCATGCGTCGAGTCCCGTCTGAGAACGACATCCGCTCTAACATTCATGCAGGCGGTCAGGAAGTGAAACACCAACTCAACAAGGAAGAAAAAGAGCTATGCAAAGCCATTGGTCCTAAGTTGGTTAGGGACGGCTTATACTTCGTTGGTCTTGATGTTATCAACGGTAAGCTCATCGAAGTCAATGTATTGAGCCCCGGTGGTATTGTTCGTATTAATCGCTTGAATCGCGTCAAGCTCCAGACACAAGTGCTGGACTTTATTAGCAATGTTGTCGCGGCTAGAGAACTGGTCGTTCAACGTAAAAACGCATTTCGTAAGGCGATTGAAGATGCAGAAAGTATCTGAACAGGTCCTGCTTGATAAAATTGCCAACCAAGACGTCTTTCAGCTTACGCTGGAAGACGGTTCGCTAACGCTAAAAGTCGAAGCCTATGCACCGGTTATTTGTACTGCGGTTCACGCAGGTCATCAATTTACGGAAAAGGCCGCGGCACATTGTCTGTTATCTGAAGACGAAAGGTTGTATGAAGAAGATCCTCACACAGACCAATTCGTTCAATCCATGCCCATTACTTTAGTGTGCCACGATTCGCGTTATCGGTATGATTTGAACCGCCCTATCGCCACCTGTATTTATAAGCGCGCTTGGGGAAAACAAGTGTGGCGCAGCGCCTTACCAAGTCGTGAGAAACAAAGCAGCATAGCTAAACATCAATGCTTCTACCGTATTTTGGATGCGCTCATTAGCAGCATCGAAAAACGCTACGGTGCTTGCTTGGTGTACGATGTTCACTCATACAATTATAAACGTCATGATAGAGAGCTACCGGTATTCAATTTGGGTGTTGAGCAGGTTGATATGGACCGCTGGGGCAAAGTCATCCGTCACTTACAGCGCGGATTAAACAAAATCGACGTACCAAACAACAATATTAAAGCCAAATGTAACGATATTTTTTATGGGCGTGGTTACATGATTGCTCACGTCAATAGCCGTTTTCAAAACACCTTGGTGGTTCCAACCGAAATTAAGAAAATTTACATGGATGAGTTAAGCGGCGAGCCCTATCAGCACATTATTAACGACTTAAGTCTTGGTATTAAAGAATCCTTTACCGATACCGCAGCATATTTCAGCCGAGGCTACACTCGCAAAATTCGTGCGAAAAAAACCGATATGTTGTCGGATGTGGTCGACCCAGCGTTACTCAAAGTGGATAAAGCGTTATTTAAAATTGCCAAGGACTTAGAAACCCTTCGGTTTATTAACCCAACCAATATACGTCAGGAAAAGCGCCGTTTCTTCGCCAATAATGGCGATTATCAACCCCAATTTTTGTATCGCCCGTTAAACATTGATACCTATTTGTTCAGGGAAAACATTTATCGATTACCCGTTGATGAAATTAACGATCCCGGCATTCAAAAAATGTACCGAGATGTGATTGATTCATTGGCAACAAAAATCGATATGCTCGCAAATGCAGGCCAGCCTGAGTTTTTGTATGACTCTTTAAAATACTATGGCGAGCCAACACTTGAAGATGAGCGTCACGCCCAGTTTTTACTCCATGCCGCGGAATTTGAAACTAACGAAGATGTCAGCATGCTGGATACCAATGCCTTAGTGACGATGTTAGAAGTACAAGCCAAGGCAATGGGAATGCAATGTAAAGTAGAAACCAGCGCTAACTTAGCAGCTAAAGCCATGGTGTCGAATAGCAAAAAAACGGTTTATGTGGGTAAGCAAATTAGTGTAACCGATTGGGAAGCCCGTGGTTTAGTTGAACATGAACTTGGTGTGCACATGGCAACCACCTTGAATGCCAACTTGCAAACATTAAAAGTGTTTTCTGTCGGCTTACCGGGCAACACTTTCACACAAGAAGGCTTGGCTTTATTGAGTGAATACTTAAGTGGTAATTTACGTTTATCTCGCCTTAAGGATTTAGCCTTACGTGTGGTCGCAGTTAAAGAAATGCTGAACCATGGTAGCTTTAAACACACTTATAACGTTTTAGCAGAAGAATATAAGATGCCACAAAGTAATGCCTTTAAATTGGCAGTAAGGGTTCATCGAGGCGGCGGATTTACTAAAGATCACTTATATTTAAAAGGCTTTACCACGGCTGTTGAAACCTATAAAAATCAGGACCTAACAGGGCTTTTCATTGGTAAAACCGGATTCAAATACTTACCTTTAATCAATGAGTTGATGCAACGTAACTTAATTGCATCACCAACATTTTTGCCGCGTTTTATGTCTACCCCCACCCGTCCTCCAGAAATTTTGGCGTATCTGGTCAATACTGTGAGTCGAACAGAAAGCAAGCAAGTGGCAATCTAATCCACCAAGAGCGTCATCTGTTCAATGGCGCTCTCTTTATATCAGGTTGACAACCACTGTGGCTCATTTAGGGTATTTCACCTGATATAAACCTGCTCCACGCTCCAACGGCAAAAGTAGGAAATTAATTAATCCAAAAGTAAACATATCTACCACTTAAGAAGGTATTTTTAATTTATTTCCAATATTTGTTAGCGTTTTAACGCTTAACCAGTGTACACTTTCCACCCGCACGGAAATCGAATAATAACGACTAAACCTGCCCTTTTTTACATCATTTTTTTTGAATTAAATTAATACTTAATGGCGAAATATGGTGTATCAAAAAACCATAGACAAAAGTGAAGAAAAATAAAAACACAGTGGATATTCTTATCCATAGTCTTGGTGCAGGTGTCATCCAACGCGGAGCACAACTATATGCACACACCCAAAAACACACTTCCCTTTAAATTTGGCCTTTTAGCCGCAACGACGCACTTACTGTTAAGCACCCCACTTTTAGCACAAGAAGCCCCCAAAGCTACCAATGATGAATCGCTTGAAAAGATTATGGTTACGGCGCGTAAGCGTACTGAAAGCTTGTTCGAAACCCCTACCGCGATTACTTCATTAGGCGAGAACCTGATGCAAGCGGCTAACATCGGTAACATTGATGATGTAGGTAAGTATGTACCAAACTTAAACATCAGCCGATACGGCGTGGGCAGCACAGCCCACGCAGCGGTATTTATTCGCGGCATCGGTCTGCAAGATCACGTTATTACGACCGACCCGGGCGTAGGCGTTTACCTTGATGGCGTTTATTTAGGCCGCCAAATGGGTGCGAATATGTCGCTTCCCAACATTGAGCGTGTTGAAGTATTACGCGGCCCACAAGGCACATTGTATGGTCGTAATACATTAGGCGGTGCGGTAAACGTGATTACTAAAAAGCCCGGCGATGAAGATATTGCCAGCTTCTCTGTTAAAGCTGGTAGCCGTGGTCGCGTGGCCTCAGACGTTTATTTAAATGTGGATGTAACCGACAACTTTGCCATTTCTGGCAGTGCCTCGTTTAAAACTCGTAACGGTGTTGGCACCGCTATTAACCTTGAAAATCCTGAAAAAGAAATCGGTGAAGAAGAAGAGTTCAGTGGTCGATTTGCAGCCAAATGGACGGTTAGCAATGATTTTACACTAACGTGGTCTCTCGACTCTGTAGACAACGAGTCGGGTCAATCTCCTTATACTATTGAACTCACAGGAGGGCTTGATCCAAACGACCCATTTAACGGCGACTTCCCGCTTCTGGATGAAAGTTTACTGCCTGCTGACCCAGATGACTTGGCCACTACCGTTGCTGGAATTGAATCTACAGCACATGATGGCTGGGGCTCATCACTGACAGCCGATTGGACGGTCAATAATACACTTTCAGCCAAATTCATAGGCAGCTATCGTACTTCTGATTACGAAGGCGGTTTGGACGATGATGCTACAGCATTGAATCTTTCTGAATTTCCAGAGGAAGGCGGCGCAGATCAATACTCACTAGAGATACAAATCAACGGCACTTACGATAACTGGGACTTCGTTTCAGGGTTGTACTACTTCAACGAAGACGGCTTCACACGCTCTGGTCCGTGGGTATTCAGCCCATTTAATACGCCAGATGGCTTGTTAAACGATGGTGTCACTGCATCGTTTGGTGACTTTGGCTACTTCGACCTAAACCAAGAAACAGACGCTTACGCTGCCTACTTCAACATGTCTTACGACCTCACAGATCGCTTAAGTGTTGGTGGTGGTTTACGCTACTCCCGTGACGAAAAAGAAGCCAATGCTTTATTCCCGAGCTTCCCTGAGCGCAAATTTGTTTCCGCTGACTTTAGCGAAGTAACATGGGATATTAACGCCTCTTACCAGCTAGACAACGGCCTAAACGTGTACGGGCAAGTGCAAAAAGGCTATCAGACAGGTGGTTTCCCGCCGCGTCCATTTGGTGGTCCTGACCAATTTGTTTCTTTTGATGAAACCACGGCTATCAACTATGAGTTTGGTTTGAAGGGCAAAATTACTGATGATTTATCAGTCCTAGCAGCTTTGTTCTACACAGAATACACCGACCTAGCATTGCCATTTTCTGACCCAACCTCCGGCGGCGGCTTCGTCACCATCGTTGAAAATGCGGGTGAATCAGAAGCACAAGGTATTGAGATAGAAGCCACATGGGAAGCAACGGACAACTTTACTCTTCGTACAGCGGTGGGTTACATCGATGCAGAAATTACCGAAGTGGATGCGGGTGTCATTGGTATTGGTGAAGGCGATTCGCCAGCACAGACGCCGGAGTGGACAGTTATGATTGCCCCAACCTACTTTATGGAGCTAGACAGTGGCGCCCTCATTAACTTCAGCGCCGACTATTCCTACCGTGATGAGATGCAAGGTCAATCCAATTTCAATCCAAACGAAGTGATTGATTCTCGTGAGTTAATTGGTTTTAACGTGACTTATGAATCGGCTGAAGGTGATTGGTCTATTAGCTTATACGGTGAAAACATCACTAACGAGATCTACGATCAAGGGCGATTGCAGCAAACAGGCTTTGTTGGCATCGTGCGTAGTAATGACCGTAGCGAATTTGGCTTACGCTTCTTTAAAGAGCTTGAGCTTTAATTCTAAGACACATTAGCCAACATGGATCAGCCGCAAGGAAGTGGCTGAAACCCCTAATCCGGTTTGTGATAGTGTTGCCTTGCGCGGCGTTTTTTATACTTACTTTTTAACGTGGTATAAAGCAAAATAGCGCCACTACACCACATTATCAATAGGGCAATTGCCGCCGGTAGAAATATCCATAATTTGGCACTATCTGCAAACCAGCTGCCATCGTGTATCGACTCAATCGTATTTGAGCGACGATAAGCAAGTAGTAAGACTTTTCCTGATTCCGCATCAATTTGTGCTTCCCAACTATTACGCGCCCGAATTTTGATTATTCCTTTTGAAGGACGCACATCTAGCCGGTCTATTTGCTGCCAATCAGCAACACCTAACTCTGGAATCGACCTTGCAATAGATAAAATATGCTCAAAATCGATACTTGGCGAAGTGGCTTGGCCTTTTTGTGTCGGCGGTTGTATCCAATCCGATTGCTTTTTAACTTGCAACAATATCCCGCTACTTATCACGATAACCGCAGGGATAAGGCTAACTAATGCGAGCCATAAATGAATACGGCGACTGAATTGTCGTAAATAATTAAACAAGGGCACAACTCTTAATTAAAAATTGGCGCGCATCATAGCGCTTTGTATAGCAAACTTCGAATGTCTCATTTTGCCACCAGAAGATATGCAAGCATCTAGAACATAAACTCGCATGAAATATTGAGGTCTCGGCTTTTAGCAAATGGCGCCAGATCATCACGAGAGGTGACATAATCCTGATTGGTTACGTTTGTCAAATTTACCGCCAATTGCATCCTATCGTTGACTTGGTATTGGTACCCTGCATCCATGATCAACACACTTGAAACCGGCAATTCTCCATCCACAAGATGATCGCTTGAATGACGATGTGTTAGTGTGACAAAGCCTTGGCTACGATCGCCTAACGCCACAACAGATAACCGATGTTGAGTGGGCGATATGTCGGCAATCGCTTGCCCACTGTTGTTTTCTCCGTGTAACCACTGACCAGAAAAGTGAATTTTCCACTGCAACTGCATTAGCGCAAATTGATAACGCCCTTGATAGCTTCCCCCCGAGACAGTGGCGTTATCAATATTACGATAAGCCCGAATATCATCCGCAACGCGAATGCGCTCAATATAATCATCAATATCCTGCTGAAACATTGTTATGGAAACATCAAATCCACCATGACGATAAGACACACTCGTTTCGGCATTGAGTGTTGTCTCTGTCTCTAGCAGTAAAGATCCTTTAACCTGACCTCTTGGCGTCGAACCATCGAAATAGCGTTCCGTCAAACTAGGTACACGATAAGCTTGGCTCACATAAGTAGACCACTGCCAATGGGGAGCAAATTGATGAGCGTAGCCAGCAAATGCACTTAGATTAGTATCATAATGCGAGTGTTGAGATAATTTATCGTGCTGATATTGTTGCGCTAATCTCGACCCACCAATCCAAGTACCTTGCCCAAAATTTCGGCTAAACTCCGCACTAATAAACGATTCCCATTGCTCGGCATCCAGTGTTAACCGAGCAAAAACATCATCGCCCTGTGCGCTTATTTCCTGTTCAAAACCTTGCACATTGGTTCGCGCATCAACGCCTGCACGCCAATACAATTGGTACTGACCCACGCGAGGATCATCGTGGATTTGCGCGCCAAAATCGAGAAATTGATTATCAATGCTGTTAGTTCTCAACGCTGGACGCTCAACTATTGTGCGTTGCTTAGCGTGATGAAAGTAAGTCGTCGCATTCAGCCAGTCAAAATCCAACTTCCCTAACCAATGATCATTATTCGGATACAGTGTAAAACGCTTTGCGGGGTCGTCTGCACTGGCCTTAGCAATATTATTCGCAGATGAATACAACAATAAACCTTCACGCAATCGACCTGCATCTAATTGATGTCGTAGCGCAATGCTGTGCTGTTCAAAACGATCTTGAATAACGTTACCGCGAGCATCTTCACTGTTATTGGCGTGTCGGTGATTCACCAACCAATGTGTATCGTCGGTATTGGTTTTTCCTTCAAACTGTATTTCCCGGTAGTCAGCAACCTGTCCCCAATTAAGCTTTACCGCATTGTTTTCTGGTGCGGATAACACTAAGTCAACACCGCCACCGATTGCACCAGATCCCAGTTGAGTTGAAGCGGCACCTTGGGTTACAAAAGCCTGACCAATAAAACTTGGCGGAATAAACTCAACCGCCGTGCCAGCACGGCGCTCGGTATGAATGGGGATGCCTTCAATTAAGGTTTGAACACGCCATCGAGCAAAGCCTCGGATATTAATCGACTGGAATAGTCCCCCCTGCCCGTTTAAATTTACAATCGGCGACTGGTCCAACAAAGTCGCCACACTGTCTGCACTGAAACTGCTCTCATCAATGAGCTGTTGAGCAGGTAAAATATTTAGCAATGCACGTTGATAATGTGGCGCCTGACCTATTACTTCTATGTGTTCATTCAACATATTCGCAGCGGCGACTTGGCTAAATAACAGCGCCAAAACAATCATATTTTTCTTATTCATAAAAACGATAAATGTACTTCACTAGGGACTGGGAAAACCAAGAAAGGCCAATTTCAAATAATGCCTGCTATCAAAAGTCATGCCCCATGAAGTTGTCAAACAAGTATCGTTAAACGGCTATTTTGGTCGTTCAACGACATTGCTTTAATAAAAAATCATCCCTAACGTAATATTGCTCTAAATTTGGCATTTAGCCCACTTGAGGAATGAAATGAAAACCCTAATAAAGATAGCCTTAGCATCATCCATTATGCTTTCGTCTGCTCATGCTTTAGCGAAAGAGACAAAAAATGATGACGACAATAAGGCACTGTTTAGCAGTAAGACATTTGAAGCGATGACGCTTCGTCATATTGGGCCTGCCTATATGTCAGGTCGTATTGCAGATATTGCCGTGGACCAAAAGAACCCGTCAACATGGTACGTTGCCGTCGGTTCTGGCGGAGTTTGGAAAACTGAAAACGCCGGTACCACATGGACTCCGGTATTTGATAAGCAAGCCGTATATTCAACGGGTGATGTTACTATCGATCCAAGCAACCCAGACATTATCTGGGTTGGCACTGGTGAAAATAACGGTGGTCGACATATTAGCTTCGGTGACGGCATCTATAAATCGATAGATGGCGGTAAAAATTGGAAAAACATGGGGCTTGGGCAATCTGAACATATTTCAGATATTATTGTTCACCCGAACGATTCAAATATTGTCTGGGCAGCCGTTCAAGGACCATTATGGAGTGGTGGCGGTGAGCGTGGGTTATACAAAACCGTAGATGGTGGTAAAACTTGGAAACTGGTATTAACACCAAAAGATGAGTGGACAGGCGTTACCTCATTAGTAATGGACCCTCGCAACCCAAATAAACTCTATGCCGCAACATGGTCTCGTCAAAGAAAAATAGAGGCTTACGTTGGCACCGGGCCAGGAGCTGGTATCCATGCTTCTGATGACGGTGGTGAAACTTGGACCGAACTCAAAACAGGCTTGCCGAAAGGCAATAAAGGCAAAATTGGCCTAGCCATTTCTCCTATCAATCCAGATGTACTTTACGCCACTATCGAAACTGATAATCGCAAAGGCGGCTTCTATCGTTCTGCAAATCAAGGCGCAAGTTGGGAAAAAATGTCTGATGAAGTCGGCGGTGGAACGGGCCCTCACTACTATCAAGAAATTTTTGCTGATCAACACCAATTTGACCGTGTTTACATTGCCAGTAACTACAGTAAAGTCTCCAACGACGGCGGTAAAACATGGATACCTATCAATAACAAGCGCAAGCATGTTGATGATCATGCAATGGCGTTCCATCCAACCGATTCAGACTTTGTTCTTATCGGTTCAGATGGCGGTATTTACATGTCTCACGACCGAATGCAAAACTGGCGCTTTATCGCCAACCTACCAATCTCACAGTTTTATAAGGTTGCCGTTGATGACGCTAAGCCGTTTTATCATGTTTTTGGTGGGACCCAAGATAACTCAACGCAAGGCGGACCTTCACGAACTGACCGTGCGGAAGGCATCAAAAATAAAGATTGGTTCCTTACTTTGGGTGGCGACGGTCATCAACCTGCGACCGAACCCGGCAATCCAAACATTCTTTACTCGCAGTGGCAACAAGGTAATTTAACCCGACATGATCGTATAACGGGTGAGAATGTTTACATCAAGCCACAACCACTCCCCGGCGATCCGGCTGAACGATATAACTGGGATGCGCCAATTAATGTTTCGGCACACGACCCTAAACGCATCTATTTCGCCTCTCAACGAGTTTGGCGCTCAGATGACCGTGGAGACAGCTGGACTCCCATTTCGGGCGACCTAACCAAAAATGGCAATCGTATGCACAGCGAAATGATGGGCAGAACTTGGTCCGTGGAAGCTGGCTGGGATATATATGCCATGTCCGAATTCCATACCATTGCTAACTTTGCGGAAAGTCCGGTTAACCAAGATATTTTGTGGGTAGGAACCGATGACGGGCTTATTCAAGTGACAACCGATGGCGGCAAAAACTGGAAGAAGATCGATCTGAGTAAGGTAAGAGGTGTACCCAAAACGGCATACGTTAATGATATTCGCGCCGACTTATTCGATCCTAACACCGTATATGTTGCCCTTGATAACCACAAATATGGTGATTATAAGCCTTACTTAATCAAGTCAACGAATTTGGGCAAGAAATGGACATCACTCGCCGAAGATCTACCTGAAAAACACCTTGTCTGGCGTATAGTGCAAGATCATGTCAACAAGGATCTCTTGTTCATCGGAACAGAATTTGGCGTGTTCTTCACCGTAAACGGCGGTCAAAAATGGATAGAACTCAATGGCGGCTTGCCGACAATCTCGACTCGTGATGTACAAATTCAACGAAGTGAAAATGACCTTGTTTTGGGTACATTCGGACGCGGTATTTATATCCTAGATGATTACGCACCACTGCGTAAGTTAACCGAACAAGCCATGGAAAAAGAAGCGCTGCTATTTGGCCCTAGCCGCCCAACCAAATGGTTCCGCTTAGACGGCAATCACACCAAATCTGATGGTGATGACCGCTTCGCAGCCAAAAACCCAGAACATGGCGCCACACTCACTTACTTCCTAAAAGAAAGCCTACTAACAGCAAAGGAAAAACGCCAGAAAGCTGAAAAAGCCATGGTGAAAGATAAGAAATATCCTAAATATCCAAGCTGGGAATCTATCGAAGCTGAAAATCAGGAAGCGAAACCTGCTGTTTATGTGGAAATCACCGATGCCAATGGCAATATTGTGAATCGTGTTGAGGGTGACAATAAGAAAGGTTTACATCGTGTAACTTGGGGCATGACATATTCCAAAGTAGGCGCTGTAACCGGTGAAGAGCCCTCTCCTTGGGATCCGTTAGGCAAAGGATTAATGGTGGCTCCGGGCACATACACCGCAACACTTTATAAACGTGAAGGCACTACAGTAACACCATTAGCTGAACCTGTTTCATTCAAGTTAGAGCCCATTTATGAAGGCACTTTACCAAATATGACGCATCAGGAAGTGCTTGCATTCAATCAAAAAATTGTTGCTGCGGAAAGACAAGCGTCTGCATTAGTTCAAGTTTTGGAAACTATAGAAGAACAAATGAAGTCGATTCGTACCGCCATTGACAGAACGCCGAATAATATAGCGGCTCTTGAAAAGCAATATGCCGATATTCAGGATGAAATTAACGCAATTAATCAAGAAATTAGCGGACTTGAGTCACGAAATAATATGGGAATTAAACCCCCGAATATTGAAAGCAGGTTTAGTTATGCGATGTCGGCGCTGCAATCATCTTACGGCCCAACGAAACAACATAAAGACCAGTTCAAATATGCAATGGAAGGGTTAGACTCAGTAACCAAACGGGTGTCTGCACTTCAAGAAGATGCGATTGTTAAACTACAACAATCCATCATTAACGCAGGTGGACCGTGGACAATGGGCGCCCCTGTTATCCAATAATGAAATAAGTTGTATTACATAAATAAAATGCCGCTCAATAACAGCGGCATTTTTGTTTTTCATTGTGAAATATTTAATAAGCTAACGCTTATGCAATTAACGCAATAGCTTGTCGAATTACCTCAATAACACTATTAATTTGCATAATGGTTAAATCAGCTAAGTCGTCTTCGATACAGTCTTTACCGCCTTTGTTACCTTTCTTACCAGTGTTCTTATTAGCAGAACAACGCTCTTTATCGGTTTTACTAATGGCATCTTGCAAGCTCAAAATGGCATCTTCAAAGAAGCCAATCGCTGCGGCTGAATCACCTACTAACAACGCCTCTAGTGCAGCGTTAATAGCATCTTGCGCACTCTGATAATGATTGAATACGGCAGGACTTGCATTCACAGGAAGCAGCGCAACCACATCAGCAATATCAGCCAAGACTTCTTCTGCAATTACTTCTGGCGTCACAGGTGCCGCTTCAATATTGATGGCAGAAATAGCAAAGCTAAAGAGTAAATCCGATTGCGGCTCAGGTTTATCAATACCAGAGTAAGTGACGAGTAAGCTTTGATCACCAAGACTCGACCAGTTATAGCCCGGCGTCCAAGAGATTTCGAACACGCCATCACCGTCTGCGTCATTATCGCCGCCAATGTTAACGCCGCCAACAAAGAAGCTTACATTACCGATGCTTTGGTTTGGATCGCTACTGCCTACCACAAAACTGTTTGTTTGCGTATCAATCACATGAACCGCTAAACGTACGGTATCATTGGTGTCGATAACAAGATTTTCGCCTTCAATGAACATCACATTCGTGTTGTGTCCTACTGCTGGTGGCGGTGGTGGTGTTGCACTCGTTACCGAGGTAATGGCAAAGGTTTCACTGCGTGCTTGCGATGTCGCCATCACCGAATGCGTTACAGGGAAGCCAAAAGGTAAATTAGGCGGCGCAAACATAGTGAAATGAATATCGTTAGATTCACCCGATGCTAACGTCACCACGCTCTTATCTAATGCAGCTGGGAATCCGGGATAACCACCCGACAATTTAATATCAAAGGTTTCCGGCGTTTCAGCATTCCCCGTATTTGTGACGGTAAAAACATAATTGATAATCTGATGGGTATCGCTAAAGGCTAGCAACTCTTGGCCTTCTGGCGTAGCTTGAATATCAACGCCAAATTCACCAAATTCCCCTAATGCGATTACTGCCCACATGTTAGACGCAACTCTATCATTCGCGCTAATTTGGGCGGCTCCAACAGGCCAAGAACCATCGGCTCGCTGAGAATTAAGTAAATAAGCAACTCCTCGACTAACTGCACTGTCAGTTGAGGTTAACCCACCCAACCTTAATGCATATACCGCAACGCCAGTTTGAAACGAACTACTTGCTCTTCCTTGATATACGCCAAATCCACCATCGGGGTTTTGCCTTGCCTTTAGCGTTGTAATCACGGATTGAATTGCAGCGTCGGACTTGGGAACTTTCCCTTCGATTAAACCTGCCATTTTATAACCCAACGACTGAGTATCTGATGGCTGAACGCCTTTTAGCCACTCTACCGCTTTCAAATAGGATTCTTCATATTTCGGGGCTTTGGTGATCTCAAAGGCTCTGCGCATTGTAATAATCGACATAGCGGTAACAGAGCTATTGTTATCAAAACGGAAGACTTCTGAACTATGGTTCTTCCAAACACCATCAGACACCCAACGTCCGCTCGCTTCTTGCCGAGACCACAACTTTTCTGCACCACTTAAAAAGGTCTGCTGTGCATCGGTTGCCACACTTCTATCGTAGAAAGCCAATCCAGAAGAAGCGATTGCTGTGGTCATTGTTGGCGCAATATTCCCACCGTGATGACGCCAAAGATCGTCGGCATCCTGTTCTCGTACAATGGTTTTAACCAACTCAGCCAAATGTTGTTGGTTTACGGTATAGCCACGCGTTGTGCCAATTGAGGCTCCCCAAATGCTTAACCCTTGGGTATGACAAGCGAAACAAGATCTATCACTTCCCCCTCTTGCATTTTGCCAGTCCACCGCAGCCTTGGTGATAAAGTCCATCCCTTTTTGCCCTGCTTCTTTGGGAGTGAGTGCGAGTGAATAGCTGGAAAACAGCATACCTAAAAACGGTATACACCAGTGGAGTTTTAACTGCTTTAAAAATTTCATTATTTATCCTCTTTTTACTTACTAAGCGAGGACAAACTAAACAACAAATCACATTTAGGTCAATTAAAAAACCTTTAATGTGAATCATAAGACTCTATTAAATAATATTTTTTCACATAAAATAACGTTAATTTTAGAGGATTTTAATAAGTGGAATTTTTCAAATGTTTTTTACTTGTCAATATTGAGAACAAATTCACAGAAAATAAAAAACCTTTCTTTACATATACTTATGAAAATATTCAGGAAATAAAAACAGAATTCATACAAATTATATTTTAAAAAAAGGCGTTAATATCAACACATAAAAACAAATTATTACATTTGAAAATAAAGCTTTTTCAAGAATTAAAACTTAAAAAATAAGCATTTTAAAACCGATCAAAATCAAAACAATGCCGCCAAATAATTCTGCTCTGCTTTCTAACCAAGTGCCGCTCTTGGCGCCTATTTTGACACCTACCGCGCTGAATAACGCAGTTACCGCACCAATGATGAAACAGGCGAAGAATGCATCAACTTCAAGCAAAGTAAGAGAAAAACCTGCGGCCAAAGCATCAATGCTGGTAGCAATGGCCAACATTAACATAACTCTGTGAGTTATTTGGGCAATGTCATCCTCAATGCCTTCAGCAAAAGACTCATAAATCATTTTGCCTCCAATTAATAAGAGCAGAATGAAAGCGACCCAGGGTGCGTAATCTTGTATCCAGCCCAAAAGGCCAATTCCACCTGCGTAGCCAAGCATCGGCATAACGCCTTGAAATAATCCAAAATAAACGCCAGCCATAATAGGCAAAGAAGAGGTGCGGGATAAGTGTTTGGCGCCAAGGCCAATTGATACGGCAAAGGCATCCATACTTAACGCCAATGCTAAAATGCTCACTTCAAACACAATGTTGATTCCAGCTTTAGAAGATTAACCATCATCGTGGGATTTTAAGTAAATAAATGCGGTAAGTATAGGAGCTCTGCGCTTGCCTAATGGTAATCGGCGTACTTGTTGTAGAAGGCTTCCTTATCAAGGCTTTCTAATGCTTCCCATAAAGCTTTCGCCGCAGGTGTGTGCATTTTATAGAATGGTTGACTAAAAATTAAATAGCCAGAATTAGAGACGACGGGAATAGGATTGTGCTCGAAGCCAAGCGGTAAGTTCTGCTCTTTACAATTAGCAACGGATGCATCAACCCTACCATTGAATAAAAGACGATGAGCCAGATTTATTGTATTCGTTTCATAAATTTCCAAGCCTTTACTGCTCAAATCTTGGATCAGCTGATAACCGCTAGGAACTGATACACTCACCGGGGCACTCATCACTAGCGTTTTACCATCCCATGTGAAGTCTGTACGACGACGGTTAAAAATGAAGCAAGTTTGATTACTCAACATTGCCTTGCTGCTGTCTAAATCACCGCTGGATTTGCGAGGATAAACCCCAAAATTTGCGCGCTCGTCTGAGTAGCGGCCAATGACACCGTCGACATAACCATCTCGTAAATCGCTCAAGCAGCGTTTCCACGGGTAACGCACAAATTGTATTTGCACGGCTGCCACCTGATTATTGAGTTCCTGCATAATTTCAATCGTAGCACCGGGGAAGTGCTCAGGCACGCGTCGACCCGATCCCGTAAAGTGGGGTAAGACTTCTTTATTTTCGTAGCAGAATATAAATTTAACCGGCTTTTGAGCAGCAATAGCGTCACTCGGTATGCATCCGAAAAGGAAAAAAATAATGAAGAGTGGTAGGTAAATGCGCATAACCCCTTCTCAAAAACCGTCTTAACTTCTTAATACCCGACTAGCAATAGCCGGACCAACTTGCCAACAGTATGACAGACCTATTGGTAATTGAGAAAAAGAAAAATCTCTTTTGGGTAATTTTCAGAACTTTGAATAAATAAATCCTTCATCTTCGGCATTATCCAGCCTTAATGTTAGTAACATCAAGCTAACATACCAAAGGAAAGCGAAACTTCCTCCATCTATACCAAGCGCAAGAATATAAGGTTTAAGTAAGAAGACATGGGAGGCAACAATAGGAATAAATAAAATAAGCAGCCATTTTAGACTCGGTGCGAGCTTAACCTTCTTTTCACAAGATGGACAACTCTTAACTCTGCCCCACTTGTTAAGTGCTTTAGAAAACAATTGGATACTTGTACCACAATGCGGACATTTCATATTATCTCCTTGCAGTTAACCTTGCATAGACCCAATAGTAACAACGGATACCTGTTATTAGAACGCCTTGGGGACGGGTAGGTTTCATAGGCATCGATTAAAAAATGTTTTATATATTTTACAGGTAAATAAAATACTTTTTATTTACACATCAATGAAATAGAAACATTTTATTAACATTCATCGGAAACGCTTTATAGATAAGGAGGGTAAGATTTAGAAACCGCTTTCAAGGAGCATTTTTGGAAAACATCAATGTGAAATAAGTGTAAATATGAAAAGAATAATTAAATTAAAAAAATTGTGAACCGGCTCACGATTTTAAATAAGGTATAAATATTTTTAACGCTATATGGTGAAAAAGGTAAGACGCCAATCTATGCCTACAGTCCTGTTCTAACACTCATCAAGAAACGTAAATTGACGCCTTAAACAATGCAATAAACCCGAATAGCTAAATTTAATTTAGCGCCTCGATGGCCCCCAATTGCTCAGGTGTTACCATTTTTGTCACGGAGATTTCTGAACGACCTAAATCTTTATGGACAAATCCATACTCCACCGATTTTACAGACACCATGCTACTTTCATGGCCTTCTGGCAACATAACGGTTGGATTGCCCATTAAGTTGGACCAACGCATGTATATTTCTGAGCGTGCTGACACTTCAAAGGTAACATCGTAATAAGGACGCTCTTTATCACCCGTTACGATGCCATGCTTGTAAATTTGAATGTTGTGCTTACCCGGCTTTAAACGTGCGAAGCTGTATGACTCTTCTGGCAATACTGCCAAAGGTTTACCGTTTAGATGCACAGATGGCCATTCGCCAACCGTATTAATGTCGAAACTTCGATAAACATAAAATATCGACTCATTCGCTTCTGGTGTGACTTTGGTAAATAACGGCCCGTTTGCACAGCCAGTTAACACGGAAAACAACACAAACGACAACAACAACTTCCACTTCATACAGAACATCCTTCTAGTTATTTTTGATAGATTGAGACCGAAGCGGTCAAGAATGCCATACTGCAAGGGGAGAAAAAACTCCCCTTATGCCATTGTTTTACTGCCAAGCCAACCAAGGTGGCTTAAAAAGGTTACATTTTGTCGAGCGTTTCGATACCAAGAAGTTCAAGACTCAACTTAATGCTATTTGCTGTTGCAGCAGCTAACATCAAGCGACTGTTACGCGTTGCCTCGTCCACATCATCTTTTAAGATTGGGCAAGCCTCGTAGAAGCTCATAAAGGCACTGGCTAACTCATAAACATAGGTACACAAGACATGCGGTGTTGCTTCAACCAAAACAACGTTGATGGCTTCAACCATTTGCAATAATTTTACTGCTAAAGTGCGTTCCTGCATCTCAACGACCGATACAGGCGCATCCAAACTATTCAAATCAACATCGGCTTTTCTGAAAATACTCATGACGCGGGTATAAGCGTATTGCAGGTATGGTGCCGTATTGCCTTCAAAGCTCAACATGGAATCCCAGTTGAACATGTAATCGGTAGAGCGGTTTTTGCTTAAATCGGCATATTTTACCGAGCCAATCCCGACAATGCGCGCAACCTCTTTTCTTTCGGCTTCGGATAAATCCGTGCTACGCTCGGCAATAAGCTTTTCAGCTCGCTCAACGGCTTCATCTAATAACTCCGCAAGCTTAACAGTACCACCAGAACGCGTTTTAAACGGCTTACCATCACTCCCCAACATCATGCCAAAAGGACAATGCTCGTAGCTTTGCTCAGGTAGCATAAAGCCAGCCTTACGGGCAACTATCTCGGTTTGTTTAAAATGCAAAGCTTGGCGTGCATCGGTTAAGATTAACGTTCTGTCGGCTTTTAATACACCAGAGCGATAGCGGATAGCGGCCAAATCGGTTGTGGAATATAAGTAACCACCACCAGACTTTTGCACAATGTAAACAGCCGGATTACCTTCTTTGTCGGCTAATTCTTCAAGGAAAACGACTTTTGCGCCTTGATCTTCAACGGCAATCCCCTTCTCTTGTAACTCAGCCACTACATTAGCAAGGTCGTCGTTGTAGGCGCTTTCACCCATAATGTCTTTGCGCGTTAAGCTAACATTGAGCTTTTTATATACTTCTTCACTGTGTGCAACAGATACATCAATGAAACGATGCCAAAGCTGCATACACTGCTCATCGCCCCCCTGTAGCCTAACCACATAATCTCGAGCGCGATCTGCAAAACCGTCTTCTTCATCAAAGCGAACTTTAGCTTCACGATAAAAGTCTTCCAAGTCAGACAATGCCGTTTCCGCGACTTCGTTGGCTTGAAGTTTGTCGCTCAAGTGTGCGAGCAACATACCAAACTGTGTCCCCCAGTCCCCCATGTGATTCTGACGAATCACCTTGTGTCCCATGAATTCCAAAGTTTTGACGACGGCATCACCAATAATAGTGGTACGCAAATGGCCTACGTGCATTTCTTTGGCAAGGTTAGGCGAGGAATAGTCTACAACAACAGTTTTCGGCTGCTGAGGTTCAATACTGAGGCGATCAGAGGCCACCAGCGCTGCCATTTGCTGCCCCAAAAATTCGGGGTGCAAATGAATATTAATAAAACCGGGACCGGCAATTTCTAGCTTATCTGCGATGCCATCAAGATCGACCGCCGCTACAATCTTCTCAGCAATATCACGTGGCTTTTGTTTTATCAGTTTAGCTAGCGCCATGGCACCGTTAAATTGATATTCGCCAAACTCAGGACGAGTGCTTCGTGTTAAAGGTGTGGGAGCATTTTCTGGTGCACCAATGCTAACTAACGCGGCTTTGAATTTATCTAAAAGTAACTGCTGAATGTTCATTAAGCTTAGTGTTCCCGAGTTTTGTTAAAGTTCACGTCTGGATAGCGTTCCTGCGCTAAAGATAGATTGACCATAGTCGGTGCAATGTAAGTTAGGTTATCACCACCATCTAACGCTAAATTCACTTCGTTTTTGCGTTTAAATTCGGTGAGTTTTGCATCGTCATCACAATAAACCCAACGCGCAGTGGCCACATTTACATGTTCATATAATGCATCCACGTTATATTCTGCTTTTAGCCGTGCCACAACCACATCAAATTGCAGCACTCCCACCGCACCAACGATCAAATCATTGTTGATCATGGGTCGGAAAACCTGCACGGCACCTTCTTCGGCTAATTGAATCAAGCCTTTCAAAAGTTGCTTTTGTTTCAGCGGATCTTTTAAACGAATGCGTTTGAATAGTTCTGGTGCAAAATTAGGAATACCGCTAAAGCGGAACTTTTCACCTGAGGTGAACGTATCACCAATTTGAATGGTGCCATGATTATGTAAACCAATGATGTCGCCAGCATAGGCTTCTTCGAGCAAGGTTCTGTCGCCAGCTAAAAACGTGAGGGCATCAGAGATTCGTACATCTTTGCCAACACGAGGCTGATGCATTTTCATACCTTTTTCGTACTTGCCCGAGACAATTCGACAAAACGCCACGCGGTCTCGGTGTTTTGGGTCCATATTGGCTTGTATTTTAAAGATAAAACCACTGAACTTTTCTTCTTCAGGTTGGACAGTTCGATCATCGGTTTCGCGAGATTGTGGCGCTGGCGCCCACTCGGTTAAGCCATCTAGCATATGATTGACCCCAAAGTTACCCAGTGCCGTGCCAAAGAAGACGGGCGTTAGTTCCCCATTTAAAAACTCTTCTAAATTAAACTCATGGGATGCGCCTTGTACTAACTCCAACATTTCACGCAATTCTTCGGCGTAGTAGCCAATTGCTTCATCCAATTCTGGGTTATCCAAGCCTTTAATGATGCGCTCTTCTTGGATGGTATGACCTTGCCCCGTGGAATATAAAATCGCTTCATCGCGTAACAAGTGATACACGCCTTTAAACTCTTTGCCCATGCCTATAGGCCAAGAAATGGGCGCACACTTGATTTTGAGGATGTCTTCCACTTCATCAAGTAACTCAATTGGATCGCGAATATCACGGTCCAGCTTGTTCATAAAGGTGATAATTGGCGTGGTACGTAAGCGCGTGACTTCCATCAATTTGATAGTACGTGCCTCTACGCCTTTTGCCGAGTCGATGACCATTAAACAGGAATCTACCGCCGTTAAGGTGCGATAGGTATCTTCTGAGAAGTCTTCGTGCCCCGGTGTATCCAGCAAGTTAACAAGCTTGTCGCGATACGGGAATTGCATAACGGATGTGGTAACAGAAATACCACGCTCTTTTTCCATTTCCATCCAGTCAGATTTTGCATGCTGACCTGACTTTTTCCCTTTTACGGTACCTGCGGTTTGCAAGGCATTCCCGAACAAAAGAACCTTTTCTGTAATGGTGGTTTTTCCGGCATCGGGGTGACTGATAATGGCGAAAGTCTTTCTACGGGCGACTTCCTGCGCTACTGAATTCGACATGAATGTAAATCTTCTGGTTGAATTTCGATTAATACTGAAAAATTGCGCGCTATTTTCCCTGATCTTGCCGCTATAAACAATGATTGCTCAAATGAAAACCTGCTTTTCTTTTATCAGCAAAAACTTAAGGAAAACGATAGAAAATATTGGGTAAACAATGAGTACACATAGCGAGGCTGATTTAATGCACTCATCACCTACCCAAATGCTGCTTCATAAACGGCAATGCGTGAGCTTTACGTTGTTAGGTGGGTACATCCTCTTGTTTATTTTTTGAGGTTAAATGTGCAACTAATTCGTTTACCGCCGCATTGGCAATTTTTCGTTCTGGTGTTATCAAATAATATGACTGAAAGACATTCTCTATTTTGCCTATCATTTTGACGTTGTAATTACGTTCCACCTCGCTTTTCACCATCAATGGTGCAGGGAAAATACCAAAGCCACGATTACCAAACGCTTTCATCAATGCGCTGTCATCAACATGACCGGCAATGGTTACTTGCAGTTGCTTATCTGCCAACCAGTATTCAATCGCGCGATTCATCGGGCTTTGCTTGCCGGGTAAAAGCAGCTTTTCCTCGGTGACGCATTGAGGGAATGGTTGAGTAAAGCGTTTCAGCCACTCTTCCTTACCAAAGAAACCAATCTCGCTTTTTTCGATTTCATGACAGTACACCTTCAAGTGGTATTGTGTGTCCGTTGGAATATCAGCAAAAACCATATCAAGTTTGTGTATTGCCAACTGCGCTAACAACTCTTGCTGTCCCCCATCAATACACGTAATGTTCACCTTATGTTTAGACTGTAATACCGGTGCCAACCATTTAGAAACCAATGATTTAGGCAAAGCATCGGAAATCCCCACCTTTACATTTTGCGCATAATCCCCATGGTTACCTGATGTGGTTTCTAACCATTCTTCAGCTAGACTAAAAATATCGTCAGCGTACTTTTTGGTTATTTTACCAAAATCAGTCAAAACGAGTTGTCGCCCTTGGCGCTCAAAAAGTTTGTTGCCAAGGCGCTCTTCCAAGCAACTGATTTGCGCGCTGACCGTTTGCGGGGTTAGGTAGAGAGATTTGGATGCCTTAGCAATGCTTCCTTCTCGACTAACCATCCAGAAATAGTAAAAGTGGTTGTAGTTAATATTTGTGATCATTCGTATTTCCCGAATTCAGAAGCAGAAATAAGCAGGTTTATTCTGGGTATGTAAGTTAGTAGATTAACACAACGTTGACTAGAGCCATTTTTCAAAACGTTTACGAGGTAATCTCAAAACCAATGAATTCACTCCAAGATTTTTTCAGGCTCGAAGCAGCCAGCGGCATCCTGCTTATGGCGGCAACAGTCCTAGCATTACTGGTTGCCAATAGTCCACTGTCTGAATATTACAACATGCTAGTTTCCGTTGTAGCGGGTGTGCATATTGGCGATTTTGGCATTAATAAACCCCTATTGTTATGGATAAACGATGGCTTAATGGCCGTGTTTTTCTTTCTTGTTGGGCTTGAACTCAAACGCGAAATGTTAGAAGGCCAGTTAACACGCCCGCAAAATGTATTACTTCCCATGATTGGCGCTGTAGGTGGCATGGCGGTGCCTGCTGTTATCTATACATTTTTTAATTATGACGAGCCCGCAACGCGCGCTGGTTGGGCTATTCCTGCGGCCACAGACATTGCTTTTGCTTTGGGTATTTTAGCGTTACTGGGTCGCTCGGTTCCTTCATCTGTTAAATTATTTTTGGTTACGTTAGCAATTATTGATGACATCGGTGCCATTCTAATTATCGCACTGTTTTACACCCACAATATTGCCTTTGTTCCATTGATTATCGCCGCAGTTTGTTTACTCGTTTTAGGGATTTTAAATAAACGCCGAGTGGTTGATATTCCTGCCTACATATTGGTTGGCGTAGTGCTTTGGACGGCGTTATTGAAGTCAGGAGTGCATGCAACTTTAGCTGGCGTTATCCTCGCTTTTTTCATTCCTATGCGTTCGCGAGAAAAAATCAAATCCTATTCGCCAGTGAAGTATTTAGAACATAGTCTGCACCCATCAGTCGCTTTCGTTATCTTGCCAATATTTGCGTTTGCCAATGCAGGTGTGGATTTACGCAATATTAGTCTTGAGTCCGTTATGCATCCCGTCACTTTAGGTATTGCGCTGGGCTTATTCGTGGGTAAACAAGTGGGTATTTTTGGCTTATGTTTGCTCAGCATAAAATTGGGAATTGCTCGACTACCGCGGACAATGAGCTTTTTACAACTTTACGGCGTATCTATCTTATGTGGTGTTGGTTTTACCATGAGTTTGTTTATCGGCTCCCTTGCCTTTGATGAAACCAAGAACACCCTGATTGATGAACGCTTAGGTATCTTAATCGCATCCATGCTTTCAGCTTGCGTTGGATTTTTTGTTTTGAAGTGGTCTTTGCATCGTCAAGCATTAGCCAAGACCAAAACCGTCTCCCAACCCTAACTACAGCAACATCCGTAGTTTTGGCCGTCCTTGGACGGCCTTTTTTATGTGGAAGAGGGGAAAGTTATTAAGCAGGATAAAATGCGGGGATTGTAATGTTATGTCGAGTATCCACGATGCCATCTCGAATCACCGTAACCACTTCATCACTAACGGGGACTTCGCTAAATGCTTTTGCCCATTTCTGCTGCGTTTTACAAGCAAAATGTAAAAATAATCGGTTCGCCTTATCCGATGCCGAATGTATTAATAAAGACAGCATATTATCGATATTAATGGATTCGATGGACTGAATTAACTTGAGCGCTGCTCCGAAACGCGCCTCATCGGTGACTTGCTCTAAATATTCTAAAATTGAAAGTTCAACACTGCTTGCCACTAGCGTTAAGCCATTCAGCTCAACGTTGGTTAGTTGGTTTTCTGGTGTTTTCGAAAAAATTCGACTGACTTTATTCACGACTGAAACCGATTGCTCATGCGCCCATTTCGGCAGCTTTTCAAATTGGTTGGAAACCAGTTGTATTTTCTCGCCAGAAGTAATTGGTTCACTAATCATGCCTTGCACTTTCAGACTAGTTATACCGGAAAGTCGAACCGGTATCAGTTGTTGATGTTGTAGCGCATTAACAATATAAGGCCAACTAACATCTTGCTGCTCTTTTCCATATAAACCGATGGAAAGCCGCTGCAACTGGCCTTGCTCAATATAGGTTTGAATGTTGTCGTGGGAGATGCCGTTAGCCACAATATAAGCGCTGACTAACACACCTTGTTGCGCAAGTTGGGATTCAAGCCACTGGAGATCGTTTGCCATAGGAGGAACCTTCATCAAAGCTAAAATTTGCAGGTAATCCAAGGCACTATTTAAGAATGTAAGTGTGAAAGCAAGAGAAAATAAGCGCTTGCCAATAAGGTGAAAAATGCGGGTGTTGTCCTGCGGGGAATCACAAAATTAAACTGCCAAAAAGTACAGGTTATTGCCCCAGTATTAAACGCATGATAATGGCATCCTCTTTGCCGTTTTCTGTTGGATAGTAGTTTTTTCTGCGTTCGATTTCTTCAAAACCCATATCATGATAAAGGGCGATAGCGGTAATATTAGACACTCTCACTTCCAACCACGCTTCATGAGCCTGCAAACGGTTACTTTCACGCAAGAAATGCTGCAATAGCATTTTACCAAACCCCTTCCCTCGCTCACTTTGGTCAATACCAATATCCATCAAGGTAACTTCAACCGACACTTTCAAGCCAATGTAGTAGCCTACTATTTGCTCGTTTTGCAGCAATTGGAAGCCAAAGTATGGCTCGGTAAGGCAATCAGCAAACTGACCTTCGCTCCACGGAAACACATGGCAATTGAGTTGTAATTGAAAGGCGTCTTGGTATTGAGAAGGAGGAATAACGTCAATTTGAGGTTGGTCAGGCACAAGCAAAGTCCCCTTTTAAATTGTCTTATTGCGACATTAGCGCTTTGATGAGTTTTGCATTACATCCCATAAACGCTTTTTAGCGTCGCTATCCATTAAGGATGATGTCACTTTGTAGGTAAGTGATGGAATCGATTCAATGCTTGACGCCGCACTCTGCTCCTCTATCAAAATAAGCTTGGCATTTTCAGCGTTCGCAGCGATTTCGTTATCTTCCAATATCAGTAAATCATGTTGGTTGGCATCTAATGTAATGAGCACATCTTTCACCCACCATTGCGGTAACTTCTCTGCTAACGTTTTGGAAGCAAAGACGACTTTACCTGTTACATCCACGGATGTTTTTGGAGGAGCTTCTTGTTGGGTACTAGGTTCCTGTGCGGAATAAACCGATGTAATCGATTCATCAGGAACAGATTCTTGTTTACGATAATTTTGAGCTGAGGAGGATTGAATCTCTGGAGATAAAAGTGTTACATCTGAGAGCTGCCACGAGGAAATGCCTAGCTCAGAAAGTATCGCTTTTTGGAAATAACTTTGCTTAGACATTTACTCACCCACTTCAACATATTCTGTGAGAGTGGCAGGGGCGGAGGGACTCGAACCCCCAACCATCGGTTTTGGAGACCGCTGTTCTACCAATTGGAACTACGCCCCTAGAGTTACACTCGCTTATCTGCGACAAGCTGCGGCATTATATCTAAGCACTTAAAAAGGTAAAGGGCTTTTTTCACTTAATTGATTCGTCTGACTATTTATTGTCTTCTCTGGCTATTTAACAAGCTAAATGCTGACGGAGCTGCTGATGGTAAGCATCAAACCACAAGCGGTTTGTTAGCTCAACTAAAGGCCTCGCTGCGGCGACCTGCTCAGCAATCTCTTTTTCCGAATGATTTATAAGATAGCCTTGTTGATGCGCAGACTTTACATAAGCCAATACTAAGAACTGCGCTTCTTGTGAAGAGAAGTTGTTAGCCATAATCGCGCAGGCGACATCAAACGCAGGATGGCCGATTGCTGCATATTCCCAATCAAACACCATATGTTGATTCGGATTTATAACGACATGATTCAGAGCAAAGTCATGGTGACACAAGGTGGTTTTCTCCATACTTTGCCAACGCGGCGTTAGCGCATGGATTTCATCTAGATAGTCGTCTTGTTTCCTTTTGTCGATGTAAGATAAATACAAATGCCAATGTGAGATCAACGCAAGCTCTTTTATCTCTTTTGGGATTAGGGAACTATTTGAGATTGATGTTGAGATAGATGGCTCAGCCGTTAAGGTGAAACTAGAATGCAGCAGCGCCATGACTTCAGCGAGCTTTTGAATTGAAGCAAAATGACTGACTTCTGTTTGTTCTTTGGTTTTTTGTTTTATTTTAAAGACGACATCCTTTTGCCTATTGCCCTGCTCTGCTTTATTTAACGTATCGCACTCCACTTCAACAAATTGCTCTATCTGCCAAAGTTGATCGTCTGATAAAGCCAAAGGCCGCGGTGCCCAAGCTAAGTTAGCCAAGGCTTTTTGTACGGCAAACCGTTCAACGCGATCAAAAGGCATGAAACTTGTCGCATGAAAATGTTTAACAAAATAGCGCTCTTTACCCGCAGTCACCTTAAAGGTGTGATTACTGGATTCACAAACTTGCAACTCAACTTGATAACCAGCCGGCAACCAAGGTAAAGACTGCAAGAATTCGTGCAGGCGTAAAATCAACGATTCAGAAGGTGATTCAGTCATGAGGCCAGTTTAAGTAGTCATTGAGCCAGTTTCTATTCTCGATTGTTGCTGCCAATTCTTTAAGCCATAAATCGCCATAAAGAAATAACCGATAAATAGGATCGTGGTGAAATATAATCCTTGAGATGCGTACAAGTATGTTGCAATGCTATTGATCACTATCCAGTAGCCCCAGTTTTCAATGACTTTTTGGGTGACTAGAAATGTTGTGAAGACACTAAATACGGCAACACCTGCGTCCAAGTATTGCGTCGAAATATGTGTTGTACCATCACCCAGTTGCACAAATAAATGCGTGGCGAATAACAAAATAACGATAGACAATAAATGCCATTTGATACTCAACGTTTTAACGCTGGATACGGATTGATTAGCAGCGATTTTGCGCCATGAAAGCCACCCATATAAAGCCATCAACACATAATAAATGTTCAGCCATGACTGATGTGGCAACGCAGACTCCCAGAAAACCCAAGTATAAATGCTGGAACTGAATAAGGCGCATGGCCAGCACAGCATATTTTGTTTCGCCGCTAGCCAAACGTAAGCAAAGGCTAATATCGCCGCTATCATTTCAAGCAGGCTTAGCGCCGATACTTCACTGATTATGCTGTCCATGACACCCTCTCTTATAAGTTATTTTATGGTCGTGATTAGAATCGGTAGTCAGCGCTAATGCCAACCTGTCTACCATCACCTAATTGATAGTAAGGCTCTTCAGGAAAATAACCGTCTCTTGGATCGTTGTTAAACCCACCAAAGCCACGCACAAAATAGGTTTTATCAAATAGGTTTTTAGCCCATAAACTCAACTGCCAATCATTTAGCTGATACGACAAATTAGCATGCCAAAGCACATAAGAAGGCGAAAGTTCATCATGACCATCGGAAAAACGATGTTCGCCTTTACCGTCGGCTTCAATGTTTAAACGAAGATTTTCGCTTAAATCTGACTGCAAACGTACATTAAAGGTGTAATCCGGTGATTGTGCCTGATCTTGCTTCTCAATGTACTCGCCTTTGGCATTGGTATAGTTTTCAAACTCTGCGTTAAGTAACCCTAGATTGGTAAACAGGTTAAGACTTGGGCTAATTTCAAATTGCGTTTGCAATTCCAACCCGTAGTTTGTCCCTAAATCGGCATTGGCAATCACATCAACAAAACTAACCGCTTCGCTGCCTTCAATTGGCAATGTAGTGAAATCGCTAATTTGAGTGTCTTTGCGATCCATGTAAAACGCGGATACTCCTACAAATAAACGCTTATCAAGGAAAAACTGCTTCAAGCCAATTTCGTAATTCCAGTTGTATTCGGCATCAAATAAGCGATGTTCATTTTCGATGCGTTGGTCTGGATTAAACCCTCCTAATTTGTAGCCTCGATGCACACCAGCATAGAGCAAACCGAACGTTTCAGAGTCGTATTCCAGTACCAGTTTACCGCCCACTAAGGTGTCGTCGCTAACATCGGAAAATTCACGATTATCACGGTAATCAATATCGTTCGTTTCTACACGTAAGCCGGAAACCAACGTCAATTTATCGCTGAGGGTAGTCTCGAATTGCCCGTACGCGGCGTAAGTCACTACGCTGTATTCGCTGGTAAAGTCATCATCATAGGTATATTGACGCAGCAAGGATTCGTTGGTATCGCGCAAATAAACGCCCAATAACCATGAAGTGCTATCAGCAAATAGCTTGCTACTTGCGTTCGACATAATGCGTACATCTACTGCTTTATTCTCGCGATTACGGAAATATTCGTCGACCGAACTGTATTCATCGGGATGAAAACCAACAAAGGTCCAGTCTTCATCGTAACCATACTCGATGTCTGAATCATTGTAAGTTAGTACCGTTTGGATGCTGCCCCAGCTTTCTTGCCATGTTGTATTGATACCAAATGCATGGGTTTGTTGGCGATCGAATCCGGGTTCATCAGAGCGAGTTTTTCTATCGTTATCTAAAGAAAAAGCATCGTAACCATTGTCGATATCGAAAAACTGATAGGACAAATCCATGGTCATCTCTTGGTTAGGCTGATAACGTAATTTTAATCGTGAAGAAAATTCGTCGATGTTGTCGGTATCGTCACGATCTAGATAGCTATTTTCAATAAAACCATCGCTTTTAAATTGCTGAACGGCAACACGATATTGCCAATCATCACTTAAGCTATCGCCGTAAGCCCCAGCGAGTTCCCATGTATTATTCTGCGCCAGTCCCGCTTTAAAGCGTCCGCTTGCTTCTTTTGATGGATCTACGGTTTTTAATTTAATTAACCCCGCCATAGCTGACGCACCAAAAGCGGTACCTCGTGGACCATTTAGCACTTCAACTTGTTCAATGTCGAATAACGTAGCGATGCCAACGGTGCCAGAAAAATCCATATCATCGATAATAAAACCAACGGATGGGTTGATTGGCTCCGCAAACTGACTACGCTCGCCGATTCCACGAATTTGAACAAAGCGTCCTCGACCAGCACCGCTGGCAAACGTGACGTTTGGAGCAACATTGATAATTTCTTCAAGGTGCTGGGCTTGACGAGTATTAATCGTATCCAAAGACACTACGGCCACAGAACTGGCTATATCTTCTATAGAATCGCCTCGAAAATCAGCGGTGACTTCAATGGTTTCAATTTGATTTGCTAAAGCGGGTTGAAAAACCGCGCACAGACTTAACGCAAGATAGGTTTTACCTAAGTGTTGTTTTTTCACTTTTCGTGGATCTCTTCTTGTTCATATACATGAAAAGATCCGGTTTTACGGCAGGGTAAAAGATGTACTAACTTTGTGAAGAGTAGAATCACCATCCCTACGCCGGCATTATCCGGATCAGGTTATAGGGTTCCGATAAACTTCGATCTCAGCCTTAACGATTAATGATAAATCACTAATCAGACACCCCTTGGTTCTGTGATGCAGCTAAACAGCATCGGGGCGGATTGTAGCAACCTTTTGAAGAGTTTCAAGAAAGAATTAGCGTGGGGAAATTGGCCGGGTAAGGAACCCGACCAAGACTGTTCGTATGATGAACTTATTTTAAAACATTGCTAAGTGTCGCTAAACAAAGGGCAACGTTTTCACTACGAGCACCATAGCCCATCAATCCGATACGCCATGTTTTACCTGCGAAATCACCTAAACCAGCGCCAATTTCTAGGTTGTACTCTTCTAACAAATGTTTACGTACTGAGGCATCATCAATGCCTTCTGGGATGTAAATATTGTTTAATTGAGGTAAACGCTCAGCTTCTGGCACAACTAGCTCTAAACCAAGCTTATCTAAGCCATCACGCAGTTGTAGGTGCATTTTCTGATGGCGTGCCCAAGAATTCTCTAAGCCTTCTTGTTGAAGCAGGACTAATGACTCATGTAATGCGTAGAGTGCATTAACTGGAGCTGTGTGGTGGTAGCTACGCTTGCCTTCGCCAGACCAATAGCTCATGACTAGCGATTGGTCTAAGAACCAACTTTGAACGGGTGTTTTGCGCGCTTTAATTTTCTCCACCGCTGCATCGCTGAAGCTAACTGGCGATAAACCCGGTACACATGATAAGCATTTTTGGCTACCAGAATAAATAGCATCAATGCCCCATTCGTCTACGCGTAATTCAACACCACCAAGTGAAGTTACTGCATCAACAATGCTTAAGCAGCCATGCTGTTTCGCAATGGCACACAATGTTTTCGCATCCGAAAGCGCGCCTGTTGAAGTTTCAGCATGAACAAACGCCAAGAATTTCGCATCTGCGTTCGCTTTTAATGTATCTTCCACTTGCTGAGGATCAACAGCTCGTCCCCATTTTTGTTCGATAACAACAGGAACCCCACCGCAACGCTTAACATTTTCGGCCATACGCTGACCAAATACGCCGTTGATACAAACAACAACTTTATCACCTGGCTCAACGAGGTTAACAAAACACGTTTCCATACCGGCTGAACCCGGTGCAGAAACAGCCATTGTCAATTTATTTTCTGTTTGAAATGCATACTGCAACAAGGTCTTAATTTCATCCATTAAGCCAATAAATAGCGGGTCAAGATGCCCAATGGTCGGCTTTGCTTGAGCAGCTAAAACTTGAGGGTTAACGTCTGATGGGCCTGGTCCCATAAGGATTCTTCTAGGCGGGAAAAAGTGTGAAATATTCATAAACATATGCACTATTGTTGATTAAGGATGAAAGACTATCATGGTATAAATTTACCCGGCAATAGGATAATGTAATTACCCAACTGAATTTCTCTACTTTGTGTAAACTATTCAGTCAATAGCCTCGATTCTTCGTATATTTTATTTCTCAGTGATTAAGACATTAGAAAATCACCGTAAGACGCCGTAAACTACTTCTTTTCACGTATTTACTAGACGCTACATGAATTTTCACTCAGAGATTTTCCAATGGCTTGAGCAAAGAAAGCAGAGTCCGCATCATCGCCAACTTCTAATACTTGCGGGTGATGAACAATGGGGGATACAAACTGCAAAATCCATTATTCAAGCACTGAATGAAAATAGCAATAGTCCGGTATTAAGCGTCGCTGTACCAAACTTGGGGACTTGCATTGAAAACAGCAAATACCGCCAATTTTTAGGACAAGAATTTAACGCATTAATCTACAATGCTTGGCAAGGGATTCGCGCTAACGCCTTATCGGCACTTGCCGGAACCGTACAAAAAGGCGGCCTAATGCTGCTTCTCTGTCCTGCCTTTGACTCTTGGCCTGCATATAAAGACCCAGAACTACCGAAACGTATTTCTTTTGGTTATGTTGAAAATTTTCAAACCAGTTATTTCGTAAAACGGCTAATTCAACAAATTGAAAATGATCAAGACGTTGCCATTATTACAGTTGATAAATGCAAACTTCCTTTAGCTCCTGTTGATACTTTGAATGAGCGACCGGAAACACAAAGATTAATAGCTAACATTAACGTATCGAGCGCTCAAAAAAGCGTTATTGATGCGGTAATAAAAGTGGCAATTGGTCACAGAAGTCGCCCCCTTATAATTGAAGCTGACAGAGGACGAGGCAAATCCGCTTCTTTGGGAATAGCCGCTGCAACCTTAACTCAAAGGTATAATAAAAAAGTAATAGTTACCGCCTCCCATCGCTCTCAGTGTGCTCAAACTTTTAGGTTTTATGAGTTAGCTAAAGGCGCTGATTCGTGCTTATGTTATTGGCCTATTGATAGACTCATTGATGAGCAACCTCAGGCGGATCTTATTTTAATTGATGAAGCTGCAACGATTCCGAATAGCCTATTAAATAAACTGTGTCATTTATATAAACGCTTAGTCTTCAGTACAACTATTCATGGCTATGAAGGCAGTGGAAAAGGTTTTGAACTCCGATTTAAACCGCAACTGATTGAACAGTTTCCACATACAAAGCACTGTTATTTATCCCCCCCTTTAAGATGGTACGAAGGAGATGCACTTGAACGCTTCTGGTTTCAGTTTTTCTGCCAGCGCTCCGTTAAACGAAACCGCGTGTCGCTTACAGTTAGTCAAGATGGTCGTTATTCTGGCTATGTAAGCAAACAGCAATTGCTGGACTCTCCAGAAATGCTACACGATATATTTACATTACTTATTGAAGCGCATTACCAAACAAGTCCCGATACGTTGACGGCTTTACTAGAAGCTCCCAATCACGATCTTTTCGTCATTATAGATTCAGGGAAGGTTGTAGCAACGGCACTAACCGCCTTAGAAGGGGGGGAATGTTTGAATAAACTGGCACATGAAATCAGCAGTGGGAAAAGGAGGCCAAATGGTCACTTACTAGCCCAAAGGCTAAGTTATTTGTGCTCAGAGCTAACATTCTCTACTTACCAATACCGCCGAATCGTACGTATTGCTGTATCTCAACACCACAGACGTAGAGGGCTCGCTTCCGAGTTAGTGAAATTAATTGAGACTTATGACGATGAAACAAGCGCAGACGCTAAAGCAACTTTTATTGGCGCTTCATTTGGCCTTGATGTGGGGACACTGCAGTTTTGGTTAAGCCAAGGCTTTAACATTGTTGATATAAGCTACAAAAAGGAAACAACCACCGGGGAATTCAACGCGTTAGTTCTTAGAGCAATTCCTAATACTGCCAGCTCAGCATTAACCGATTTAACGTTTCTAATTCAAAGGTTCCAACAAGAGTTTACATTCCAGCTTTCAAGGGTATTCCAAACGATGAATACTGCTCTTGTTAAACAAATCTTGATAGACAGATACCATAAGCATATAAACAAAGCAGATAGGACTGACGATAATCCAAACTATCGAGATAAAGAACTGCTGCAATTTGCTAAAGGAGAAAGAACACTGGATATAAGCTTACGGGCTATCCACCAATTCTGTGTAAACAAATTAGACTTTGCGCGTAGTGATGATGAAGAAATGTCAATCCTTATTCAATATGTACTGCAAAACCGTAGCGTGTCTGAACTACAAAAGCAGGGGTTGATAAAAGGCAAAAAAGAACTTCAAGATAAGTTGAGACACACCCTAAGCAAGTTGGTTGGCTACTGATAAAGCAGTGGCTATCGCCCCGGTAAGTCTCGACGAATTAAACTATACAAATCCATGGAATGAAAAGCGCCATTCCAAAAGCACTTATCCCTGAGCGTGCCTTCATATTGAAAACCAAAACGTTTAACCAGCTTAATTGAGGCTTCATTATGAGGGAGGATTGATGCCTCTATTCTGTTCACAAAAAAGGGAAAACCTTCACTGAAGGCGTAATCTAAAATTACAGCTAACATTTCTGTTGCGTATCCCTGACCCCAATATTCAAATGCTAAGTCATAACCAAGGTTTACACTATGATCAAATTCATTCCAGGTGGTAAAACCCGCCGTTCCGATTAACTCACCGGAACCCTTTTTTCTCGCAGCCCAACGAATTCCGGTAAAGCTTTCAAAACGTGCATCAAAGTAATCAACTAAATTATCTGCTTCGCTAATATCTTTGAAACGCTCAACATCGTAATTTTCAATTACTCTTGGGTCAGAAAATATTTTATAGATTGAAGTTCTGTCTGATTTGGTTAGCCTATCAATTATCAGGCGCTCTGTTGTTAATACGGGAAATATTTTGAATGCCATTAAGGTTGTACTAAGCAAAATAGGAATACGAAGACCTTAATCAACTTTCTGATCTTTATCTATTTAAATTTTGAATTCTATTTCAAGTATTGAAACGAAAAAAAGCCCTGCTCGTATGAACAGGGCTTCTTAGGAATGGGAGCCTGGCAGTGTGCTACTCTCACATGGGGAAAC
>NZ_JABEPE010000016.1 GCF_026788005.1 Alteromonas sp. a30
GCTAAGTGGTGCTTCTGCGCTAAGTGAATACCCTTTTAAAACACGCTTTTCGTCATCCATGACCGCTGCACCTCGACGTCCTGTCTCGGAGCGTTTTAAAAGGGCATATCACTCATCGCTTCTAGTGATAAATCCACGCTCCCGCGAAGGAGCGACAACCAGCCGCAAAGCCGGAAAACATCAAAGAGACGTTTCAATCCACGCTCCCGCGAAGGAGCGACTAATATGGCAATCTACAATGAGGTAGACGCCTACGTTTCAATCCACGCTCCCGCGAAGGAGCGACAATGCTTCGTGGTCGCTCAATTTGCGCATTTTTGTTTCAATCCACGCTCCCGCGAAGGAGCGACGACATGTTGCAGGAGTGGGGACATCCTAAATTTGTTTCAATCCACGCTCCCGCGAAGGAGCGACCCTTCATCTTCTTCCCGATTTTCGTTTTTTGATGTTTCAATCCACGCTCCCGCGAAGGAGCGACCACCGTTTGGTTAATGCGCTTTTGCGCGGTTTAAGTTTCAATCCACGCTCCCGCGAAGGAGCGACGGACCTTAAAAAGCTCAAAAAGGCGATTTACCCGTTTCAATCCACGCTCCCGCGAAGGAGCGACCTTCCGGTGTTGCCCACCTTAGCGAGATCTTTTGTTTCAATCCACGCTCCCGTGAAGGAGCGACTGGTGATGTCAGCTTTGAGGGTTTGTCAGGGGATGTTTCAATCCACGCTCCCGTGAAGGAGCGACACGGAATATAACGGCGACTATGCCGCCAATACCGGTTTCAATCCACGCTCCCGTGAAGGAGCGACGCATAAAGCGCTTCTTTTTTTGCTCAATCAGCGGGTTTCAATCCACGCTCCCGTGAAGGAGCGACATCAGCAAGCGCAAGATTGCTGATGATAATCAGGTTTCAATCCACGCTCCCGTGAAGGAGCGACGGGGCCGTTAAGTATTTGGCAACTCATTTGCTTGTTTCAATCCACGCTCCCGTGAAGGAGCGACTTGCGCGGTTTTATTGGTTAATGTTAACAAACCTTGTTTCAATCCACGCTCCCGTGAAGGAGCGACCTTCGACAACTGATCATGACGCTTACAACCTTTGGTTTCAATCCACGCTCCCGTGAAGGAGCGACATTTAAGCACCTTTAGCTATATCAGTACGGCTATGTTTCAATCCACGCTCCCGTGAAGGAGCGACAACTGGTCGATTTATAAGTGAATATATGTCCCCTGTTTCAATCCACGCTCCCGTGAAGGAGCGACGGAGACATTTTAAAGTTAAGAAACATTGATTTGTTTCAATCCACGCTCCCGTGAAGGAGCGACGTCATGCTTGGCGACATCCTCAAAAAATCATTTGGTTTCAATCCACGCTCCCGTGAAGGAGCGACGAAGCAGCAAATTTCACAGCTTTCGCAAGCCGTAGTTTCAATCCACGCTCCCGTGAAGGAGCGACAACAGCTTGATTACAGGCTGTTTGACGGTGAGATGTTTCAATCCACGCTCCCGTGAAGGAGCGACTACCCGTGCTGGGGCCATCCTTGCCCAAGGCACAGTTTCAATCCACGCTCCCGTGAAGGAGCGACCCGCCACCACCGTTACATGATTTGCATTGCTTGTGTTTCAATCCACGCTCCCGTGAAGGAGCGACTGCCCCTTCTGCAAGCCAGAACTGGCAGGGGGCGAAATGGCATTTTGCGCTAACCTCGAATTTTACGCACTTTTTCAGCGTTCAAAATTTAGCCAAAAATTATAACTTACTGTTTTTAATATGAATTTAGTATGCGCTAGACCCCTAGGGTTTTCATGTGAACCAAGGGTTAGCGCAGATCTGAAAAGATTTGGAAGGATTGGAGCAAGGCAAAGCATATTTTTCAGGGATGAAAAGTCTGAGCGCGCAGGGATGCGAAAGCGACTTTGGCTTGCTTTAACCTTTCAAAGCCTCGCACAAAATCTAGCAGCATTGCGTTAAGTGAACGCCCTTTCAAAGCTACGACTTTTGGAGGTTAGAACGGACTAGAAAATCAAAATGAAAATGGATAGCCAGTTTTCACTCGCTATCCACAAATCACTCATTTAACTGACAAGTATTAAGCTAAATCGTTTAGGTAATCATCCGGTAACGAGGTAATTGCGGCGACCCCCGTTTCAATTGCTGCCTTTGCAACTGCGGTTGCAACACGTGAACATAAACGTGGATCCATTGGTTTTGGAATAATGTAGTCCTTACCAAAAGATAAGCTTTCCACTTGCGCCGCAGTCAAAACGGATGCCGGAACCTCTTCTTGCGCCAATGCACGGATCGCTTCAACAGCCGCTAGCTTCATTTCATCGTTAATGACCGATGCTCGGACGTCCATTGCGCCACGGAAAATAAACGGAAAACACAATACATTATTAACCTGATTAGGGTAATCCGAGCGGCCCGTAGCCATAATTAAATCATCACGAGCGCCTTTCGCTAACTCAGGTTTAATTTCTGGGTCTGGGTTCGAGCACGCGAAAATAACGGGGTTTGGCGCCATTTTTGATAGGGCTTCAACTGGCAACAAATTCGGGCCAGAAACGCCAACAAAGACGTCTGCGCCTTCTAATGCATCTTCCAGCGTACGTTTGTCTGTGTTGTTAGCGAATAGGCGTTTGTGCGCTGGCAACTCGTCCCTACGAGTGTTAATCACGCCTTGACGATCGAGCATATAAATATGTTCACGCTGCGCACCACACTTCACCAACATTTCCATACAAGCAACCGCGGCTGCGCCGGCTCCCAAACAAACAATCACAGATTCACCGATGCGTTTGCCTTGAATTTGCAATGCATTTAACAAGCCCGCGGCGGTTACAATTGCCGTGCCGTGCTGATCGTCATGGAAAACGGGAATATTACAGCGTTCAATTAGCGCTTTTTCGATTTCGAAGCACTCGGGCGCTTTAATATCTTCTAAATTAATACCACCAAAAGTATCAGCAATATTCGCAACCGTGTCGATAAACTCTTCTGTGGTTTTATGGGTCACTTCAATGTCGACGGAATCTAGCCCTGCAAAACGTTTGAATAGCAGTGCTTTGCCCTCCATAACCGGCTTAGAAGCAAGAGGGCCTAAATCGCCTAGCCCTAAAATCGCTGTGCCATTAGAGATAACAGCGACTAAGTTGCCCTTTGCTGTGTATTTATATGCATTTTCTGGATCGCTTGCGATTTCTCTAACGGGCTCGGCTACGCCGGGGCTGTATGCTAGGGCTAGATCTTGGGCACTCTCAGCAGGTTTAGTGATGGAAATACCAATTTTTCCTGGTACGGGTTCCGCATGATAGCGTAACGCTTCTGCTCTTTTATCGGACATAAATGTGCCTATAGGTGTTACAATGTGTGTTTATGAGGGTGACAAATAACGAATAATAACAGTTAATTAGCGAACCAATGTCCTACCAGTTGCGAAGAGTCTTTTGCCCTTTTTTATACTCCCAATAGGTTCTCGATTATTTACTTCGTTATGTTCATAAATCTAATGGGATATGTGTAAAAGATCCATTTATTTAATGTATGCAGAATATAAATTTTTGCACCAACTTAGACCAATATTTACCTATCAAAAAGCTTAATCGTTTAATAAAAGCAAACAGTTGGTATCGCTTTACTGGAGTTGAATCAATGATGTTCTGCGGAGAATCGTAGTGATGCTCATTTATTTTTAGAAGTGACTCTATTCTGGGAATATCGAAGCGACATGAAGGAAATAGCAGACATAAAAAAAGCATCCCGAAGGATGCTTTTTCTAAGCAATGGTTTTGCTTACTTAGACTTAAGCGCACCAAAACGTTTATTGAAGCGGTCAACACGACCCCCTGTATCAACAATTTTTTGCTTACCTGTGTAGAAAGGGTGGCAAGCAGAGCAAACGTCTAGGTTCAAATCTTTGTTCAAAGTAGAACGGATTTTCATAGAATTACCGCAAGAACAGTTAGCAGTAATTTCGTTATATTCAGGATGAATACCTTCTTTCATGGATAACCTCAATAATCAGGCCGCATCGCCAACCAACCCGAAGCTGGCCACCATACGTTGTTAAGTTCAAAGGTTCGCTGGAACAACATAGCGCACCGTTTTTAATAAATTCGTGCTTGCACAACCTAACAAACTAAGAATTAGGCTTGCCGCAAAGAGGCGCGCATATTAATGTATCAGCCTCAGTTGTTCAAGCTTTTAAGGTGCTTTTTTGATCAACTTTCATTTGAGGAATGCATGTACCGCCCTATCGTTGAAGTTGCCCTGCCAGTCCCCCTCCGTAGACGATTCGATTATCTCTGGTTAACCACTGCTGAAGTGCAGCCATCCCCCGGAATGCGGGTTATTGTCCCGTTTGGTTCTCGGCAATTAATTGGTGTGATATTGCAAGTGAAAGACACCAGCGAATGGGATAGAGCCAAACTAAAAGCGGTACGAGAATGTTTAGATGAAACACCGGTGCTAAATGAAGAACAACGCACTTTGTTGCATTGGGCATCAGGTTATTATCAACACCCAATTGGTGAGGTTTTTAGCACAGCTTTACCGGCCAAATTACGTAAAGGCGATACCAATACTCGCCCCAGCATTACTTATTGGAAGCTAACCGAACTCGGTGAGCAAACTGAAGTCTCAAGCTTAAAACGCGCCCCAAAACAGCAACAGGTGTTGTTGGCGTTACAAAAAGGCGCAACAACAGAACTACAACTGCGTGAGCAATTTAATACCGCAGTGTTAAAGCAGCTTGGTAAAAAGGCGCTTATTGAATCCGAAGACATTATTCCTAAGCCCAATACGCAATGGCAAAGCCAGCTCAGTATTGGAGACAAACCCTTCGCTTCGCCGGCTCAAGCAGTGATTATTAGTGCGATTAAACAACAGCTTTCGCAATTTAGTGTCAGTTTAATAGAAGGCGTAACCGGAAGCGGCAAAACCGAAGTGTACTTGCAAGCCATTGAGCCCGTGCTTAGTGCAGGCCGACAAGTGTTGGTTATGGTGCCGGAAATTGGTTTGACGCCTCAAACTGTGTCCCGCTTTCAAGATCGCTTTCAGATAGAAGTAGGCGTTTTACATTCAGGCATGACCGACAACGAGCGTTTGTCTGTTTGGCAGCGGGCTCAAAATGGCGAACTAGGTTTAATTATTGGCACCCGTTCATCGGTTTTTACCGCATTTAATGGGCTAGGCATGATCATCATTGATGAGGAGCACGACAGCTCATATAAGCAGAATGATACTTTTCGCTACCATGCCCGCGACCTTGCCATTATGCGAGCCAAGCAAGAAAATATTCCGCTACTGTTAGGCTCTGCCACGCCCTCTTTAGAAAGCCTGCATAATGCACTAAGCAAACGTTATCAGCACTATCAATTGCATGAGCGTGCAGGCAATGCAGTTAAAGCCAATTATCATGTGCTGGATTTACGCCAACAGCCGCTGCAATTTGGGCTGGCGCCTGAGACCATCAAGCAAATGCTGCATCATTTACAACAAGGCAATCAGGTGTTGGTTTTTCTGAATCGACGCGGTTATGCACCTGCGCTAATTTGTCATGACTGTGGTCACGTCGAAACTTGTCGTCATTGTGAACGGCCGTACACCGTTCATCGGCAATCTCAGCAGTTACACTGTCATCACTGCGGACATCACCGCTATTTGCCAAATCAATGTCAGGATTGCCAAAGTCACGATATTTCGCCTCAAGGTATGGGGACGGAGCAATTAGAACAAGGGCTGCAAACGCTATTCCCACAATATTCTTCCGTGCGTATTGATAGCGACACCATGCGCGGAAAGCAGAATTTGAATCAAACGCTGGAATCGATTCATAGTGGCAAACATCAATTGTTATTAGGCACACAAATTCTTGCTAAAGGCCACCATTTCCCCAACGTCACATTGGTGGTGGTGGTTGATATTGATAGCGCCCTATTTAGTGCCGATTTTCGTGGCGCAGAACAGTTAGCACAGTTGATAACGCAGATTGCTGGACGCGCAGGACGCGCAAGTAAACCCGGTACAGTGTGGTTACAGTCACATCACCCCGGGCATCCACTCATCGAAGATCTCATTCACAACGGTTATGCACATTTTTCACGTTTACTGCTGATGGAGCGCCAATACGCTAGCCTTCCGCCGTTCTCGTATCAAGCGTTATTGCGAGCAGAAGCAAAGCATGCAGAAGATGCCTACAGCTTTTTACAAGCTCAACTCGCTCCTTTACGCCAAACTCATGGAGTAATAGCCATTGGCCCAGTACCCGCGATTTTAGAAAAGCGACAAGGGCGTTATCGTTTCCAACTTGTGGTACAAAGTCCGTCACGCGCTAACCTTCATGCGGCTATACATCATACTTTGCCGGTTATTGAGTCGCATACCTTGGCAGCGAAAGTGCGTTGGTCGTTAGATGTTGATCCACAAGAATTTTACTAACGAGTGTTTACCTTCGAAATTCAAGCAGTAGAATGGCTAACCAAATTCTAACCGCAAACGATGAGATATGGCCCCTAAAGATTACGTTAGTCGCGGGCAGTCTAAAAAACAGCCTCCACCACGCCAGCCTTTTCCCTGGATCAGACTAAGCATTACCCTGATTTTGATCATCGGGTTTGTGGCGTTTCTTTGGTATATCCAAGATAAACAGGCAGATGTCGTTGAGAAGCAACGTGCTACGCCAACGCAGAAAAAAGACCCTCTGCCGGAAAAGCCAAAAGAAAAGTGGGAGTTTATGAAAATCCTACCTGACCCGAATACCACCGTAGAAGTGGAAGTGCCGGATCAGCCAGAAAGCAATAAAACCTACATCATGCAGTGTGGTTCTTTCCGCAAACTTGCACAGGCCGAGGCAATGCGCGCCACTATTGCGTTCCAAGGTTTAGAATCTAAGGTAAAAACCACAGACGGCAAAAATGGTGTATGGCACCGTGTCGTGTTGGGTCCATATTCAAGCAAACGTGACGGAGAACGCGATCGTCATAAATTACGACGCGCATCCATCACCACATGCCAAATTTGGTTGGATAACTAAATACAAACGCCATAAGTTATCACAACTAGAAATAGTAACTAAAACGCTCGATAAACTCGGGCGTTTTTCTTCTTGTAGGGGGGTATTTCCACTTCCTGAGACCTCAACAATCAATGCACTCAAATACAACCGGTATTGCGGGTTGTTAGGGTTGAAAAGCCACAAATCATCCCCACTTGAGAAAAATCATCTTTAGTTAGTAAGTGTGTTTTTCGCTCACTTACCCAGAAAACAGGAATTAACGTGACTACTATCGTATCCGTTCGTCGAGGCAATCAGGTTGTCATGGCTGGTGATGGTCAGGTATCACTTGGCAACACGGTAATGAAAGGCAATGCTCGCAAAGTCAGACGCTTGTACAAAGAGCAAGTGGTTGCCGGTTTTGCTGGTGGCACAGCTGATGCCTTTACCTTATTTGAGCGCTTTGAATCTAAACTTGAGCAGCATCAGGGGCATTTAACTAAAGCGGCGGTAGAACTCGCTAAAGATTGGCGTACCGACCGAATGTTAAGAAAACTTGAAGCGCTGTTAGCCGTAGCCGACTCCACAGCATCGCTGATTATCACAGGTAACGGCGATGTGATTCAGCCTGAGCACGATCTTATTGCTATCGGTTCAGGGGGTCCATACGCCCAAGCAGCAGCTACAGCGATGTTAGAAAACACTGACCTAGATGCAAAAACAATTGCTGAAAAAGCGCTAACCATTGCCGGTGATATTTGTGTGTATACCAACCACAGTCAAACCGTTGAAATTCTAGATTACTAAGTAGGAACAATTACATGTCTGAAATGACTCCTAGAGAAATTGTTCACGAGTTGGACAACCATATTATCGGCCAACAAGACGCCAAGCGCGCTGTTGCCATTGCACTTCGTAACCGTTGGCGCCGCATGCAGCTAAACGAAGATTTACGTCAAGAAGTAACCCCAAAGAACATCCTAATGATTGGCCCAACAGGCGTGGGTAAAACCGAAATTGCTCGTCGTTTGGCAAAACTTGCCAATGCGCCTTTCATTAAAGTTGAAGCGACCAAATTCACCGAAGTAGGTTATGTAGGTAAAGAAGTCGAGACTATCATCCGCGATCTTGCCGACATTGCCGTGAAAATGACCAAAGAACAGGAAATGCAAAAAGTGCGTTTCCGTGCTGAGGAAGCAGCAGAAGATCGCGTGTTAGATGCGCTTATTCCACCAGCAGAAAATGTTTGGGGTGAAAAAGAAGGTTCGGACACCTCATCCAGTACGCGTCAGGTTTTTCGTAAGAAGTTACGAGAAGGTAGCCTAGACGACAAAGAAATTGAAATTGATGTGGCATTACCACAGGTAGGCGTTGAAATCATGGCCCCTCCGGGCATGGAAGAAATGACCAATCAGCTTCAAGGCATGTTCCAGAATCTAAGTGGCTCTCAAAAGAAAAAGAAGAAGCTTAAAATTAAAGAAGCGATGAAGCTGTTAATTGAAGAAGAAGCTGCAAGATTAGTTAACCAAGAAGAGCTAAAAGATAAAGCCATTGAATCGCTTGAACAAAATGGCATTGTTTTTGTTGATGAAATCGACAAAATTTGTAAGCGAGAAGGCACGACAAGTGCGGATGTTTCGCGCGAAGGCGTACAGCGCGACTTACTTCCCTTAGTCGAAGGATCAAGCGTGAGTACCAAACATGGCATGGTAAAAACAGATCATATTCTGTTTATCGCCTCCGGCGCCTTCCAAATGTCAAAGCCATCCGACTTGATTCCAGAGCTACAGGGGCGACTACCCATTCGTGTAGAGTTATCACCACTGACTACGGAAGACTTTAAACGCATTCTTACAGAGCCCAATGCTTCCTTAACCGAGCAATATGAGGCATTACTAGCAACCGAAGGTGTGGACGTTAGTTTCACTGAAGGTGGCATCGATCGTATTGCTCATGCTGCATGGCAAGTGAATGAAAAAGTTGAAAATATTGGTGCTCGTCGCTTGCATACGGTGATGGAGCGTTTAATGGAGGATATTTCTTTTGATGCCTCTGAAAAAGATGGCGAGAAATTGGTCGTGGATGCGAAATACGTTGACGATCACCTTGATGCCTTAGTCGACAACGAAGATCTTAGTCGCTTTATTCTGTAAATGTGAACTGAGTTTTAACCTCATTCCAAGAACACGCTAAAAAAACCCCGACTCTTCGGGGTTTTCTTTTGATTATTCATCTGCAAACTCACTCAAGGTATGAGAGAAATGCTCAAGCTCATATTCAAGCATATTCCTTGATACTGCCACGCAACGCTCACCTTCAGCAATAATTTCACTTGCTCGGTGGAACTCCATGATCCCGAAACTTCCGACTTTGGGTTGTAACAAAATATCGGGCGGCTCCCCCGCTAATCGTGAGCGTGTGATCTTATCTTGCATAATGTCGATACAGCCCGCCATCACTGCAAATACGCCGGGGGCTTTATCTTCTTTTGGCCTTTCTGCTACTTGATGTAAATATTCTTTACTTGACGATAACAGGCGTGCGAATGCGTTTCGTTGTTGGTTTTCTTCTTCAAGCTCGTTTTGCTCTTTTTCAATTTCTTGTAGGCGCTGTTCTTTGGCTTTCCTGTTTCGAGCTTCATTTTCAATACGGCGCACCACTTTGTGGGACTTATCCGAGTTTAAGTCAACAGCAATTACAAAATCCGCGCCCAATGCTCGGCACAATGAAACCGGAATGGGGTTTACCGTTGCTCCATCGACTAACCATTGGTCTTGATGCCTAGCAGGTGCTAACAATCCCGGAATAGCGCAAGAGCAGCGGATGGCGGATTTCACTTCCCCTTGTGTTAACCACGCTTCACGACCAGTTTCTAGATTTGTCGCCACGGCTCCAAATGGAATATCAAGCTGGTCGAAGGTTAAGCCACCAATGGTTTGTGCGACCTTATCAAATACCCGCTGACCGCTCACAAGGCCCCCTTTTCCCAACCCCCAATCTAACAAGCCTAACACTTGCCAATTAGTTAAGCCTCGCACCCACGATTCTAATTCTTCAAGTCGACCAGCAGCCAAAGCGGCTCCAACAAGTGAACCGATAGAAGTCCCTGTAACCACATGGGGTTTAATGCCCATTTTGTGCAGTTCATTCATGATACCGATGTGCGCCCAACCACGAGCAGCGCCACTTCCGAATACAATTCCTAACTTCATCTTAGAGTTCCGATAGATAATCGATACATAACGCTATAAAATGCTTAAATATCTGACCAAAGAACGTGGGGGGTTGTTCCGATACGACACCCAACGGTTAAACAAGGAATCCTATGCGCCCATTAATCCTGGACGTCACACTTAGCATCCCTCTACAAACGGTTTATGATGCCTTCATCTCACCAGAATTACTACAACAGTGGTTTCGCCCACTTGGAATGACGGTTCAGCAAGCCATGTCGAACCCCACAGAAGAAGGTAAATTCGTTCTACGCTTGTCCGACGACATGAATAATATTCATACCCTAGAAGGCTACTATTTAAAAGTGATACCAAACCAACGCCTGCAATTTACTTGGCACTGGCTGGATGAAGATCACAAAAGCCAAGTGGAGATTAACTTTACAGAAATCAATGAAGGCACCACACAAATCCAGCTTAAACACAGTAACTTCGACGACGAAGAAGATTATAACCTGCATTACCAAGCTTGGATTATGTGTTTAGAGGAACTTTCCGTCGTGCTAGGCGGCTTATCAGCCCAGCATTAGGTATTAGTATTGTCTTCGTCTTGGTGTAATACAACGATACTATGACCGACTGTTGCCACAAGCCCTTGTTCTTCAAGACTTTTGATAACTTTCCCAACCATTTCTCGAGTACAACCTACAACCATGCTCAATTCTTGACGCGTTACTTTCAGTAACACACCTTCAGGATGTGTTACCACATCGGGTTGATTGCATAACTCAAGCAAACACGCAGCCACCCGACCCGTGACATCTAAGAAAGCTAAATCTGACACTTTTTTCGATGTTGATTGCAAACGACGAGTTAGCTGTTGGGACAACGTAAACATCAATCCCGGACGCGTTGTGCTCAACTCAGTGAACTTTGTATAGCTAATTTCGGCAATTTGACATGCTGTACGGGCGCGTATCGTTGCGCTTCTCAACTGACCTTTGTCAAACAATCCCATTTCACCAAAAAAAGCTCCCTGAGTCAGATACGCAAGAACAATATCTTTGTCGTTTTCATGTTGACGGATAACAGACACTGAACCTTTCAATAGGAAGAACAAACGATCCGTCTTTTCACCTTGTCTGACAACAATACTCTGTCGACGGTAATCTTTTATCGTACAGTGGGATAAAAAGTCTTCAATATCGATTTCTGATTCAAAATAAGAGGGCGATTCTGGACCCATTTCTCTCTCACTCTTTGAGTTAAGTACAACAATTACTTGGTTTGAAATTGGTTTGGTAACGCAACAACATAACGACACCGTAACACCTCGCGCCCCAAACCAGTGTATTCCTTCGTCAACAATTTGCCAAAAAAAAACACGCCATGACAACCACGTACAACCCAAACTGCTTGAATTTTCGTCGGTAGCGGGAAATTTCTATTGAGTTAGACTAAGGTCATTATACAGCCAAGTATTGTCTGTGTTTGCAGCAGTGATAGTGACATCAAGACAAAGGCTACCACAGGTTGTGTAAGGATGATGAATTTATGAATCTATTAGTCATTGATGAGTCAGTAGACTATTGCCAAACCATTGAGGCACTAATCAAGCAAACCTACCCCACTGCTTATGTTGAAAGCGCTATAGGACTCGAATCCGCTATTGCCCTACTTAATGAACTGCAATTTGACGTTGTTTTGGTGTCTGACGGCACATCGCATTTAAATGGTTTTTTGCTTATTTCGAAAATAAAAGAGCAACTTGCCAACCTACAGGTAACGCTTATTCTGATGAGCGATAGCTCGGACAAAGAGTACATCCTCAAGTGTATTCACGCAGGCGCACACAGTGTGGTAGCAAAAGAGGAATTGGATGCCAAAATCATGAGTCATGCAATTGTGCAAGCTCAAGCGCACTGCGACCTAGACAGTAAGCTAAGGAGAAGTTATGAAAAAATGCGACACATTTCAGAGCACGACTCACTAACCAATGTAGGGAATCGATACAAATTCGATAATGCTTTACGCACTGCCGTTGAACAAAGCCAAGGCCAACATTTTTGTATTGGCTTAGTCATGGTTAATATTGAACATTTCAAATGGGTTAATGATGCCTATGGTCATGAGGTTGGTAATCAAGTTCTTCAGCACCTTGCACAAACACTCCGTCATTTAGCACAGGATAACGAAGAAGTTTTTCGCTTAGGAGGAGATGAATTTGCCATCCTCTTAACGGGCTTACTCTATGCACATATTGATGACATCGGACAGCGCATACTTGAAAAGCTTAAAAAGCCGTTACAAGTGGGGAATCAAAAGCTCAAAATCAATGTCACTATGGGCGTGGCCTTTTACCCTCAAAATGCTCGTAACGCAGCAGAGCTGTTACGTAGTGCAGGTATTGCAGAATATTGCTCTAAACAAACCGGGAGCAATACGATTTGCTTTGTTGACGACGATATTAAAGAGCAATTTATGCGTCGTTACCAAATTGAAGAAGACATCAAACTGGGCTTGGAAAGACGTGAGTTTGTTTTGCATTATCAACCCATGATTTCTGCGAAAACAGGCCACTTACTCAGTTGTGAAGCCCTTGTACGCTGGCAGCATCCCACCCAAGGACTGCTTTTTCCAGACCAATTTGTTCATGAGGCGGAAGAGTCAGGGTTAATCTTGGAGTTAGGGCGCTGGATTATAGAAGAAGCATTACATCAACTTTACCAGTGGCAAAGCCTACTCGACGACAACCTCGTTATGTCGATTAACATTTCGCCTCGGCAGTTGCACGACCCCCATCTCGTTCAATTTTTAAATAGCAAACGTCAGCAATACAGCTTACTGCCATCACAAATTGAAATTGAAATAACAGAAACCGTACTACTGAAAAATACTACTGATGTGATGAGAACACTCAACGCGCTTTCTTCACAAGGGTATAAGATTGCGCTAGATGATTTTGGTACCGGCTTTTCTTCCATTCAGCATTTACATTCTTTCCCAATATCAACGGTTAAAATTGATAAAAGCCTGATGCCACATAAAAACAGCTCGAAAAAATCCATTTCGTTACTCGAAGGGTTAGTTTCAATGCTGAAGTCGATGCACCTTTCCATTGTTGCAGAAGGGATCGAAACGCAAGAAAACATGGTGTTTTGTCAGAAAATAGGGGTTGAACGGTTACAAGGTTATTACTTTAGTAAACCTGTTCCCAGTGATGTTTTAGCTTCGTTAGAGTTTGATGCCGAAACGGTATAGCGGTAGTAAGGCCACGGTTTACTACCACAAAAACACATTTAGCAAGGCGACCACTGCTGACCCTCCGCAAGTTAACAACAGTACCGGACGGAATCGGTTATCCACCCACGGACGCAACAATTTTCCTAAATAGAAACCTAAATAGGCAACGGGCACCATCGTCAGGGAAACTACCCATTGCTCTTGAGACATTAATCCTGCCCACATATAGCCTATTAGCGACATAATGCAGCTAAAAACAAAGTAAATGGAAAGATTGGCTCGGGCATGTTTACCCTCACTGTGCTGCATAACCAACGCCATTGGCGGTCCACCAATGCTAGTTGTTGTACCGGTGATACCAGAAACAAAACCGGCAATACCCATATTCACAGGCGTAGAAGCAAAGGGTTTTATACGCATAGTGACAAAGATAGTCAGCAACACCATACCGGCAACAATTACCTGTAACCATTGCATCGCAATCAACGCCAGAATCCACGTTCCAAAAACAGTGCCGGGAATACGTGTAATCATTGGGGGAACAAGCTGCTGCCACTGAATATCATGACGCTGATTCCATGCGTTACTGACACTTAATACTAGGGCAGTTACGGTTAATACATAAGGAACCCAAAGCGGATTCACCATCACAATAATAGGTGCGGCAATTAACGCCATACCAAAACCAACAGCAGTTTGTATGGTGCAACCAGCTAACAACGCGAGTGCGGCCCAGTACCAGGTTGAATCAATAACGGAAAGAAAGTCCACGCATTGCCCTCAAAAAGTCGCGATTATCCTTTAAAGAAAGGCAGACAGCCAGCTTATGCTTTCAATTCACGACATAACGCTGATTTATCCCGATAAACGCCTACTGGTAAACGCGTTTTTAAACGACCAAAGCTAATCAATGACCATTAGCGCACGGTATTCATCCAAAGCGAATTGGTCCGTCATGCCGCTAATATAGTCCTGTAACAATCGGCAACGATAATAAAACTCTGTGGTGTCGCTCTGCCCTTCTATTGCTTGTTGGTACGCTCTTACATGCTTATTGGAGAGCTTTTTGTACAATCGAGACTCAAGCAGCTTCGCCGATTTCTCGTTTTTAGCAACCGCTTCAAATTGCGCTCGTGAAAGCTTCAGCAGAGGCTGATACGCATTTAATAAACCGGAAATAACCTTGTAGCCTTTCAGTTCCATGGATTCCACTTCTCGATGGCAAAACGCAAATTCTCTTGCCACTATTTTTAAGGTTTCCGTAATCGCATGAGCTTCACTTTTATCTTCTAACAACGCTTGGTTGAAATGGCCGTTGTATACAGCATCAATATTGGAGATAAAGCGCTTCACCGCATGCTTCACTAGAGGGTGGATAACACTAACGCGTAAGCTCACAAAAAACTGACTAGATGGAGCGATAGGGTCTGAATTTGCCTGCTCTTTTGCCTTTTTCAGCATTTTATTTAGGTCATGTGCCGAAGACACTTCCTCCGATAACCTAAAGTCTTTAAGTTGTTTTGCAAACGCTTTGCTGAGCTCTTCACTCAAACGTTCTAAATCAATAATGTGTTTTTCTACCGCATCCTCTAAATCAGCAATACAATAAGAAATGTCGTCTGCTGCTTCCATGATATAGCTCAATGGATGACGGTTGCCTATCTGCATATCAAGCGCATTACATAGCTCTTCAACAAAGACTTTTTCACTGTCGTAATATCCTACTTTTTTTCGAATATACGCACCTTCATCTTCTTTGTCGGGTTTCTCCTCACTGCCACAGCGAGTGTATTTCAGAATCCCTGCGGTTTGAGTGTAGGTGAGATTCAAGTTAAGCAAAGTGTGGACTAAGCGAATTGCTTGCGCGTTGCCTTCGAAATGGCAAATGTCGCGTTCCAACTCTTCGCTCAAACGCGGTTTCTCGTTACTGTCCGTTGCAGCGGGTAATGAGTCGTGAAGATTACGCTGAAACCAATCATTAATCGCCTGCTCACCAAAATGCCCAAAAGGCGGATTGCCAATATCGTGCATCAAACAGGACATTTCAACTACGGATTCCACATGGCGCTCTAACCCTTCTAAACCATAGCTTTTAACGTCTTCTTGACTGAGCGCTCGAAAAATACTTTGTACGATAAAACGCCCAACTTGCTGCACTTCCAACGAATGCGTTAGTCGGGAGCGCACCGCTGCATTGCGCTCTAACGGGAAAACTTGTGTTTTTTGCTGCAAACGCCGCACCGCAGCAGAATTGATAATTCGCCCACGATCGCTTTCAAACTGCCTGAGAAGCGCATCAGCATCTTTGCACTCTTTGGTATTCTCTGGCCTTTTCGGGTTTATTTTAGTTTTAAAATCAATCATTCAGTTATCCCGCTTCCAAATTCATGCAGCTTAGTGTTTTGGATAGTCTTCATTAATGTGTTGATTGTCTGGTAAGGATTCTCGCAACAATCGGAAACATATCCAAGTGAAATAACCTACCAACGGTACCGTTCGGTAATATTAGTGCTTAATTCGTCAACTCACTTATGCTTAAACATCACTGCTTCCTTTTTATTTTGTTCGCGTTGTTTATTTCAGCGAATCCTGCTTATGGCGCAAAACATCAAGCCATTTTGCCCAGTGAGTCAGTGGATGCGCACTACCATCTCATGTGGGACAAAGCCAACGATACTCTGCAAGTTGCGCTATGTTATCGAGGTCTTGCTGCAATAACCTTAACCAATCACAGCACTAAACAATCGGCTTACACCCGCTCATTTATCCAAGCAGGAACAACCTTAAACATTCATGGGTCTCAAGTTACAACTCATGGAAAAGCGTCACCCAATGAATGTGTGTATTACGAAGTTGATGTAAGCACAACGAGCGATTGGCGCAACACGCTCAAAAGTCATGGCGCGATTGTACTAAATACAAAACGCTGGTTTTGGTTCGACCCGGCTTTCCGTCACGCTGAATTCACTATCACCGACAAAACGGGAGAGCGTATTCAGGCGTTCCTGCCGTTTAAAAAAGTGGGGATGCATTATCAAATTTCCGAGACGGGCTTGGAATGGGATAGTCGAACGCTTTTAGGTGAGATCAAAACTGAAACACTACACCTACATAATACGTCGTTAGATGTCGCTATTGCGGGTTCCGCTACATCACGATCCAACGATTGGTTATCGTGGTTAAACGTGACCGCGCAGGCCATTGAATCGGTATATGGTCGCTTCCCTCAGACCAATGTAAAAGTGTTAATCATCCCCATAGGTAAACGCTCTGGGCCAACTCCTTGGGGAGAGGTTCAACGAGGTGGTTATCCTTCTGTTCACTTTTTTATTGACCAAACCCGCCCACTCGAAGAATTCATCGCCGACTGGACGGGAAGCCACGAACTCAGCCATTTATTTCTGCCTAAGTTGATTCCAGGTGCTCGTTGGATGTCTGAAGGCATTGCCAGCTATTATCAATATGTCGCGCGCGCACGAACAGGGCTTATTACACCTCACACCGCATGGCGTAAGCTGACACAGGGGTTTGAACGTGGCAGAAGGGACTTTAATCAAAGAGCACTTATCCGCGCCAATAAGACCATGCATGTTTATTGGGGAGGGGCGGCATATTTTTTATTGGCTGACATTGCATTACGAAAGCAGGGCAGCTCCCTTGATAAGGTACTTGAGGCGTTTAGTCGTTGCTGTTTGCCCAGTTTTGAGCGATGGTCCCCTCAAAGAGTCGCTAAACAGCTAGACACACTTTCCAATACCACCGTCTTCACACAACTCTTAAAGAAAGAAGCATCTTTGCGCCAGTTCCCTTTATCAAAACCTCATGAGGCAGCGTTAAATTTAAATCAAAAAGAACGACTCGACGCTATTTTTACAACAGGTAAAGTAGCGTTAACCAAAGGATAACCCACTTTTCCTTTATACGAACATTTGCCTGAGTTTTTTAGTATCACATAAGTGACAACCACTCTTGAAAAAGAGGCGTATTAACGAGGCTTTACCGAATTTATTTCTCCGTAAACGTAAATAATATTGCACAAAAACTCTTGTTCAACTCGATTTATAAGGCTTTTACTACCCCAAAACTTACCTGCACTTTTAACAAAACATAACTAATTTGCTTCTTTCTTATGAATAATTTTTTTTGTAAAGAACTTTTAGTTACTAATGAAACCTTAATAAGTAAAACCATTTTACCCCATTGAGAATCTATATTCCGCATAGACTCAACGTCTTGAAAAAACCAGAGTAATCAATTTCACATATACGTAAAATTGACTTTAACGACTGTCTTAATAAGCATTCATATTTGTGACAACAATATTACCTTATGTGTATAATGCCGATTAGCACATTTAATTGTGCCTTAATTTACCTTTAGGAGTTGAAAAAATGAAATTATCGCATAAAATATTATCCATCATTGTAACCACCTTTTTTCTATCTTTCTTAGCACATGCCACAGAAAGCAATAGCGCAAATGTGAACACCTTAGTTGAAAGCAGTAGTATTAGTTCTACAAAAGCAACATCGAATCAAGATTCATCAACTAGCAGTAGAACTTACGTTGCACAAGGTGGCGGCGGCGGTGTATTCCCACCAGACCCATCTTTAGCAAGCGCTTCTAACGTTAAAACGTTCTGTGTGGCAGGTTTTTGTTTGACCGTAACTTTGCCATAAGCAAGAAAATAGAAAGTGAATAGAGAAAACGCTTTTGATTGAATATTTATTCACCTTGGACAATTGCCTTCCGTATATTTATACGCTGATTTTCTTTATCAGTTTAGGCATTTACCAGCGGATAAGCTCCATCCTTATCACCACATCGGTGATAGGGTTTGGAGAATATATAATGAATGATATTAGAAATCCCCTCTTAGAGCTCGCGCTCAATGGGGACAGAGTTGTAGGCGTTATCTATTGGACGGGCACTTGGCTGCTCTGTTATCTAATGATGGTGTTTGCCATCACGCAATTACACCTTTGGAGTAACATCAGCAAAACCCCAAGTACACAGCGCGTATTATGGTTCTTATGCGCGCTGTCTAGCCTACAAATCCTACGATATATCAGCGCGATTACGGTTCAATCACCTGTGATCCGTGAAGCCTATCAATACGGTATTCCCGCTTTAAATATTTGTATTGGTATCAGCCTATTAGCCACTCTTTTAAAAGGAACCGTTGATGTTAACTTTAATATTAAAATTTCTCTTCGCCGGGATCTTTTTTAGCGTAGGACTACTGATATGTTTCCTCGCGAATCGCTCTATTAAGCGAGAAGATATTCCCGAATCTGTGTACGAACGCGTTGTTAACTGGCGTATGGAAATCCAACAAATGGACGACTTTATTGAAAAATGCCGTCAGTTAGAAGAATGGAAAACATTCATTAAAGCGTTACCGGATAAGCAACAATCTCGCTTGAAGCTACTTAAGTAACTCATTGAAAGCCGACATTACAGGAACTTACATGCTTATACTTTTGTTAACACATAGCATCGCTTTTCTGTTCATCTTGCTAGGCGTTGCCATCTTCAAGATCGCGCAAAAACCAGTGCAAGTCCAAGAGTCCCCGGAAGCTATGTACGAACGGGCAGCGCGCTGGCAACAAGAAATTATAGCGATAGAGGATATTGTTGAACGCGTGCAAGAAGATGAAAAATGGTGCCAGTACGTTAAGAAAATTAAAGGACGAAAAAATGGCTTAAGGGAAGTTTAACGTTAAGATGCCTTTCGGCTCTTTCCCTTTGGAATTAACTCATCTTGTACCAGCTCTGCATACAGCTGGCGGGCCATAATAATAATCTCATCTTGTGTGGTTTGGGACTCTAAACGGATAAACCCTGAAATCAGTCCAGCTTCAATAGATTTAAGGTATTTTGATGCGAAAGCCTCGAAGTCGGGTAATGCGTCAGCGCCTTGATTCTTTCCATTACTCTTACTGGCAATCATTGGCTCATTAACCGTTTTTCCCGATAACAACCATTCAACCGATACCCCGGTTCTTTCGTAAATCTCATAACATGCTTTATAGGGTGGATGTTTTGCGTCCTTCCATCCCTTCACAGTGCTCGCTTTTACCGCTAAGAACTTACTCAACTGATAATCGTTTTTTACACCACATGCTTTATGCATTCGCTGAAAAATTGCGGTTACATCGAATTCAGTCATACCTGCCTGCCTTTGAGTCAAAATATTTACGAATTTTCGCCCTAATACACCGATTAAACAATAAATTTTTACACTTCTTAGAGAGGAGTAAGATTGTTACCTGAACAAAGTTGCAAAAAATTGAAATAAATAATCGCTTTACCCACTCAAATACAAGCTGAAAGCAGAAGAAGGCAACCTAAGAAAGGAAATGACAAATTCCAACCTTAATAGCATTACAAATATCGAAAATTTATAAAGGTAAATATTTAATAATACAGAGTTATTAACTTCACACAGCAAAAGAAGAGAAAACCTATAACTAGCTGTTTTATAGTCACTTACTTGAATTATGGGCAGCATTAAACACACAAACCATTTATTTACCTTAACAAACAATTAACTTATATATTTTCGAAAATTCAGCTTGATCTATACAAAAATAATAAGTAAATTCACCGCGCATTTTTTCAGAGGATTCTTTATGCCTCTTAATTTATGCTTTTCAGCCGCATTACAAATAAAGATTGCTGGCTGACAGGAGATATCGATCACCTGGTTAAATTTTCGAAATTATTAAAATCAAAAAATCAACTTAGGGGTGAATCATGAGATTAGTGAAAGGAAGTGATCTACGCGCTATGAGAATGGTTGCAGGGCTTCGGACGTTAGATATGGCATCTGCAGCAGGGGTAAAAACGAGAAAAACTTACGAAAACTGGGAAAAAAATATTGGAACGCCTAGTGTTAACCAGTTTATCTCAATGGCTCAAGCGTGTGGTCTAAGTGCGGCAGACTTAATTTCTCATATCGAGTTGAGCAGCGCTGCTTGAAAGTCCCGCGTAGAAGGAGATCTTGAAAGAGCGAACTCTAGCGTTATGCAAGAGTGGCTTTTACAAACTGCATTACGGAAAAAAATAGATGTAAGCCGTATGCAGTGACTCTACTACGCAATGCTCAGGAAATGTCGAGGAAGCGCATTTCCTGATCTCAACCTTTACTCATCTCAACACAATTACCACTTTTCAGCAGCTTCTTCGTTAGCCATTTATCATTAAATGAACACCAACACTCGCAAAATATCCTAACGCAATAACCGGCGTCCATTTTAAATGCCCCATAAAGGTGTAATGCTCTTTCGCTTGCCCCATTAACGCCACGCCAGCGGCAGAGCCTATCGATAATAAGCTTCCCCCTACCCCAGCGGTTAGGGTAATCAGCAACCACTGCTCATGGGGCATCTGAGGGTTCATCGTTAAAATGGCATAGACAACAGGAATATTATCAATAATTGCCGAAACCATTCCTATTACCGTATTCGCTGCGGTAAACCCATATTGGTTATAGATCAGTTCCGATGTAAGTGCTAGATACCCCACAAAGCCCAGCCCTCCAACCGCCATGATCACACCGTAGAAGAAAAACAAGGTATCCCATTCAACATGAGCAACGCGGGAAAAGACATCAAACTCATTTGCATCTTCACCTACTGGTGGGTTGTCATTTTTATGTTGCCAGTGGCGCGCTCGGCGATTGAGGAAAAAACCATACAATTTCAAGTAAGCTAACCCGGTTAACATGCCAAATACTGGCGGTATCCCTAATATGGTATGAAACAAGATTGCGGTGATGATGGTTGACACAAACAACACCACCATAAAACGCCCGCCAATTTTTACCTGAATATCTAACAAGCCATGCTGCGGTGGCACTTCTTTTGATACTGAAAACTGCATAATCAAAGCAGGTACTAGAAAGTTCACGAGTGCAGGCAAAAACAGCTGGAAAAACTCCCAGAACGGGACCATGCCTTTTTGCCAAATCATCAAGGTCGTAATATCACCAAACGGACTAAAAGCCCCTCCAGCATTAGCCGCAACAACAATATTGACACAGGATGCAAGAACAAATTGCTTGTGCCCATTCGCCACCGCTAAAATAACCGCGCATAAAATTAAAGCGGTGGTCAGATTGTCAGCAACAGGTGATAGTAAAAATGCCAATCCCCCTGTGACCCAAAACAACTGCCGATAGGTGAAACCTCTGGCCACAAGCCACAATCGAAGGGCGTCGAATACGCCTCGTTCCATCAAGGCATTAATGTACGTCATAGTGACGAGTAGGAAGAAAAATAGCTCAGCATATTCCAAGAAACTGTGGCGCATTCCTTCTGCCACGGCTTCATTATTGCCTGTAGCGGTATAATACACGGCAATACAGCCCCAAATAATACCTGCCGCAAGCAACATAGGTTTGGATTTGCGGAGGTTTATCTTGTCTTCCAAAAAAACCAATAAATAGCTAGCAGTGAAGACAATCAAGCACAGAATTCCCACCCAATGATGTGTTAAATCAATCATTAGCTCCCCTCCTTGAGCCATGCTTGCATTCGTCTCAAATTTAACCATGAATACCTGAAATCCTCTTTTTCTTGATGTACGTCAACCCCTACCACGAAGTAAAGGGGTAAAATTAATTCCTAAAAAATTGACCGGAGTGATAGAAATGAATGGGCCCGTAAATAACACAGCAGACTTAATCCAAAAATATAACCGAAGCGGCCCTCGCTATACTTCCTATCCTACGGCAATGGAATTGGCTGAAGGAACCTATGATTCCGATCTTTTTGATGCCGTGCAACATTCCCGCTATAACGAGCTTTCCTTGTACATCCATATCCCCTTTTGTCATCAACTTTGCTATTACTGTGCCTGCAACAAAATGGTGACACGACAAGCACAAAAGGTCAGCCGTTATTTAGATTATCTTTTCAAAGAAATTGCGCAACGAAGCAGCGTATTTTCGTCTCAAAAAGTGTGTCAGATTCATCTAGGTGGCGGCACACCAAACTACTTACGCCCAAATCAACTCAACATTCTGATAGACACCATTCGCGCTCATTACACGCTAAAAGACGATGCGGAGATTAGCATTGAGCTTGACCCGCGTTTAGTAGAAAAAGGGGATCTTGACGCACTACACCACATCGGATTCAACCGCATCAGCATGGGCATACAGGACTTCGATAATCAGGTTCAAACGGCCATTAATCGAGTGCAAACAGTTGAAGATGTTGAACAAATTATGCAGGACGCACGGCGCATTGGTTTCGATTCTGTCAATATGGACCTGATTTACGGCTTGCCGCATCAATCTGTTGAAACCACTGAATACACCCTAGACTGCATTGCCACGCTGCAACCGGATAGAGTCTCACTTTTCAACTACGCTCATATGCCGGACCGCTTCGCTGCACAGCGCAAAATTAAGGATGAGTGGTTGCCCTCAGCCAACATGAAAACCGCGATGCAAGATGCGGCAAAAGCCCGTTTACTCGCTATCGGTTATCAACACATTGGCATGGATCATTTCGCTAAAGCCAATGATAGTTTGAGTGTTGCTCAGCGCGAAGGCCGCTTACATCGTAACTTCCAAGGTTACACCGAATTGTCAGACGCCGATCTGCTGGGCTTTGGTATCACCTCTATCAGCCAAGTAGGCAACGTGATTACACAGAATTGCAAAACTTTACACGACTACTATCGCGAACTAGATAAGTTAGACGTTGGCGAAACAGCCAGTGTGGTTGAACGAGGCATTAGGCTTTCCACTGATGATTTGATTCGTGCTGCGGTAATTAAGCAGTTAATCTGCCACTGTCATTTAGACATGCAATCCATTGAAGCGGAATTTGGCATTCACTTTACGGCGTATTTCGCAGAAGAATTGAATATGCTTGAACCTATGATGCAAGATGGTTTATTGAGTATCACAGACAACGCCATCGAAGTTGCGGAGCAAGGTCGACAGTTTTCACGCACCATTTGCATGACTTTCGATAAGTATCTCCCCAAATATCAACGCAACTTAACGTTCTCTAAAGTGATTTAACGCTGAATTCTGTTCAAACTAACACGCACAAAAAAGCCCGATGCTGCCACATAAAAGTGCATAACATCGGGCGCTTTGTTTGAAACAAATTAAACGCTAAACCAGTTAACGCTCAATATTCCACGCTTACTCAGCCACCAATGAGGCATTCAATACCTCGGCTAAATAACCGTAAACTTGCGCTCTGGCACGTAACTCAAGTGCTTTTTGCATGAATCGTTGTGCTTGGCGGGTTTTTCCTCTTGCCTCAAATTCTGCTGCACGCGCTTCATATCGAGCAGCACGTTCGGAGTCCGCACGATTTTCATAACGCATTTGCTTACGTAGCAAGAAAGTTTCTGCATCATCAGAAAGCGCTAATTGACGCGCCACTTCCAATACTCGCTCGCCGCTGCCGCTTACCGCAGCTTTTACCGTCTCCATCAAGTTAATGAAAATGACGCGCTTCGCTTGAGTATTTGCTAATACCGCTTGCTTGCTCGCAATTTCATCAGCTTGGGTTACTGGATCCATTGAGGCAATGATGGCTTCTAAACGAGCCATGCGTCTTTCCCAAATCGACACTTGGAATTCCCATGCCTTCGCTCTGACTTTGAAGCCAAAACTATCAAGCCTTGATAGATTGTCTTGTGAAACAACTGTGATTTCAGTCAGGTTAGGATCAATTGGCACGTCTAAGTTCAACGAAACCACAACCGGATCGTGGTCAGATGAACGGTAAGGGTCAACTGAGTAGAGACTGTCTATTTGGCTAGCGGATTTAAACTCTGTGTTGTAATCCAACGCACGCGGCTCATCTGAGTTGATGTGCCACTCAGTTGCATCAACAATCTTGCTCAATAACGCCGCATTCCCTAACGCATGATCTAACTGACCAAACTCACCTTGGAACGTGTAGCTATAAGCACCTTCTTTGTTTAGGTGCTCGAACAATTCAGCAAAACCAGCGTTAGCAAGAGCTATGATTGGATCTTCTTTTGCGTAAGCATTCATATCACCAATAACCAATACAGGCTTATCAGCAAACTCTTGATTCAGCCACAATCCTAGTGCTTGAGCGGCTTTAGTACGTGTTAAGTTACAGTTACCTTGACCATCGCCTAAATCTGGGTCGCCATCCGATGCACAGCTAGAGCCTTTAGATTTAAGATGATTTACCGCAACAACAACCGACTCACCATTTTCAAGAAGTGAAAACTCTTGCGCCATTGTTGGGCGGTTCTTAGTATCGATAAATAACGGATTGCCGTTTTCATCTACTGCTGAATTACTGCTATCTAAGATACGAGTCGCGCCAGATGGTGCCACAACGATGCTTTTGTACAACATTCCAACGGAGATTTGGTCTGTACCTACTTGGTTCAAACCTGGGTCAACAAAGCGCCACTCCGAGCCGGGATCAACCTGATTCAAAGCATTTACTAAGTCGCTGATAGAGCTATCCGTGCCATAACCATCATTTTCAATTTCCATCAAACCAATGATGTCTGCATCTAACGCAGCCAAAGCAGATACGATTTTGGCTTCCTGACGCTCGAATTCTTCTGCGGTATCCGCACCACGTAGGTTTAACGTATTGAAGTAATTCAATACATTGAAACTAGAAATATTCACGTTGCCTTCTGCGACTAATTCAGGAGCAGGAGTTCGTGGATTAGTTGCCGTAAACTGCGGCGCATCAACAGGGAACACACGGTAATCACCAAAAGAGTAATGCATAACACCGCTTGATAGTGACACGGTGTCGCCAGTACGTAATGTATTTAACGCCGACAAACCGCCCGTTGGATATGGCACAACTTCTGGGTTTTGCGCGTTAGATGCATCATCTAAAATAAGGAGATTTAATGCATTTGCCGCTGCCACTGCATTCGCTTCATCGCCCGGTGTGGCAACTTGCGTTGGTGTCATACGACGACCGTTAGATAAACCTGCTGAACCAAAACGTGCAAGGTTGAATACGTCGTTCACCATTAAGCCGTTAAAGCTAATCAACATGCCTTCTACCGCTTCTGCGCTATCTGCTGTGGCGAAGGGTAGCGTTACATTTGTAGGCGCTGGTAATGTTTGCCCTGATGCACACACTTCAAAACCATTTACTGCGGTTAATTGTGTTAACCCATTGAATTCTGCGGCACTGGCACGAACACGAACGCGATCGCCCACATTAACCGTTTGAGGAGAAGCGTTCGTGTAAACAAACACACCTTCAGAAGTCAGTGCGTCTGCATCTTCTTCACCCGGCGCGCTTTGGATATAGAAACCATCAAGCGCGGACTGGAAGTCACCCGTAACGATACCTTCAACTTCAATTTCGCCCGTTATTGGTGTACTCGCACCAGAACCTTGAACGGCGTGAATTGGCGTGAAACTCGTCGCACAAACAACAGGGCTAGTACCGCCACCGTTGTCACCACCACCGTTGTCGCCCCCCGTTGAGCCATTGTAAGTACCTAAGTCATTAAATTGATCATTACCAAAGCCAGCCCATTCTTGTGCTGGGTCGAAAGCATCATCAATAACTGTGTCGCCGCTTGTTACAGAGCTTAAACGACGTAAAGTATTGTTTGCTGTGGTAGTTGAACCACTTCCCCAAGCAGAACCGGGGTCGTTGCCGACTTGACCGAACGAGTCGATAACCACACCGCCTTTTGTCAGAACATAGGCATCATCGCCATTATGGCTAATGGAACCGGTGGTTTGGTCTGCTTGTGCAAGGATGGTTGCATTCGCTGAAGAGTTAGCAATAACAAACACATCACCCGCAGCAACTGAACCCGAAAGTGTAATATTTGAAGGACTTGTACCACCGTTAGAGTAACGACTGAGTACGTAATTTCCAGCGCCTAATTCGATGCTCGCGCCAGTGGGGTTATACAACTCAATCGCTTTATTGTTTGAGCTGCCTTCAATGTATTCTGAAATGTAGATCTCTGCGCCAGTGCCGCCTGTATTGCCTGAGTCACCACCACCGGTATCGCCACCCGTGTTATCGGTCACCACTTCACCGGAAGGCAATGTAATTGAACCACCTGTTGAGGTGATTTCAATGTCGTCTACGAAAAGACCGCCCGTTGTATTAGTTGAATCATCATATAAACGAAACTCAACAACTAGGCCATCGCGGCTATTTGAATTAGAGTCGAATGTCCAAGAATGAGAAACTTCCTGCCAACCACTGCCGTCAGTGTAGGCACTATTACCGCCAGCTGAGCCTGCATAGGCGTTGATGTCTGTAACATCATCGGTGTAATGACCCCAGACGCGACCTGCGGGACGCTCTGCTGCATCATCGTAAACCCAGAAATTCACCGTAACAACGTCGCCATCTGTTAGCCCATTCACCCAAGCGAGGAAGCTTTGTGGCGTACCATTGTTAATAGGATCGATGTCTTCAACAGACAGTGAATAACTACCCGTTCTTGCTTGCACTAAGCTATTGCCATGTTGGATATGCGCTGCGCCGAATTGACCTAATACGGTACTGCCATCTTCCCATCCAAAGTTTGCGGTTACCGCATGTGCTTGCGTTGCTGCTAACACAGATAGCGCAATGACATTTAATTGTCTTTTCATTATATTACCCTTTATCTCACCAAAACACTCGTTATCGAACAAATTCGATTACTTATTGTTAACGAGGTCAGTTAAGTCAGAAAGGGCATAACAAAATTCATAATATTTCGTTATTAATACTTTGATTACAAATGGTTACAAACAACAAATAAGCTTACTCAAGGCGACAGGTAATAAATAAAGGGTAAATTGAATTGACCATCTGGTAAGTTTTTCATTCGACTTTTGATGAGCAAGTCGGACACTGTGGGTTAATTCGTATTTTCATTTCTTGCCATTGAGCCGTCATAGCATCAAATAAACAGAGTTTACCAACAGCAAAATGCCCAATTTGAGACAAGTATTTGACCACATGTAATGCTTGCATTGAACCAATAATACCGACTAACGGAGCCAAAACTCCCGCCTCCATACAGGATAATTCTTGCTCACCAAAGAGCGAACTTAAGCAGGCATAACAAGGTGAAGGCTCGGGTGAGCGGCCGTTACCATTAGGAAAAAAGCAGCAAACTTGCCCTTCAAAACGAATCGCCGCGCCCGTAATGAGAGCCGTTTGCGTTTCAACACTCACCGCATTCAATAAATTCCGGCTCTGTAAGTTATCTGTGCAATCTACTAACACATCAACGTGATTAGCCAGTTCAAGCAATTCGGCTTTATTAAGTTTACGAGGGATGGCTTGAATTTGAATATCAGAATTAAGTTGCGCCAGCGCTATTTTTGCAGAAACGGCTTTATTCTGAGCAAGCCGTTCTTCATTATGTAGCACTTGACGCTGTAAGTTAGATAACTCCACGTTATCGTGATCGACCAACGTCAATGTACCGACTCCAGAAGCGGCAAGGTACTGCGCAACCGCACACCCCAGCCCACCCAAACCTAACACCAAAGCATGACTATTCAATAGTCGCTCTTGCCCCTCCCAGTCCATTTCTGGCAGCAAAATATGCCTGCTGTAGCGTTTCGCTTGTTCTCGCGTTAGCTCTTTTGGTTGTTCGTGCATTAAGTGTTTGGGTAGGTCGGAGGACATATTAGGACTTATACTTTCTTCACAAATTGCGACTTGAGCTTCATTGCACCAATCCCGTCAATTTTACAATCGATGTCGTGATCGCCATCCACTAAGCGGATATTTTTCACTTTTGTACCCACTTTTACCACAGAAGAAGAACCTTTGATTTTTAGGTCTTTTATTACGGTAACGGTATCGCCATCTTGAAGAATGTTACCGTTTGAGTCTTTAATCACGTTGTCGCTATCGTCTGTACCATCTTTTGCCCATTCATGAGCACACTCTGGACACACAAAAGAAGGGCCATCTTCATACGTATACTCAGAGCCACAATTCGGACAATTGGGTAAATCAGCCATTTCCTATTCCTTAAAAATAATGAGGACATGAATTGTGCCACAAGCCTCGCCGTTCCCAAAGCTGCGGGCAAAAAACATTTGCGAAGCTATTGTTTTAGTGACACATTTAACGCTGATATTTTAGGAAAATGTTCATGTTGAGACGCTTAACCCCACTATTGTTAATCGCCCTGTCAGCTTGCGTATCCCGTTCCGCGCCAGAAGTTTACGGCAACCTACTCACCAACATCCGCCCCGATGGCACAAAATTATTTGTTTTTACCTCTGGGAGAGGCCAACAAGTGCCGGGTTTAGGCGCCCTTCCTTCGCCTTCCAGACGACAATTACAAAGAGACCGACGCGAATATATGATGTCTGTATTGGAAGCAGGATTAGAACAAAAACTGGAGTCGACAGGCTTTTGCCGCACAGGCTACATCCCGCTAGGCAGCTATGTAGAGCGCGGCATTTTCGAAATTCGTGGAGAATGCAATGAATCTGCCACGAAAGAAGACAGAGTCATTTTCTCGCAGAATTCACTGAGTCTTTATCATTAAAGCAATGACTGTTTTTAAAGAGAGTGCTCAGTTGGTACTTTGCTGCATAAAATAAAGCCTCTATGCCAATAAGATAAAATCTTTATAAAATTCAATAATTACATAATTAGTTTGGATAACTACTAATTATTTGTTTTGAATAATATTACCTTTTTATTCCATATATCAGCGAAAAATTTCGCCCTGGTTACCTTAACTAAGTTATTCAACAACTTACTTCTACTTTATTATTCTAAAACAAAAAACGGGAGGCCATGACGACACTCCCGTTTTTGTTAGCTTTACCTAGATGCTCAGCAGCTTTGCTGGCAATCTACATAATGCGTTGACTACAGCGCAGCGATGCTCGCTTGCTGTTCTTTTAGCTTGTCCATTTGCATTTTGAACTCATCGAGCTTGGCTTTTTCTTTGGCGATAACCGCTTCAGGAGCCTTGCTTACAAAGCTTTCGTTTGAAAGCTTACCCTCTGTGCGAGCGTAATCTTTTTCGATTTTCTCTAGCGCTTTGTTAATACGCGCCAGCTCTGCGTCTTTGTCGATTAATCCTGCCATTGGGATCAGCACTTCCATTTCGCCCACAAGCGCAGTGGCTGAAGCTGGTGCTTTTTCATCTGCGGCCAACACGGTAACGCTTTCTAAGCGGGCCATTGTGGCAAGGAACAAATCGCAATCTTTCATGCGGCGTTTGTCTTCGTCACTGGCGTTTTTCAACAGCACCGGCACAGGTTTGTTTGGCGAGATGTCCATTTCACCACGAATATTACGAATACCAACAATGAAGCTCTTCATCCACTCAACATCTTGCAGTGCTTTTTCGTCTAGCATGTCTGCGCTTTGCTGCGGGAATTGTTGAATCATGATGCTGGTCACATCTTTTACATCGGTTAATGGTGCAACACGCTGCCAAATTTCTTCGGTGATGAAAGGCATGAAGGGATGCATCAAGCGTAGAAGTTGCTCAAGCACATTCACCAAGGTGTGACGTGTGCCGCGCTTTTGCGCTTCAGAGCTAGCATCGTTATTCAATACTGGCTTGGTAAGCTCTAAATACCAGTCGCAGAATTGGTTCCACGTAAACTCGTAAACGGCTTGTGCCGCTATGTCGAAGCGATATTCAGAAACGGCCTTTTCAAAGTCTTTTAGCGTGTTTTGGAATTTCGCCAAAATCCATTTATCGGCAAGGCTTAATTCAATGTCACCACCGTTTTTGCCTGTATCCGCTTCTTCGGTGTTCATCAACACGAAACGCGATGCATTCCAAAGCTTGTTACAGAAGTTGCGATAACCTTCAACACGGCCCATGTCGAAATTGATGTCGCGGCTGGTTGATGCCATCGCCAAGAAGGTGAAACGCAAGGCATCGGTGCCGTAAGAAGCAATGCCTTCTGGGAACTGTGAACGCGTGCGCTTGGCAATTTTCTGTGCTTTTTGCGGCTGCATCATGCCAGCGGTACGTTTTTCTACAAGGGTTTCAAGTTCAATACCGTCGATCAAATCAATTGGATCAAGCACGTTACCTTTGGACTTCGACATTTTGTCGCCATGTTCGTCACGAATGAGCCCCGTGATGTACACTTCTTTGAAGGGGATTTTGCCTGTGAACTTCAGGGTCATCATAATCATTCGGGCAACCCAGAAGAAGATGATGTCGAAGCCTGTTACCAATACCGAAGATGGCACAAAGGTGTTCAGTTCTGGCGTTTCTTCTGGCCAGCCCATCGTCGCGAACGGCCACAATGCCGATGAAAACCATGTGTCGAGCACGTCGTCATCTTGGCGCAATGCCACATCGTCGGCTAAGCCGTGTTTACTGCGTACTTCGGCTTCATCACGACCAACATAGATATTGCCGTTGTCGTCGTACCACGCTGGAATACGGTGTCCCCACCATAGCTGACGCGAAATACACCAATCTTGAATGTTGTACATCCATTGATAGTACGTTTTGTTCCAGTTTTCAGGCACAAACTTGATGTCGCCTTTTTCAACCGCTTCAATAGCAGGCTTGGCTAGTGGCTCAACTTTTACGTACCACTGATCAGTTAAATATGGCTCAATAACCGCGCCGGTGCGATCACCTCTTGGCACTTTCAGTTTGTGATCTTCAACTTTGACTAACACGCCTTGCTCTTCAAGGTCGGCAACAATCAATTTACGCGCTTCAAAGCGATCCAAACCACGGTACTTTTCTGGTACCTCGTTGTTCATTTTGGCGTCGGCAGTGAAGATATTGATCATAGGTAAGTTGTGACGCTTACCAATTTCGTAGTCGTTGAAATCGTGCGCGGGAGTCACTTTTACACAACCGGTTCCGAATTCTGGGTCGGCGTGTTCATCACCCACAATCGGGATTAAGCGTCCGGTTAACGGCAGCTTGATTTCTTTGCCGATTAAGTGCTTGTAACGTTCATCTTCTGGATTAACAGCTACGCCGGTATCACCAATCATGGTTTCAGGACGCGTGGTTGCTACAATCATTTCACCACTGCCATCCGCCAATGGATAGCGCATGTGCCACATGAATCCGGCTTCTTCTTCGTTAAGCACTTCCAAGTCGGAAACGGCGGTGTGCAGCACTGGATCCCAGTTTACAAGGCGCTGACCACGGTAAATTAAGCCTTCTTCGTGTAGCTTTACGAATACTTCGGTAACAGCTTTAGACAAGTCTTCATTCATAGTGAAGGCTTCGCGCTTCCAGTCGCATGAATCGCCCAAACGGCGCATTTGCTGTGTGATAGTGCCGCCTGAGTGCGCTTTCCATTCCCAAATTTTCTCAACGAAGGCTTCTCGACCTAAATCGTGGCGAGTTTTATCTTCTGCGTTCAGTTGTCGTTCCACGACCATTTGCGTGGCAATACCTGCGTGATCTGTTCCCGTTTGCCAAAGGGTGTTGTCACCTTTCATGCGATGATAACGCGTTAACGCATCCATAATGGTGTGCTGGAATGCATGCCCCATGTGCAAGCTTCCTGTTACATTTGGCGGCGGCAATAAAATGCAGTACGGGTCGCCACTGCCACTGGCCTCAAAATAGCCTTTGTCTTCCCACTCTTTGTAGCGAGCTTTTTCGATATTCTCGGGGTTGAAGGTTTTATCCATGGTCAATCTCATTAAATCTTGGATAGGGGCTGCGTTGTCAGTTCAAACCCAGCCATTCTAAAATGTTTGTATCGGATGCGCGCTTGTTGTTTTCGTGCTTCGTCACTTGGAACGAAGTCGTAAGCTAGACCAAAACGACGTGCAAATTCGGGATAGTCATCCGCTAAATTGATCAGCAAATGGCTATTGCTGTGCGTGGGTTGCTGCCAGCCAATTTCAACTGGCGAACCGCCTGCACCTTCGCCAGCAAGATTGTGGGGCACAAATGCCTCCACAGGGCGCTGCCACAAAAGCTCATCGAAGGCTTCTGCCTGTGTTTTGTTGGCACAATGCACCCAAACTCGCTGACGACGACGGAAACTCTGTGTCGCCAAATCGCAAGCGCCGATCAACAAAGGATCGGCACGCATTTGAGTATTGTCCGATTGCTCGGAATCGGTTTGCTCAGAGAGCAGGAAGAAAGTCGCTGTAGGCATTAGTCTTCTGTTTCTACACCGGCTTTATTCATTAGGTATTGGGAAAGCATGGCAACCGGACGCCCCGTTGCACCTTTTTGCTTACCACCAACCCATGCTGTGCCGGCAATATCCATGTGCGCCCAATGATACTTCTTGGTGAAGCGAGATAAAAAGCACGCGGCAGTGATTGTGCCAGCGTCGCGTCCACCTAAGTTTGCAATATCCGCAAACGGGCTTTCAATTTGCTCTTGGTACTCATCCCACAATGGCAAGCGCCATGCCTTGTCACTGCTCTGTTCAGAAGCGTTAATCAGCTCATGCGCCAGCGGGTTATGATTGCTCATCACACCGGAAGCATGCTTACCTAAAGCAACAACACACGCGCCGGTAAGTGTTGCTACATCAATAACCGCTTCTGGCTCGAATCGTTCAACAAAAGTTAATGCGTCGCAAAGCACCAGTCGGCCTTCAGCATCTGTGTTAAGCACTTCTACTGTTTGCCCAGACATCGTTGTTAAAATATCGCCCGGACGATAAGCGTTGGCATCTGGCATGTTTTCACACCCAGCTAATACACCCACTACGTTAATGGGCAACTGCATTTGCACAATAGCATGCATAGTGCCTAATACACCGGAAGCACCACACATGTCGTACTTCATTTCGTCCATGGCTTCACCCGGTTTAATGGAAATACCCCCAGAATCGAACGTTAGCCCTTTACCAACAAGTACAATAGGGTTTTGCCCCGGTACACCACCTTTATAATTCATCACAGTCATGATGGACTCATTGGCAGAGCCTCGACCAACAGACAAATACGAGTTCATACCTAGCTCAGCCATTTGGGCTTCATCCACGGCTTCAACAGACAAGTTCTGGTATTCGGTTTCTAAGGATTTAGCTTGTTCATAAAGGTAGGCAGGGTTACACACGTTTGGCGGCATATTGGAGACATCTTTCGCGGTTTTGATACCCGCTGAAATTGCCAATCCGTGTTCAATCGCTTTTTCACCTGTGGTTAATTCTCGGCGGGTAGGTACGTTGAATACCATTTTACGCAGTGGACGACGCGCTTCGTCCTTTTTCGACTTCATTGTTGTGAAGCTATAAAGCGTGTCGTTTGTGGTTTCCACTGCATGACGCACTTTCCAATAGGTATCGCGCCCTTTTACGTGCAATTCAGTGAGAAAACATACCGCTTCCATTGAGCCAGTTTCATTCAGTGTATTGATTGTTTTGCGAATAATTTGGCGATACTGACGTTCATCAAGCTCGCGCTCTTTACCACATCCAACCAATAAAACGCGCTCGCTTAATACATTGGGAACATGGTGCAAAAGTAGCATTTGGCCTGCTTTGCCTTCTAAATCTCCTCGACGCAATAAGTTGCTCAAGTAACCATCACTGATGTTATCTAGTTGCTCAGCAACAGATGTAAACCGTCTTGGTTCAAATACCCCAACAACAATACAGGCGCTACGTTGTTTTTCGGGACTACCACTTTTTACACTGAATTCCATACTGGATTCCTCAAATTTTCTGCGTCATTCATTTGAAAACCGTGAAAACACAGATTACAACTGTATTCTAGTCACTATTTGTTTTCTTAGCCGTTGGAGTACGCAACACGTCGAATTTATATTTGCAATGCGTTAAACAGGTAGAGATAATCTCCCTCGCTTGGTGTGCCGCAGCCTTATTTTATCTATGGTGAATAAGCGTTCCAACGGCTAAGTGTCACCATAGAAATATGCAAAAACGGTAAGTTTACTTAAAATCTCTCGGTATTCCACTAAAAAACCAAGTTTTCTTATTTTCCGAGCGACCTAATTTTAACTGCCAATAACGCGAAATCTCAGAGGTCAGGAAACAAAGTGCTATTACTGCGTTATCTTTTAAGAGAAACCATAAAATCACAAATTGCTGTGTTTTTGGTTTTAATGGCAATTTTCGTAACGCAACGTTTTGTTCGGGTTCTTGCTGATGCATCTGACGGCGATATTCCGGCCAGCCTTGTCATCAACTTTCTTGCCTTAAAAATGCCGGTATTAGCCGCGCTTATTCTGCCTTTAAGCTTTTTTCTTGGCATGATGTTGGCTCATGGCCGTTTTTACGTAGACAGTGAAATGACCGTGATGCGAGCTTGTGGCGTAAGTGAATGGTATGTCACCCGAGTTATGCTTATTCTCGGGTTATTTTTCGCTACCATTACCGCAGCCCTCACCTTTTGGCTCGCCCCTCTTGCCGTTGAAACTGAATATCAAATGGAAGATAAAGTCGCTGCCGAAGCGGGCCTTGCCAGCCTCATCCCCGGACGCTTTGAAGAAACAGCCAATAAGCAAGCAGTGATGTTTGTACACGATATCACCAGCGACAATAAGCTAAGTAAAGTGTTCCTAGCACAACACGACGCCGAATCTTCCGATGACCGAATTCAAATTGTGTATGCCCAAGGCGGTTCCGTGTTGGAAAATAGTGATGGCTCTCAGAAGCTTGTACTGAGTAATGGCAACCAATATGAGGGAGAAATTGGTCAAACTAATTTTCATGTTGTTGAGTTTGAAGAATACCAAATTCAAATTGCTGAGGAGCAAGCCGAACAACAACGTCGCAAAATGACGGCCTTCTCAACTTCTCAGCTGTGGGACGACGATTCCACAGCAGCTATCGCGGAATTCCAATGGCGCTTGGCCATTCCTCTTTCTATTCCTTTTTTGGTTCTTATAGCCGTGCCACTTAGTGCGGTCGACCCAAGGCAAGGGCGTTTTGGCAAAATCCTGCCGGGACTACTGCTGTATTTGGGTTATTTCTTACTGCTAATGGCAAGTCGTAAAGTATTAGAAGACGGCAAAATCCCACCCGCACTTGGACTTTGGTGGGTCCACATCGTGATATTGATAATTGGGGCGACACTTATCATGCGAGATCGCACCTTCGGTGTGAAGATTCGAGCACGGTGGCGCTCCCGTGGCAATGCCAAAAATAATGCTTCGGGAGCCTCTCATGTTTAATTTAATCGAGATGTATCTCGCGCGAACACTGCTTTCCACCACGCTATTAAGCTTGTCGGTACTCATTGGTTTAAGCGGCTTAATTAAATTTATCGACCAACTTAGATACGTTGGTCGTGGTAGCTACGATATGACGGTAGCCGCTGTGTATGTATTGCTAAGTTTACCGAGGGAAATCGAGCTATTTTTCCCTATGGCGACGCTACTCGGCGGGTTAATTGGCATGGGCATGCTGGCTAGCACTAGCGAATTAACCGTGATGCAAGCCTCTGGCATGAGCCGGTTACAAATTATCAGTGCCGCTATGAAAAGTGCATTGCTCATGGTGCTATTTGTTATGGCACTGGGTGAATGGGTTGCCCCTATCACTGAAACTAAAGCTAAAGAGATCCGCGCGCAGGCCATTTCGGGCGGTAATTTGTTTGCATCCGATAGACTAACGTGGGCCAAAGACGGCGACAAATTTGTCAGTATTGGCGAGGTGGTTAATCGCGATGAACTACGCGACATTACCATCTATCACTTCTCCGATGAGCTGACTTTACGCCATATTACCACCGCCCAATCAGCGCGCTTCGTAGGCGAACAGTGGCAGTTAAAAGACGTAAGTAACACCAGTATTGGCGAGCAAGTTGGTTACAGCAAAAATGGTGCCGCACAATGGCCTTCAACACTGACGCCCGACAAACTCGGTGTTGCCATTGTTAAACCTGAAGCGTTATCGATTGTTGGTTTATTTGAGTATATCCAATACCTGAAAAACAACAGTCAGGATTCTGGCCGCTATCAACTGGCGCTGTGGCGCAAAATTTTGCAACCCATTTCGGTTGGTGTCATGTTACTACTAGCGTTGTCGTTTATATTTGGCCCGCTAAGGAGCGTAACCACCGGGGCTCGTGTGATCATGGGCGTATTGACTGGGTTTGGCTTCTTTATCGTCAATGAAGTCTTTGGGCCACTGAGTATGGTGTACAATTTACCACCAGCCATTGGAGCTGTGGCCCCGAGCTTATTGATTGCCTTTATTGCGGTGCAAATGCTTAAACGCTAAAAAGGTGAGCCATTATTTAGCAGTCAAGAAGCTTTGATGGCTTAAGCGCCCACCCTGTGCAGCGCCAATGCATGTCGTCTTCGTCCTTTTCAAAAAGACAAACACCGCCTGTCGCCACTTTAATATCGTGACGTTGCACAAAACCGTCGAAATCGCCGGTAATCACAGGTGCAAAGCGCATTGTGCCGTTACTGGAAACCAGCAAGGTGGTTTGGTCTTTATGCGTTGTACAAAGTGTTTGCGCTAACTCCAGCCACGCTTGTTTTAGTCCTTCAACATCCACCAACCAGCCTTGTGGCACTATTGCCTGCTGATTCCATTTTTCAATGATGTTTTTCCCTAACGTTAAGTCGCCTTTACCTAAGCGACACATGACTTCATCTTCGGTTTTGTCTTCGTCTGGGCCGTAATCTATCTCGTTAAAGTCGTGACGAGTTTGAATCTGACTTGCGTCCAACCCCATGGCTTCACACACAAGGGACGCAGTTTGCAAATGACGTTGCAATGGGCCACTCATCACCACATCAACAGGCAAGCCGTGTTGTAACAAGTAACGCCCAATGTTGCGGCCACGCGCATGTTCAACCAAAGGCAAGTCGGTTTTGGCCCCCACACGCGTTGGCGTTTGTTCGGGCGTAAAGGTATTGCCGTGACGGGCAATGATGAGTCGTGTTGTCATTGTAAAGACTCTTGTCTGAAATAGGTTTAATACGGTATCTCGCCAGCAAATGCCTATGGATAATTTGAAGCAGACCCTCAGCCGCAGGGAAGCGGCTGCGGAGTTTCCACGGATGGATTCACAACGAGTCTGCGAGAATTATCCATAGGCAGTTGTTAACTTGAATTGCCTCAGATGTTTACTCACAGCGCTGCTAACTTAGCCCAAATCGAATTCACCACACTCCGCGATAACCGCTTCCGCGCGAGCAATATCCTCAGGGCTATCGACGCCGCTCATACCTTTACGACCTTGGTAATCCACTAGCACCATTTTCACCGGAATGCCGTGCTCCAAAAAGCGCATTTGTTCCAAGCCTTCAGGTTCTTCGTATTGCCCTGCATCCAAATTAAAATACTGCTCAAGGGCATCGTAAGTATAAGCGTATAAACCAATGTGTCGGCGCACTGGCGGCTTATCGAGTTGCTCACGAAGCTTGTCTTCTTTGCGCATGGCCGGAAGGATAATTTTGCTGAATGTTAATGCGTAGTTTTGTTTGTCGATTTGCACCGTTGTGCCGCTATAAGGCGTTACCTTCTTCGCTTCACGCAGTGCATCTAACTCATCCCACGACAAATGCACAAACGGCGTGAATACTTGAGAGCTTGAAGCGCTGTTATTGCTGGAATCGGTCTTTTGTTGCGCTTGCCAATCCAAAATAAGACGCTCTAAAAACCACGGCGGACACAACGGGTTATCGCCTTGTAAATTAACAATAAATTTAGGCGCGTTGCCTTTTGCTTTTAGCGTTTGTACCGCATCCCAACAACGCTCTGTACCACTCTGGCACTGTTCGCTGGTCATCACCGACGGAATACTTTCCTGTACGCAAAAGGCTTCTATATCGGGATGATCGGTGGCCACAACGTATTCGCAATGGGCTAATTTGCGGCTCACGTAGTCCGCAATTTGCGCGACACGCTTGAGCATTTCGATACCCGCAATTGGTATTAAAGGCTTACCCGGTAAGCGAGTGCTTGCATAGCGTGCGGGAATTACAATAAGAACGTCTGCCATGTTTGATTAATCCTGTTGAATCTCTTTCCATGATTTGTGGTCATTTGCGGATTTGGTTAACACCAACATTTCGGTATGTGCGAGCCGGTCTTGCAGCGATTGCTTGTTTTTAAAGTCGAACAACACCAGCAAGGTTCCTATGCCACCAAGTGAGCAAATAACACGGAACAAGGCGCGCTTGTAGGTGAAAGGTTGGTCATCTGTGCTGAACAAACGCATACGCCATGCTCTCATGCCAATAGTTTGCCCGCCGTTGCGCCAAAACCACAAGAAAAAGCCCAGCACCCAAATCGCAACCCAAACCTGAATCACGCTGCGATACAACAGCGAACCTTGAATAAGCTCACTTAAATGCTGATATTGGCCCATGTCGAGCACTTGCGTTTGAAACAGCACCACCAGCGTTAAAATCATCACCATCGCCGCAACCATGCCAACAGCTACCGCCACCAGTAAGTCGTAAATCATTGCCGCTAAACGCCGTAAAAATCCCGCCCGAGGAAACAAAGGCGATTCATTTTCATTCGATAATGCGTCTTTATTTGAAAGCGCGCCGTGAGCATTACCAGCATGAGAGGGCTTGCGAGACGATTTTTTAGCAGCTTTGTGGGCGCTTTTATGGGAGGGCATTGCGTAACCAAATTTAAAAACTGAAACTGCGCAAATTCTAGCAAGAAACGCGATTTAAAGAGAACCAAGTTTGCATGACATTCACAATTTGCCAGCGTTTTACACTGAAAATGATGCTTTTATCAGCAGTCTGTCACTTAAACGTCAAAATACACAAAAAAAGGTTGACTTAACGACTCTGAATCCATTTAATATGCACCGCTTCAACGGATTCCCATCCGTAGCAACAGCTAAAATTTGATGCCAGAGTGGTGAAATTGGTAGACACGACGGATTCAAAATCCGTTGCCTTCACGGGCGTGGCGGTTCAAGTCCGCCCTCTGGTACCATGCTTAAACACAGGTTTTAAGCATGACAAAACCGACGAAAGTCGGTTTTTTTGTGCCTATTGTTAATGGTGAAGAGCCAATTCCAACGAACTCCCAAAATAACACCATTTTTTTATATCAAAAATATCTTCATGAGTATCAGCAACGACACAATTTTAAGTGGTGATGCAAAAATTATCACGCAATCCAACAGGCTACTCACCAAGTTTATCGAAAAGATAACCTATTCATTTCAGTGAACCATAAGTTGACCCAATACTTGGAAATTCTCATCAAAAGTTGAGTATTGATTTCGAGGAAAGCGCATGTCCTGTACAATCGCGCCGTCATTTTTAATTTAACTCGGAAATACGCTCTGTGATTACAACCGCAAACATCACCATGCAATTTGGTTCTGCTCCTTTATTCGAAAACATCTCTGTAAAATTTGGTAATGGCAACCGTTATGGTTTGATTGGTGCCAATGGTTGCGGAAAATCCACCTTTATGAAAATCCTAAGCGGCAAGCTTACACCGAGTTCGGGTAATGTCAGCTATGGGCCGGATGAGCGTTTGGGCATCCTGAATCAGGACCAATTTGCCTTTGAAGATTTTACCGTCATCGACACGGTTATTATGGGTCACACAGAACTGTGGGACATCAAAAAAGAGCGCGACCGCATCTACTCTTTACCTGAAATGAGTGAAGAAGATGGCATGAAAGTCGCTAATTTAGAAACCGAATTCGCTGAAATGGGTGGATACGAAGCCGATTCTGCTGCCGGTGAATTACTGCTTGGCGTTGGGATTCCTACGGAACAACACTACGGCTTGATGAGTGAAGTGGCCCCCGGCTGGAAGCTGCGAGTATTGCTGGCACAAGCATTGTTTTCCGACCCTGACTTTTTATTGCTGGACGAACCAACCAATAACCTCGATATAGACACCATCCGCTGGTTAGAAACCATACTCAATCAACGTGAATCCACCATGATCATCATTTCCCATGACCGTCACTTCCTAAATTCGGTCTGTACGCATATGGCCGACCTTGATTACGGCGAGCTGAGAATTTATCCGGGCAACTATGATGAGTATATGCTTGCCGCCACGCAGGCAAGAGCCAGAATGCTCGCTGACAATGCCAAGAAAAAAGCGCAAATAGACGAATTAAAAACCTTTGTAGCACGTTTCTCAGCCAATGCATCTAAAGCACGACAGGCAACGTCACGACAAAAGCAAATGGAAAAGATCAAATTAGAAGAGGTGAAGGCATCCAGCCGAGTTAATCCTTTCATTCGCTTTGAACAAGAAAAGAAGTTGTTTAGAAACGCGCTTGAAATTACTAACTTAAGCAAAGGCTTTGACGAAGGTCCTTTGTTTAAAGACCTCAATGGTATATTCGAAGTGGGGGAACGTGTCGCTATCATCGGTGAAAATGGTGCCGGTAAAACCACATTAATGCGCTGTTTACAGGGCGATCTTGAACCGGATTCGGGCGAAGTAAAGTGGTCTGAAAATAGCAAGATTGGTTATTATGCTCAGGATCATTCCAGTGACTTTGAGTCTGAGTTAACCCTATTTGACTGGATGAGCCAGTGGCGTCGTGAAGGCGATGATGAACAAACGATTCGCAGCTTTCTAGGTCGCATGTTGTTCTCTGCTGACGACATCAAAAAAACCGTTGATGTTTTATCCGGCGGCGAGCAAGGACGTATGTTATTCGGCAAAATCATGATGGCGATGCCTAACATTCTTTTAATGGATGAGCCCACCAATCACTTGGATATGGAATCTATCGAATCCTTAAATATGGCGCTAGAAGCCTACGAAGGCACACTGTTTTTTATATCGCACGATAGGGAATTTGTTTCTTCTTTGGCGACTCGTATCTTAGAAATCAAAGATGGCAACATCACAGATTTCCGTGGCACATACGACGAATACCTGACGAGAAAAGGGATAGAAGCCTAATTGGTTTCTATCCACGTTTATTGAAGGCATCGGATTGCAACTTAGATATCTTTATGTGGCCCAAAGATTTCAAATACCATCGGTGTTTATGAAACGCCTAGGGTCGTAAGTTGTCCTCAAATATACGCCATAAAAGCAGCAGGCCCGCAGACGTAAAACTTTCTTTGTTCAAGAGGCAACACATCTTTAACTTGATTCAAGTCCATCATCCCACCAAAGCGATTACCATCAGCTTTGTGCCTATACCATGTTCTTGAATTCGGGTTTTAAAAGAATGTTGCCATTGTGCGGCACATTGCTAGTTTTCCTTCGAAATCAAACCATTAAGATGCAGTTTAGTCATTAACTGTCCATACCGCTTATGCCAATGCTGAAAAGCCAAATGTAGAAAGGGGCTTTGGGTGATAGCACATAAAGTATGGGTAAGCCGCCACGGTTTGTTAGGCCCATTAAAGTGCAAAACATTGATGTCCTTAAAATCACATGGGTACATGGCTTCAATAGAATTCTTGTGTGTTAACAAGTAATTATATACTGGGCTGATAATGTGTTGTTTCCCAGCAAAATACTGGTTAAAGATACGCTGATCGGTATGCGGAGTGGTTTTATCCATCCAGTGTTTTGAGTGAGTTAACTCTACCAAATCAGCGTAAGTGTTGCTATTTATAAGAGACTTGTCGATCAACATGAATCCTGCATTAAACGTATTGGTAAGCTCTTCTTCGGGAGTGCTGGGCTTGCCAACGACGAACGACTGCTTATGACGAGTTAATCCTTGATAATATGCTCCATCACCGCAACAAATGAGCGGCTGTTCTTGTGAAAACAACGGTTCAACTGAACCCAAAAATAGTAAGTCACTGTCGCAAAACAGCACTTTGTCGTAGCCCACCAGCCCAAACACTTCCAAAGAGTAAAAGTGCGATGATTTGCCTTTCACTGCCGGATTTAAGGATGTCAGTTGCTTTATGTTTTTAAGTAACTCTGGCTTGATATGAACAATTTTTAGGTTCTTGAACGTGTTAAGTAAATTCAATTCTTGCGGTGCTAATGCCTGCGCTTCAACGAAGATAACAACATCCCCATGAAACCAAGGATTTGTTTCTAGGAATGAGGACAACAGCACCATGGTTCCGGGCAAGAAGGAGAATGTAGTAACCGTTGCCAAACAGTAATGAGGAGACATAAAAGGTTTCATTAATGGTAATGCTCCATTGAATCGGATTTCTTCTTATTTAGATAGAGATAATAACTACAGAGGTTCTAAATACCGTTAGTTGAATAGGTATTCATCAATGTAATTGATTACCGTGTGATTGAATGTCCAATCTTGTGGATACGAAAGCCGAACGATATTTATCGTCTGTGAAAGCGTACTAATATGCTTAAAGTGCAACTTATCCAAGCCCAAGCCTCTGGTAATTTTTGTCCGAAAGCTAACATTTGTTAGTTGGAATATTTTCTCTGCTCCGGTGATTGTCTCTAATTGTATTTCTTTCTTATTCCAAGGAGAGAGAATGCATAGTGAGCTTAAAGGTTGAGGACTACCGATAAAATCCGTGCTTACGTCTATCGCATATTTATTGAGTGTCGGCCGAAGCTTTTTAGGAGTGTACCCAGCCAACGCGAGTTTATCTAACGATGACTGCCAAAGATGGATATTGGGAAATGAAGGCAACGCCATTGCCGTTGCTTTATTGTCAAAGCGTATTGCCGCAATATTGTCTGTCAACACACTTGCGCCAGCTTTTAGCAACAATGCAGATAATGTGGATTTACCGCATCCTGGGCCTCCCCCAAATGCCACCGTTTTTGCATTTTTTTTCAGCACTGCGGCATGTAATACAAGTTGCTTTCGTTGAATTAGCAAGACCCCGAGACAAGCACTCATCACAAATGTTTTCAGTGAATCGCTATCAATGCTGCCTTGTGGCTCTATGGTAATGAGGTTGCCGTCACGCACCATGAAATGGGCAACATTGTCTATTTTCAGAAAAAAATGCTCAGGGGCAACCTGACAGTAAGGGCCATGATAGCGCGTGTTTTCTTGTGATGGCGGGGAAGTTTGACCAAATCGAATATGCGCATCCGGCGCTTGCGTAGACGGTGGAAACGCGTCTATTTTCCATGGGAATTCGACCGTTAAACCACAAATATTGTAATGATATGTCTGCATTTTATATGGGTCACTAAATAGGCTGGCCATCATCATTTAAATAGCCAAATTGTCGCATCATCACATTATGGCAATTAACGATTTTATCGGCTGTCGACTGAGCAAGTTTGTCTCGCCATGTATTTGTCTTCCCTTGACGAAAGAATTTATCACCACCATAGGGGCGATCCCTAAATCCAATGTCGGCTTCTTGTTGCTGCAATTTGCTAATATCGCAATGCTGCAATGCTGCTTGTATTTCGTCTTCGGCATAAGGGAGGTTGAGATATTTTACAATGCTGGAAAAGGTATCGAGGGGAGCGTGCTTCATATCCTCATATTTGACCACTTTCACAGGTATTGCCGATTGATTACACCAACTATCAACATTCGTGCTCCAATCGGCAATATGTTGATAGATTTGACCAAATAGGTCTGTGTTACTGGCAGGCAATGAGTGTGTCTTATTACAGAGTAAGTCAGCCGCTTCATCATAGTTATCAAGCCCCCAAAAATGAGCGTATGAAACGCAAATATCTAGCGGATTTCTGACTAAGTAAATTGCCGCTTGCGTTACATTTGACGGGAAAATGTGCCGACCATTTTTATTGGTAGCATAGCAGTCATGCACTTTTATCAATAAGGGGGATTCTTGGGTCCATTCTCTTGACCATTGGCGGTAGATCGCTGGCCGCACGTTATTAACTTCTTCAACAGACAAAAGGCTAACAGAAAAGCTGAGGGTTTCCTCAATGGCCTTTCGGTTAGCACAGTGCAAGGTGGGATTCGTATCTATTCGTGCCTCATTCACTTCATCGAGTAAGCTGCAAATAACATAACGCAACCACGTGTTACCTGACCTTGGAAATGAGGCGAGCCAGACAATATTCTTCATTGATACGAAAGTTCACCCAAATAAGGGTTGTAAATTAAGGCAACTAATCTGAAGCACTCGCGACAGCTTAGCTCGCTCGGTAGTTGTCTCCAACTACATCGTCAGTGGTTCTCAAGTTAGTACCGCCTTGCGTTAGACTGGCGTAATCATAATCAACAATTTCCGGTGTCGACCACGTTTTTTTAGTATTTTCACTAGGTGTGTTTTGTAAGTTTTCTGTAGTCGCTTTACTGTTATTCATATTTATCTCTACTTCATTAAGGGCAAATTTCGAAATTAAACCAGTGTCAACATACTCCGTTATAGTTCCATTTACCAACGACAAATAGGTGACGTGTTAACCACACACTTCTAGCTTTAGCCATTGACCCTACTATTCTAACCTCAATAAAACAAGCTCGAAGCCAATCCATTCTTTCTCAATTTCACCGATAGCAAGGTCTTTCTGCTATCGGTGCGTTGGTCGTTATCGGCATACCGTTATTTCTATTCAACATGGTGACTAGGGTGCCATAGGCCATCAAGGCTTGATGATTAATGAGTTTTGCCTCTTCAACACTCTGTGCCAATGTTTTGATGAGCTCATCATAGGCTTTTTCACCTTCAATACTGTGCCCGTACCGATTAAACGCAGTTTGCCATTTATGCCTGAGTGTTTTCAGGTTAACGATGACTTGGGGCTCATTTAACGGCTCAAATTGTTCAATTATGCTGTTGAGCAAAAGCGCGATTTCATCGGCGTCCAGCACTTCAAAACGATAAGGCTCTAATTGAATGGATTTCGTATTTCTCACATCGTGGCTCGATGAATTATCGGCATGACCGTTTTGGGGTGAGAAATAAGCGAAAAAGTCAGGAGAACCTTTTGTATCAATGACTAAATGAATTCTTGGAAAGGAGGCGTTGTTTTTCACCCAGTGCCATTGCCTGTGATCAAAACACCAGACTTCTCCTGCTTGCATATGCATCTCTTGGTCTGCACAGCCAAAAATCACTTCAGGATGCGTCCATACCGGAATGTGAATTCTTACGCGACGATACCAATGATAGCCGGCATCAAAATGTTTGGGAACTTCTGCCTCAGGGGCCAGCAACATTAGTCGTGTGCGCGAAATAGGCACCTGCAAACTCGTTAAAACTTGCCTGATATAAGGGCAATGATGTAAAGCAGGTGTCGGTAACATTTGGCCCGATATTGCAAAGTCATGATTGTACTGACCATTAACAGAAACAAGAGGCAAGGTTAAATTACCCGCAAAGCCTTGTGGATGCTCCAACCAATCCATATCCATCAAGTTGCTGACTTCGCTTTGCAATTGCTCAAGATCCAACGCAAAGGGAAGCCTCACGAAGGGCGTTGCGAATTGGGGAAGCGTTTGTGCCTTCATCTTCATTGCTCGCTTACTGGCTTATCGAAGTAATCAAAAATCAGGTGAATTCTATCGCTGTTTGTTGGATTACTCACGCCATGCTGGACTCTGTTATTGACTTCATAGGCAAAACCAACGGCCAAATGGCAGTTTTTGTCTGCAAAATTCATTACAACTTCTTCGGATGTTTGCAATGGAATATGTATTTTATGAGGCATGACCGCAGACGGAGAAGCGTCTATATGCATTGGAATCGTGTTTTGGGGCAACAGTTTGGCAAGCATAATGCGAGCAATGCCGGCGTTCTCATATCCGTAACAAACAATGGCTTGGTCGATAAGGGGTTGAATCAGGTGTTGCCATTCCCGCCAAAGAGGGAAGGTTACAGACAGATCATGATGACGTAAGTCCACAGGGTATTTGAATACAATATGCTGTGCGCAGTTTTCGAACACATTAAACTTGTTAGGCTTAAGCGCATCCCACTGTTCCCAAAGATGACTTTGCTGATGCAACGCGTTTAACAGTGCATCAATATCACTGTTATCTATTGTTATCAGTTGCTTAACTTGCCCCGGGAAATCACTCATACATTTTGCCCAGCTATTGATTAAATGAACTTATTCGCTGATACCCAAAATAACCTAAGTATTCTGGGTATCTATCAAATACTCGGTTAATTTCGCTCAAATCATGCTGACTTAAATTGCTAATTTGCTGGTCATTCATATTTCGCAGCGATTCACAGTAATTACCTTTTACGGGAATTGCGACATCCATATTTAAGTCGTTTAACTCAGGTACAAAAGACGCCAGTTGCTCAGCAATTTTATCGGGTGCTGAGCACATCTCTTCGTAGGTAAAAAATAATGCGTCCTGATGCTTTTCAATATTTTTGATCTGTAATTCAAAGCATTTCATGATGTGATCCGCAGCCATGCCAAGAATCTCCTGACGCGGAAACTTATCTCGCTTACGTCTGGCAATGCCCTCGACCACCGCATAAGGATTACGCACCATAAAAATGAATTGGCTGTTGAAAAAATGTTGCTTGAGTTGTTCTACCCATACAATTGCCGGTGGTGATTTAGTGAAGAATACGGATGCATCGGGGTGTAATGCGGTGGCAGTGAAATACCAAGCCTTTTGGGTTTTAGGCCAATTATAGGCCGTTTCATCAGTAAAATAGCTTAACCATTTATCCGTTGCCCATAACAGCTCGGCACCAATGCCACTGGTAGAATTACCTTGAAAGCCTGCCATGTGCTGCCCTTCCCGTTTTAAATTCCACGTGTTTCGCGAATGAGCCATAATCCCCTTCAAAAAGGTAGAACCACTATTATTAGGACAAATAAGAAACAGGTTGGTTTTGACTTTTTTATGTAAGTCGTACATCGCACCGGGATAAAGGGTGTTATTTGAATTCGTGGTTGCCGTATCGGTTTTACTCATTATTGTTCTTTCCCATGGGTATTCTCTTCCTTGTTGTCCTTTTCCCATACATGGGCATTAATGGCATAACGATACGCGGCTCTATCTTCGATGCAGGTATTAACGGTAGACACCGCATGATAAGAAGCACTTGGAAAAACAGCTAATGTATTTTGAACCGCATTCAAACGGGTAAAACTCTCCGAGAACTCTCTTTTTTCATTTTGACTCAAGTGCGTGTCAAATATCAGTAAATCCCCGCCGGTGAATTGCTGTGGTTCGAAATAGAAGAAATACGTCATACTCAGATGTCGGTTAACATTAGGAAGCTTATCCGTATGAATACTAAAGAATTGCCCATTTCCATAACCTCGAAGAAAGAGGTCAATACGCCCAAAATCAACTTGAGGGATTTGCAATGCGCGACTTAGCTCAGGCAAGCTGATTGAAACATCAATAAGCATTTTTTGCTTAAGCCATTGCGGTAACGGAAGATCAAAAGACTGTCGAATCTGTTCATCGTATTCACCTTTACCTACTTCTGATCGACGGTGGTTGTCCCACGCTTCGGTGTGAATATAGTGACGCAAAGTGGAAAGGTCTGCTTGTGTTAAATAGTCATGCTTCAACACAAAGGGCACAGGATAGCATTTATCCTGACCCACAAAGTTCGCCAGTTTGCCACTCATGATGGCGTACAAGTCCTGCGCCAATTGCCTTTGTTCGCCTATGTCCAATAGTCCTGACAATCTTTGGTAAAGCACTGCGGCTTTATCCAGCCGCCCCTGTTTACGATACGTTTCGGCAAGTTGCCACAAAATCTCAGGCGCTTTTGGGCGCGCCTCAAGCGACTTTAATAGCTGCATTTCCGCCAATTGCAATATTTGAGGATTCGCGACGATTTGTTCAAAATTCAACAGCGGTTTACTTACCACAGCCAATTAACTCCTCAATGTGTTTCAAAAACACGGGACTCAGATGACTCATACCTTTTTCAGATAACGGCCTTAGATATTGAGACATTGTTATCGATTGCGCCATTTGGTGACACTGAGTAAAGTGCGTTTTGTGCAATCCAGCGCCAATAAGCTTCTGCCGACGATAGGAATGTTGGATAAACGTATCAAACGTGTGCATTTGCGTTAATGCAGACAAGCTCACTTGATCTGCCCGTCCCAACACAATCGCAGTGGTCATAGGCACATCTTTAGCCTCAAATGCAGCGCTCAAATTAACATAAACCTTGTTGTGTGAGGCTCCAATAGGCATGGTTTCGTGAAGGGAGAATCCAAGCTGTTCTATAACATGCTTGCTGAGCTTGATATACGGGAGGCTAGGCAAAGCGTAAATGGCCTTACCGTCGAATCTCAAAGCACATTTATCGTCGCCTAATAAACGATAACCTCGCTGTACTAATTGCGCACAAAGAGTCGATTTCCCGTCTCCACTATTTCCTAGAATCACGGCAGCCCCTTTTTCGCCGACAACGGTTGCGCCGTGCAACACTAAGTAACCACGTTGTTGCAGCAGTAACCCTATTCCAGCGCCGAGAATCCGAAGCCTAATCAGCGCCCGATATTGATCGATCTGATTGCAGTGAACGGTTATTTGCTTACCATCAACAACCGTTAGCGAAAACCCGTCGCCTTTCAGAAGTGCTTCATTATGGTTAATGGCAAAGTGCTTGGATTCGCTAACAGGAGCGTTAATCTGGCTGTCTTTTTCACTCAATACAATCTGAATATCAGCCTCGCTATCTTGGGTATTGGCAGGTTGCTCAAGCAATTCTGGAAAAGGAATATCAGATTGGATGTTAAGACCGAATGCATGATATCGATATTGGGTGGGGTAACAACTGGCTCCGAGCAATGATTCAATTTTTGTCATTTTTAGGCGTCTGCCTCTCGGAAGTGATTTTTAAACCATGCGATATAAAGCGCCAATTCCATGTTTCTATAGATCTTGGGCTTAATGTTTTCATCAACATGACTTTTTGCCAAATGCTTTTCCAAACCAGAAATATCCAACAATGAAGAAACTTCTGCCATTTTTGAACAGTTTTTTAAATCATCAATGAGTTTTTGTTTTTCCTCCCAAAGAGACAGAAAACGATTGGGGAGGGAGCCTAGATGCTTATTGTGTCCATTACGAATATTCTCTGGAATTAAGCCTTTCGTTGCTCGACGCATCAAACTGCGTTTTCGCTGAAGATAAAGCTGCTCTGGTGGCACTGACATACAATACTCAATCAAGCGAGTATCGAGTAGCGGGGTTCTGTATTCGATGCCATAAGGCAAAAATACACTGTTTAGCTCCTCTAGCCTAACCGAGGTTTTATCGTATTGAACAAAGCGCTTCATGATGTCGGTAGCCTTGCGGGGAAAGGGCTGTACATCAAAGGAGGGGGCAAATAAAGTTTTTTCACGATACCCCGGACGGTTAGCCAATGCAGGCGAGATCATTTTTTGGGCGACTTTGTTAGCGTACCAATTTTGATTCCAATGTCGGCGACTGGGCATTGCCATTTTTGCAACATTACGCAATGTCCTTAACAGTAATTTGGCCGCTCCACCTAAATTGCCACGACGAATTGAATTCACTTGCTTCCATAATGTCGCCCAGCGTCCTTCTAGCAGTAATTGTTCTAAAACCCACTGGCTATGGTAAGACGCCACCTGATCGCCTCCGTAACCACAAAGATGAACGCCTACATTCCGTTGATGCAGGTTAGGCAACAGCTTGGCCAAAAATACATGACTATTGTATGGAAAACCGCCATATTTATCGAAACTCTCGGTTAAACAGTCGCGAAAACTGACATTTTCCCGGGTAACATAGAAATGTTCAAAATCATTGTCTTGTAAAATCTCGTCGATAAATGGCCTTTCATCAACGCCATCTTCATTCTCTGGAAGCACAAATGACGAGGTGATCAGGCGTTTATCAGAGCAACGCAGCAGCTTATGTGCCATACAAGAAACGGTACTGGAATCTAATCCACCACTTAGGAATGAACTGACCGGTAATTCGGTATTAATGCAGGCTTGTATGGCTTGTTCGAGCTTTTCATTAAACCCGTCCACATAATCATTATCGTTCGCAAATCGAACCGGATTCCCCGGCTTAGGCTCCCAATACCGCCAAAGCTTTATTCCCTGTTTATTCACTTTTAGGCAAAAGCCCGCTGCCAACCTTTTTACCCCGGAAAACAACGTTGCGGTTTCTTCATTACAGACATTCCCCATGAGAATGTTAAATACTCCCTCGGGGTCGATATCTTTACTTGATTTAGGATGATTTAGAATGCCTGTGGGCGATGTACAGAAAATAAAAGTACGCTCAGTCGCGTGATGAACATCGGCATAATACAGAGGCTTGTTTCCAACCTGATCTCTCGCACAAAACAGCGTTTCTGTTTGCTTATTCCATATCGCAATCGCGAACCCGCCCAACATGTAATTGACACAATCTTCTCCCCACTTTTTATACGCAGCCAATACAAATTCGCTATCTGGTGAGCGGTCACTGATACCATTGAGTTGACCCAGAAGTGCAGCGCGATTATCCAGCCTTAAATCGGCAACGAGTACGAGGTCGTGAGCATCTATCGGTTGCATGTCGGACACCGACTCAGGTGAAATGATTCGATGCCAATAACTTAATGTGATGGTGTGATCATTCCATTCTCGATAATGATCATGCTTAAACCCATCAAAGGCATGGCGAAATGGGTGAACAACATCTGAGGAGCGATGGGGAGTGCAATAAGAGAAACCAACACTACCAGCAATAATACTCATATAAACAGCTTATTTTAAAATGGAAGAATCGGCGTCATTAACCGTAATGATTAGTCGTTTATTGTTATCAAACCCGCATCATTAAGCTGTTTTAAAAACCCTAAGACTTCCGATTTACATTGTGCTTCTGATATGTCGAATTCTTGCATAAGCTGATCGCATATTTGGCTTATTTTCATCGGAGCTTCAATAATTTGCCAAATCCTTGAGGCAACTTCATTAAATCCATGATACTTGCCAGCTTCTATATTAAGTAATACAGTCTGATCCTCAATCTCACAGGAAACTGCATTTTCAGTTTGCTGTATTATAGAGCTTAAATTCATTCAATACCCCCTGATAAAACTCTAGGTAGGATGGCATGGTTAGCGCTTTAAGTCACGAATCAGAAAGTCTTAATTTGAAATGAAATGGTAGTGCCTTGCTGACTTCCCTAAGAACAAAAATAATTGCAGTTTTCAAAATGGATTGGCATGAATTTGTCTTCCTATTTGAAGCCATTATTTATTTAGCTGTGGCCCGATTCTGCATCTATTTTCTGCCCTTGAAATGGTATGTTGATAAGTTGGGTTCGGACACGCCTGATGTGTTAGCGCAGGATAACCGTTCTAACAGTGCTAGCACTCATAACGCCTTACTTATTCGCAAAGCAATATCACGCGCGGCCAACAATATGCCGTGGAACACCGTCTGTTTACCGCAAGCCATCGCAGCGAAATGGATGTGCCAAAGACGAAATATTAAAAGTGTAATGTACTTGGGTGTTGCCAAAAATACAGCGCCATCCCCTTCTGAACACGCTGTAAATGCCATGTTTAGCAAACCAACATCAATAAAGGCCCATGCGTGGTTAAAAGTAGAAGACACGATTATCACAGGCAAAGTAGGCCACAAAAAGTTTACGGTACTAAAAACATTTTACTAGGGTTTATTACTCTGGGGCGTAGCCTTTTAAGTTGCTGCAATAATGAGATGATATGAATAACATCAATGTACTAAGAGAGATATTCTTAGACTTTATAGTACGGGGGGATACTCGACTATTTGACGAAAAGCTGTCGGAAAATGAGTGGCAGACAATCGTAAAATGGTGCAAAGAACATCGTCTCACTTATGTGTTTATACACAAAGTAAAACAATCAAACGCGGTTTATTCCAAGCTTCATAATAGCCATTTGGAACAGCTTGAAAACAAAGCCAATAAAGCGCCACTCAGGCAGTTAAAAATACAAGCCAATTTATTGCATTTGCATAAAATATTGAGTGAAAACAAGATTGACTATCAAGTGCTTAAAGGATCAATTCTCGCTTTTAAATATTACCCAAATGCCACGATAAGGCGAATGCGAGATATTGACATTATTGTTAAACCTCAGTGCTTCAGTCAGGCTTGTACACTACTGCTTGAGCATGGTTACGTTTTCGGGAATAACGCACAACACATTAACTACGACACGTATATTGCCTCGGCAAAACACGCTCCTCATTTAATCCACCCGGATTTCAATATCATAATTGAAGTGCACCATAGGCTTTGCAGGCCGAATCTAAAACCCGTAAAGGGTGAACTCTCCGCGCACCCAGATTTTTGGCAAGAATCCGACCTTGTCACTGTGGGCAACCAGTCACTACCATGCGAATCTCCAGAAATGCTGTTGACTCACATTATCCATCACTCAGTGAGGGAAAATGCATTTAACAATGGTCCCGTATTTATCTTTGATCTTTATTTTTTAATGACGAATAACCCTATTCGCTGGGATAAGTTCCATGATTATTGTGGCTATATGGATTTGCACAAAGAAGCAGCAATTGCCTTTTCATTACTACTTTACTTTTATCCCGAGATTGAAATTGGCACGGGTTTGAATGCGAGCAAGGATGAAAATAAATCATTTACGATTACTCCAGACGCAACACTCATTAACGCCTGTAAGCATTTGATGTTGTGCGATCTTGAGCAAAAGCAATATGAAAGGCTTTCGTCAGCCTTGCAAAGCAAGAGCATTAAAGACAAATTCACGCATTTAACCAAGCTACTTCTGCCTAGCAAAGAAAAAATGAACCAACATCTCGGCCTGAATTCATCGCGTTATTATTGGCTACTTTTGCCTGTATGGTGGCTTTTTTTACTTAAGCTACTGAGCACACAGTTTTTGGGAGGAGACACGAATACAAAAACCACTCATGAACTGACAGCGCTTTACCGCTGGCTCAATAAGTAGTGAGTTCAATCCAACTCCAATACCATATCGGCAAGAACTTTTTCATTGGGTCGATGACTAATAATCACCATCGTTTGTTGGCCTCGTAAACGCGCCAATGATTCATGCACTTTGTTTTCGGTTTGCCTATCCAAAGCACTGGTTGCTTCATCCAAAACCATAAGTTGTGAGCGCATTAAAAACGCCCGAGCCAAAGCAATGCGTTGCTTTTCTCCTCCTGACAGCGACACGCCATGTTCGCCAATTGTTGTATGTAATTGCTGAGGAAGTGCGCGAACAAAATCACTGGCACAGGCAAGTTCAAGGGCTTGCCAAATGTCACTTTCATCCATTGATTCATGCTTAGGGTTTAAGTTGCGATAAAGGGTGTCGTTAAGCAAGTAGGTTTCTTGGGCAACATAGCTGATACTGCCTCTCCATTGCCTCATATTCTTAGAAGTTATCAACGTATTGTCACAAAATAACTGACCTTCTGTTGCCGGTAATAACCCCGATATAATATCGACTAGAGTGCTTTTACCAATGCCCGACTTCCCTCGAATTAACAGAGTCTGCCCCCTTTTTAATGTCAGATTCATGTTGCTCAAAACGGGGACTTCAGCGTTGGGATACGTAAACCCAATATGCTTTAGTGATATTGCGTCTTCAAACCGGATACATTTACCTGTTTCAGGAGGTTCTTGTACGGCTAGGCATTCTGCCTGTAAACGTTGAATATCGGAGTACACCGGCACCATTCGAGTGAGCTGTTGTGCCGCACTGTTTAACATGGATAGCTGGGGGAGTAATCTTGAATAGATAAGCAACAGAACTATCAACTGTTCGATGGGAATGTGCAGCCAAATTTGACTAACCGTTAAGACGGTGACAAAAACAACAGCCGCCCCCATTTTATAAACCCACTTTGTTCGGCTAAGCAAGGTAACGGCCATAACGCTTTGCTTTTCTAACTTTTCACTGCTGTTTCGAATATCGCCTAAAAAGCGCTCTTCATATTGGTGACTCTTGATGGTTTTTAAGAACCTTAATTGGTCTGACAAACCATTAAATATTTGCCGATAACTGCTAAGCTCTGCGGCACCGCTGTGATGACTGCGGCGAAAGTAAGGCCACAATAAAGCAATAAATGCCAAACCGGTGACGATTGTAAATAGCGTCATCGACCACGAAATGAAGAAAGATAGCGAGATAAGCACCACTAACGAAATCGAAGATGCCAAACACACCAACATCAAGTTGGTCGCATTCCCCATCGACTTAACTTGTAACGCTAAAGTGTGATTGATTTCTGACAGTCGACGATCACTTAGGAATTGCCATTGGCTGTATAAGACTTGTCGATAAAGCTGAGTTCGCAGGGTATGAGTATAAAAATGCCTTAACGCCGCCCCATTCACTTCCACAACATAATCAATGAGGCTTACAAGCAACATCAACCCCAGAAAAATGCTGACAACACTGAAAAAATTAACTTCGATCCCCAAGGTGCCAGTGAACTTTACAATATATTGAGAAATAGGCTCTTGGCTATTCGACGTGGTGAGGCCCATAACTTGTAACAAAGGCAAAATCAGCAGTAATCCGATACCAGATGTCACTTTCTGAGTAAGCATTAAACAAAAGATTTTCACCAGCTCTTTTGGGTTATATCTATAAAATTGCCGAAACCCTTCCAGCAATGCATTAACCGATTGAAAAATCAACTCCCCTCCTCTGTTAATCCTTACATCAGCCTCAGAATATTAAAGCAAACATTAACCCGTCCATAGTAGCACTTAGTCGCGTTGTAGAGACCAATAAGATATAAATAAAAGATTCAATAGTGGGGAAGTTGGCAGCATAGCAACCTATCTAGATTGTCACGCTAATGACAAAATAAGCCAGCTATTTAATCGACGGATTGATGCGCGGAATGGAAAACTTGGTGATTAATTTAGGCATACCTGATACCTTCCCGTAGCGACGCTTAGTTCGCTCAATCATAATATTCGATCCTTTTCTCTACTCATACGTTTAATGTAAGCGGTGTTCAACTTGAAATAAAAACGAGGTGGGAATGTACTGTGCAGATTGTGAGAAGTTAGAAAATTACTTTTTTGATAATACAACGTTCTGGCTATTTTTGCCGACATTAGACAGCGTTGGGAAAGCACTAACCTATTGTCAGTCGAGCAACTATCCAGTTACAAAACAATCATCTCACTGTTTGAGTGTTGAAGTGTCACGCGCCCAAATTCAACACTTCCTGCTTGGAATTTATGGCGAGTTTGAGCCGCCAGAAGTCGCGAATACCAAAGTGACGACCACCGCCGGCGCAGCACCTAACCTTGAAGACATGGGGCGGATGGTATCGGCGGAAGTGTTAGTCAATCGCTTTAATAGCGCATGGATGATTGACTCCATTACCGAGCATCGCTACGAAACGCACTTTCAGCCTATTTTCACTCTCGATGACCAAGGTCAACATCATGCTTATGGGCAGGAAGGTTTGTTCCGCATTCGCGATAACAACAATGTCATTGTGCCGCCGGGCTTGGCTTTCCAATTGGCTGAACATTCCGACCTTTTATTTTCATTGGACTTAGCTGCACGACGTTCAGCGGTATCGCACTACGCCATGGCAAAGCTAAACGGAAAGTTGTTTATCAACTTTAACCCTTCCAGTATTTACGACCCATCCTATTGTTTACGAGCTACGGCTTCTGCCATTAGTGCACTTGGCATCCCCCCCTCTAATGTCGTTTTTGAAATTACCGAAACCCACAATGTAACCAACGAATCAGTGATGAAAGGGATTTTGAATTTTTACCGTAATGCGGGCTTTGGTGTGGCGCTGGATGACATTGGCTCAGGTTGGTCTGGTTTGAACATGCTGCATAAATTGCGCCCCGATTACGTAAAAATCGATATGGAATTAGTGCGGAATATTCATATCGACAGCTACAAGCAAGCCATTGTTAAACACTTAGTGCAAATTGCCCATGCTAATGGCGCAAAAGTGGTGGCAGAAGGCATTGAAACCGAAGACGAATTGGCAGTGTTAAAACAGTACAAGCCAGATTATTACCAAGGTTATTATTTTGCTAAACCATCATTTTTTGAAGCTCAGTGTACCGTGCAAGAACAGCAGCGTATAAAGGCTATTTTGACCGGTGTTCAATAGCATTTATCAATAGCGTTTATGCCCAACGACTTTAATCCCTTTTAGGTACACGGGACTTAATTTCAGCAACGACAGACTTCCTATTTCGATAGGTTTCTGCCGATTGCACCATGGCCGTGAAAATACGCTTGGCGTTTTCGGTTCTTTCCTGCGCCTTTTTCCCCATCCCCTTATCCTGACCCGGCATACCCGGCAAATATGATTCGGGATGCCACTGAACACCCAAAACCGGTGCGCCATGCTTGGAACTCACACCTTCAACCGTTTCAGGGACACGTTTATCTCTTGATTTCGCTTTTGCGCTAATTTCTAAAGAATCGTTCGGGTTCAAAGGTTGGTTAGGCGCTTGACTCAAGCGCTCTCCACTACTTTTCCCCGTGGTTTTAGCAACTGCCCAATGCGTAGAGTTCACATCATGTACTGTATGCGCTCTACGGTTGCCGCGATTCGAAGAAGAATCCTCTTTGCCTCTAGAGATACTGTCTAACAAAGTTCCTCGTCGTGTACCTACATCATGGCTCAACGACCAAGTTTCACTTCGATCTTCTGCCTTATGGAAGCTTCTTTCGTCTTCTGGCAGTGTTTCCACTTCTCCGCCATAAGCTTCGAGTAAACGCCAAGTACCCGCACAAACAGCCATGACCGGCATACCTAATGTCTTGGCTTTTTGAATCATCTGCTTTTCGTAAGCTGCACGGCTTTCATGCTCATCTACTTGGTAGGCTTTTCTTGGTAGATTGAGATCTCGGTCTAACTTATCTGACGGGTCTCTGGCGGTCTGTGTGTCGTTACGGTAAGGACCACCGGGAATATAGAGCATATCAATGTCCTTTAACGTATCAGCACCGAAAGTTCTATCGGGTGTCGATGGCCCACTTGCACCTTTGGGCAGTGTTTGTGGGTTAGGCGCTGTCACTCCTTTTACTTTTCCTATGTTCGCAATGGCTTCTCTGTCATGCTCCACATGAACCTTGCCTCGACTATCATTTCGGAAACTTACACCAATGTTAACCGCGCGAGTTTGCGTAGCTTTTGGAGCAGGAGTTTTCAGCACATTGCTGACCAAACCTAACGCTTTTCGCGAGCGTAAATCATTAGCAGGCTGCGCTCTGCCAGTATTCTTAGGAGCGCTTTGTTGCAGTTTAGGGGAAGATGGTGAATCGCCTTTGTACCCTTTCATATTTTATCCCTTGGCTTCACTATACTCACTACGAACTTGCCTTAGTAAATACAACAAAAATTTTTTGACCAAATCGATTTATATCAACTTTTTTGTACAAAATACAAACACTATTTAATGTCATCTTGTACAGGTTTAAGTCGTATTGATAGCAGGAATGTGTCGGACTACGTACTACATACCTGTTCCAAACTATCAGTCACCTGTGAGAGTTAGGAGCCACCCCTTAGCCACAGGGAAGCGGCTGTGGAGCTTACAGGGAGTATCCACGGCGAGTTTGCAATAAATATCTGTGAGGTGACTGACAATTAAACATCGATATTTAGGAGAAAAAGGTGAGGACATTCAGTAAAAACCGGTGCTCAACTTCATCAGTAACAATAGCTCGTAGTTCAAAAGAATGTTTACATTGATGCACCACTTGGCTGTGTATCTCGACGGTATCGGTTATTTGAGCCCCCGCATTTTTCAACATCGAAGTGGTATCTTGAGCGAGCATATCCATATTAGCTTCATTACGACAGCTATCCACCAAAAATGCTTGATAACGTTGAACAAGATCATCGTATTCATTTGGGTGCATTTCTTTAAAATTCGAACTATTACTTGATGAAAATAAACTGCCTTCTTCTTCTGGAGGGGATGTGGGCGAAGCTTCCTTGTGACGTTGGTGACGCCCCACAGCGTACATCAATGTATTTGTCAGCAGATTGCCCGATGAAATATACGATTTCACAACATAATCTTCGGCACCATCATTAACCGCTTGTAAGCCAAATTCTTCGTTATCATTTCCGGTTAACACCACCACAGGAGAAGAAGGTGCTTTGGCAAGTACCTTATGCAATGAATTAAGGCCGGTACTATCTGGCAAGTTCAAATCAACCAACAAAACGTCATAAGTATTTTCAGAGAGCTTATCTATTGCTTCTTCCAATGAACCTGCTTGAGTCAATTCAAACTTTTTGCCAATTAACCGCCGCACCACAGCGGCATCAGCCAAATCATCTTCAACATGTAACACCGATAACGTCTTATTTGATAGCGCATTATGTTCCAACATTCTCCACTCCTTGCCTTACCGACATCTTCAGAAAGTGCGAAAATGTATCTTCCGACATCGGACGCCCAAAGTAATACCCCTGTAAATATTGCACGCCTAGCTGACGTAACAGCTTTTTCTGCTCTAGTGTTTCTACGCCTTCTGCGACCACAGTCGCCCCAATTCCAATTGCCATTTCAATTGCCGCCTTTATAACGGCTCTATCGGTAGAGTTATTAACAATTTCAGACACAAAAGAGCGGTCAATTTTGATGATGTCTATCGGGAATGTACGTAAATAACTCAATGCCGAATAGCCCGTGCCGAAATCATCCAACGCTATTTTTGCGCCCCGTTCCCGTAACCATTCAATGTTACTAAACGCTCGGTTATTGTGACTTTTCAAGAAAATCGATTCAGTGACCTCAAAGGTTAGCCCCGTTAAATCCGCGTCATTGGGATCAATAACATCACCAAGGTGGCGACCTTTTGAATCCATTGTAATGATGTCTTTGATGTTATCCCGAGATAAATTACGAGCACTGAGGTTAATCGACACGCGGAAATTGGCACCACACACCGTGCGAAAGTGCATCAAATCAATCGTGGCAAGAGAAGCCATACTTTTGGTAATAGCACTGATCAAACCGCTATTTTCCGCGTGGGGAATGAAATCATTGGGTCCTAGAATCCCAAGGTCTTCATGTTCCCAACGTGCTAGCGCCTCACATCCTGCCACCTTATCGGTTTCAGCATCAATAATTGGCTGGTAATACGGCACAATACAGTTGTGTTCGATAGCTTCACGAAGATCCACTTCTAGCTGCAATCGTTGACGTGCTTCCACATTCATATTCTTGCGATGGAAAGCAAAGCCACTCCTGCCGGTTTTTTTAACGTCATACATGGCGGCATCACAATTGGAGAGTAACTCTGATGAAGAAACGCCATCATCCGGGTACAACGCAATGCCCACCGAAGCGGAAATGAAGATTTGTTGACCATCAATAATAATGGGTTCCTCTAATGCTTTAATCAGATTAGTCGCCACCTTTTCTGGCGCTTGATCCCGATGGAAATTTGGCATCAACAGAACGAACTCATCACCACCAAACCGGCTAAATGTATCTGAATTACGAATGAGCCGACTGACTCTACTGGCGACTTCAATCAGTAATTTATCCCCGGCCTCATGACCCATTGAATCATTCACTTCTTTGAAATGATCAAGGTCAATGAACATAACCGCTACGGACGCATCTTCTCGTCGAGCAAAGCGAACTTCTTGATTAAGCCTATCCAGCAGAAGCACTCTATTGGGGAGTCCAGTTAGCGGGTCGTAGTTTGCTTGACGCTGAATAGTGGTTTCAAATTCGTGACGCTCGGTAATATTACGCAGCATGATGATATAGGAAGCTTCACTGTATGAGCCCCCCAGTTCCATTGTGCGCACTTCTGCCTCTAACACGACAAGGCCATCTTTACCTGCCGTAAGATGTAACTCACCATTCCAAAAACCATTTTCTTCTAAAGAATTGGAGATCTCATCGTTGAAAGCATGGTGTGGTGGATGAAGAGGGAATATGTCTAATACCTTGCCAATAACCTGACTTTCTTCTACTTCCAACATTTCCATTAGCACGGGATTAACCGCAATGCATCGAGTTTGTGCATCCAATAACAACACCCCTTCATGAGTCGCATTAAATACACTCGCTTGAAGTTGCAGTTTTCTATAGGCTTTGCTTTGGCTGAATTCTTCACGGAACACCACCACCGCCTGAGAGTCAGGTTCATTCAAAAATTGGCAACTCGCCAGTAGCACTTCCACCACCTTACTCTTACTACTTTTTGTCGTGTCTCGTTTGATGTTCTTGTGCTGGTTCGTGTCGGATTCCAATATCAAGGACAACGATTTGATTTCTTCATCGTTCAGGTATCGGTCCACAGAATGCCCAACCAAGTTGGATAATTTTTTATTGAACAGCTTTTCCATAGCCAGATTTGCAAACACAATGTTGCGTTTTTTGTCAATTATGACCATTGCATCAAGTGTGGTCTGCAACATAGTGGATAACAAATTACTTAATGTGGCACCGGAATGCGGTACATCTTTGGCGATGTTGCTAGTGTTATCGTAAGTCAGTCCTGTGACATATTGAGTCACGCCATCTTGTTTGATGGGAAAAGACATCGTTTTCAAAACATGTGGTCGGCCGGTAACGGGGTGCACAATATTGATTTCTTGAACCCAACCTTCTTGCTTGTCCTCCGAATAACGCTTGAACAGCGCCGCAGAAGACTTCTCATCCATAACTTTTAATAAGTAACGAGGGTCACGTAACGCAAGCTGGGGATCAAGGCCAAACACATTACGAAACCCCTTGCTGACGTAAGTAAACTTCCCAAAGTTTGGCTCTTGCACCCAAAAAACAATATGTGGGTTATCGATAAACAGGTTAAACAATTCATTGGTTTTTTTCAGAACCCGTTTTTGTCGCTCAATTTCGGTAATATCCACCAGACCAATGACAATACCATCTGTATCACCCTGTGCATTTTCATAAGGCTTGAGCTCAACGCGGTAATAATACTCATTTATTTCCCACTCAAATTGGCGCTGAGTTGAGTCTAAAAGCACATTCTGCATTTCTTGCATCAATGTCGATACCGGAACACGAATGCGTAGTGAGGTAAAGTTTCGACCAATGTCGTGTTTGGTTAATCCCAAAACACGTACCGCTTGCGAGTTAAAAGTGCGAATCAGCATATCGCGATTCACCACCACCAGCCCCGTGCCTGACGCATCTTGAATGTTATTTAGATCGGCATTAACGCTAGTCAGTTCTTGCGTCTTCTCATGCAGCTCATCATTAACGGTACGCAGTTCCTCATTTGTAGCTTGTAACTCCTCATTTGACGTCGCCAACTCCTCATTAGACGCTTGCAGCTCTTCACTTGACGCCTGCATTTCTTCATTTAATGACTGCAATTCTTCATGCGTCGCTTCCAAGTCCTGCATCACAATATTTAAATGCTCTTTGGTGATATTGAGCTCGTCTTGTAATTGATTGATCTCTCCTTCTCTAGACGCATGTTCGTCCGTAGCTGGCACAATGCTAACAGCGTCTATCTCATTGGCTTCTACAGAGATACTCACTAAAAACAAGCGTTCATCTTTTTTGTTTATTGGTGTTACCTGCAATTTATAACGTGTATGACTATCCTCGGCGCAGACCACCGACAAACAACATGGCTCTGATTCACTTACTTCTCCAACACGATGCAATAACATACGCAAACCGGAACGGAATTCTTCGCGTATCATTTTGGTGATATCTAAGTCGATACTGCCTTCACCTATCTGGAAGAACGATTGCGTATCACCAAACAGCTCTTGAACTTTGAAGTTAGCGTTGATCAACGCCGTTGGTGGCGCGTAAGTTTTTAGCAAGTTGTCGCGCAAAATTTGTCGATACGAAATACATTCGCTTTTTCCGTAGTGACCTGCATTTCTTAGCTTAGGCATTGTTAATGTTGTCCTATTCAACGTGCCTAAGTGCGATGTTTTCGCTATGTCGTTGCGCTTAAAGAGCCGATATTTCCCTTGTTTTTTAAACAGCTCACTATTGTTTATAGACTCCGACTCCCCGAGAAATAACAAACCACCGGGATTTAACACGTAATGGAACAAGCTAATCAATTGCTTTTGAAGGTCTCGTTTGAAATAAATCATCACATTGCGACATGACACCAAATCGAGCTTTAAAAAAGGTGGGCTATTGGTTAAATTTTGAGGTGAAAACATCACTCTATCCCTGATGTTTTTATTTACCCGAAACCCCTCTTTGCAACTGGTAAAGAAACGCGTTAATCGAGTTTCATCTATATCTTTGGCAATAGCGGTGGAGTACACGCCTTTTCGAGCAAAATCCAACGCCTTTTCGTCAATATCAGTGGCAAAAATGCGTGAGCGTTCTAAAGCATTAATAGGTTCCAATAACTCACATAAAATCATCGCTAGGCTATACGCTTCTTCACCGGTTGCACATCCGGGAACCCAAATGCGAATTTCAGCTTCCTTCGGCTTGCTTTCAATGCACGCTTGCAAACTGGTTTTCAGAGTTTCAAACGCCTCGGGATCTCGGAAGAAGTTGGTTACAGAGATGAAAAAGCTCTGCGTTAATAGGCTTGCCTCGTCCTCGTTATTTTCCAAAAACGTGGCATATTGATTAAGCCCTTGCATCTGAGAAGCGCTGGCTCTGCGTTCAATCTGACGCTGAAGCGTGTCCACTTTATAGCGACTAAAATCCAAATTCCCTTTTTCCGAGACAATTGCCAAGATTTTAGCAATCACATCGTCTTCATTTTCAGTGCTTTCTCTTTTGGCGTCGAGTTGATGGGAAGTTTGTAGTAGTGCCTCAATCGTGGCACCCACTTCGTGCGGCTGCATTTGATAGTCGGCACCACTCAGTGCGATTGCTGCCGCTGGCATAGAAGGATATTCTGCCGTTTCCGGCTCTTGAATGATGGTCAACCCTCCCGCAGCACGAATGGCCCTGCAACCCTGCGCACCATCGCTACCGCTGCCAGATAAAACAACGCCGCAACAGTTTTTCCCTTGGTGCGCGGCCATGCTCAAGAAAAGCTTATCGATAGACGGTTTCGGACCCACATCACAGTCGATAGGCTCCGGGTGAACATGTCCCTTGCTTACCGTAATATGAAAATTAGGAGGACAAACATAGATCCGTCCCGTTTCAATCACCATAACTTCATTTACGTCATCAACCGGAAGTTTCGCTTCTTTTCTCAACAACTCCACAAGCAAACTGTTATGACTTGGGGACAAATGCTGGGCAACAATAAATGCGAGACCGCAATCCTGAGGAATATGCCGGACCAACTCCCGCAGTGGACTTAAACCGCCTGCACTAGCCCCAATGCCGACAACTGGACAATACGTATTTTCGAGGTCAATTTGCGAGGTTTCGTTCATAAGCTTCCTTGAAAGAGCACTAAAAGCCAACTATAGGTTATGAACGTAAGCCGACTTTCCCCCCCATACATCGGTTACGTTGTTATTCGGTACGTGTAAATAAGCATTGTCAAAAAATGAGAAAAAACAAATTCTCCAACGACTTTATTATTTAAGTACGTTTTTTTTAACGAAATTTAAGTGGTGACGAGTTGAGATCGGAAAAAGTTGTAGCCGTTATTGGTGCACTTGGTGTTAGTTTTGCGCTTATGGTACTCATCAGCTACCCACTGAATTTAGAGATCCTGTACCGATTAACGCCCAACGGTCCGGCAACGCACCCTATTACAGCACTGTGTATTTTCTTGCTTGGTATAACATTAATTGGTGCTTACTATCGGAAGCAAAGAGTAATAATCATCACCTCTTCGCTTGTCATGACATTGTGTTTACTTCGAATGACCGACTTAGGTTTCAACCAGCTTGATATTTTCATCATGACGTTGGTAGGAAAAAGTGAACATGTGGGACAAAAAGGCTCGTTAACTATATCAATGGGCACAAACACCGCGTTTATGTTTTTCTGCACTGCCTTGTCCTGTCTGCTTTACCAACAACACGCTTATAAAGCTTCACAACTCATTGCCTACATAACGATATTCCTGCCTTTTCTTTCCTTGAAAGGCCATGTTTTAGGACTCGAATCGTTTTATGGGCAAATGGCCGTTTTAACCAGCGTTTCGGGGATACTATTAACAGTAGGCTCCTTACTTTTATCAGCAAATCACTGGATCGTGAAAGTGCTATTCGGGAATTCTAAAAGTGGGCAAATTGCCCGGTACCAAATTATCAGCGTATTTATCTTTCCTATGGTGTTTCAATTCGCTTCCGGTAGGTTCGGCTTTAACATGGCACTTCATGACCTTTCAGTGGCTATATCAACAATGACCTTCACCTGGTTTGTGGTAACGCTAATATGCATTACCGCAATGATGCTAAACAAACAAGAAGCATCAACACTAGCAGCGTTAAACCGCGCTATGCTGAATGAGAGCAAATTCAAAAATATCTTTAACTTCTCCACCATCCCAAAACTCATGGTTGATGACAAAGGGAGAATTGTGATGGCTAACGCTGCGCTAAAAAATTTGCTCGGATATTCGGAGCAGGATCTAGATGGTTTCACTATTGAAAAACTGATTCCGCAATCCATTCGGGAATCACATATCGAACAGCGAAATAGCTTTATACATAATGCATCAGAGCAAGAAAAACGTGCTATGAATGGTGGGCGATTAGTCAATGTGCTCTCAAAAAAAGGGCGCGAGATACCAGTCGAAATTGGCTTAGTACGTATTAATACCGCAGAGGGTAAACGCGTTATTGCAGCTTTACAGGACCGAACACAACTGCAATTACAAATGAAGGAGCTAGAACGCAGCAATAAAGAACTAGAGCAATTTGCTTATGTTGCCTCCCACGACCTACGCTCACCTTTGCGAACAATGGCTAATATGGCGAAATTTATTGAAGAAGATATTAGCGAGCATCTCCAAGGGGAAACAAAAAAGTTTATGGATTTGCTACGCCAGCGTATTGATCGTTTGGAAAAACTGCTGGTCGATTTATTGGATTACTCGCGTGTTGGACGTAAGGAATCCAAGCCGGAATGGCTCGATCTCAATACCAACCTAAAAGACATTTGCGATTTGTATGTACCTAGCAATCGCTTCCATGTTCAGATTGAACCAGATTTACCCAAAGTCTATTTGCCCCAGACTCTACTCCAGTTGGTGTTGCGAAACCTGATCATGAACGCGGTAAAGCACCATGATAAAGCGGAGGGCAATATTCGAGTTTGGGCAGAACAAAATAACTGTTGGTTAATTGTTCATGTTGAAGATGACGGCCCCGGTATTCCAGAAGAATTTCGAGAGAGAGTCTTCCAAATGTTCTCCACATTAAAACCCAAAGATAAAGTTGAAGGAAGCGGTATGGGATTAGCGGTGATTCACAAAGTTATGCAAACCATTCACGGTGATATTTCGGTAACAGAAAGTGAACTCGGCGGTGCGAGCTTTAACATCACGTTTCCCATACCTGATAATCTAGAAAACGACTACAGGTGAAAACATATGCAACAAAGCAAAAAAAACCTTACGATTCTTATCGTAGAAGACGATGAAGGCGATATTCTTAGCATTAAAAGGGCGTTGAAAAAATGCAAACTCGATAATCCAATATTTGTTGCCCATGATGGAGTAGAAGCGTTAGAAATTCTGCGGGAAGGAAAGCAGGTGGTGTGGCCTTATTTAATTTTGCTCGACATCAACATGCCAAGAATGAATGGGCTGCAATTTTTAGAAGAGTTAAGACAAGACGAAGAACTCAAAAAAGCCGTCGTCTTTGTATTAACAACCTCCGACGACGAAAAAGACATGGTCTCAGCCTATGAGAAAAACATCGCAGGCTATTTGCTCAAACAAAACGTTCTCGATGACTTTTTATCGTTGGTAAGCCTAGTTGACCAGTTTTCACTTACCGTACGTTATCCTTCAACCCATTCTCAGCAGCCATCTAACAAGCCAATATTGTAAGGGCTTTTTTCATAAGCCGAAGGAGAACGATACCGTATAAAGTTACCCCAGATTAACTTTGTCCAAAATAGCTTCGATGCTGTTATGTTCTAACGAATCAAGCCAATATAAATAGGAGGTTTTGAATGCGGGCGATTTGCCCAACTGATTACCGAAAATGTCGGTTTTCTCAATGATTCGATGGAAAAAATCAGGCTGCTGAGCAAGGTGCCAAAGTTCCTCCGCTCTTGGGTCGGCAATATGCTCTAATGAGCGCGTTTTTAAGTAATAGCTCCAACTGGCAACAATCAACGCAACCCGATTTAAGTCCATTTTTTCACGTAACATAGCATCAATGCTCGGAACCAAGAATTGCGGAATTTTCCCCGAACCATCAAAGCACAAGCGCGAAATAGGATCAGCACAATGCCGATTACCAAATCGCTCTAATAATTGTGCCTTGTAAGCTGTTAAATCCACGCCAGGAACACTCGCTAATATCGGTGTGACATCTTCATCCATAAATTGCTGTAAAAAGGTGCGGAACGCCGAGTTCTCAATAACGGCATAGGTATAGGTAAAACCGCCCATTATTCCTAAATAAGCCATCGCGGTATGAGTTGCGTTTAGCAAACTCAACTTCATGCTTTCAAAAGGAATAACGTTGTCGGTAAAGGTCACACCCACTGCTTCCCAATTTGGGCGTCCCGCACAAAAGTTGTCTTCCATGACCCACATGCTGAAGGGTTCACATACAACTGGACAGCTATCTTCAATATCAAGCTGACTTGCCAACTGAGTGACATGCTCAGGGGTTGTAACAGGCGTAATTCTGTCGACCATTGAGTTTGGAAAGGTCACGTTATCTTGAATCCATTCGGCTAGCGCCTCAGATTGATGACGTGCAAAAGCTAACAACACCGCTCGCGCAATATCACCATTGTGAGGAAGGTTGTCGCACGACAACACAGTAAACCCATTTAAGCCCTTTTGCATTCTCTGCATTAGCCCATAAAGAATGTAACCAAAAGCGGTTTTGGGTTGCGTTGGATGGGCAAGATCATGTGCTACATCAGGATTATTCCGCATCAGTGTTTGCGTTGCTCGGTTGTAAGGATACCCTCCTTCGGTGATGGTCAAGGAGACAATTTTGGTGGTTGGCTCACTGAGCTTAGCGACAACGCTTTCTGGGTTTTCGGGAGCAAGGATAAAATCGCTGATAGCCCCAATAACAGACACACGGGGCGTAGCGGATAATTCCATCAAACTGTATAGGCAATCTTGTCCGAGTAATTTTTCCTGTAGGACTTTATCTTGCGGCATCACTCCTACACCACAAATATGCCATTCAGTTTCAGCATTATTATTGAGTAACTGATCACAATATCTTGCCATGTGAGCACGATGAAACCCCCCTACGCCAATATGTACAATCGCAGGCTTATTTGTTGGCGCGTTGTATTGAGGAACTGCAACCTGCTGCTGGGCTATGTACGGTAAATTTTTGCGATTAAGTTTCATTCTGGTCTTTTCATTAGGTGCATAGTTAAAGAGAGAAAAGCGTATTCATTAAGCTCAAACGTTTGAGACTATTGCTCAGTGTCTACGGCATAACCCACAGCATTACCTTGCTGATCAAACAGGTGACACTTCGCGGTGTTAATACGCACACCAAGAGACTCACCAGCAGACACATTGGTTTCACTGTTTTCTCGAATGGTTAGGCTTTCCCCTGAATGGGTTTTGGCATAGCAATAAGTATCGCTCCCTAGGTGCTCGGCAACATCAAAGGTTACTTGCATATCACCGCTCTCTTTTTCACATAAATTGATGTGTTCCGGGCGGATGCCAAGGGTGACATGACTTTGGCTTTTCAGGTTTTGCGTGGCTATTGGTAAAGACAGCGATGTACCGTTATTCAGCTCAATATCAACAGATTGGCTATGCACATCCTTCACTTTAGCATCTAAAAAGCTCATTCGAGGCATGCCTAAAAAGCCTGCTACAAACATATTTTTCGGGCGCTCATAAAGCTCAATAGGGGCGCCAACTTGCTCTATCTGACCTTGGTTCAGTACCACCACTTTGTCGGCAAGAGTCATGGCTTCAACTTGGTCATGAGTCACGTAAATCATGGTGGCACGTAGGTCGCGATGCAAACGCGCGAGCTCCAAACGCATTTGTACTCTTAACGCAGCATCAAGGTTTGATAATGGTTCATCAAATAAGAATATTTTTGGGTTACGTACAATACTGCGACCAATCGCGACACGTTGACGTTGCCCACCGGATAAGTCTTTGGGTTTACGGTCGAGCAAGAGCGTTAGCTCTAAAATGTCAGCGGCGGCTTTCACTTTTTCATCGATACTGTGTTTGTCGACACCAGCTAAATCGAGCGCAAATGACATGTTCTTTCTTACGGTCATGTGCGGATACAAGGCATAGCTTTGGAACACCATCGCAAGGTCACGCTTAGCTGGCGCTAGCTCGGTGATCTCGTGTTCATCAAGGTAAATGTGACCACTGTTGACATCTTCTAGCCCAGCGATAGTGCGTAGCAATGTAGATTTGCCACAACCAGAAGGACCAACAAAAACTACGAATTCGTGATCGTTAATGTCTAAGTCGATGCCTTTTAGTATTTCAACATCGCCATAAGCCTTGCGTAATTGGGTAATTTTTAAATTTGCCATAATAATTCTCTTACTTAACTGCACCGAAAGATAATCCACGTACCAACTGCTTTTGGCTGAACCAACCAATAATGATGATTGGCGCACAAGCGAGCGTGGAAACGGCGGACAGTTTTGCCCAGAACAAACCTTCAGGGCTGGAATAGGAAGCGACTAATGCGGTCAGTGGCGCAGCTTCTGAAGACGTTAAATTGAGTGACCAAAATGCTTCGTTCCAACACAAAATTAACGACAGCAAAATGGTCGAGGCTAAACCGCCTTTACTCATGGGAAGCAATACCGAAGTGACCTCTTGCAACAAGGTTGCGCCATCCATGCGTGCTGCTTCCAAAATGTCTTTCGGAATTTCCTTAAAGTAGGTGTAAATCATCCACACCATAATGGGCAGGTTAATCAAGGTGTAAATTACGATTAACGCCGCTTTGGTATCCAATAATCCTGCATCTTTAACCAGTAAATAGATGGGAACAAGCACCCCAACAGGTGGCAGCATTTTGGTGGATAACATCCACAATAAGGTCGACTTTGTGCGCTTGGTTTCAAAGAACGCCATGGAGTAAGCCGCTGGGACAGCTACTAGCATCCCCAATAAAGTAGAAAGCACAGAAACCACCACGGAGTTCCACGCAAAGTGGAAATAGTCGCTACGCTCATTAATAGTGAGATAGTTTTCTAATGTGGGTGTAAACAAAAAGCTCGGCGGCGTGGAAAAGGCTTCGATTTCTGTTTTAAAGCTGGTGAGCAACATCCAAAAAATGGGAAAAAACAGCAACAATGCGATACCCCAAGCGAGCGCCCCAATAACCAGCGTTTTAAGTTGTTTTTGATGACGAAGTGTTAAATGCATAGCGACATCCTTATTTGTGATCGGTGAGGCTTTTGCCTACAGCACGGATGAGGAAAAACGCGGCGATGTTAGCCAGTACAACAGCAACAACGCCACCAGCAGATGCCATTCCAACGTCGTATTGCAGCAAGGCTTGGTCATAAATCAGGTAGGCTAAGTTTGTCGTTTCATAACCCGGACCGCCCCCTGTTGTAGTGAATATCTCGGCAAACAACGACAGTAAGAAAATGGTTTCGATCATGATCACAACCGTAATCGGACGCGCCAAATGCGGCAAAGTAAGATGATAGAAAATTGACCAAATTCCGGCACCGTCAAGCCGGGCGGCTTCTTGTTGTTCTTGATCTAACGATTGCAACGCTGTCATTAACAACAAGATGGCAAATGGCAACCATTGCCACGATACAATCATAATGATGGAGAACAGCGGATATTGGGCGAACCAGTCAACAGGTTCAGCTCCAAAAAAGCGCCAAACGTGTGCGAAAACGCCAGAAACAGGATGCAAAAGCAGGTTTTTCCAAACCAATGCGTTAACCGTTGGCATGATGAAAAAGGGAGAAATCAGCAAGATACGAACAATACCTTGTCCCCAAAACGGCGTATTAACTAAAACCGAAATAAGAGTGCCTAAAACAACGGTAATCAGTAATACCGAGCCGACTAAAATCAGTGTATTGCTAATACCCGGCCAAAAACCTGGGTCTTCAATAAAATAGCTGTAATTCTCAAAGCCAACGAATGCGTTATCTTCTGGATACAGCAAGTTGTACTGTATTGTTGAAAAGTACAGTGTCATCGCCAGTGGAATTATCATCCATAATAAGAGCATGGAGACCGATGGCATCACTAATAAACGACTCATCCAGTGAGTGCTATTTTTTGCGTGATTAGAAACGTGTGAGCTCATGTCAGTAACCTTGTTGGGGAGCCAATATCGGGTTGATACTGGCTCGGACATTTGCGCGAAAAGTGATAGTTATTAAGTGTGCAATGCAGCGTTAGCGATAATAACGCGCACGTTTCATGACACGCTCTGTAGCGCGTTGCGAGCTTTTAGCCGCTTGCTCAACGGTCATCGAACCGGCCAATGCCCCTGATAAGAATTTGCCCACCTGTGTTGCAATAGACTGAAACTCTGGAATGGCAGCGAATTGTATGCCGACATAAGGAACCGGATGCATTGAGGGTTTTTTGGGATCGGCTTTTTCCATGGATAACAAAGTCATTTTGGCGAACGGCGCTTTTTCCAAATACTCTGCATTGGCGTAAGTCGATTGACGCGTCCCCGGCGGCATAGCTGCAACACCGTGCGTTTCAGCAACAAGTTGCGCGTACTTTTTTGAGGTTGCCCAAAGAGTGAATTTTTGTGCCGCAGTTTTCGCATCTGAGGTTTTAGGAATGGCTAATCCCCACGCCCACAGCCAACTAGCACCCTGTCGGGTTTTTTGCGATGGCGCGAGTGAGAAACCCACTTTGTCGGCAACAACACTTTGTGATGAATCGGTCAGGAAACTACCTGCAACCGTCGCATCCACCCACATGGCGCATTTACCACTATTGAACAACGCTAAGTTTTCGTTAAAACCGTTGGATGACGCACCAGGAGGCCCATATTGACCCAGTAAATCGACGTAAAACTGCATCGCCTCTTTCCACGCTTTTTGGTCTAATTCCGGCTTCCATTTTTGGTCAAACCAACGAGCGCCAAAGGCATTAGCGATGGTTGTCATTAATGCCATGTTTTCGCCCCAACCGGCTTTCCCACGCAAGCACATGCCGTATACGCCATTGTCGGGATCGTGTAGCTTTTTGGCAAAGTCCATCATTTGATCCCAAGAGGGTTGTTGCGGCATGGTTAATGCGTGTTTCTCGAAGAGATCGGTGCGGTAATAGGTCATGGAACCTTCACCGTAAAACGGCAATGCATACAAGGTTCCATCAACAGACAAACCTTCTTTTACCGATGGAAATACATCATCTATGTCGTAGCTAGCTGGCAAATTTTCTAGCTTTTCCAACCAGCCTTTTGCCCCCCAAATGGGTGTTTCATACATGCCAATCGTCACCACATCAAATTGGCCACCTTGGGTCGCAATATCCGTGGTTAAACGCTGACGCAAGGTATTTTCTTCCAAAATAACCCAGTCTAAATCAATGTCTGGATTTTCTTTTTCAAACACTTCCGACAGCTTTTGCATACGGATCATATCAGCGTTATTTACCGTACCGATTGTTACCTTAGCTTGGGCAGCAAGCGCCTGAGGGAACAATGACGCAGCAACAGCAGCTAGCGCGACATTTTTAATCAGTTTTTTCATGGTGACATCTCCATTAATTATTTTGCTTGGCCGCAAACTGACATTGGGCCATCGCGTTCTTGATTACATTAAACTGGAGATACAACATGGAAACAAATACATAACAAAAAAATAACATGTACTTTTTTGCCAATTTTTACGGGAAAGCTCAGGCTAATCGGGATTAAAAATTCAAAAAAAATACAGTGATAACAAAAGTTACCCCTTGCTACATAGACAATTAAAAGGTAGAGAGTTAATTCACTGTTTGGTAAATGCCTTCTAAAGCAGACTTTCGATAATCTGAAGGTGTCATGCCTTTCAAGCTAAAAAACTGCCGATTAAAATTAGAGATGTTGTTAAATCCTACTTTGAAACAAATTTCGGTTATTGGCTCTTCGCTATGTGTTAACAGCTCACATGCCATATCAATACGACAACCATTTACGAATCTGACAAACCCATGTCCTGTGGTTTTCTTAAATACTTTTGAAAAATAAGTCGTGCCCATATTCACTAATTTGGCCACTTCTTCTTGGGTAATATTGGCGTCGAGGTTATCGGTGATATAGGTAATGGCTAGGCTAATTTGCTTCAATACTTTTTTGTCGATGCTGGAGTGACGCGAAGCGCGAGAGAGCATTCGAGTTTGTGAACACGTAGACAGCAGCTCCATTAAACTCCAAAAGCGGGTAAGACGTTTGAAGCCTGAGTATTTCCCCACTTCTCGAAAATACTGGTGCGCCGCGTCAATAACCACAGGGTCTAAAAACTCAATGCCGTATTTAGCATTTTCCCATAGCCCACGAAGGCTCTGCATTTCTGGAAAATTCGATTCGCAATTGAGCACAAAATCATGGCTAAAGTTAACCACTAAATCGCGTACGGGAACGTGTTTATCTGAGTCGATTTCGCTTATCCAATTGTGGGGAAGATTGGGACCAACCAGAAACAAACTGTGCGGCGAGAAATTACCAATGTAGTCGCCAATAAAGGCTTTTCCACGGGTTTCAACGATATAGTGCAATTCGTATTCTTCATGACAATGCCAACGCACCAGTTCGCTTGGATACCCATGCTGGAGGTAACGAATAGAATCGGTTGAGAACTGCGAAACGCATTCGACTTCTGGTTTGATTTTGCGTTTTGTCAACATCGTTTTTGTTTGTTATTCAACCCTTTGTTAAAGGATTGTGAATCTTAATTTGAGTAAAAATATATCCGTTCTATTTTGTAAGTGTCAAGCGCTTTTTTTTACACACTTATTTTCTTGTCATAAATGCCGTATATTTCCTGAATATTTAGCCTAATTTGGCAAAATAGTATTGAAACAAGCTTGTATGCGTATTTGTTCGATTTGCTCAGGTTGTGATGAAGTAAATGTAAGCAATATGTTTAAAAAATGTTGCTTTGATATTTCAGCAACACAGCCGAGTTAAGTTATGAACAAAAATAGTGGTAATTTCAACAAACAAAATATAGCCGCCGCCATAGCACTTTTACTTGCAAGTAGCAGTGCAAATGCAGACACAACACTTTTTGACGATAGACTAAAAGTGAACTTTTATGTGGCACAAGGGTTTCAATCCATTGAAGCGAAAGATGAGGCTTTTCGACCAGAAGATCGTGAGCAAGAATCTAACTTTCTTCGCTTGCGTGCCAACTTAGATTTATCCTTCCAGATCACCGATCATATCCGAGCTTATGTCGACTTAGCAGAGGAACCAAATGACTTTGGTAATCCTGATGACGTTGGCTTCACCATTAACCAAGACTTTGGTGGTATCGACTTTGAATTGTTAGGGATGAACGGTTACGAAACCGAGAATGAAACGTTGATTTTGAGTGTAGGTAACATTGGGCAATCCAGCTTTCAATTTACCGGATTCCAAGATGGCGCCGTTTCTCAAAGTAACCCCGTTATTGGTAACTCTCCTGTAGATTTTGCCACCGCGGAATCTGGCGCACAGTTGGCGTACACAAAAATCCAACCTAACCAAACCATTGAAAGTTGGCGAGTATCTGGTGCAGTGACAGGATCCTCATTTGGTGAAGCTTTCCAGAAAGATCGTGGCTATAACCTGTTCGTTACCGGCACGATCGAAACATCTTATGGTGTAGATATTGGTTTAAATTATCAAAAAGCAGACCAAGGCGATCAGGTTGACATTACTGGTGATGAAATTGCTTCGTTAGATGGCTTAGTAACACCGGGTTATCGTTTTGGTGATGGTGAAAACTATAACTTTTCTGCTTCGGCAACCAGTTCCCGAGAAACTCACGTGGGATTAAGCCCCGGCCTCGATCTGGAAGTTATCGCGCTAAACGTGCGTTATAAGCCAACTGAAAATACGACATTGATTGGTCGTATTGGTACGGCAAAAGACGATTATTCATTTGTTGATGTAAACGGTGATATTACCGCTTTCCAAGGTGCAACCGGCGGGGCTGTGGGTATCATCAAACAAGAAAGTAAAATTGACTTTTACGTTGTAGAAGCAACGCAATATATCATTCCAGAAAAGTTTTATGTGGCAGCGCGATACGCAAATTCCACTAACAATTCACCCGGTGTCAATGATGAAGATACACTGGATCGTATACAGGTGAGCGCAGGATATTGGTTCTACGATAACACTTTAGTTAAAGTGGAATATGTAGACCAAAATGAAGATGCTAATTCAGGTGGTCAAATTGGTGGCGGCTTTGATGGTTTCTCTGCCGAGATCGCCGTGAAGTTCTAAACTTCAATATAAAATTTTCAACCTAAGTAGAGTCAGGCATCCCCGCCTGACTTTGTTATTTAACCCACTAAGTAGAGTATGCGATGAAGCAAAAAGTAGCAGTATTGGGTGAAGCCCTGTTCGATTTAATTGAGCAAGATAACGGCAGCTTTATGCCCTTCATTGGCGGCTCGCCATACAATGTTGCCCGAGGCTTTGTGAGACAAGGTTTAGAAAGCCACTATTTGTCGCCCATTTCTTCTGATCGTTTTGGTAAGCAGATTTATCAGTCAATTCAAGAAGAAGGCATTTTTGTACCAGAAAATAATCGCTCAGAAAAACCCACTTCGCTGGCACTGGTGTACAGAAATCAACAGGGCAATCCTGATTATCGTTTGTATCGGCAAAGCGTAGCGGACTTAGACATTTCAGCGCAAAAACTCTTGGCCACACTGCCTCAAAACTTGAGCTTATTTCATACCGGCTCGTTAGCGTTAGTCCCACACATGTTGCCAGTGTTGCTTCCCGTCATTCAAACATTGCAGCAACAAAGGACCCCCATTTCACTGGATGTAAATGTGCGTTTAGGGGTAGAGCCAAATCATCAAGCGTATACTGATGCCATCATGCAATGTGTTGCCCTCGCTGACATCGTGAAAGTGAGTGATGAAGACTTATTACTGATGGGACTAAAAGGCGATCCATTAACATTGGCTAAGTCGATGTTAACGATGATGACCAATGGAATTGTGGTGCTGACGTTAGGTGAAAAAGGCGCATTTTTGTTGACTGAAAACATCTGCATTGAACAACACAGCTACCCACCAGAATGCTTCGGTGATGCCGTGGGCGCTGGGGATACCTTCTTTTCAGCCATGCTGTCCCAACTTTTACGTACGCAAGCGTTTGAGATAGCAACAGCATCAGAAGAAATCTTCGCAGATGCACTCAAGTTTGCTTCATTAGCCGCCACCATGAATGTTGAGAAAACCGGCTGCCATCCACCGAGTTTTGAACAAGTCAACGAAAGGTTAGCTGAGTTATCGATGCCTTAAAGCACTCTTGGCTATCTCAACCCTGAGAAATTTGAACCACTAAGTGTAGCTGAATGCAGTGTCCAGTTTTAATGGTTCAGATCAGTTTCGAGCTTTTTTAGCAAAGGCGAGGGTAAGTTAAGAAAGAAAAGGCTTTATTCGAGCTTACGCAAGATAACAGTTGAGCGCAGTCGTGTTTTGCCGTAACACGAGAGTTTCAAGAAATCTTGCTTGGCAATAGGAATATGTTGGCAATCCAGCGGTGACTCTTTTTCTGGGTCTACGTCTGGATCGTGCAGGTAAATGCATTCTGCATCCACAGCGGTTACTGTGACCCAATGCGGCACTTTCTTTCCATCAAATTGGTAGGTGCTGATAAGGATTAGTACCCGCCCGCCATCTGCTAAAGCTTGTTCAATTTGCGTTAGCTCGCAAGCTTGGTAATGAATTGGAATACCGGCTTGCTCGGCTTTATTGACAAACTGTTGCTCTACCACTTCAAGTATTTGTTTTTTATGAATATTCCTTACACCATTTGCGAACAGTGGCGGCGCTTGGCTGATATACACTTCGGCGTGTAATTCACGTTTATGGGCTGCGATAGCAAGGCCAATAGGATGGCAACCGCCATGACCAGAAGTCATATAAATGGTGGTTGCTTCTCGCCACAAATCCAGCTCTAAGTCCTGCGTTAGCGGTGTGTTGTTATGTAAGCTCGCCATTGCCATCATTAACGATGACGGACCGCAGGTAAATTCGGTAGTTTGCTGATACCAAGGATAAGACGTTAAGTGTTTATTCGCGTGCGCTTGCTTGATGGATTTTTGCATCCGCAAGGCATCGGAATGATCGTCGTAATAATCTTGATAAATCCCAAACGACTTATAACCCAAGCTTTCATACAAGCGAATTGCGGCAACATTGGCGCTCGCCACTTCCAAACGCATAAATAAGCGGTTGAATGCCAAGGTGTGATCTTCCAGCGCTTCTAATAGTGCTCTGCCCACACCCATGCCGCGCGCGGCACTGTCTACCGCTAGCGAGTAGAGCCTTGCCAAACGTGTGCCTTTGCGCATAATCACCAAGCCATAACCCAGCATGTTGCCTTGGTGATTTTCCGCGACCAACAACACTTTGTTGCTGGCTTTTAGCCAGTGTTGAAACTGCCTCTTGCTTAAGCGATCGGTGTTAAAGCAACGGCCTTCAAGCTCAACCAAGGCGGTTAAATCCTTGCTTTGTGCCTGACGAAAAACCAGCCCGTTTGTTTCGCTTTCTGACATGGGTTGTACTGCCTGACCTTCTACTTGTCCCGAGGACGATAAAGCGCGCATTATCGGCCTCTGGCTTCAAGGCGGTCAGCAAATTCTTGCATAATTTGCATGTAAAGCTCGTCGCCTAAATATGCATCTTCCACTTTGTGTTCAATGCTCGGGTTGTCGTTAACTTCAATCACGCACACACGGTCGTCCGCTTGTTTAATGTCCACGCCATACAAACCGTTACCAATAAATCGGCAGGCTTTCATTGCCGCTTGCAACACGGTGTGCGGTACTTCAAACGTGGGTAAGGTGTCGAAGCCACCAGAGGTGTTACGTTTGCTGGCATGATTGTAAATTTGCCAGTGATTACGCGCCATGTAGTAACGACAGGCATACAAAGCTCTGCCATTTAACACGCCAATACGCCAGTCGAAATCGGTACTGAAGTATTCTTGTACCAATACCAAGGCCGATTCTTGCAATAGTTTGCTGAGCAATTGCACTAATTCTTCGCGGTTTTTCGCCTTAAATACACCAAGGGAAAACGAGCTTTCCGGCAATTTCAGCACCACTGGGTAACTAAAGGTTTTTTCAATGTCTTCTAGGGTTTCGTCGTTGCAGCATGACACAAAACGGGTTTTCAACGTTGGTACTTGGTTGTAGGTAAAGGCATCGTGTAAAAAGATCTTATTGCAACAGCGTAAAATCGAGGTCGGATCGTCGATCACCACTAAGCCTTCTTGCTCTGCTTTGCGGGCAAGCGCATAGGTGTGATGACGAATAGACGTGGTTTCACGCAGGAATAAGGCATCGTATTTGTTGAGCATGTTAATTTGATCGTGGCTCACCAATTCCGCATTAATGCCTAATTGTTCCGCTGCTTTGACAAACTTCGTTAGCGCTTGTTTATTGCTCGACGGCGTGGCTTCTTTTGGGTTCACCAAAATGGCCATATCCCAACGGTATTTTTTACGACGTAAGCTACGCCATACTTTGTTAGTAAAACGGCTTAGGTGTGAAAACAGCACATGTTGTTGATCAGCATCTAACTGACTCATGCTCATTTGATCGATTTCGGCAAACCATTGACCACTAATGTCGCGAAATTTCACATGTAAAATTGGCGTAGGGAAACGCAAGAAAATGTGTTTCGCTAATTTTTGATATACCTCTGCTTCACACGAACCAAAATACACATAAAAGCTGTCAGCTTGAATGTTATGGGTGTGCTTCAACATGCCATTTGGAATAGGAATCACCACCTCTTTATCGTTATTCAATGCTTGTGCTAAATCGTTGATGGTGCTGACGCTTGGCATCACTTTGTGTTGTCGCGCTTCTGCCAGCAAAGAACAGTAGTAACCTTGACTTAAATAGCCTTCGGTATCGCATAAATTAATGATGCGAGTTCTTCCTTCCCCTTGTTTTGGGAAATCGGCCAGATATTGAGAAAAGTCGATCACTTCCGCGTCAATTGCAGGGAAGTTAAGTTTGTTGTCGACCACGATCAGAGTTTTTGCCATGTTGCGTTTTCTTCGTAAAATGTTGAGCGATGTACTCGGGATAAAGACGATTAGATTACGTATGGCGTATTGACATCGCTGTGAGCAAAAAAGTCACAACTGAAGAAAACTCAAAGTAAAACGCCAGCACAAGCTGGCGTTAGTGAGTCTTACACTCCGATGTTTCTATAATGTTTTCTTGCAGAAGTACCAATCAACACAATGATAACCCTCGGCTTCTCGCATATTGGCGTCTTCCATTGTGTGAGGCGGCGGCACAATCACTTCCTCGCCTTTTTTCCAATTTTCCGGCGTCGCACAATGGTTGGTGTCACTGGTTTGCAAGGCTTCCACTAAACGTACAAATTCGTCGACAGAACGACCATTACTCATGGGGTAATACACCATGGCGCGTAACACGCCTTCCGGGTCGATAATGAAGGTGGCACGAACAGCGGATGTATCACTTGCGTTTGCGAACCCGATAAATTCGGTAGTACACACTGGCGTGAAGTCCGCTGGGTGGGAAAATAGAACAAGCCATTTTCCTTTGTAATCAGCCAATGACTTCTGACCATGTGTTGTTTTTGCATTGAAGTCAGGAGCAGGTTGATTTAATTGTGGGAATGTTACGGTTGTTTCGGTAGTCATGTTAAATCTCCAAATTACTTAAATAGGCATTTCATATATGCATTTAAATAATGGACATCTAGTATAGACATTAGCAAATCGTTTTTTTCGATTTTAGTAATCAATTATAGCTTAGCTAATCTAATAAGATGATTAACTAAATGAAAACTAAGACGTTAAGAAACAGCGTGATGAATTATGTTAGTTCGATGAAATCTATTGCGAGGTGCAATGAGAGCGCGCCTTCTCTTCCCTTTACCAAATCAGCCAATGTGTATTGGTCTAATTCGGCAATAAAACGCGAAGTGGCATCTTGAAGAATGTGTCGCAATTTACAGTCAGGAGAGATCACGCATTGGTTAGTGGGCGAAGCAAAACATTCCGCTAAAGCCACATCTTCTATCGTTAATCGAAATACCTCACCTATATTAATCGCTTCAGCAGGACGAGCCAGTTGAAAACCGCCGCCGCGCCCCTTTGTGCCTTTCACATATTGATTATCTGCCAACATTCCCATCACTTTTTTTAAGTGATTGTAAGACACCTGATACGCATCTGCGATCTCATTTGTTCTCACAATTTCCTTCTTTTTCAATGCCATATAGATAAGCGCACGAAACGTTAGGTTAGTGAAGGAATTTATTTTCATGATGGTTAATTGGAAAAACTGATTGGCTCAATCGGTACATTTTAAGATAAATGATGGATTAAATATATATTTAGAATATACTTTAAATCTCTGTTTGGAATATTATATATCTTTTAGAAATAAACCTTGGAGGGGCTATGTTAGTGTTGGGGTACCTTGCAGCAGTACTGATGGGGATGGTTTTAGGTGTAATTGGCGGCGGAGGCTCCATTCTTACTGTGCCCATTTTGGTTTATCTCATGGATGTAACGCCCGATGTCGCAACTGGATACTCCCTACTGATTGTTGGTGCAACAGCCGCTTTTGGCGCGGTGCGTTATTTTCGAGAAGGGCTGGTTGATGTAAAAGCCTCTATCATGTTTGCGATACCGTCCATTATTGCGGTATACCTGTCGCGCGCTTATTTGATGCCAAGTATTCCCGATGTACTGACAACCGCGCCTATCGAAATCACCAAAAATCTCGCCATCATGGTGTTATTTGCCACTTTGATGCTGGTATCTGCCGCAATGATGCTGAAAAAAGCTTATGGCAAATCAGCAATAACAGCAGCCCCTCCTTCTGAACCAACGTCGCCTAAAATCGCCCTCATCGTTATAGAAGGTGCGGTAGTAGGCATCGTTACTGGGATATTAGGTGCTGGAGGTGGTTTTCTTATTATCCCTGCGCTGGTGCTGTTTTTAGGAATGCCGATGAAAAATGCAGTCGGTGCTTCTTTATTTATTATCGGCCTGAAATCGTTACTGGGTTTTGTTGGCGATTTGCAATCTGGAATTGAATTGGAGATGCCTCTGTTACCACTCATGCTGGTAGCCACTTTTATTGGGATGGCTGTCTCCACGAAGATAGCGGAAAAACTAGATGGTGCCGCACTGCAAAAATTCTTTGCTTTGTTCACCTTAGTTATTGCCGTTTTCATTATGTCTAAAGAGCTTATGTAGTGAGGAATCCCATGAGAGTTGAAACATTTTACGACACGAATACATCAACATTTACCTACGTTTTATTCGATCCAAAATCAAAGGAATCGGCAGTTATTGATTCCGTCATGGATTTCGACTTATTTTCAGGAAAAGTGGAAACGCACAGTGCCGATGCTGTCATTGCGTTTATTAAAGAAAATCAGCTAAACAACCAATGGATTTTGGAAACCCATGTCCACGCGGATCATATAACTGCTGCGCATTATTTGCAGGAACACATTGGTGGCAAAATTGGTATGGGCTCTGGCATTAAAACCGTGCTTGATATGTGGTTAGACGTTTTCGAAACCACTAATGACACGCAACCAGATGGCAGCCAATTCGATGTGCTCTTTGAAGAAGGAGATACCTTCTTTATTGGTGATTATGAAGTCACCGTTTGGCATACACCGGGGCATACTCCTGCTTGTGCAAGTTACCTTGTTGATGGAAAAATCTTTGTTGGCGATACCTTATTCGCCCCCAATCTTGGTACAGCTCGTTGTGATTTTCCGGGGGGAAGCGCCAAAGATTTATATCAAACCATCCAGCGTTTTTACACCTTGCCCGATGAGACCACTGTCTATTTGGCTCACGATTACCCTCAAAGTGGTGAGCAACCACTTTCTCATCTGACAATTAAAGAAGCCAAGCAAAACAACACGCAAATTCGCCCGGAGGTTTCGCTTGAAGAATATGTAGAAAAACGTGAAGCGCGAGATGCAACGCTCGCTGTGCCTAAATTACTGCTGCCCTCAATTCAGGCTAATTTACGCAATGGTCAGTTTGGTGAGAAGTCCACCAAAGGCAGACAATTTATCAAAATCCCTGTTAATGCGCTTTGAGGAGAAAGCTATGCAATACGCAACAGTCACTCAACATCTCGCTGTCTCAGCGCAAATATCGCCTGATGATGTCGACGCCATTAAAGCCGCTGGGTTTAAATCCATTGTTTGTAATCGTCCAAACGGTGAAGGCCCTGATCAACCAACGTTTTCAGAAATTGAAAGTAAGGCAAAAGCGTTAGGGATGAGGAGCGAATATCAACCCGTGGTTAGCGGAAAAGTCACCGCAGAGGACGCCAAAACCTTTGAAGACAATTTACAGTCACTACCCGGCCCTATTTTCGCTTATTGTCGAACTGGCACCCGCTCAATCACACTTTGGGCAATGGCCGCAGTTAAAACCCACAGTTTTGAAGAAATTCTAGCCTTATCGCAAAAAGCGGGTTACGACCTGAGCGGGGTAATCAGACGCCTAAAAAACGGGGGTGACACGCCTTCAGACTATGCCGACTATTCTCATGCGGTAGTGATAGTAGGCGCCGGTGCCGGTGGTATTGCCGTAGCATCAAGTTTGAAGTCTCGTGTCCCTAATTTAGATGTAGCCATTATTGAGCCGAACGAAGTTCACTACTATCAACCGGGCTGGACACTCGTTGGCGGTGGTGTATTTAACGCTAACGAAACGGTACGCACGGTTGCGTCAGTCATCCCTGAAGGTGTGCGTTGGATCAAAGCAGGCGCAGCGGCCTTTATTCCAAAAGACAATTTAGTGGTCGTTGATGGGTGTCGAACCGTTAAATATGAACACTTAATTGTTTGTCCGGGGATAAAACTAGATTGGGGAAAAATTGAAGGTTTGAGTGAAACGCTGGGTGAAAACGGCGTGACCTCTAATTATCGTTTTGACCTAGCGCCTTACACTTGGGAATTAGTGAAAAATTTAAAATCTGGAAAGGCTATTTTTTCTCAGCCGCCTATGCCAATTAAGTGTGCTGGAGCGCCACAAAAAGCCATGTATATGTCGTGTGATCATTGGCTAAGAAACAACCAGCTCAAAAGCATTGATGTGCAATTTTACAATACGGGTGGCGTGTTATTTGGTGTGAAAGAGTATGTACCCGCTCTTATGAAGTATATCCATCGATACAACATTGGTTTGAATTTTGAACAGCAGTTGGTTGCCGTAGACGGAAAGCATAAGGTGGCAAAATTCAAGCAGGTGAATAGTCCGAATGCCGCTTTGGTAGAAAAAGAGTTTGATATGTTACATGCGGTCCCACCTCAATCACCACCGGACTTCATAAAAGTCAGTCCTTTGGTAGATAAGGATGGTTGGATCGATGTGGATCAATCCACACTTCAGCACAAAACATATGAAAATGTTTTTGCGCTTGGCGATGTGATTAATGCACCGAATGCCAAAACGGCGGCAGCGGCTAGAATTCAAGCGCCTATTGTCGCCAACAACTTGTTATATGAGCGCGGAGAACAAACGGACAAAGCCATTTACAACGGTTATGGTAGCTGTCCGCTTACGGTAGAGCGTGGCAAAGTGGTGCTCGCAGAGTTTGGCTATGGCGGTAAAATCCTCCCCAGCATTCCTACTTGGATACTTGATGGGACACGCCCTTCTCGACTTGCATGGTATCTGAAAGAAAAACTGCTCCCGCCAATATATTGGGAAGGTATGTTAAAAGGTCGGGAATGGATGGCAAAACCCGAAAAAATGCCGAAAACAGACACTCAGTAAACGCCATAAAGGCTCAAGTTTCTATTTGAGCCTTTTTACTTTCTGCCCCAAATTATAACCAATATCGACATCCTTCCTCTTTTTTACCCGGGTAATATTTACTTTGGGCCATATTTGTTCTATTTTACCCGGGTAAAATAATAAAGGATTAAATATGCATCACGAATATCTTGCGATCTACAAACAATCATTGCTCGCTAAAGGAGACATCATCAGCGTTATTCGTAAGGTGAAAGCTTTTAACGACACGATAGAACCGTATCTTTTTGAGCTAAGTGCTTGCAAACGTGTTGATATTGATTGGCACGGCACAGAAGAAGAGGTAATTAGTAAGCTATCCGACTCGCTGTCCCCAAAAGAGAAAAAGCGAGGGCGTCCAAAATTGGGAGTGAAATCAAAAGAAGTTACGTTGTTACCCGAACATTGGGAGTGGTTGTCTGTGCAACGCGGAGGGGCCTCCATCACGCTAAGACGACTCATTGATAACGCCATGCAAAACGTCAGCATCCAAGAAAAAATGCGTATAAAACAAAATCAGATTTATAACCTCATGACTCCGTTTTCCGACGATAGCGGTTTTGAAGCGGCTTCCAGAGCATTATATCGATGTGACTTAGCAGCATTTGACGAAGCCAGCCATCGTTGGTCAACAGAGGTTCGCGACATCCTTATCCAGAAATTCCACGAAATGCTAGCCTTACAAGAGGCAGAGTCTCATGACTAAGCAAACATTGAATAATCCGTATTTGACTCAACCCATTGCTGGCGTTTTCCTTAAAACCGCTTTGCCTATCATTATTATGATGGTGGTGAGTGGCTCTTTGAATCTGGTGGATGCTTATTTCATTGGTGTGTTTGTTGGCCCACAAGCTTTGGCATCTGTTACCGCAATGTTCCCTCTCTTTATGATGATGGTCGCATTATCAAGTTGGGCAGCGGCGGGCTTTGCCAGCGTGATGGCGCGTTTGATTGGCGCGCAAAAACACGAGGAAGCAAGGCAGGCTTACCGTCAAGCAATTACCTTGGTATTTGTGATAAGCAGCCTGTTAATGACAATGTTTACCTTAGTTGGAAGCTCATTAACTCTGGCTGCAAACGCAGGAAACACCGCTTTAGCGCAAATGAGTAATGACTACATCAGCATTATTATTTATAGCTCACCACTATTCTTTGTTTTAGCGATCTGTAGCGACAGCCTCAGAAGTGAAGGTAAAGCGGGGTTTATGGCGCTTGTGTCATTATCGACTACAGTGCTCAATGGTTTGCTCAATTATGTGTTTATTGTCTGGCTCAATTGGGGAGTTGCGGGTTCTGCTTGGGGCACTGTGATGGCTCAATTCATTGCTCTTGTGATCGTTTGGCTGTATCGGAAAACTCGCCACAATAGTATTGATTTACCAATATTCGCGCTAACGTGGGAACGTAACCGCTGGCGTGAGTTTTTGTCTCTTGGTGCGCCATCAAGTCTGACTTATATTGGTGTTGCCTTATCTTCTGCTGCAATCATTTTCAGTATCCAACAATGGCAGTTAGAAAATTACTCTGTCACCATGAGCGCTTACGGTGTCATCACTCGGATCATGACCTTCATATTTCTGCCCTTGATGGGACTTGGATTAGCCATGCAAAGTATAGTTGGTAACAATGTGGGAGCGGGATTATATCAGCGTTCCAACTCCTGCATTTGCATCGCCATTAGCCTTGCTTTGGGCTACGGCGTGCTTCTAGAAGCATTTTTATGGTTGCTTAACGACCAAATCGGTCAGGTGTTTGTCAGCGACCCTCTCGTCGTCAATGAAATCGCCCGCTTATTACCGATAATGAGTCTCGCACTCTTTTTGCTGGGGCCGTTATTAATGGTGAACTTCTACTTTCAAAGTATTGGGGATGCCAAGCGAGCTGGCATCCTTAGCGTTGCCAAAACCTACTTGTTTGCTTTGCCTTTAATCCTCACATTGCCGTTGTACTTTGGGGAGTGGGGAATTTGGTACGCTGCGCCACTCGCTGAATTTTTAGGCTTAATTCTGACCCTCACGCTTCTATATTTGCGTGCCGAAAAAGGCCGCTATCCTTTTGGCTTATTATACAACGTAGATTTTGAGTCGAAAGCAAACGGGTAACAATGGCGAAGGGGATTTTAGAACAGGGGAGAGAAATGGTGCCGACTGCCGGAGTCGAACTGGCGACCTACTGATTACAAGTCAGTTGCTCTACCAACTGAGCTAAGTCGGCACACGAATTTCTTCGCTCTATTTCACTGATAAGCGTTTCACTTAAAAGCACTCTAGAGCGGCGATGTATTCTATTCATCGCCGATCAGATGTCAATAAAAAAATGCTGATTCCATAAAGCTTTTTAATTTCGCTTTTAGGGACTGGGTTTGTAGTTGTCGCTTCTGATTTGTACTGCTTTCCGTTAACCGCAGGAAAGCTTGTGCAGCGCTTACGTTGCGGTGATTAACCACTGCCGTGCTATGAAATAATTCTGGGTAACGAGCTTCAATAAAAGCAATGCCTTCCTTCTGTTTATCTGCCACTTGGAAAGCCTCAGCCAGATTCGGCAACAAAGTAAATAAGGGTGTATCTAACAAAGATAGCGACTGCAACAAAGTCATTCCTAACTCGGGAGCCTGATTCTCATGAATGAAGCGCACCGCTCCCTGCCAAAAGCGCGCATCCAGCGAATCGCCATATAAAGACGCCGTATGTTCAAACCAATGTTCTGCCTGCGATGGCTCATCGTTTTGTAAATACAAAAGTCCTAAATACGCACTGTTAATTTTCGACCCATTATCAATTTCCATGCAAGCAAGCATTGCATTAATGGCGTTTTCAAGCTGATTCTGCTGTTGATAGATTTTCGCCTGCCACACGTAAGCCCACGTATATTTTGGGTCAACTGAAATCGCTTTGTGAGCAGATTGCAACGCGAGTGAGAACTCCCCTCGCCAATAATGCACCATGGCTAAATTTACATTTACCCAAGGAGAAAGTGGCGATGCGTTTTTCGCCTGTTCGGCAAACCGTAACGCGGCTTCAACATCATTTTGTGCGAGAGCCCATTCAGAGTACAAATACAAAGCCGTAATGTTTTTTGCTCCCTCAACATCAGCATAGCTACCTTGATTCGTTTTCGCCGATTCGTTTTCTTCATCTTTATTTAACACACTATCAAGGGCCTCTTTAGCTTGCGCAAATTGCATGTTAGATGTGAACAATATGGCTTGAGCAAGCTTGGCGTTTTCTTCGTTAGGTTGTAGCGCTAATGCCCGATCAATGGCCTCTTGTGCCTTTGACTCTGCTTCGTTTCGGGTCATATATACATCGTGATAATTGTAACGAGCGTAAATATAAGCCAAGCGCCCATAAGCCGGTGCTAATTCCGGGTCATTTTCAATGGCCTTTTTCAGCGCAGCTTCTGCTTTAAAAAACCACTCACTGGTTTTACCGTTCATCAACCAATAGTTACCACGTGAAAAATGCTGATTAGCTTCAACATTATCCCTGCGTTCCAACAAAGGTTCTTGGGGTGCATTCGGCTTATTTTGTGTCAGTGGTTTTTGTTGTTCTGCCTCCAACGCAATAGGTGAATTCGGTTCGTATTCTAAATTCAGGATGACCAAAGCCACGATGATCACGGCAATTAACGACACCCAGTAACGCCGATTCCATTGATGTTGGTACAACGCCTGATTATTCGAGTCTATCCCTTGATGAACTGTATCTATTTTAGAAATATTGTTTTCTGAACTCTGGTTAGTTAAGGAAAAGGGAGCCTCAGTCTTCAAGGTTGGCATCGAATCATTGGGTGAATTTGCTGGTTTGGGTATGTAATCCGCTCCCACCCATTGTACTTTTGGCACTAACCGATACCCCTTTTTGGGCACGGTTTGAATCACCTGCTTAGATTTATTATCGTTAAAGGCAATGCGTAATTGGGAAATGGTGCGCGTTAGCGCTTCGTCCACAACAATACGCCCCTGCCACACATCATTGAGCAAGTCTTGGCGGTTTACTGTATCACCAGCATTTAATGCTAAATGATATAGCACCTGCATTGATTTCGGTTCCACCTGATGAACTTTATCTTGATAGCTAATTCGATTAGCCCCCACATCCACAAAGTATTCATCCACAAGGAATCGTGTTTTGTTATCTAAACGTTGGATAAGTGAACTCCGTTCATTGGTTTTTCATTAGAAATAAGTTGGTATTTCATCACGTAACCATCAGGCATAAACCACAGAACTATCACCATACTGATTTCAAGCTTTCGACTCAATGTTAAGTCTTTGTAAAAACGCCGTGACTGCTCTTTTAATCATTTAATGAGCAAACAAAGAAGCCGCTTTGAAAAGATTGGGAAGAAAGGCACTGGAAAAAGCAATGTTGGCACCGGAAAGCACAGCTTGCTTTTTTGTTAATTGCAAAGAGTTAAAACTACGTTTTGAGGTTACGCCCATGAAACTACTAATTCAAACCGCCAAAAGAAGCGCTAAAGCGCTAGCAATCACTACATGTTGCCTTGTTCCATTTATGGGCGTTGCTCAAGCGAGTAACACTTCACATTTAGCGTTAAAAACCAGTGCCAAAGAAGTGAATGGTGTGCGAGAAATTGAAGCTGGCAACTATGCCGCTGGTATTCGAAAGTCAGAAGCCGCTTTAGCACGCGCTTCCGCATCTGGCTTGAAAGCGCCACTACTCACCAATTTATGTGTCGCCCACATTGCAACCAATCACCTCGAAAAAGCAGAAAACTATTGCAACGCAGCCGTTAAAGCCAATGCAAGAAGCCCTATTAATTTTAACAACCGTGCCGTGCTGAATTGCATTACCGGTAAGTCGGAAGCATGCTTGGTGGATTTAGAAACAGCACAATCTTTAAGCTACAATAATCGGCTGGTTAACCGTAATTTAGCCTTAGTCAGCAAATCCCAATGGGTGGCTAAGCAATAGTTCAGAATCACTTTGTCTAAGATGAGCTAAATACATTTCTTGCTAAAGTGTTCTAACCAAAGAGATAGAAGCCGATCCAACTTCTATCTCTTTTTCTTTTTAATACCCTCGCCTACTTAACGCTCGAACTTGCACACAGCCCGAAAAGCACAGAAAATAGCCACTTCGAGTTGTTGTATAACAACCTAAATCCCAACAAGCCCATGTAAATAGCCATAGGATAAACGCTATTGATTAACATCTTTGAAATTCAACGCACACTTGAACAAGGTATGACTAAGCCCAGACTTTGCGTTGGTGACAATGGGCAAAAAATATGTTGTAAAGAGATTAAACGCAGGGTTTAAAGGCTGTGTTTATGAATGGGTTGCAGGCAATTTAGGTCGACTGTTTGGCTTAAATATTCCAGATGTTGAGCTTGTTAATATCGATGATGAACTCGTTGAATATGATGCTGATTTACAAATTGAGCTTGGTGCTGGTATTGCCTTTGCGTCCAAATACCATAGCTCACTCAATGAAGTGAATTATCATGAGCTAACCATTGCCAACAAATCTGCATTACAGGATCTCTTTGTTTTTGATTATTGGATTAAAAACGATGATAGAAACTTAACCGAAAATGGTGGAAACCCAAATCTTTTCCAAGATATAACCACTAAAAAACTTGTTGTGTTTGACCATAATTTAGCATTCGACACGGACTTCGATCTGACAACATTTAAAAACACACATGTCTCCTCTTTTTTAATGAAAGGTCAGCAGGATTTATTTGAACAAACGCTCGATATTACATCCTATCAATCCCGCTTAAACACTGTTTATGCTGAATTCGACAATGTTGTTGCTTCTCTCCCAAGAGAGTGGCTAGACGAAATACCAGATGCCGCTGGTGAGTTAGCACGATTGCGGTTAGTATTGGAGGAATTCAATCATGATCAATTTTGGGAGGCTCTAGTATGAAAAAAGCGACTAAAAAAGCTGTTTTTCACTATGCAGTCGTGCGCTTTATGCCTTTCATTGAAACCCGTGAATTCGCCAATATCGGCGTTGTTATCATTGAGCCCAAAACAGGCAAGTTTCTATTCAAGCTAGCCCCTAAAAAATTTGGTCGTGTGACGCAGTTTTTCGATGATTTGAACGGCGAACTCTATAAAAACGGCATTGAAATGTTCACCAATGAACTTAATAGAGTTCAAGAGTATTTCATCAGCCATCACCTGTTTGGCAAAGATCTCGTAACCCGATTCCAAGAACTCATTCGAAAAAGAGAGTCTGTTATTCATTTTGGCGAAATGGGTATTACCTATGGCGAGGAAATCGTAACTACGCTTGAAGCATTGTATGAAAGGTTTGTTGCTCGCAGCTTTGTCACTAAGCACTACAGAGAACAGCAAATGGTCAAAGTGCTCAAAGAAAAGCTATCAAAGGCGCTTCCCGTTAAATTCACTGAAAAAACCTTTAACGCGGGTATTTACGATATCAAAATGCCGCTAACCTGCGAAACCCCGAATTCACTTAATAAGAGCAGCACATGCATTATTAAACCTCTCGCATTTGAACAGCAAACGGCGCTGAGAGCGGCTGAACATGGTGAAACGTGGATAAAACGTGTTGATAAGTTAATCAAATACGAACTTATCAAACCGGAACATGCGTTGTTCACCCTTGAAAAACCGCAAGAGAATACCGAGTTTACACAGGTTTACCACGATATAGTGGGTGAAATAGAGCACATCGGCGTTAAAGCCTTAAGCTTTTCTGAACTAAACGATGTTGTGGACTTTGCTAAGAGCAGAGTAAAAATAACCAACCCACCTCTTACTCACTAACCCATAACATATTTGATTCAATAAAAAGCAGGGCTATAAAAACAGCCCTGCTTTCTCAATTCACAAACTTAGCTAATACACTCCATCCGTAACTCAATCGATAGAAACCGATTAAATTGGCGAGCCCGGTGGCAACGGTGCAGTGGCTAACTTGCCCTTCCATTCACCTTTTTCCATATATTGGGCTAACCAGCCGTAAATGAGCATTTGTGTGCCATTTAGCTCGCGCTTTTCTGCGCCTTCCATTACTTTCAACAGTTGTTTAAAGATAATGCCCTTGGACTCCGTACCAAGTTCAGGTTTGTCTAACGCTGTGACTAATGCGTTAATAACAACATGATTCACGCGCTTTTGGATGTCAGTGTCCCAGTGCTTATTAACTGTAGCATCGAGCAATGTTTGCACCACGGTTTCAGCATCAAAGCTCGCCCCACGATTCAAACTCATTCGGTTTAAGCGCGAAGGTTCTAACAACATATTAACGATATAGGCACTTAAAGATTCCGCCGCGCTTAAGGCATCAAAAACCGGCCCAGTTTGTCCTTTGAATGCTTCTCTTGTGCGGCTAAAGCCGTAAGCTTGTGGTGGAATTAACGCCAGCAACTCGTCGCTTAAGGCAAGATTATCGTGCTGTAAGGCTTGAATTAATGTCATTAGTGCGCGTTTTTGCTGCGCTTCTGGTGTGGCTTTTAAGCCATGTGGCGTTTTGCCTTGCTCTTTGGTTTCGTATTGGTAATCCACACCACCAATTTGACGCGCCACCGCTTCTAACTGAAAACGATGCAGCAAGTATATTGGCACGATGTTTTCTTCTAACTGCGATAGTGGCGCACCTTCTGGAATACTGCTTAAACCAAAGTCTGCCAGCGCCTTTTTACGCACAGCCATTACGTTTTCCAGCTCTAGAACGGGGTCTTCGCCGTTATCCCACAAATGCCCTTGATGATTCGCAGCGGTAGCATTTCTGGCATCAGGGTCCGACATATACGCCAAGCCTTTTTTCTGCACGGCTTTAATGTTCGCCATCAAGCCTTTTACTTCGGATGCTGGAGAGGAAAATTCGCTGTAACCGTAGGCAATAACGTGTTTATCCCATTCACCAATGCCGGTATCGTAGGCATTGGATAAATCAACTTGTCCACGGGTTAACCCAAGCATTGGGTGTGGATAGTCCATGACCGATGCCCGGCCGTTTTCGCTTGCAGCAAAGTTATGGGCAATCCCCAATGTATGACCGACTTCATGCGCCGATAGTTGGCGAATTCTGGCTAATGCCATATTTTTCTGTGCGCTAATGTCTGCGTCTTTGCTGTCGTAGGGGCTGGTTAAGCCAAGCGCAATCAGTAAGTCTTGACGCACACGCAATGAACCGAGCGTGACATGGCCCTTCAAGATCTCACCTGTGCGAGGGTCAATCACAGAATACCCGTAGGACCAGCCGCGCGTGGCTCTATGTACCCATTGAATAGTGTTGTAACGCACATCCATTGGGTCTGCGCCTTCTGGCAGCATTTTTACTTGAAACGCATTCTTATAGCCAATGGCAGTAAAAGCGTCATTCCACCACATTGCACCATCTATTAACGCGGATCGGATTGGCTCGGGAGCACCTCTATCGAGGTAATACACGATAGGTTCAACTGCTTCGCTGACTTTTGCGCTTGGGTCTTTTTTGGTTAAACGATGTCGAGGGATAACGCGCTGTACCAATGGTTCATCAATGGCTGTGGCATAGTCTTTATGTTCAACACTCCAAAACCCGGACATGGGATGAAAAGTCCGGGTTTGATAACCATCATCGGGTAAACGGATCAAAGAGTGGTGCAAATGCACAGTAATGCTGTCGTGCGAAGGTGTAACTTGTTTTACAAACTCACCCGCTTCCGAGCCGACAAAAGTGACAATTGACTCTAGCTCGGTATTATCAGGAAAGGCTTTACTTCTATCGATATGCACGCCACTTCGCTTGCTATCAACTTTATAATTACCTTGTTTACCGGTTTTTAAACGGTCGCTAATGCGGTGAATATCCGAAAGTAAAAACGCGGTGTAGTCCACCAGTAACTTACCCTCTTCTTCCTGTACAATTTCCAAACCTGCAATTACTGAACTGGCAAATGCTTGGTCAACCGCCTGTACTTCATCTGGGTTGCTGCTGGCTGCACGATACCCCGTATTGAGTTGTTTAAGTAACACGCGTTTTCCAAATCGTTCGAACTGCACAAGGCGAGTTTCGCCAAGTTGACCACGGTCCAACCCAATGTCGTTAGAGCCGACACCAAACGGCAAGCTACTTTGGAAAATGAAAGGCTGATTCAACTGCTTTGCATCAATTTGCAAATACAACTTGCCGTCATCATTTCGATAAAATACATCGTAAAAGCCGGATTTTTTCTGCAATTTAGCAACATATTCCGACAAACTTACTTTTGCATCATCCGCAAAAGCTGGCGTTAACATGAACGCGAATACCAATCCGAAAAATACTCTCATTTGCATCCTCTATACTAACTTGTGCTTCACAACACTTATTTTTATGCGCTGTCATAATGACATGCGCGGCGTGAAGTTTCGATGTTGATGTCTGCTTGCCTCTTTTTTTGTTACAACTTTGATGAAAAAATTATCAATCAAAATGCGATTGTTCAGGTCTTTTGCAACAACTGAGCCGCTGCTTTAAGCGGTATCACTCCATTTGCGACTATCCACTCAAAGGAAAGATGTATGAAAAAGCGCTTAATTTTCGTAGCAGCAGTTGCTCTAGCGGCATCTAATTACTTATCCGCTGCACCTTATACCGAGCAGCAGCTCACGCAATTACTGAGCCATCAAGATCGCCCAGCAGAAGACGCCAAACGCGACTACGCCAGAAAACCAGCCAAAGTCATGGCGTTTACAGGTATTGAAAAAGGCGATCATATTCTCGATTTATTCGCGGGTAGCGGCTGGTACACCGAGTTATTTTCCCACGCCGTTGGCGCAGAAGGAAAAGTGTATGCACAAAACGACGAGGTCATTTGGCGCTTCGCAAAAGATGGCCTAATTGAGCGCACCGAAGACAATCGCCTCGCCAATGTTTCTCGTTTCGATGGTATGCCGATTGTTGATATTGATGTACCTGACAACAGCCTCGACATTGTGTTCACCGCGTTGAATTACCACGACTTATTTTTCACCGAAACCAAGCGTAATGGCAAAGCAAGCAAAGTCAGAGATGAGGTGGTTGATTACAAAGCCGCACTTTCTCATGTGAAAAAAGCGATGAAAGATGATGGAGTTTTCGTGATTGTGGATCACTTTGCCAAGCCCGGCTCTGGCTACGAAGCGGCAAACACAGTTCACCGTATCGACCCCGACATTGTAAAATATCAAATGCAACAAATGGGCTTTGAATTGTTGGAAGAAGCGTTTTATTTGCGCAACCCAGATGATGATTTAAGCAAAAGTGTGTTTGACCCCGAACTAAGAGGCAAAACCAGCCGTTTTATTTATAAATTCGGGAAAAAGTAGAGCGTTTATCATAAACATATACGCCCGAATGTACATGAAATTTATCTGATGACGCCCCTTTCTATATAGGGATAAGGGGTAAGCTAGAATTGAGTAGTAACCGTACTCACTTTGTACCCATAAAGCTGCGTGATATAGTTCAACCAATCTGCGTAGTGATACAACGCCTAATGTTCGAGCTTTACACTAAGCTTAAAACGTATATACAACCAAGAGTGACCGTCATTTGAAATTTAACAAGGTTATCGCATTAGCAACATTACTGGTTCTGTTTATCAGCCAGTCGTTTGCCTATGCTTCTATGCCTTGTTTGCATATGGGTTTTGGTTCAAATATGGCGACGATGGAAAACCACTCCATGACATCTAATATGCCAATGGAGCACAAGTTACACGCAGAGCATACCATGCCAGACTCAGCCGGAAACGATGCTTCTGGTATGGAAAAAGCAGGAATGAAGATGGATTGCTGTGACGATTGCAACTGCCCGCCGGGCGCTTGTGCAACTTACGCATTAAACCGCCTACATTTAGCTGATTTTCAAGTTTCCCCTATGTTATTTTCCTCGGTGTATCGTTTCTCCATGAACGAATCCGACCCTATTTTGCCTAAACGCCCCCCCATTGCTGCTTAACGCGGGATAGATCTATCCAAAATCTGGGATAAACCCAACGCCTTTGACTTTAACCGTGCGTCACTGCGCTTATCGCCCATTTTAGCGACTGCGATAGCGCGCCAAACACAAAAATGAAAACAGTCATGTTAATGAAAATATATTCAAAGCACTCGCTATTGTTACGCCTGTTTCCCTTACATCAAGGCAATGCAAAACAGAAATACACGCAGCATCATTACTCGTGGTTAGTGGTTAGCCTTACCTTGAGTTTGTCTTTGTTCATTTGCTTATTTAGCGCTCCGACTTCTGCCACACTCTCACTGACAAAAGCCATTGAAATTGCGGCTCAACACGATCATTGGCTCACTCAAAGCCAACAACAAGAAAGGGCTCTACGTTTCCAAGCCACTGCGGCGGATCGTTTACCCAATCCCGTTTTCTCAATCAGTCTGCTGAACTTACCCACTTCAGGATTCAGTTTTGATCAAGAAGACATGACACAACTCAAACTTGGCGTCAGCCAAATACTGCCTCGAGGTGAAAGCCTTGCTTTAAAAAATCGTCAGTTGTCACAACAAGCAGATGAACACCGCTTTATGCGTGCCACACGCCAAGAGCAAGTTAAGCTGCAAGTGATTCAATTTTGGTTGGATGCGTATCAAGCCCACCTTTCACGGGACCTTATTCAACGACACAGACATTTATTCGTTGAGCTTTTACGCTTATCGGAAGCGCGATATGAGTCCACGCAAGGCAAAACGCGTTTACAAGACATGGTGAATGCCAAGGTGCAAATTTCCCGTATCGATGACAAACTCACTGCGCTGGAAAGTCAGTACAGCGAGGCGTGGGCTCGGCTTGGGGAATGGCTTAGCGATACACCGGAGTATTTGCAAACCCAAAACGATACCTTCCTAGCAGACTTAACCGGTATTCCCACCCTTACCGATGCTGCGTTACGCGCTTTAACACAGCGAGACCAAACCGCCTTGGCGCAATTAATGGCGGCACATCCGTCATTATTGTCAATTGATCAACAAGTGAAAGTGTCACGCACACAGGTGAATTTGGCCGAACAAGTTTACGAACCGCAGTGGGGCGTCAATGCAAGCTACGCCTATCGCGATGACACTGACAACGGCAACAGTCGCGCGGATTTCTTTTCCATTGGTTTGACTTTGGATGTGCCCGTTTTTGATTTAACTCGACAAGACGCTGAAGTATCAGCAGCGAAAATGAAAACAGAAGCCATGCTCACGCAAAAGCGTTTGATCTTACAGCAGATGATCGCCAAAGCACTTTCATTGCATCAGCGCACACAACAATTCCTTGAAAGGGAGCGAATTTACAGCGAAAACGTGTTACCACAATTGCACCATCGCTCAGAAGCCGCAACCTCTTCTTACACCCACGCGAATGGTATTTTTGATGTAGCGATACAAGCTCACATCGATCACCTCAATGCTCAAATCGACTTAATTCAGTTACGAACTCAACGTTTGAAAGCCCAATCTGAATTGGCTTATTTCTTTGCGGATACAGATCAGGGAGAACCTACTTTATGAGCACTTTAAAAACCACCAGCATCGGCATTGTCATTGGTATCGTGCTAACCAGCCTTTACTCCAACCTCTTTCATTCTGGGGAAGATAGCACCGATTCAGACGAGAAAAAGCCGCTTTACTGGGTTGCACCTATGGACGCCAATTTTCGTCGTGATGGGCCGGGGAAATCGCCAATGGGAATGGATTTGGTTCCCGTATATGAAGAAAGTGGCGCGAACGATGAACCGGGAACGGTACGTATTTCACCAGATATCATCCAATCCCTCGGCGTTCGAGTAGCTTACGCCAGAACCCAAAGTTTACCTCAACAAGTGCAAACCGTGGGTTACGTAAAATACAACGAAGATAACCTCACCCATATCCACCCACGCGTTGAGGGTTGGATAGACAAACTTTATGTGAAAACTGAAGGTGTACGCGTAAAACAGGGCGATCCTTTATATGAACTGTATTCACCAGAATTAGTGAATGCGCAAGAAGAATTGTTGCTGGCACTGCATCAAAACAGCCGAACCCTCATCAGCGCAGCTCAAGGGCGACTAAAAGCGTTAAAGATGCCACAGGATAATATCAATAAACTGAAAGAAACCCGGCAAGTACAACGTAGCGTGATTTTTTACGCCCCGACTTCTGGCATCGTGGATATGCTTAACATCCGCGAAGGCGCTTTTGTTAAACCTGGCACGGCAATGATGACGTTAGGCGATTTGAACGATATTTGGGTGGAAGCCGAAGTATTCGAACAACAAGCTGGCATGATTCACCTTGGTCAATCCATTGAGTTAACCGCCGATTTCAACCCCAGCCGTATTTGGGTCGGAAAAGTCGACTTTATTTATCCGGCGCTAAACCCTAAAAACCGCGCCTTACGCTTACGCGCCACCTTCCCCAATCATGACCATCAGTTGCAACCGAATATGTTTACGCAAGTGAACATTATTGATAACGACACCACACCTCGGTTATTAGTTCCTAGCAGCGCGGTTATTCGCACACCTCACATGAATCGTGTGGTGCTGGCCAAAGGCAATGGCGTGTTTAAATCCATCGCCGTCAATGTTGGTCGCAGGACTTCAGAATTTACGGAAATTCACGAAGGCTTAATGCCGGGCGATGCTGTCGTCACCAGCGCTCAATTCTTATTGGATTCCGAAAGCAGCATTAGCTCCGATTTCATGCGGATCTCACACTCAAGTGGCGGACCGGATTTGTCCGAACCGCTGCAAAGCGCAGAAGTCGAAGGCGAGATAGTGTCGTTGGATATTGAGCAACGCGTGGCCAATATTCACCGAGGTGCGATAGAAAAGTGGGGACGCCCACCGGCCACAGTCGAATTTGTTTTTGATAAAGGCTTAGACCCCAGCCAACTAAACGAAAGCGACAAATTGCGCTTCGTGTTTGAGATTCGTAATGGCGACTTCGTGATCGTGAACTTCGCCCGCTTTACTGGTTCCAAAGATAACGGAGCAAGCACATGATTGAACAAGTTATTCGGTGGTCAATCAATAATCGGGTTTTAGTGCTGTTTGCAACACTTGTGGTGCTTGGCTTAGGTATTTTCACATTAAAGAACACGCCTGTAGATGCCATTCCAGATCTATCCGATGTGCAAGTTATCGTAAAAACCAGCTATCCGGGGCAGTCGCCACAAGTAGTGGAAGATCAAGTGACCTATCCGCTTACCACAGCGCTGTTGTCCGTACCCGGCGCAAAAACCGTGCGTGGATTCTCCTTCTTTGGCGACTCCTATGTGTATGTGATTTTTGATGACGATACCGAAATGTATTGGGCTAGAAGTCGCGTATTGGAGTATTTGTCGCAAGTTGCACCTAAACTGCCCACTGCCGCCAAACCTGAACTCGGCCCTGATGCTACCGGGGTAGGCTGGGTTTATGTATATGCCTTGCAAGACACCACCGGAAAACACGACATTAGCCAACTTCGGTCCCTGCAAGATTGGTTTCTAAAGTTCGAACTACAAGCCTTACCCGGCGTCTCGGAAATTGCCTCGGTTGGCGGCATGGTGAAGCAATATCAGGTGGAGATCGATCCCAACAAGCTACGCGCGTATCAAATTCCCATATCCTTGGTGCAGCAAGCAATACAACGCGGCAATCAAGAAGTCGGCGCCTCTGTGATAGAAATGGCCGAAGCCGAGTACATGATCAGCGCCACAGGCTACATTGATTCCATCGACGATCTCGCCACCATCCCATTAGGCAAAATACATAATGGCAAAGCGTTATTGTTAAGTGATGTCGCCAACATTCAACTTGGCCCGCAAATGCGCCGAGGCATTGCTGAACTTGATGGCAAAGGCGAAGTCGCTGGCGGCATTGTAGTGATGCGTTTTGGCGAGAACGCGCAAAAGGTGATTGATGGGGTAAAAGCCAAGTTAGAAAGCTTAAAATCCAGCTTGCCCGAAGGCGTGGAAATTGTGCCCGTGTACGATCGCTCCGACTTAATCCAGCGCGCCATCGACCATTTCTGGGGGAAAATTGGTGCAGAATTATTAGTGGTGGCATTAGTGTGCGCCGTCTTCCTGTTCCACATTCGCTCATCCATTGTCGCAGTGGTGAGTTTGCCGCTTGGGATTTTAATGTCGTTTATTGTCATGTATTGGCAAGGTATTAACGCCAACATTATGTCGTTAGGTGGCATTGCCATTGCTATTGGCGCAATGACAGACGGTGCCATCGTAATGATAGAAAACATGCATAAACACATGGAAAAAACACCACTAACCAATGAAAACCGTTGGCAAGTAGTGGCAGAATCCGCCGCTGAAGTTGGCCCCGCATTGTTTTTTAGTTTGCTGATTATTACCGCTAGTTTCTTGCCTGTTTTTATCTTAGAAGCACAAGAGGGACGCATGTTCACGCCTTTGGCCTACACCAAAACCTATGCGATGGCGGCGTCAGCAGGACTCGCCGTAACGTTGATTCCGGTGCTGATGGGGTATTTCATACGAGGCAAGGTGTTAAGCGAGCACAAAAATCCTCTTAATCGCTTGTTAATCATGTTGTATCGTCCTGTTCTTGAGCGAGCACTAACTTACCCTAAAGTAACCATAATACTTGCATTAATCATTGCAGTTATCGGCTTTTATCCGCTAAACAAAATTGGCACAGAGTTTATTCCTGAGTTAGACGAAGGCGATTTGATGTACATGCCAACCACCTATCCGGGCCTGTCGATTGGGAAAGCGCGCGAGCTATTGCAACAAACCGATAAACTCATCGCCACCGTCCCGGAAGTGCGTCATGTATTTGGTAAAATTGGCCGTGCTGATACCGCCACCGACCCCGCGCCGCTGACCATGATTGAAACTTTCATTCAGCTCAAACCAAAATCCGAATGGCGCGATGGCATGACCAGTAAAAAACTGCGCGATGAGTTTGAATCCTTAGTTAACATTCCCGGTTTAACCAATGCGTGGGTTATGCCCATTAAAACCCGCATCGACATGCTAGCGACGGGTATTAAAACCCCGCTCGGGATTAAAGTCGCTGGTGCAGAATTAGACGTTATTCAACGCATCGGTGAAGATATTGAAGCGATTTTAGGCAAGTTGCCCAATACGGCCTCCGTGTATTCCGAACGTGTTTCCGGAGGCCGTTATCTTAAAGTTGACATTAAACGCCAACGCGCCGCCCAATACGGGTTAAATATCGCCGATGTGCAACAGGTCATTTCCACGGCGGTAGGTGGTATGAATATCGCGCAATCCGTTGAAGGACTTGAGCGCTATCCCATCAACATGCGCTATCCACAGCACTATCGAGACTCACCGGAAGCGCTGGAACAACTGCCCATTGTCACCCCAATCGGTCAACACATTACCTTGGGCGATGTGGCATCGATTTACTTAGAAGATGGCCCACCGGGAATTAAAAGTGAGAACGCACGTATTAACGGCTGGACCTACATCGACGTACAAAACACCGACCTTGGCAGCTACACTGAAGAAGCCAAACAGGTTTTGAATGAACAGCTAAAATTACCCGCTGGTTACAGCTTACGCTGGGCGGGGCAATACGAGCAATTGCAACGCGCCAAGGACAAACTCACCTATGTGTTGCCGCTAACTATTGCCGTGATTTTGGTGCTGCTTTACTTCAGCTTCCGCAGCTTTATTGAGGTTGCCATCATTATGGGAACGTTACCGTTAGCACTGATTGGCGGCATTTGGTTGTTGTACTTGGAAGGCTTCAATATGTCGGTGGCAGTGGGCGTTGGCTTTATCGCTTTGGCTGGGGTTGCCGTGGAAATTGGCGTGATCATGTTGGTTTACTTAAATCAATCTTACCAACAATTATTAGCGCAACATCAAGCTAGTCACAGCAAACCCAGCACAGGTGAACTTATTCAAGCGGTATTAAGCGGCGCAGTGCTGCGAGTTCGTCCTGTTATGATGACCGTTGCCACCGTTATGATTGGTCTGTTGCCGGTAATGTACCACGAAGGCACGGGCTCAGAAGTGATGAGCCGAATTGCAGCGCCGCTGGTAGGCGGCATGGCGAGCGCGTTAGCGCTGTCGCTGATTGTAATACCCGTGGTGTACTTCTTATGGAAACGCCAGCAGTTGAGTAGTGCGGATTAGCGTTCGCTATGGAGGTTGGGATTAAAAAGGAAACAGCACTGCGCAGTCTTTAAAGAGTGAGTCGTCATGCAGAAGTTCAAACCTGATCTAACAGGTATCCGTTCAGGCAAGGTGTCTTGTCAGATTAGTTTGAACCTGAATTCTTTTAAGCCCAACCTTGTTTTCTATTAAAGAAACGTAGTCATCGGGGTTAGATCACCGTGGATTTTTCCCTGATGAGTGCACGCACTGTTGCATGACTTATTTAATGAAACACTGAAAATGTGTCATTGATCAGAAAAGTTTTACAGTATGGGTTCATTCCTATTATTCTCACGCAAAATGGGAAAGCCTCTCAATTCGAGGGAATTCAAACGAATCATAACGCGCATGCTACAAGGCTCTCACAGAGCAATGTATCCCCTTTCATCATGCAACAGCAACTTGGTCATAGTGATATTCGGGTAACGATGCGTTATGTCTGCCATCATAGGGAGGAGATTCAAAAGGTAATGGATAAAGTACATTCGTATTGAACGGCTTTCAATACAAATTAAGTGAATATTATTTTATATATTGCAGGTGTTGGACTATCTTCCATTTGGCTAGGTACATTACCTCAATCCGCTTTTTAATACTTAACTAGCTTCAAATATCTTATATGCCTGAAAAACACTTAGATGCAGCAAAACTCATCGATCTTTCTATGCATGCTGATGAACTAATACTTAGTTCTAATATGGAAGATTTGAGGAAGTTTTTTGATCTGCATAATGACACTGAATATCAATTTGAAAATCTGATTGATAAAGCTCATTACTACTATTTACTAGGAAATTGTGCTAGCACCCTTTTTAGTTATCGAAATCAAGAGTGGTTTTCTGATGACTTGAGTAAATCAGTTATTTTTTATCGCAAAGCTCTCCATGCTCTGCAACAAGAAAAGTATTTAACTGACGAGCAGCAATATCTCTTGAGCTGCGTAGAAACTAACTTGGGAAATTGCTTAAGTTCACAAGGTAGATCCTTTTGCTGTATTCCTGTTTGGGATCAAGCTATTGAACGCAAAAATAATCCAGTTGCGATTACTGCTAAGGCAAGGAATGAGCTATTTATCGCTCAAAGTCTTTACGATCAGGGTCATAGTGCTTATCACTATTTTAAGGCTTACAACCTCATCAATCTTGGTCTTGAAAATATTGACCGACTTTATCCTGAACAAAGAGAGGCTTTTGCACAGGATGGTGAGCTAATGAATTTCAAGTCTTGGTTTGAGGACAATTTTACAAAAAAGGAGTTTGATTATTTTGAGTCTCATGAGGATGAATTTGAGACAAGAGAACAACAAGATTATCTCGATTGGTGTAGTAAAAACGTTCTTTTCTTAAATGATTTGAATGACGTTTGCAAATCACAAATCGTTTACCAAGATATAATGACTATGCCTTCAGTGATGCAAAAGTTGAATTCATCTTTATCCATGCATGAAGAGCTTATGTATCATGGGAACTTTGATGAGCTAAAAAATGACTTCTGTTATGCCCGCTATCTTGTTTTTTCAGCTCGCAATATTCCCAATGATGAAACTCACTTCTTCAATCAAACATATCCTCACGTAAACGACATGTCTTATACTATAAGTAATCTAAAAGCCCATCATTATAAAAGTGCATTTAGAACTCTCTATTCTCTCTTTGACAAGATTGCCTATTTATTGAACCGTTTTTTTGATCTCAATGATATTGGGAAAGACCATAAGATCAGCTTTGATAGCATTTTCAGGAAACTAGAAAACAGAAAAGAGTGGGAACCCCACGAGAAGCTTAAGAGTAGTAATAACTATTTCATTCATGCCCTATTTTATATCTTGAAAGACATACGAGATGTAAAAGATTCAACTTCCGTAACTAAATGGTTAGATCCTGATGCGAAAGCTTTTTCAGAAATGAGAAATGCTATGGAACATCGTTCATTGAAAATTGCGGACGATTTTGGTTATTCACTACTGCATTTTGATGCAGAACGTTTACAGTCGGAGCTAGAACAACTTGAAAGTAGTGCACTAAGCTATGAAGAAGAAATTCGTAAGCTCAATTTAAAGATCAAGACTGAAAAGAATTGTGCTATGAGGTCAGAGATGGAAGCTGAGATGCTTGATCTTGAAAGTAAATTGAAGGATGCAAATGAACAGATATATGAGAAGAAAAAACTGTCTACTCACTCTCTTTTGATTCCTGAATCCGAGTTCAAATCAAGACTAATGACGCTGATGAAGCTTGCTCGAAACTCAATCATGTATCTATCAATGGCTATTCATTTAGAGGAAAAAGGTAAACCAAAGAATGATGCATTAATCATGTCGAAAAAAGTGCCTTTACGATAACACTCACTCCCAATAAAGGAATATTTGGAGAGGAGGCAATCACTGGAAGATGATTCGAATATAGACCTTCAACTTCCAGCGACTAAACCTAACAGATTCATCAAACCACAAACTTGCTCAACACTTTATTCAAGTCCTCAGCAGATTGGCTGGATTGCTGGCTGGTTTTTTGGCTATCACCTGCGGCCTTGGAAATGTTTTCACTGAAGTGAAATACGTTTTCTATATCTTGCTTAATTTGCTCGGTCACTTGCGACTGTTCTTCCGACGCCGAGGCAATAGACATCGACATCGCTTGCATTTCTTCTACCGACAAACGCACTTGATGGAAAATATCTTGGGTTTGATCGGAAGCATTTGCGCCCATTTCAGCGTGCTTATGGCACAAAGTAACTGATTCCACCACGCGCTGAGATTCGGTCTGCAAACGAACAATACTCGATTCAATGTCGGCAGCGGATTCTTGTGTGCGATTAGCAAGCGTTCTCACCTCGCCCGCAACCACTGCAAATCCGCGCCCGGCCTCACCCGCTCTTGCGGCTTCGATTGCAGCGTTCAGTGCTAATAAATTCGTTTGTTCTGCCATGTTTTTAATGACCATGAGCACTTTGTTGATTTCTTCACTTTCCCGCGCCAATGCTTGACTCACCTCTGACGCCATTTGCATTTCTTTGTTGAGCAGGTGAATAGAAGAAACCGACTGTTCAACAATGCCCGTTCCGCGCTGGAGTGCATCGAATGTAAGTTCTACCGCTTGGCTGGAATTAGCCGAGCTGGACGCCACATCAATGGAAGATTGCGCCAATTGTTCAATTGCAGAGGCTATCATTTCGTTCTTCGATTGCTGCTCAACTAACTGATTACTCGATTCCGTTGCCAAAGCCAAATTCTGTGTAGACTTATCGATCATCTCATGTGAAGAGTGCTGAGCGTTTTTGATAATCCCATGAATGGTATCAATAAACCGATTTAACGATGTCGCTAACATGCCGGTTTCATCTTGGCTTTGAATTTCAATTCGTTTGGTGAGATCTCCTTCGCCTTCGCTAATTTCCGACACTCGTTGAAGCAAGACTTGTAAGCTTCGAACAATACTGCGTGAGATCCACAATAAAATGCCCACACCCACCGCAATCGAGATTAACAAAACACTCATGCTTTGAATTTGATAAGCGTTAACAAAAGACAGAATTTCGCTGGCTTGATAGTCTAAATCCCGCCATTGGTAAATCTGCTGGCTGAGCATATTTTTAGTAATTTGATTGCTGAGATTCTCTGCTTCTTTACGATACACTGAAACGTTCGTAGCGTACTTTTCACCCTGCTTAACAATGACTTCAATATCGTTCAGTAATTCACTTAAATGTTTAAATCCTAACTTCGGATCCGCTTGCATTACCGGGGTAAACTCTTCAAGAGCAGAACGCGCAGCAAGCAATTCTAGTAACGCTCGCTGCAAACTGGTATCCGTTGCATTAGCAATATATTGATTAAAATACGCACGGGCAGATAGCGCAGAAGCGGACAGGCGGCTACCAACCTCGGTCATTAAGATGTCGTTTTCTACTATCCCCAAATCGCGCACGATAATAGCTTGGGCTTCAAATTCAGGCCCAATGTAATTGTTATATTCTTCCAATAACGCGCTGAGTTTATTCGCATTAACCCAAAGTTTGTTTTTCAAAAGGTCAGTATAAGCTTGCTCACCCGCCACAAGCTCCTGCACCATCGCCTCATTATCAGGCTTTTTTTCCAGTTCACTGGTTAGCAAGGCAAAGTCTTGTTCAAGTAGCCCGATAATCTCGATAGTTTGCTTTTGAGGTTCTGCCAGATACTGCTGATTCAACTGCTCACGTCGACTGATATTGTTCAATAAAAACAGTGAAGTACCGTAAGAAGCTTGCTCACCAATGTGACTTTTTAAGCGAGTTAATTGCTCAGTAGCAGTCAATAACTTAACACTGGAATAGGCCAGATAAGCCAGTAGCAAAAGAATCATGGGGACCATGCCCAGCACAATTTTCTTGCTGATACGCATATTGCGAAACATAAACAATCCTTAGTTGATAAGCATATCGAGTTGATGTTGGATCGATTGGAACTGACGCACAACATGACTAGGGGTCACGGTTTCTGCGTCTAACTCAACCACATCAGGAGAAGACAGAGATAACGACAAATTGATACGTGTTAACTCAGCAAGAATATTATTAGTGGTGTCGTAAACATCGGAAGGGGAAATGTCTCCAGCGGGAAAGCCGGGAACACGCAATGCGTCCATATTAAGGCGTTTTTCCAACTGTGCTATTTTGTATAACACCTTGTAGCCTTCAATATTGGCATCAACAGGCTTCTTATTTGCGGGTAATTCAGGTACTTCCTTATCGACTTTTGTATTTAATTCCTGCGCGATCACCTCCAACGCTTTTTCGATTCTTAGGGTATTTCGATAAACGTATTTTGGGCTAATCGCGCCTGCTAAACCATCTAATAAGTAAGACGTTCGCCACATATTTTCGTATACATCGGAGGGCGTTTTTCCTGTCGGCAGCTTAGCGCGCTCGGCATAGCTAACACCCAGTTGTTTCGAAGCTTGTTGAATTTCTTTGGAAATGGTTTCCACCAGCACTAACACATCACTTGGCTTAATAGCTTTATCTGGAAAATCAGGCAAGACAATGGTCGCTAAGTTTTTGCTTTTTTTGAAGCGAATGACTTTCTCAAATACTTCTAACCCTTTGGTATATGCATGAAGAGGCGTTTTTGCAATTTGCACACCTGGCAATCTTGGCGTGTCGTTAACGTTTAAGTGAGCTCGTATCGCCTCGATGTTGTTTGCGAGGTTATCCACCGCCTGATAAACGTGATTTGGCGTGTTAGCTGAAACACCTATTGAGAATAGTAAAAAGCAAAGACAACCACCCCATGAAGATATTTTTTTACCATAATTTTTCAAAGTTACTTTCTCCCTCAAAACCTTTATTACTCTCAAGAGTAAACCAAAGACACCCGCATTATGCGTTTTTTATGGACCTATTAAAATACAACTTTCTTACAACATAAAAATTACAGCAATACCATGATTAAAAAGGAAACTTGTTACTTTTTTGAAGTATATCAAAGCCATATAAAATAAAGTGTTGGAAACTTTAATACACCTACATATAAATTTTATAACAGAAATAAAAATTCAAAAATCATCACTGAAAGAAACAAATGCAAAGAGAAATATTTTTCCTTCGTTTTTGCAAATATGCGATGTCCTCTCCCGAACCAAATTTGTTTTATAAGTGCTTATCAGAAGAAGCTCGCCTCAAGTCATTGTTTTGCTCACAACAGAAGGCGAGTTATGTGTTTATGACCTGACGCAAGGGAAAGGGGATCATGACCGCTTCAATACGCAACGGCAGGATAAAAACGCCCAGTCTTCTTCGAAAATGCGCTGGGGTTGCATTGAGGGCTTGCTGATCCATCAAAAGTTGAGGCATTTCGTCAAACCATTGATACTATTAAAGGGCCTATTAATGCATTAGCGCAGGACTCGCTTTCGCCGAACCAATTAAAATAGGCACTCATCAAGTTAGGAGTCAAAACCTAGTCATTTTTGTTGTTGATTAAAGAGTAGAAGTTATGGGACTGTTCGAACGATTTCTTTCCGTGTGGGTAGCGCTGAGCATTGGTGCTGGCGTTTTATTTGGTACGCTTTTTCCTTCCGTTTTTAAAATCATCGCTGGATATGAATACGCACACGTTAACCTTGTTGTTGCCGTTCTTATCTGGTTAATGATTTACCCTATGATGATTCAAGTGGATTTTTCAGCGATAAAACGCGTAGGCGAAAAACCCAAAGGCATCATATTAACCCTGGTCATTAATTGGCTAATTAAACCCTTTAGCATGGCATTGCTCGGCTGGCTCTTTTTTAAAGGCATTTTTGCCGACTGGGTTGACCCTAAAACTGCTAATGAATACATCGCGGGTATGATTTTACTCGGTGTTGCTCCTTGCACCGCCATGGTATTTGTGTGGAGTCACTTAACCAAAGGCAACGCAAATTACACCCTAGTACAGGTGTCTATTAACGACATCATCATGATTTTTGCCTTTGCCCCCATCACCGCATTTTTACTTGGTGTAACCGACATCAAAGTACCTTGGAGCACATTACTGCTTTCAGTGGTGTTATATGTGGTATTCCCTTTAATAGCAGGCGTATTAACACGGGCGTCTTTAAATAAAAAGAATGCCAAAAGCCAGCAAGATAACAACCAAGTTGATGCATTTACTAGCAAACTAAAGCCCTTTTCAATACTCGGTTTATTGCTAACGGTTGTACTGTTATTTGGTTTTCAGGCCGAAACAATTTTGGCGCAACCGGAAAACATCCTCCTCATTGCAATCCCGCTATTACTGCAAACTTATGGCATTTTTGCACTCGCGTACTTTGTCGCCAAGAAGTTGAAGCTACCTCATGATGTCGCTGCGCCCGCCTGTATGATTGGTACATCAAACTTCTTTGAACTCGCAGTTGCTGTCGCCATTTCATTGTTTGGGCTGCACTCCGGCGCGGCACTAGCCACTGTGGTAGGCGTGTTGGTAGAAGTCCCTGTAATGCTATCGTTGGTTTACTTTGCTAATAGAACACGGCATTGGTTCCAGTAACGTTCAACACGGTGAACTCGCTAAATACTTATTGATAACCTGCTGCTATTCTAAGATAAATCATCATTGCATGAGCAAAGAGGGCTAGGGATGTTACTGCGACTTTTTTCGTATCTTTTACTTACGATACTTTCTGTACTCGTCACGCTCCCGGCTTACGCTCAATCTAATTCAGCACTCCTCTCTCAAGATTACCGAATCAACAGCGCACTTAAACCACTTCAACAGCGCGTATTTTTGCAATTAGATCCTACTCAAGATGCTTATTCGGGCTCAACACAAATAGAGTTGCAGCTAGAAAACCCCCTCTCGCATCTCTCATTTCATAGCAAAGGGCTGACGCTACATCGAATAAGCGTATCACAGCAAGGCAAACCCATAGAGGTATCGCTCTCCCAAGCAAACACATTTGATATTGCACACATTCTTGCTAACAACAAAGCACATCAGTTTAGTGGCATGATTCACCTAGAAATCCATTTTTCAGGGAACTTAAGGGATGATTCCGCTGGCTTATATCGCTACCAAAATAACGATGAAACCTATTTATTTAGCCAATTTCAACCCATGCAAGCACGTACGCTTTTCCCGTTATTGGATGAGCCGGGATTAAAAACATCCTTCCAATTCCGACTAACACTGCCACAAGGTTATGACGTTGTGCATAGCACCCCAATAACCCATGAACTGCAAAACGACGATGCTACACAAACTCTCACCTTTGCCCAAACCGCGCGCATTCCAGCGGATGTTCTGGCGTTTGCAATTGGTCATTTCGATCACGTAAAAGTGGAGGGATTACCTATGCCTTCCTCCTTTTACACCATGCCCGGTCAGGGCGACCAAGCTAAAACAGCAGCTAAAATGGCAACTGACTTGTATCACCTACTCAATGAGTACATTGATACTGAGATCCCTTTTCAAAAAATGGACTTTATCGCCGTCCCAAACTTTCCCAACGCTGGAATGGAAAACGTAGGATTGATTTATTTGGGCGATAACACTGTGCTCACTTCATCGCGTTTCAGCTCTTCTACCCAATGCCACGCAGCGATTTTGATTGCCCATGAAATCGCCCACATGTGGTTTGGTAACTATGTCACTCCAGATTGGTGGGATGACCTTTGGCTAAATGAGTCGTTCGCCGATTGGATTGCTATTAAATTGGCGTCTGAGTATCTGTCTCAGCCGCATTGTGGTGAAAGTGCGAAAATATACTCACTTAATGATGATGAAACCCAAGCGCCGCTACATCGAGCTATTCAAAACCATGCCGATGTAGAAGCTTACGGGCAAATTGTGTATGAAAAAGGCTATGCTATTCTCACCATGTTCGAACATTTTATTGGCGAGGATGAATTCAAAACGCTAATAAACACTTACCTAAAAGAGAGTGCAGATGGCACTGTAACAAGCCAAACGCTATTGTCGTATTTCCAAAAAGCCAACCCCGATTATGCTGCAATGATAAACAGTTTTATTAACTTGCCAGCCTATCCGTTGATTACCCTCACAAAAGAAAACAACATCTGGACACTCACACAGTCTCCTATTAATGCTAACGCCATCAACGAAAAGGCTCCTCTGTGGCATGTCCCCATTCATTTGCGCGTAAAAGCAGGAAGTGCCGAGCACAACTTTCAGTTTTTGCTGACTAAAAGCAGCATGGCTTTGCCTCTTGAAGTAACAAGCCAACTAAATTCCCTGCCAAACAACGCCTTGCTCATTTTGAATCCAGAACATCAGGGTTATTACCGCTATTTAGTTGAGCAAAACCAAGCCAATTATTATTTATCCCAAGATGAATTTACTCAAAAAATGTGGCTCGATAATCAGCAGCATTTAGCTAAATTAGGCAAATTATCGCTGGCCTCAATCATCAAACAAGAAGTCTCGCTACTCAAAGATGCCGTCAATAAGCCACAATTGGAAAGACACTTATTAAATGGCTTTATTGATCATTTTTACACCACCATTCCAGTGTCACTCTTGCCCAAATTTCGTCGCTATTTAACGCAGCAATTGACAGCGCGATTGCAGGAAATTTATTGGGAAACCCCAAACGAAGTTGCCAACTATGATATATGGGTGGAGTTAGCGGGCATTCACTTACAATATGAAAATGTACAGAAAATAGTGCGGGAAAAGAAAGCCGACTTGTTAACGCCTCAACCTTCAAACTCTGCTCACTATGCCCAACTAAAAGTGCTGGCGTATATCGCCGATAAACAAACCTACTCAGCCATGCAAGCAGCTTATAAAAACGCACAAGGCTTGATGAAAGAACATTTAATAGATGCGCTTGGATTTGTGGACTCAAAAGAGAAAGTCAGCGCTTATTACGATTTTCTACTTTCTGACGATACCCAAGGCGAATCCATTGATTATCGATTCCAATTTCCTTTCTTTAACTCAACACTTCGATCCGCGGTATTTGATTATTTGAAGCAACATAAAGCCAGAATATCTCAACGCATAGAGAGCAGCAGCTTGCAGTGGTTTCCCTTTAATTTCATGACAGGGTGCCAGTACAGTGACATCAATAAAATTAATGCTCTGTTCAAAGAATGGCAACACATTGATGGCTTAGCAGAAAAGCAATCAGAGATTGTCTCCCAAATTAGTTTGTGTGCCGATACGGCAGAAAAGCAACACGCGGGCCTCGAGCGCATATTCAGCGCCATTAAATAAGCGCGTTATATAAAAGAAGGAAGCAATCTTACGCACAACATTGAATACGTTATCGTAAGACCTCATTTTGCTTTGTATCAGTTTGTGGCGCCGAGTTAGGCTTATCGAAAGGCGTTTGAAGTCACTGGTCAACCTATTAACGCATTTTTACAGAGGTGTAACGTGTCGGACCCAACTTATACTCCCCCCAAGATTTGGACTTTTGACGAAGAAAACGGCGGCAAATTCGCTAATATTAATCGCCCCGATTCTGGCGCGAGATTCGAAAAAGACCTTCCTCAAGGCAAACATCCTTTTCAGTTGTATTCTTTAGCTACACCCAACGGCGTAAAAGTCACGGTGATGTTTGAAGAGCTATTAGCAAAAGGCTTTAAAGACGCGGAATACGACGCGTATCTTGTGAATATTATGGAAGGCGACCAATTTGGTTCTGGTTTTGTTGCTGCTAACCCAAATTCGAAAATCCCTGCTTTAATCGATACGACAACGAACCCGCCAACGCGTGTGTTTGAGTCGGGCGCAATTTTGCTTTATCTGGCAGAAAAGTTTGATGCTTTCTTGCCAAAAGATGCCGCTGGCAGAACAGAAACGCTTAACTGGTTGTTCTGGCAAATGGGCAGCGCGCCTTTCCTTGGCGGCGGTTTTGGTCATTTCTATAATTACGCACCAGAAAAGTATGAGTACCCAATCAACCGTTATGCGATGGAAGTGAAGCGTCAGTTGGATGTATTGGATAAGCAACTTGCTGAGAATCAGTTTATTGCTGGCGACGATTACGGTATTGCTGACATGGCTATTTGGCCTTGGTACGGCACGCTGGTGAACGGCACTTTGTATGGCGCAGCGGAATTCTTACAAGTTCATGAGTATAAGAATTTGGTTCGCTGGACGGAAGAAGTGGGCTCAAGGGAAGCGGTTAAGCGTGGCAGGTTGGTGAACCGTAATTGGGGCGAGGATATTGAGCAATGTCCTGAGCGTCATAGTGCCAGCGATTTGGATGGTCGCGTTTAGTAGGCGCTTTACTGGTCGAAGCGGGCAGCATGGTTAATGCTTCTCAAAGGATTGGGCAGGATTGAAGCAAGCTAGCTGAATTTTACTCTAAGCTAGCTGCGCCATGCTGAGTGAATACCCTTTTAAAACACGCTTTCGTCATTCATGACAGGTGCCAAATTTCACTCTAAGCTAGCTGCATTTCACTCTAAGCTAGCTGCGCCATGCTGAGTGAATACCCTTTTAAAAC
>NZ_JABEPE010000017.1 GCF_026788005.1 Alteromonas sp. a30
TCCCTGAGCCAATGTATCCCTTTTGATGACGTTTGCCGTGTACACCAGCGCTGGTTTTTAATGCTTGATGGCGACGTAATTTACGTGTCACTAGCGTTGCTTTAACAGATGTTTCCTTCGCATTTTGCGACCCTGCAACATCATTAGCACCTTGTTTTTCAGAGTCTTTTAAGTGAGCAAGCGCCAACTCCGAATCTTCTGCATTGGACACTGACTCAAGCGCAACAATATCGCCCAATAAACTCTGCAACTTGGGCATATTATGCTGCATGAAGTAGTCGCGTAGCGCGCGAATGGTTTGCACTTCAAAGAACAAGGTTTTGGGCAAGTCTCCGAAGGTTTTTTCCAAAACGCCCGTTAGCGAGATGATTAATAGTGAGTCGATGCCGTATTGTTCCATTGGCGCATCAACGTCTATTTGCCCAACCGACATGCCTAATGAATTGGCAACCTGTTGTTTGAAGTACACCAAAGCCTTATCTGCCAATGCCGAATTGGCGCTGCCTTCAGTGTTGTCATTGGAGGTTGCTTTGGTTGAGGTCGCCGCACTCATTTCAAGCGGCATGTTTGATGGCGTACCTTCATCATGTTGCACATCTTCAAAGTGGGTATTAACAACTCGCGAGGTAAAACCTCTAAGCTGTGCAACAATAAAGCCGCTGCTGTCTCTCGCATCCGTAAGCGTGTGTGCATCAAAAGAAAATATATCGATATCGAGTTTTTCTACGGCGTCTTCTGGGCTGCAACCTTCGCTGTATCGTACCCAGACTTTAACTTGCCTTGGGCAACGCCCAAGAATGCGAATGGACGCTAATGAGAATGGCAAACTGAGTGGCGTGTTTGGGTTTACATTGCCATCAGCATCAAACCAACTTAAGCCTAACGACGCCTGCAACGCACTATCAATTATGCCGCAAGGCAACTGCATATCGCGAGTGTTGCCAAGGCGAATATCATCTATGGTAATATCCGCAATCACCTGAGGTAAGGCATTCTCAAACACCACATTAACTTGCTGTAAGCCTTGGAAGGCACTGCCGTAACCTAAACCGGTTTCGTTAAATCGCGCATACAAGTCGCTAACCGCTATTTCACGTCCTTTGGCTTGCAGTTGGTTGAGGCTATGCCAATCCATGTTGAGCGCTTCGGCTTGTAAATCACCTCGATATAACGCTACCTGACACTCACTGAATTGCTTATCTGTTGAGGCATCCGCAAGGCTATAGGTATTGAATACCGCAATATTTGCCGTGTCACTGGATAAGGCATCCACCACCACATCAATGCTGATGGAAGCCTGATCGTTGCTATCGTCTTCGGTATTAGGTGAAATTGCGATAGGCGCTTGCCACACGAGGTCAGATATTACCGCCTGCGTAGAGGTGCTCTTTGAGCTTTGCCCCGCTTGCGGCGATAACGCTTGCTGCGCGGCAACTAAGGCCATCTCAATGTAAGCTACGCCCGGCAGTACAAGGTTGTTTTTCACTTTGTGGTCGGCAAGAAACGTCTCTTTTCCAGTAAATTCACTGGTAAAACATACTTCGTAGGCATCGGAATGATTGTGTTGCAATAAGGGGTGTATTGCGGCACTCATAAACCCGTTTACGGTCCCTCTGTTTTCGTCAACCCAGAAGCTTTCTTGTGCAAACGGATAAGTTGGCAAGTGGCACAATGGCAGATGCTCATCGCCATAAAACGCGCGCCAATCCACGGCTAATCCACGCACCCAAAAGCGTAATAATTCGTTAAATTGACGCTTTTCAACCCATGTTTCTACGGCGCTGTGAAGCGCTACATCGTTATTAAATAGCGCAATGTCATCTTCAATATTTTGTGTGTGACCTACAAAGCAATTGTTAGGCAACGCCGCTTTTTCATTTCCTGCGTTATCACGTTGAGCCTGCAAAAATTCACTCAGGGTTTGCATGAGCTCATCGGCGTTTTTCACCACAGCACCTAGGCGGTATTCATAGGCTTCACGCCCCAGTTGCAAGGTGTAGGCAACGCGCGCGAAGTGCTGAGGCTGGCTTAAATCACGAACGTGTAACCAATCGAGTAATTGTTGCGCTCGTGCGTGGAGTTGCTGTTGCGTTTTTGCCGATAACACAATGGCAAATGGCGCTTGTAGGCTTGTAACGGATTGATTAGGCGCAAGGTATTCTTCCACCACAATGTGCGCGTTTACGCCACCAAATCCAAAGGAGCTAACACCTGCACGGCGCGGTAGAGGTTGCCCTTTAGCATCGTTAAATGCTGGCCAATCTTGTGCTTGTTGCACGATTCTAAACGGGCTGTTATCCAGCTCAATGTAAGGATTAATAACTTCACTATGCAAGCTTTTAACAAGGCGTTTATGTTTGAGCTGCAACAACACTTTAATAATGCCCGCAATACCGGCAGCTAATTCTAAATGCCCGATATTGGTTTTTACGGAGCCTAAAGCACAGGTTTTGTTCTTGTAAGCTGGGTGCTGATTAACATGTAAACCTGCACCTTCGAATAGTGTGGCAAAAGCATTTTTTAAGCTATTCACTTCAACTGGATCGCCAAGCGGTGTGCCAGTTCCGTGAGCTTCAATATAACCAATAGTGTCGGGTGATACGCCTGCATCTTTGTAGGCTGCAACCAGTAATGCGGTTTGCGCTTTTACATTTGGTGCGGTCAGTGAGTTGGCGCGTCCACCGTGATTTTCAGCACTGCCGAGTAAGGTGGCGTAAATTGCGTTCCCATCGCGTTCAGCATCGGCCAAACGCTTCAATACGATAATACCAACGCCTTCGCCACGCACGTAACCGTTCGCGGCTTTGGAGAAGGTTTTACAACGACCATCTTCGCTGAGCATGCCAGCTTTACTGAAACTAATGTGTTCTGCTGAATTGACGATAACGTTTGCACCACCGGCAATGGCAAGGTCTGACTCACCACTACGCAAGCAACGAATTGCACGATGTGCTGCCACTAATGCACTTGAGCACGCCGTTTCTACTGGTTCACTAGGCCCGTGAAGGTTCAATAAATAGCTGATCCGATTCGGGCCTAAGCTGGGCGACATGCTGGTAGCGGTAAAGCCTTCAATCGCCATTCCTTCACTGGTGGTACGTTGATCGTAACCACTGCTTGCTGTTGCTAGGAATATCGCCGTATTGCTGCCGGAAAGGCTGGAAGGCACAATAGCGGCGTCCTCTAACGCATGCCAAACATGGGTAACAAGCAAACGCTGTTGCGGGTCCATTGCCACCACTTCTCTTGGCGAAATGCCGAAGAATAATGGGTCGAACTTGTCGGCATTATCGATAAACCCGCCCCATTTGGCGTTGGTTTTATTCACTTCTTTTTGCGGATCGCCGTAAATTGCCTGCCAACTCCAACGCGATGCAGGCACTTCACCAATGCAATCCTGACCTTGCGCGAGGACATCCCAAAATGCGTCAGCATCTTTGGCTTGTGGGAATTCACAGCTTAATCCTACTACCGCTATTTTGCTGTTTTCACTCCCATGACTAGGCTCATCAACGTTAAGCACGCCACCTAAGTTCACACTGGGTTTTCTCACACGAGCAACACGCGGCGTACGTTTACTTCGGCTGTTTTTCGCTATTGATAGCGTGTCAGAAATCGCGCTATCAGCAGTGACATTAGTTGAGTTAGCACTTGCAGAAACAGCTTCAGCAAACACACTTTGCATCTCGGCGACATGCTCTTCTAATAAGTAATCCGCAAAGTCGCCTAAGGTTGGGTATTCAAAGAAAATGGTTGGCTGAACACTAATGCCAAATTCATTGCCAATCTCATTACTAAAGGTGGTAAGGGTTATGGAATCGAAGCCGTAATCGCTTAATTCGGTATCAATATCGACATCTTCGGCACGCAGTTTTAGTAAGTCACAAACCACTGCTGTTAGCTTTTTGATCAACGCTTGCAAAAGCGCATTGCTATCGTTACCCACATCAGCCTCGGATGAATCCGATAAACTGGCTTGAGCACTCTTCACTGCACTGGCATTTTGACTTGGGCTTTTTTGCGCTGGAGACTCTGCGTTTTCAGTGTTGACCAATGCCTCACCCAATACCCCTGAAACGGCCTGTGGATGCTGTTCTAGCAGGTACTCGGCAAACTCGCTCAAGGTTTGATATTCGAAGAAAATGGTCGGCTGAATATTAATACCAAACTCGTTGCCAATATCATTGCTAAAGGTGGTGAATGTGATGGAATCGAAACCGTAGTCGCTTAGCTCAGTATCGAGGTCAACATCTTCTACACGAAGTTTTAGTAGCTCACAGACCCGTTGAGTAAGCTGCCTGATAAGCCGCGTTTGCATGCTGTCATGGCTCGCACTCACCTCACTAATCTCGACATGATTTGGTTTGCTTAACGCTGCATTACTATTGGTGTTAGCTGCATCACCCGCTGTTAAAGCCTCAGCGAGGAAGCCTTGAACCATTGCTTTTTGCCCTGTAAACACCCACATTTGCGACAAGGAATGCTGTAAGGCAAGTTCAATGCTTTTCTCAAAGGCCAGTCGCCCAACATCTCCGGTTAATAACCCCCAACCTTCATCTTCAATCTGTTTTAGAACCGCATCATTAACCGTCATACCAGAAACAGATGGATGCCATAATGGCCAGTTAATGGCTAAACTCAAGCCTCGGCGCTTGCCAGAGGCTACCCACTGATTTCGCTGCACAAAAAACGAATCCATAAAGGCGTTAGCAGTGGCATAATCCACTTGGCCCGCATTACCCAGCGCACTTATGGAAGAAAAGGTAATAAAGGCTTTTAAGTCAATATTTTGCGTAGCTAAATCGAGGTGAGTTAAGCCTTCTACTTTGGGCGCTAATACACGACTCACATCGGCTAACTGCTTTCTAACGAGGTAGCTATCGGAGAGAATACCGGCACTGTGCACAACAACATCTAGCTTGCCGTATTGCGCCATGATTTGGGCAACACATCCCACCACTTCACCTTCGTCGCAAACATCCATCGACACGTACTCGGCTTGTACGCCAAGCGCTCGAAGCTGCGTGAGCTTGCTCTGTGCTTTTTCATTTAGTGCTGAGCGCCCCGTTAACACCAGCACGGCCCCTGTGCTGTGTTTTGCAATGTGCTGAGCAAATAGCCAACCTAAACCACCCACACCTCCGGTGATAAGGCAGACATTTCCGGGTTGTTGAACACGAGAAACAAAATCGGTGTTGTTGTTATCAAGCTGTTCGATAAGCGCCCAATCGTGTGCTTGTGCAGCAGGTAACGCGGTATCGCTAAGCGATGCCAAACGCACTTCTCGATACCCCGAATCGGCCACGAGCTTGAGTGTGCTCGCCAGCGCTTGTGCTGAATTTGCTGAATCATGCGAAACCTGTTCAACGCCAATCAGTTGTACTTCTAAGCGTGGATTTTCCTGACAAACCGTACGGCAAATGCCGTTTAATGCCCACAATAATTGCGCGAAAGCATTGGCGTTGCTGGCACTTTGCAGCCCCTGTTGGGTATTCGTCGTAGTGCAAGGGAACAGCACTTGTACTAGGGTTTTACCCTTGGCTAAGTTTTTAAGTTTGTTTTGGAAAAATGCAATTAATTCGTTACTGATAACGGTGAAACGCTTTGCCGCAACGAGTTCAGCACTGCCCCCTTCATATTCAGGCACGCTGTCTTGTGGCAACGCAGCTTTCATCGCGAAAAAAGTAAAATCGGCTTCAAGTGGAGAAAGCGCAGCTTGTAGGGTTTCTCCTAATACGACTAATTCGTGATGCGAGTAAGACACGCCATTGGATGCCTGACGTAAATCAACTTCTCGCCACAAATTTCGATACAACTGAGTGACATTGTTAGCGCTTGAAACTCGTTCAGGAATGGGATCAAACGCATCATCACTCACAGAAACATACTGTGGCTCAGGCTCAACACGGGTAACTTCGGAGGCAAAATGAGCCTCAGAATCCACATTTGTAGGCAAGTTTAAAGCTGAATTTTCGCCAACCGCCCTTGCCGTAAAACCACGGAACTGCACAATGAGCTTACCGTGGTTTTCTCCCCCGGTGTTGTCGACTACATCAATATCCAACCGTTCTACTGCGTCGTTAGGCCCACAACCTTCAGCGTATCTAACCCAAATACGCATAGCGTGTGGGCAGCGCGAGACAATGTTTATTTGTTCCAATGCAAAGGGAAGACTTAAAGGCGTATCTGTTTTTTCATTGCCGGCTTCATCGAACCACGTCAAGCCTAAACCCGATTGCGCTACACTATCGAGCAAGCCCGGCGGCAACATCATATTGGCGGTATCGCCTAACACATCATCGAACAATTCAATATCGGCCAAAAGCACGGGTAAACCATCACGCTGTATTACTTGGATATGCGTTAAACCTTTATGGCTAGGGCCGTAGTCTATGCCGGATGCAAGATAACGTTGGTAGAAGCGTTGAGGGTCGATGACTAACGCTGCATTTGTTGCTTCGCTAACCAATATTGATGCTACGTTGGATTCAGCCAAGGCATTTTCAGATGCGCGGCTTTCCAGTAAATGCAATGAGACGATACATTGGCACAGCAGTGAGTCTTCACCTTCAGGCTGCACTTTGTAGAAATCAACCGCAAAAGCCAGCTTTTCGTTGGCATGAACTTCAACGCCTTCAACATTGACTTTTAAGGTTTTGCCGTGCGCTTCGGAGCAAATGAACGGCTGCATCCAAACTAAATCAGACACCACAAATTGCGTCGATTCACTAATGCTTTCACCCACTAATTGCGCTACCGCAGCGCGAGCCGCCTCAATGTAAGTCATACCGGGCAACACTGGCTGCTCATTCACACGATGATGATTTAAAAACGCTTCTTCCCCGGTGAAAACACTGCTAAAGGTTAATGCATTGAGGTTTGAATCGTTGCGATGTAACAATGGATGCAATGCCGAGCGGCTCGTTGCAACAGACGCGGCTCCCTGAGTTTGCCCCACATAATTTTTCCCCGATAGTTCGTACCAATATCGAGTACGATTAAACGGATAAGTTGGTAAGCTAATACGACGAATAGGCGTGCCGGAATAAAGTGCATTCCAATCGATTTCCAGCCCTTTTACCCAAACCGCCAGAAGCTTGTCGAAGTCACGCTGCGCTATCCAATGCGATAGAGTTTGCTCAAAATTCTCCTCCGACTTCAGCGCGGCTAGGCTTTCATCGTCGAGGTTTACTTTCCCGCTGAAAATCCTGACACTCGGAGCGTTTTGAGGCGCCGAGCCTAATTGTTCTTGCTCCAGTGCAACGTACAGGGTTGCTTTGAGTGACGCTAAATCGGTGACGATTGTGGCTAAGCGCCAATCGAACGCTTCTCTTCCGACTTGTAACGTGTAAGCAATGCGTTCGATGTCCTGCGCCTGATATTTACCTGACTCCAATGCATCTAAAAGTTGTTGAGCTTGCTGTTTAAGCTGCGCCTGATTACGCGCCGAAAGCACGATGGCATAAGGCCCTTTGTGCTGAATTTGCTCAGGTTGCGCAATGTATTGTTCAACAATTAGGTGAGCATTGCTGCCACCTGCACCAAATGAGCTTAAGCCAGCAATAAGCGGCTTATTATTGTCATGTGATGCGGGTTTCCATTCGCTAAGTTCACGGTTAACAACAAATGGTGTGGCTTCAAAATCGATATGCGGGTTTAAGGTTTGGGAATGAATACTCGGCACTAATTGCTTGTGTTTAAACTGCAACAACACCTTAGTTAAACCTGCAATGCCAGCAGCACTTTCGCAATGCCCGATATTGGATTTTACTGATCCGATGCGGCAAAAACCGGTGGCATCGGTTTGTGTTGAATAGGCACGCGTCAACCCCGCAACTTCAATCGGATCGCCTAATGATGTGCCTGTACCGTGAGCTTCTATGTAGCTAATATCTTGCGGCTTAACCCCGGCTTCCGCCATTGCTTTAACAATAACGTCTTCTTGCGCGAGCGGGTTGGGCACGGTGAATCCATTGGTTTTACCTCCATGATTCACCGCAACACTCAGGATAACGCCATAAATATGGTCGCTATCTTGCTCGGCTTCTTCTAAGCGTTTGAGTAATACCGCGCCAATGCCTTCACTGGGTACATAACCATCGCCACCCTCACCAAATGCCATGCAACGGCCATTACTGGCAGTGAAATTATCTTGCGATAACAGCAAGTATTTATTGGGATGCACATTAACGTTCGTACCACCAGCAATCGCCATATCGCAAACGCCACTGCGGATCGACTGACACGCCAACTGTATTGCGGTTAACGAAGACGAACACATGGTATCAAGCGCCACACTAGGGCCAATCCAATTACAGAAATACGACACCCTATTCGCAATAGAACTCGGGTTGCCACTTAACGCAATGCCGTCCCCTTGTTCTTGGGCTTGCGCTCCATAAAGGTGGTATTCCTGATAGGTAACGCCCACGAATACCCCAATATTGCCCGACAAGGTTTTTGCATCGACTGACGATTCACGCGCCGCCAATTGCCCACGGGTATAACCGGCATCTTCAATGGTTTGATAAACGCATTCTAAAAATAAGCGTTCTTGCGGATCTAAAATTTCCGCTTCACGCGGCGAAATACCAAAGAACAAGGGATCGAACTGGTCCACTCCATCAATAAATCCCCCCCATTTGCTGTAGGTTGTTCCCACACTGTTTTTATCAGGATTGAAATAACGGTCATGATCCCACCTATCTGCTGGCACTTCGGTAATGCTGTCTTTGCCTGCTTTGAGGTTATCCCAAAAGGTGTCTAAATCATTGGCTTGAGGGTATTTTCCGGCCAAGCCGATGATGGCTATTTTGCCTGAACCAATGATGCGATTTTGCCCGAAACCAGATTGCATTAGTCCATTTTTCGTTGCGCGTTCTTGCTTATTCGCTTTTGTTGACTGACGACGAGCCATTGCGTTTTCTATTACATCATCGTCGGTCATGACGGCGCTGGATTGCGTAGATTGCTCTAATGCAACAATGTCACCCAATAAAACACGGAGTTGTTCGGCATGATTCTCAACAAAGTACTCATTTAATTCACGAATGGTTTTCGCTTCATAAAACAGTGTTTTGGGCAATGCACCAAAGGTTTTTTCTAGTGTTGCAGTCAACGCCAATACCAATACCGAGTCGATCCCGTATTTTTCCATTTCGGCGTCAACATCAATGCGCTCCGGCGGTAAACTTAACGATTCCGACAATAATTGTTTGAGCAGTAAGAGTGATTTTTCTTTGAACTGGACGGCATCGGAAGTGGCTGTTTCCGGGGCTTTTTCGGCAAAATGAGCCTCAGAATCCACATTTTGATCCAAGCTTAAGCGATCTTGGGCAGGATGAGCCTTCACCGTTAAGCCGCGAAGCTTAGCAACTACGCGTGGCTCGGCGGCATGAGTCTCTGAGACAGTCGAGTCAACATCCGCGATGTCGATATCCACCTTGATAAAGAGGTTTTCAGCGTGTTCATCAATATTGAAATCGTCGCTATAACGCACCCATATCTTGGCTTTTGCTGAGCACTTGCCCAGAATATCTAATGAATCCAAAGTGTACGGCAAGGCCAGCGTATTGTTTAGTTTGCTGGCGTTTTCACTCTCATCACCAAACCAGCACAGCGCCATGACGGCCTGCAACGCGCTATCGATAACACTCGGCGGTAACGTCATGCACTCTGCATTGCTGAATGTTAGCGAGGAACAGGCGATATTTGCGATCACTTGCGTGGCATCCTGCTCGCCAACTAACGCAACATGAGTTAAGCCTTGGTAGCTCGGACCGTACTGTAAGCCCGCGTCTGCAAAGCGCGTATACATATCCTGTGTTGATATGGCGCTGCTATTATTAGTGTTGTTTTGGTTTAATAACGCTTTCCAATTGGCATCCATATCGGCCGAATTGTGAGCGATATTTTTTGCGGTGATACTCGCTAAACACTGGCAAAACAGGACTTCTTGTTGGTTTTCTGCTTCTACAGGCTGATAAATATCGACCTCAAAACGCTGCGTATCAATCAAATTCACTTCAATGCGAATCGTGTTTTCTGCTGTTAAGGCATGCGCTTTAAATGGTTGCAACCACACCATATCGTTTATGGTTATTTGGTTACTTTCTAGGTTTTCTTTGCCGACCAATTGCACAATTGCGGCGTGAACCATTTCGAAATACACCGCAGCGGATAACGTTGGAACACCATTAATTTTGTAGTCTTGCAGCAAACGGGAATCGGCATTTAACGTGCTGCTAAAACACAAGTCGTAAAGCGTTGATTCATTGCGTTGCACTAATGGATGTATTGCCGACGGCAAAGCATCGTGGTCGTTAACTTGCGTCAGCGATTTGGCAAGCAAAGACGCATCGGCTTCAAACCAGTAGGAATCCGGCGCAAAAGCATAAGTCGGCAAGGATATGCGCTTTGGTAATGCGGCGGTTTCGCCGTCATACAACGCTTCCCAATCCACGTCTAAACCCAATAACCAGTGAATGCCTGCGTGAAGTTGCTGTACCGCAATATCTGAAAGGTCGGCCATATTCAGTTGGGATGCGGCACTGGCTTTATCGGTAATTACAGGCACAGTGGCAAAAAGGCTGTCTTCGTCCACCGTTGCCGCGTTACGCATGGCAACACAGCTTGGTTTGGCATTGGCATCGTTTGGCTGTGCGATGAGGGCATTCAGTTGGTTGGCTAAGTCTTGTGTTGAGGTCACTAACAGCGCAAGGCGTGTATCCAAACGAACACGTCCCACTTGCAAGGTATAGGCAATGTTTTCAATTTCTGCCTGAGCACCTTCGTCCGACGCTAGAAATTGCGCCAGTTTTTGTATGGTTGCGAAGAGTCGCTGTGCATTTTGTGCAGAAAGAACAATCAACTTTTCATTTTTAGACATGTTAGTTACCAAATCAAAAACCTATACGTTTCATTTTTTATTGATGAATTCTTCTACGATGACATGGGCGTTCGTGCCGCCTATCCCAAAGGAACTAATCCCTGCTCTGCGCGGAATATCGTTGGACTTCCAAGGAATGAGCTGAGTGTTCACATAAAACGGACTGTTATCGAAATCAATGCGTGGATTGGGCGTTTCAAAATTCAAGCTGGCTGGGATTTTTTGGTGCTTTAACGCCATGCACACTTTAATTAAGCTGGTGACGCCCGCGGCTTCTTCTAAGTGACCAATGTTGGTTTTTACCGAGCCAATCGCACACTTCTCAGCAAATGCGGTGCCGCCAGCAGCACTGGAATACGCGGCCGACAACGCGCCAATTTCAATGGGGTCGCCAAGCAATGTACCTGTGCCGTGGGTTTCCACATAACCAATGCTGGTTGGGTTAACGTTAGCAATGCTAAGCGCTTCTTCAATCACTTGCTGTTGGCCAATTGCACTTGGCGCAACAAACCCTGCTTTTTGTGCGCCATCGTTATTAATAGCGCTACCGCGAATAACAGCGTGAATGTTGTCTCTGTCTTCAATGGCATCTTCCAGCAGCTTTAACACCACAATGGCTGCGCCGTTGCCAAAAACGGTACCCGATGCACGTTCGTCAAAGGCATAGCAATGTCCGTCTTTAGATTGCACAAATTCGTCGCGATACAAATAACCAGTGCGATGCGGCACTTTGATGTGAACTCCGCCAGCAAGGGCAATGTCGGTATCGCCGCTTAATAACGCTTGAATTGCCATATGAACCGCCACTAACGAGGTTGAACAAGCGGTTTGCACGTTTAAACTCGGGCCAGACAAATTCAACTTGTAAGATACCCTTGTGGCTAGATAGTCGTTCTCGTTTGCCAACTCCATGAGCATGGATTTCACTGGATCGTTGGATTGCGCTTGCTGATGATAGGCGTGCAAGTTGTTGCGGAAATATTGGCTATTGCCCGCACCTGCGTAAACGCCAATTAGCCCCGGATAGCTCTGCCAGTTGTAACCTGCATCTTCCAACGCTTCCCACGCACATTGCATAAATACGCGTTGTTGTGGATCCATTAATTCCGCTTCTGTGCCGGAATAGCCAAATAGGCCCGCGTCGAAATGGTCGATGTTATCGAGCACTGCGCCTGCATTCACAAACTGCGGATTGTTCCAGCTTGCGTTGTCGATATCATGTTCTTGTTCGCGCTCAAAAAAACGAATGGATTCGACGCCTTGTTCTAAGTTGCGCCAAAATTCAGACACAGTATTCGCGCCGGGAAACCGGCCCGACATACCAATAACCGCAATGGCATTTTGCATTTCGTTCATCATATAACTCCCCAACGACGCTTCCTCGCTACCCTTGCCTAAACGCTTGACGTCGGCGCTGACGGCGCGAGGCAATCACATCTGCCCTGACACCAAGTGCACTTGGCTGCACACCTTCATTTTCTTGGCTTAAGCCCAAATGTGCGCGCAAGTGTTTTGCCAGCGTGGAAACCGTTGGATATTGATAAATGCTTGTGGTGTCGAGGTTCAACGACCACGCTTGATTAATACTTTCGATTAACTTCGCCGCGCTAATAGAATCACCGCCTAAGTCGTATAAGTTGTCGTTCACGCCAATTTTGAGTAACCCCAGTGCAGCGCTCCACAAGCGCACTAATTGTTGTTGAATATCGTCACTGGCTGCTACAAATTCGGTGTCGATGTCGGGGCGCTCATTGCTCGGTTTTGGCAACGCTTTTCTATCGACCTTCCCGCTGTGTGTGAGCGGAATGTTGTCGAGCTGAAGAAACACGGCAGGAATGGCATGGGCAGGCAACACGGCACTTAAATGCTTGCGTAATTGAGTATCGGATTTTTTCTGGTTGTCGTGCATCACAAGATACCCAATCAGCCTGTCGTGCTCGGAATCATCATCTTTCACTACGATGCTTTCTTTCACGCCATTCACCTGATTCATGGCACTTTCAATTTCGCCCAAACCAATGCGTACACCGTGGATTTTCACCACCCGATCGTTCCTGCCTAGCAGCGTAATGACACCGTGCGCGTCCATTTGCCCAATATCATGAGAGCGTAGCAATTTGCCTTCACCGAAAGGGTGATCAACAAATACCTCTGCGGTTTTTTCCTCGTCGTTTAAATAGCCCACCGCTAAATACTCGCCACCGATATACAATTCACCTACTTCACCTTGTGTAACCGGTTGCATTTTCTCATCAAGAATAAGCAGCTCGGTATCTCTGCTGACAATGCCTGCTGGCGGGCGCTCGGGCCACGTTTCTGGCAAACCAGTTAACTCATAAGTAGTGACCACAGGGTTTTCCGACATGCCATATTCGTTATACAAGCGGCATTGAATTTGGCTAAAAAGTTGGCGTATTTCTGGGGTGATAACTAACTGCTCGCCTGTACACATCACTTCTTGCAGTGATAATGGCAATGCTGCTCCTTTTGCCACTTCTTCGGCTAACCCTTGCAGCACAATACGCGAGGTCAACATGCGCTGTATTTGATGCTCATTGATAAGCGCTAACAATGCGGCGCCATCGGTACGCGCGGCTTCGGGAATAGGCACTAAGCTACCGCCGTTACCAAGCGATGACATGACTTCGGTAAGAAATACATCAAACCCAAGTGAAGCGATTTGCGCCGTGCGTAACGGCTGATAATTGCGCGACTGTTGCACTTGCCAACGAATTTCATAGCTAAAGGCACGGTGCGTCATGGCAACGGGTTTGGGAATGCCGGTTGAACCTGATGTATGGATCACATAAGCGTGTGACAGCGGATGGATGTCTACCGATAAATTACTGGACGCTTGCTGTGCTAACGTGTCGCTTAAGGAGTCAACCACCAGCCATTGTGTTTTGCTGAGCGCTTTCGGTTTTTGCTTGGCATCTAACGCATTGGCGTTTTGCAAATGGGTTTGCGTGGTAAGTATAAACGGGCTGCTAATGCGGCTAAGAATGTCGTCCATCAACGCGAGTGGCAACGTCGGATGCATTGGGCAAACTACCGCGCCGGTTTTCAATACCGCAAGTAAACTCACAATCCGCTCAATGCCCGGTTCAAGCCAAATGGCAACGTGTTGCCCTACTTGAACACCTTTGCTTTGCAAATAATGCGCTAGCTGATTAGCTCGCGAATTCACTTGCTCGTAAGTAAGGGTTTGATGACCAGATAACACAGCCTCGCTATCCGCCAGCAGTTGCGCCCACCGTTCAAAACAGTGATGCATCAGTAGCGGATTATCGCGCATTTCTGTGTCAGACACCGTGCCCAATGCCTTGATATTAGTAAAAGATTTCATATTGCCTGTTTGCCTGTTACAGCATTTTTTAGTTTTTATGAATAGCAATAATGACTAACAGCTAGGGCTACGCCGTTGCCAAATGAGCAGCTTTATTTTTCTGCTTTTCTTGTTGTTTTGGTTCAGCCGCTTTTTGTGCGACAAAACGGGCATCAACCGCACTCAAACATTGTGCAATTTTCTGCATTTGTTCATCTGTTCCAATCGAAATACGGCGGTGCATCGGCGTAATACCGTGACCTAACGCCACTTCTCGAATGTAAATGAGGTTGTCTTCCAGCACGGACAAATCCACGCTTTCGTCTTGAAATTCCACTAATAAAAAGTTGCTATAACCGGAAATAATGCTGCGTACACAGGCTAAGTCTTTGATGGCCTCAATAAAGTTTCGCTTCGCAAGCTCAATGCCTTTCACGTTGCTTTGCATGCGCTCCAGCCCTTCTTCTGATAGGGATTGACGCGAGACTTGGGTAACGGGTTCTGGCACCGGATAAGGCGCCATAACGCGATAAATGATGTCAATGACTTCTTCGCTGGCAAGGATAAAACCGCAACGCACAGCCGCTAGGCCAAAGGCTTTGGAAAGGGTGCGAATAACCACTAAATTTGGATATTGTTCGATAAGGTCAACACAAGTGCTTTCTGGGCAAAATTCAATGTAGGCTTCGTCAACCACAACGAGCGAGGTGTCTTTGGTGTGCTCTAAAAGCGAAATTAACTCTTCGCGGCTAGTGCGATTTCCCGTGGGGTTATTCGGCGAACACAAGAAAATCACTTTAGCAGGGGTTAATTTCGCCAGTTTTTGCAAATCAATGGCATAAGAACTCAAGCGAGGAACTGTCACCACATCCACGCCGTACATTTCAGCAGTCAAACGGTACATGGCATAAGTGGGTGGCATATCCACCACGGCATCTTCGCCGGGAACGCAAAATGCGCGGATCACCATTTCAATTGCTTCATCCGCACCACGCACAATCGCCACTTGATCAGCGTTAATATGGTTATTACAAAAATCGGCGTAAGCTTGGCGTAATCTGAAGTCTTGAAATTCTGGATAGAGATTATATTCGGAACTATCAATGGTTAATCCGTTAAATGAATTTTGCAGTTCATTTGTGTCTAACCAAATTTCTCTTTTATCTTTACTTTCTTCTTTTGGAGAACGGTAAGGAGATTCAATTTCCAATACTCTTGGCAAACATAACTTACTTGCAATACCCATACTTAACCACCTCTAGCTTGAGAAATTGAAGACAACAAGTTGAAGCAAAAACCGAAACACTTTTATATCCACCGACAGCTTCAAATTAAAATTTGCAACGCATTACGGTCAAATTACTGGCCTAGCTTACGAATGAAGTTGATACTATGTCAATAAAAAAAGTATAACTTTTGACATTTTTTGATATCTTTTAAACTCTTAAAGAGTATATTAATACCCACCTTTGACCCCAATTAAATTCTCATTTCTTTCTAAATCATGAATTTATAAAAGATGAGACTCTTTTTTATCTCAACCGATTTATTTTGCATAAAAAGTTTAGGCAAGTTTTGATGAATTAAACGATCAATTAACGGTGGTAAATAAATTAATTATGCATAATCAAAAGTAAAAAGAAGGGTTTCCCAATTTTGTAGATCTTTCCCAAACGGAGAGAGAATTGGAAAAATTTCTGATTTTCCTGAATACGCTTGGTTATATTTAATTAAATTGCTGAACGTGCCGTTTGGGCCAACATCAATGTAACGATAATTCCCTGAATTTTCTAAATGCGAAACCGTTTGATTTAAATTGATTGGCTGCCTGAAAACTTGCCACAAATGCTGCGAATCAAACCGTGTTACCGGCAAACTGGTTGCACAGGAATGCAGTGTTATGTTGGGTGAAGAATAAGTGTATTGGTTCAGCAAGACAGTGCTTTGCTGCTGAAGCGGCTCAATAGCCGAGGAGTGAAAAGGAATGCTCACAGGCAAGCGTAAGAAGGTTTCCCCACTTTGTTTCAACCTCGACTCAACTAGAGGAATATTGGCCTCTGTTACGGCTAGCAAAAAGTTGTTGTGTAAATTGATTGCCGCGACTTCACTGTGCTGTCGCAAAATATCGCAACGCTGTTGCATCTCCGGTTCTGCAAGCACCGCAATAAGGGTTCCCGGTATGCTCGCTTGATACAGAAACTCTCCTTGCTGTATGACTAATTGCAAAGCGCTTTCTAAAGGTAATACGCCTGCAACAGCGGCAGCAGCTACCTCACCTAAACTTGCGCCAACCACAATATCTGGCTCGATGCCGTTTTCACGCAGCGCGGTTGCCAAAGCGTATTCCACCATAAATATGGCGGGGTGACTGTAGCGAATATCGTTAAACGGCTCACGAGCATTAACCGCCGGATCGTAGAGTTTTTCAAGTAACGAAGGTCGACCACTGGCTTGAATGAGCGCATCAATCTGCTGCATGGTTTCCTGAAACTCGGGAATGTCCTGCATCATGTCTTTCGCCATGTGATAGCTCTGGGAGCCCTGCCCAGAGAACATGAACACGATGGGCAAACTGCCGTTACTTGAAGACGCCAACATACGCGCGTTACTTCGCCTTTTTAATATCGCGTAATAACTTGGTTAACACGTTGCCATTACCCAGCTCAACAAAGTCGGTTACGCCTTGCTGCATCATGTAGTCCACGCTGTCGGTCCAGCGCACAGAGTGGGTAATTTGCTGTGAAAGGTTGTCCACTATTTCACCGTTTTTGTAGGGCATTGCCGTAACATTGGAGATAACCGGTGTGTTGAGGTTCGCGAAAATAAAGCCTTGTAAAAAGGTGTTAAACTTCTCGCTCGCATCTTGCATAAAGCGTGAATGAAAGGCTCCGCTGGTTTTCAAGGCGACAAAAATTGTGCGTCCTTGCTGAATAATCGGCTGGAATTTCTCAACTTCTTCTTTCATACCTGAAATAACGATTTGCTTAGGCGAATTGAAGTTGGCAATTTGCACATTGTTCAAACCATTTTCTTTGAGCGCCGCTTCGATTTCTTCTTTGCTTGAATTGACGATGGCTGCCATGCCGCCACCTCGCGCCTGACTCATTAAGTCGCCGCGTTTTTTCACTAGCATTAGGCCCGTTTCAAAACTGAACGCTTCTGCCGCTAATAAGGCGTTATATTCCCCTAAACTGTGACCGGCTACAAAATCAGGTTTAACACCACTGCTTTGAATTTCTTTGAAATAAGATAAGGCGTTTACCACATATAACGCGGGCTGAGTGAATTTGGTGTCGCCAAGTTGTTCCAGTGGATCTTCAACACATAACTCTTTGATGGAGTAGCCTAAAATGCAATCCGCTTTGTTAGTCAGTTCTGGAAATTCATCGAATAAGTTGGCCCCCATGCCTTTTGCTTGCGCGCCTTGCCCCGGAAATACGTATGCTTTCATTGTGTTACTCCTGAAACGTCATCTGCTATGCAGAGGATTAATACGGATATTCTTGTTCTTTTTGCCGTTCTTTTTTGCGTTCTTTTGTGCATTAACTTGGTCGCTGATTCCTCTTGCTAAATCGCAAAGGGAACTTCAACCCTTGGCGCTCCATCAAGCCAAATGACTACGGACCCCAACGCTCGAAGCACATAGCGCTGCTAATGCCGCCAAATCCCATGCTCATACTCAACGCAATATTGCTTTGATGCGGCACCGCTTGAGTGCGCACCCAGTTCATGTCGGCAATGGGGTTGTCTAAATTGCGGCACGGATGCAGTTGTCCTGCTTGCATTTGTAATAATGTTGCGGCTATTTCCACTGCTCCTGCGGCGGTAAGGCCGTGCCCTGTAATGGATTTAGTGGCGTTAACATAAGCATGTTGCAAACCACATTGTTGTAATGCCTGAATTTCTATTTCGTCGCCAATGGTGGAACCTGTGCCGTGGGGGTTAACGTAATCCACTTCGCTTGCGGCAATACCCGCTTGGTTTAAGGATTGTTGGATCACGTACTTTTCGCCTTCTAGGGAAGGATCTGGATTACGGTTTGCGTCCAACCCAAGGCCCATGCCTCTTACTCGTGCATAAGGGGAGATTTGGCGTTGTTGTGCATGTTCGGCGCGTTCAATCACAATGGCGGCGCAACCTTCTCCAAAAATGAAGCCGTTTCGGTCTTTATCGAAGGTTCTGGCAGCTAATTCTGGTGCATCGGCGAATTTGTCTGACCCCATTGCGCCAATGGTGCGAAAACCTTGGCATTCCAAGTACGACAAATCCATCATCGCCCCAATGGCAATGCATGCGTCTACTTGCCCCGACATCACCGCATTCACCGCTTGAATTACCGCGACTTGCCCACTGGCAGAAGCACTACCCAAGGTGTAAGCGAAACCACGAATACCAAAGTGCTCGGTGCATAAACCACACAGGTCACTGTCCATAAAAGTCATGGCATGTGTGGGTTTAATAAATTTGGGTTTAGTGGCGTATTTTTGCTGCATTTCCAGCAAGCTACGCTGTTGGACATTCGAACCGCCAATAATAAGCCCAACTCGGCGCGGATCGACATCGGCTAATTTAGCTTCTTGCCACGCTTCATCTAGCGTAGCGAGCGCCATTTGACCCGTTAACGAGATATTGCGAAGGCTCTTTTTGGGCACACTTTCCGGCATCATTAACTGCGTAACTTCCGCCCCAATAAAGCCTGTTTCACCCTCTGCCATGAGCTCATCAGGTAAGGCTCGGCCTGCTCGCTGCATGTACCCAAAGGCATGTTCAGCCTTTAACAGCGCCGACAAAAACGATGATTTACCCTGACCAATCGCCGAAGTAATCCCCATTGCCGATACACATATATCATTGGCAATGGGCTGAGCGTAAAACGACGTTGGGGAACGGCTCGCGCTCGAGCCCGCATTTGAATGAGAAACCTGACTCATACTTACTTCGCTTAGGCTGATGCAGGCGTTTCGAGGTCCGCTTCTCTCATGGTTTCACCCAAAGCTACGCACACTTCTCGGTCGCCTTTGTACGGCAAACGACAATGCGCCACCAACATGTTGTCGTTGAAAATCACATCGCCGGATTTACCTAAAATGTTTACCGACCCTGCCTCTAACGCTTTGCCAACTAGATCCATGGTTTCGCGTGAGATAGGCGTACCATCACCAAAACACACATAACGCGGAAATTTCTCTTCGGAGCCTAGCATTGCATGCAAGCCGTTATAAACGCGCTCGGCTAACATGCTTGGGTGATGCAATTGCACCTGATTAAACCAAATACGTTCTTTGGTGTCTGGGTGATATACCACCGCAGGGCCATATTGCACCGTTTGCAGTACATCGCCGTCCCAATGAAATTCCACATCATTTTCACGGCAGAAGGCTTCCACTTCGGCTTTGTCTTCGGTTTTATAAAAGTCTTGCCAACGCACATCCATATAAGGAATGAAATTACGCACATATTTCAAGCGTTTAGTCGCAAATTGCTCAATAATGTCTTCCGGTAGATGTTGCAGCACTAAGCGCCCATCGGACACACTTAACTCACCGCCTTCTTCAGCAGGCTTAATGCAATAAAAAAATTGTTTTAACGGCCACTTGGTAGTGTGTGCCGCTTCGTTGTGATAGTGAATGGTAAGTGAAGCGGTATAAGGCGTAGCGTTATAGAGCTTTTTGCTATTCGAACGCTGCGGTAAGTCGCCATATCCGCTGTATAAATCTGGACTGATTGTTGAAGCCAATGCTTCAAACTTAGCCATTGAATCGATACCAAAATTTTTGAACAACACCGACCCATGCTTTAATACCTTGTCCCGAATGTATTCGCGGTTAGTGGCTACCCATTCTTGAAAATCGAAATTGTCCGTTTCTGCTTCGAACACGACAGGAAACTGTTTCTCGGGATACAACACACTTTCTTTTACGTTAGTTTGCATGGGGTTTTCCTACAATCTAAATCAATTTACGCAGCTCTTTTTCGATAAACGATCTAGCTACAACTAAAACCATATTGATGTTCTTAACTATTCAAAATAAAACATCAAAAACACAAAAAATTTAATTTATATTTCATTAAATCATATAGTTAAATCATAATCTGGCAGCTATAAGATAAGAAAAAACAGACTATTTCAGGTCATTGCTATTTCAAATTTCTGGAGCCTATAATACCCTGAGGACAAAAAATGATACCCACACATATCAAACACTGTGTGTCTAAATTTGTCAACCATAGAGAGAACTTTAGTTGCCTTAAAGGTAATTTTTGAGCTTAGCAACTTAGCTGCTTGTAAAACCCGTTCTAGATCAAATAAATTAATGATAATTAACGATATTAATGTTTTTTAGCTACGTATTTTACAACAACGTAAAAATGGCAATTTATTAACAATGGGACATGAAAATGACTAAAGCACCAGCAGTAGAAAAACGCCCCTATGCACTTGAGTTTGGTGGAAAAACAAGAGTGGATAACTATTACTGGATGCGAGATGATGAACGTCAGGACGAGGTCGTTTTAGCTCATTTAGAAAACGAAAATAAATACATGGAAAGTGTGCTTGCTAAAACCGAAAGTTTTCAAGATATTCTCTTCCAAGAATTCATTCAACGCTTTCAAACCGACGAAGCATCTGTTCCGTTTAAACGTGGCCAATATTGGTACATTTCACGGTACGTAACCGGTAAAAACTTTCAGGTTCACTATCGTAAAACCAGTGAAAATGCCGAAAGCGAACAAGTGGTCTTAGATGAAAATGCCGAAGCCGAAAACAAAGATTATTTTCGCTGTGCTCATTGGAAAATCAGCCCAAACGAAGAAATGGTGGCGTTTTCGGAAGATGTGGTTGGGCGTAACACCTTTAACATTCGCGTTAAAAATATTGAAACGGGTGAAGTGGTTGACGACGCCATTACCGGCACAAACGGCGATGTTGAGTGGGCAAACGACAACAAAACCTTGTTTTATATTCAGCGCGATCCACAAACGCTATTAGCCTACAAAGTGATGCGCCATACTCTGGGCACACCACAATCGGAAGATTGCGTGGTATACCAAGAGCAAGACAAATCCTTCACCACGTTTTTAAGCAAAACCCGCGACAATTCCACCCTTGTCATCACCCATCACAGCACCATCACCAAAGGCTGCTCTATTTTATCGGCGGACGAACCAAGCGCAGAGGTAAAGCCCTTTATCGCTTTAGCGCCACATCATGAATACAGTTTTCAGCGTTTAGGCGATGAATTTTACATTCGCACTAATTGGAACGCGCCTAATTTTAGAATGATGAAAGTGGCAGTAAGTGAGCATCACGACCAAACACAATGGCAAGCACTTACTCAACCTTCAGATACGGTATTTATTCAAGATTTTACCGTGCTGAACGGCTATTTAGTGCTTCACGAACGCGACAATGGGCGCACACGCGTTCGGGTGCTATCGTTGGAAAGCCAACAATTCACTGCCATCGAATTTGACGAGCAAGATTACGTGGTGTGGTTGCAGGACAACTACGACGTAAACAATCACTTTGTACGCCTGATGTACACCAGCTTGACCACTCCGTTTACGGTGTACGACATTGATTTAGCCAGCGGCGAAAAAACCTTAAAACAGCAAGAGCAAATTTTTGGGGATTTTCATCCTGACAATTACACCTGCGAGCGCTTGCATATTCGTGTGCGTGATGGCGTAGAAGTGCCGGTTTCCTTGGTTTACAAACAAAGTTTGTTCAATAAAGATGGCTCCAATCCGCTTCTGATTAGCGGCTATGGGGCCTATGGTTCCACCAGCGACCCCATTTTCCGACCCGATCGTTTGTCGTTATTGGATAGAGGCTTTGTTCACGCCATTGCTCACATTCGCGGTGGCAGCATGTTGGGGCAACACTGGTACGAAGATGGCAAGCTGATGAAGAAAATGAACAGCTTCCACGATTTCATTGACGTGACCCAAGCGTTAGTTGAGCAACACTACGTCAATGCCGAAAAACTGTTTGCCGAGGGGGCGAGCGCCGGTGGTTTGTTAGTGGGCGCTTGCGTTAATCTAGCGCCAACACTTTTTAAAGGAGTCATTGCTCACGTGCCTTTTGTGGATGTGGTTACGACCATTACCGACTCCAGCATTCCGTTAACCACTAACGAGTATAATGAATGGGGCGACCCTAACGATCCGAACGCACTGGATTACATGCTGAGTTATTCCCCCTACGATAACGTAAGTGCCAAACCGTACCCCAATATGTTGATAACAACAGGGTTGCACGACTCACAAGTGCAATATTATGAACCCTGTAAATGGGCGGCAAAACTGCGAGAATATTCCACCAGTAACAACCCTATTTTGCTGTCGGTGAATATGCATGCGGGCCATTATGGCGAGGCCGGACGTTTTGGTCCGTACAAAACCCTCGCCCGCTCTTATGCCTTTGTGTTTAATTTGTTAGGCATTACTGAATAGTACGCCAACAGGGAGATTTTGATGTCGAATAATTGGTTTGTTGTTTCGAAACCGCGCCCACAGGCACAATTGCGTCTAATTTGCTTTCCCTATGCTGGCGGCAATGCCAACACCTTTGGGCAATGGAGCGATACCTTGTACAACAATGTTGAGGTGGTCGCGATTCAACCGCCGGGCCGAGCAAACCGTTTATCTGAGCCCGCTTTCGATAATATGCAAGATTTAGTCGATGCATTGATGCAGCATTTTCCAAGCGTGTTGGATAAGCCGTATATGTTATTTGGTCACAGCATGGGCGCGCGCGTGGCGTTTGAAGTGCTATTAGCTTGCGTTGAACGTGATTTACCGTTACCGAAACATTTTATTGCTTCTGGCAGCCGCGCGGTGCAAATCCCTGATTTAGATAAATTAACGACGGGCCTTTCTGATGATGCTTTTATTGAGCGTTTGCGCGATCTAGAAGGCACGCCAGAAGTGTTATTGCAAAACGCGGAGCTAATGGAGTTGTTTTTGCCTTTGTTACGAGCGGAATTTACGTTGTCGGAATCGTATCGTTTTGAAGGGGATGTGCAGTTGGATGTGCCTTTAACGGTGTTTGGTGGCGTTGAGGATTCGGGGGTGGATAAGGATCGTTTGCTCGCGTGGCAGCAGCATTTTGTGCCTGAGATGAATTTGAGCATGTTCCCCGGTGGGCACTTTTTCTTGGAGCATGAGCAGAAGTTGGTGCTTGAGCGTTTGAATCAGATCTTTACCCGTTATTTTGCAGCGAATTAGGCTATGAGTTACCGGTAGAGATTTATCGCAAACTCGCTGTGAATACTTCCTTGTACGCTGCACATGTAGATTCAAGGGCCGCTTCCCTGCGGCTGAGGGTTTGCGCTTAATTCTCTACCGTTAACTTGTTGAATTATTGGTGAATTTCAAGATCAGCCAAACGCCAAAAACGATGGCTGCTTCACTTTCGAAAAATCCTAAGCGCGCTATCTTTGAAAAACACGATGCGCAAGCGCCTTTGAGTAAGTGAAGCAGGCGGCGTTTACACACTGCCCAAACGCCAAAAACGGTGGCTGATTCACTTTCGAAAAATCCTGAGCGCGCTATCTTTGAAAAACACGATGCGCAAGCGCCTTTGAGTAAGTGAAGCAGGCGGCGTTTACACTCCACTTCCTTGCGGCTGAGGGTTTGCGCTTAATTCTCTGCCGGTAACTTGAAAATAATCTAGGGCAACATTAAAAAAGCAGAGCTGGTTAACGCATACAACTCGGCGGCATCTTTAACATCCTTTGCTCGCTCCCAAACAAGTTTGAGCAGTTTAGTCAGTTGACCACTTTCAAGATCATTAACAACCTCACTGGCATTGTAATGTACCGCGTTTTCAATTTTATCGACGTGTGCGGCATGTTGCTGGTGCTCTTTCTTTGCTAATGCCAGCGCTTCCAAAATCAGTTGCTTATAGTCTTCTTCAGAAGTTTGGTTGAAAGAGCCTTTGGCGGTAGCTGAGGCGTTTTTCCCAGTGACTATTTGAGAATTGGTATTATTGTTATATGAATCTTTTGTACTCATATCGTTGTTAACCTCTGTATTAACAGTTATCGCTAGCCCTTTCGGTAGGCCATTTTGCTTTACTTCATCTAGTTGTTTAAAGCCTTGAATATCGCTAAATAACCGCGCGGTTTTTTCAGGCCCTAATCCCGCGTGACCATTGGTTAAAATCGGCACGGCAACCACTTTAAATGCCTCAATAATTCTATGCAGTGCGGTTATTGGCGCAGTGAGTTGTTCTGGATCGTGATAGTTGAAAAAGCGGATGCTGATGTGTTGTTTTGCCAGTTGGTAGTCAATCCAAATATCCACGCTGCTATGTTGGGTTTGTTGGCTTTGTTGGCTTTGTTGGCTTTGTTGGCTTTGTTGGGTAACGTATTTAGCGCGCAAGCCATCGCGCCACACATTATCGGGAAGTTGCAATGCAAACTGCCTTGATTGATGAATCGCCACCACAAATTTTGTGCGAAAACCTAACGGCAAGGTCGCGAATTGATATTCCACGGTTAACGGGTGCAAACTCGCGTTTTTTGCGTCATTGGCGTGCTTCGCATTGTGACTTTCTACTTGGGTTTTGTGAGTTTGAAGAAGTTCGACTAACCCGTCTGGCTCATCGGATTTTGCAGCATCGGGGAAGAAGTAATAAGGATTTTCGGCTTCGGCTAGTTTAATGGTAGCGTGTTGTTCCTCTAGGAAATTCAGAACCAACCCTGCTTCCTTGGAATAATCCGTATCTTCCTTAACAAATTGCTCAGCAATTACGGCTTCGAGAAGATCTAACAAGGCTTCTTTTGCCATCAAACCATTTTCATTTTGAATTTGTTCGTGGTTGATGACAGTGTAGGCGACATCCACAATCCAACCGGGATCGAGGCAAAATTGGTCGTTACCCACGGCAACCAGCCGCCCTAAATCACTAAGGCTAGTTTTAATCGTTTCCCATTCTTTAACATCAAAGCCTTGATTTTGAAGCTTTTTCTGAAACGGTTTGCGACCAACAAATGTCTTATCTTTCAACAATCCTTCAAGGCTTCTAATGGCCTTTGCCGATAATTTGGAAATGCTTTTGGTATCCGATGCCAGCGTTAACAACCGCGCCATAAAGGCATCGAAGTTTTTGTTGTCGGCATCTATACAGGGGAATTCAAAAAAGTTTTGCTCCTGTAACAAGCCTCGATATTCTCGTAGTAATCGGCTTTGGTTTTGTTTGCGATGAATGCCTTCGTAGCTGTTGGTCACAATAAGCACAGGCACTAAATTGGTTTCTGGATACAGGGAACCGCCGCTTTGTTGGTTAACGAATTCGCTGCTAAGTGGTTCGTTATCACGATTCAATGCCGTTTGTGACCGACGAATATGCTCGCCAATGAGCATTTCAATTTGCGCTAACCATTCATCCGGCGCTTGTTCGTGACGGCTATCCACCACCAGCACATACACGCAGTTTTCTTTGCGGAAAAAACCACGATGCAAATTATGAAAAATACTCTGCCCGCCAAAATCCCACAAATACAAATCTAAATTTCGCGCTTTTTTTGCTATTTTATCGTCTATCAAGTTAATCGCGCTGTTGTGCTGCGCTAGTTTCACCGCCTGATGATTGTGATGTTCAACACCGCGTGTAGCCTGTTTAATGGGGTTGGTTTTTCGCTGTAAAATAAGGTCCCTTAACGAAGTTTTACCCGCACCGCCGGGGCCAACTAGCATAACCCTAACCGCATTATTTTCTACTTTTTCACCATCAGTAAAAAAACGCTGTAACGCCTTGGCGTTACCCCAAATATCCTCACCAACGCTGGTATCGGCATAATGCGCTAATCGTTCCTCATCCACTTGCTCTCTGCGCCACAGCGCTTCAATATCCTTGCCTAAAAAGCCAAGACCGATAGCTTTTAGTTCGGCTAAGAACTTGTTTTGAACTGCTTTAATGTGGTCTGCCTCAATTTGAGCGGATGCTTCAACATTGTGCCAAAGCGGCTTGGAAAATACGGAATTAACACTGTCGCCGTTCACTAAACAATTAAAATCAACAATGGCGCTTACATAAATATGTGATCTTGCGGCGCCGTAGGCGGCGGCTCTGGCTCTGGCGGCGCCGGCGGCGTTGGCGTCGTAGGCGGCGGCGTAGGCGTAGGCGGCGGCGTCGTCGTAGGCGGCGGCGTAGGCGGCGGCGTAGGCGGCGGCGTAGGCGGCGTCGTCGTAGGCGGCGGCGTAGGCGGCGGCGGCGGCGGCGGCGTAGGCGGCGGCGGCGGCGGCGTAGGCGGCGGCTCTGGCGTAGGCGGCGTAGGCGGCGTCGGCGTAGGCGGCGGCTCTGGCGGCGGCGGCGGCGGCGGCGGCGGCGGCGGCGCGAAAAACAACATATTCATGCTGTTTTTCGCGCAAAATAAGGCTTAGCAAAACGTTAGCGCGTATTACTGCACCAATATGCTTTGTTGTATCCTTTTTCCAAATACGCTTTAAACCAACGTGCTGGGTGATAAAAGGTAACGCGCGCAAGCTATTGCGCCACGCGTACATGACTAACGCCTCTTTGCCCTTCTCTTCCCACAGCAGCTCAAGTTGCGCTTGGGAAGGCAAATCCTCTTTAGTCAGCAACCTACCTTTTGGAATTTCTATTGGCGTTAATTCAGGCAAAATCCGTTACACTCCGAAAATAAATTGATGCGTAGGCTAGTTTTGTTTTGCATTTTGGTGCTGTTTTGTTGTGTGGTATTCGTTAGCTTCATTGTTGAAAAGCACACAAGCGTTAACACTTGAAGGCCAAAGGCATTTGCACTAATACTAACCGCGAGCTTGCCCTGTAAACAAGACTTTAAAGGAAGGTTTTTTATTTGGGCATTATTAAGAAGGCGCAACCGCTATACCGCATTTAAATAAAGAGAGCCTCGTCATTTTACCCGAGGCTTTTTGTATTAACGCGGTTTACGTTGTTCAGCCGCGCTTGCGCTGAAATAGGTTAATCGACGCCGCTAACGACAATAACGCTGCAATGGCGGGGTTATGATTTTGTCGGGTTTCATCTTGCCGATATTGCAGTTCTTCCGCGCTATGAATGAGTGCTTGTTTTTGCGGGTTGGCGGTAATCATCACCTCGCCATTATGCATCACAATGGTGAGCTGCATAAATGGCTCAACGCCAAATTGTTTTAAGGTTTTCGCATCCAAATGCAAGCCTTCTTCCCCCAGCGCAATATGCTCGATGCGCACGGCATCTAACGACATGGAAATATCCGCTACGTTGTTTGCATTTCCCTGTGTATTTGCCGAATTAGTGTGTGTAACATACTCAACAGTCATATGACCTCCATATTAGGTTATGTGATTAGCCAGTCTCGGGGTGTTGGTGGCACCCCAGATTGGCGCTCATTCGATTGCGTTTGTGTTTGTGTTTACGTTTGTGTTATCCGCTTTTTCTTTTGATTTTCCTGCCTTTTAGAATCACTTCCAACAACAAAACCACGCCTTTTTACAGAACAAGTATATATCTTCTAAAAGCATAAAATTGCGCATGTAAAGCAGCTTAAAGCTCCTAAATAAAGTGCGTATAAACAGAAACAAGATAGCCAAAATAATATCACTTAATTAACAAAGAACAGAGCAAAAATACGGCAACGATCAGACTAAAAAGGAATATCAAAATACTGTTTATTTATACATAATTTGGAGTGATTTACCGATAGAGATTACCGGCAACCAAACGCCAAAAACGATGGCTAATTCACTTTCGAAAAGCAACCTTTTCAGGATGAAAAGTCTGAGCGAGCTATCTTTGAAAAACACGATGCGAAAGCGACTTTGAGAAAGTAAAACAGGCAGCGTTTGCACTCCACTTCATGCGGCTGAGGGTTTGCACCTAATTCTCTACCGGTAATTTATTAAATTCTTTTCAACCAACAAAACCGTTGATTTCCCAATCGTTCACAAATAATATAAATTCATGATTCGTGAACAATTCAAGCATGTGAACACCCTAAGATGAAGCCAGACATAACATCACAACAAACAAGTGACTTTGTCATTAAAGCACTGTCGCAACTTCCTGCTAGCTTTCGTTTTCAAATATTAGAAGAATGCCCTATTACGAACGCCTTTAGAGACCAGAAAATATCCTTAAAATCGCGCAAAAAGACATGGTATTTCGATGTTGCCGTTAAACAAATTCATCGCACATCCTCTTTTAATGTGCTGCTTACTCATGCAGCCGAAAACACCTTGCTAATTTGCAATAAGCTCTCTGATCACTTGGCTGACTTTGCCGAACAACACCAAATCAACTTTATTGATGAAGCTGGTAATGCGCGTGTGTTTCGCCACGATCTCACCTTGTTTATTTCGGGGAATAAACTCAAACCTGCCGCCCCTAATTTGGTAAAACAAAAGCTGACTTTTGGAACCGCAAAGCTAATTTTTGTGCTGCTGGTTGATAACAGCGCCTTACAGTATTCCTATCGGAAGCTTGCCAAATTAGCGAACATTTCCCTTGGCATGGTGAGCAAGGCCATGAGTTTTCTTGAAAGCGGAGGTTATATTTATCGAACCCAATCTCGATATGGGTTTTCAAACGTAAACACGCTAGCGGCTTTGTGGTTAAGTGAATTTTCGACCACGTTACGACCTAAATTAAAAGGGCTGATGTTGTCTATAAATCAGTCACCAAACGAGATCTCGCTTTCGCCACTGGATGTATGGGGCGGCGAAATGGCAGGCGCACAACTTACGCAAAACTTACAGCCAGAACAATTACAATTGTTTACTTTTCAACCCATTCAAGCGGTTATCCACCAGCTAAAGGCAAAGGTTGATGCACAAGGGAACCTTTGGCTTGTTCCGGCCTTTTGGGGACAAGATTTACAGCTAACGCCTTATGCGAAAGCCCTGTTAAGCGCGGCCGAACTTATCGCTTCCAACGATAGTCGCAACTATGAAATAGCGAGCCAAATTAATCATGACTACCTACACATTGACGCATTCCCTCAACATCGGCTTTGAACAGGTTATTCGCGTTATAAAAACCGCCGCCGATGCAACGCAAACACCGTTCTTTATTGCAGGAGCCACGGCTAGAGACATTATTCTTCATCATATTTTTGGTCGAAATGCTGGACGCCGCACGCAGGATATTGATACCGCTATTTATGTTTCCTCGTGGGAAGAATTTAATGAGATGAAATACGCACTGATTCGTGCAGGTTTAAGCGAAACCCGAGAGATTCAACGATTACGCGATAACGAGAGCGGCTTGCCCATCGACATTATTCCGTTTGGGCATATTGCCGATAACAATTTTGATGTTTCGTGGCCGCCTGAGCATTGGGTAACGTTATCCATTGCCGGGTTTCAGGAGGCTTTTGATGCTTCAATAACGGTAGATATTGGCTACGAAACACCTATTCGGGTTGCATCGTTAGCGGGACTAGCATTGTTAAAATTAATAGCTTGGAACGATAGGCATTTGACGACCGACAAAGATGCATCAGATTTCTTCACCTTGCTGGAACAATACCAAGATATTCATTCGGACAGGCTTTATGAGGACTCGATACCCGGCGAAAAGCTCGATTTTGCTCCATTTAGAATGGGCGCATATTTGCTTGGATTTGATACGAAGTTGCTGCTAAACGGCAAGTCTTTTGATCAATTGCAGAATGTGCAAACGACACTGAGTGAGCGTTTTTTGCAGCAATTAGTTAGGCTTAAACCCGCGCTTTTAGCAGATGATATTACGACATACATTCACGACTTTTGGGCCGGATTTCACGCCCAATGACACGCCAACAATCCTCAAAAAACGAAAGCGAAAGCGAAACAGGCAGCGTTTATCCACTCAGGCCGCTGTTCTAATGGGCTAAGAGTCACCGGTAGCGATTTATCGCAAACTCGCTGTGAATACTTCCATGTACGCTCCGCAGCCGCTTCCCTGCGGCTGAGGGTTTACTCCTAATTCTCTACAGGTGACTTGTTGAATTACCTGCAACCGAACTCAAAACGCAACGCTATCCAAGAATTTTAGGCGCTACCACCGGCTTATCATCTTTAAAAAACGGATTCGGCTTGCCTTGACCAGAAAGCTTCCACCACAAAATACGAGACAAAATACGCCACACATAACGACGCTCAGAAAGCGGCAACTTCATTGAATCGGGAATGCGAGCAGTCGCCCCGCGCAGATTCGCTCGCGCTTGTGGCTGACCCAATTTCGCCTCTTTATCTGTATCCGCAATAAACGAATGAATCAAGCCCACGAAAGGCTTATCCGGCGACAATGTATTGGCAATTGGCGTATTGCAGCAACCCGCGTACCAGCGATATAACCCCTGTTCAGTTAGGCGCAAACAAGATACATGCTCTTGTCCTTTCTCAATTTTCACCCGCGCGGGCGAGGCTTGATATATATCCGTGCCACCAAATTCATCCAGCACTGAGTCTTGTTTGTGTAACGCCTGAGCAAAGGCTTGGCAATCCTTGCAATAACAACTAACGCGAGTGCCATCTTTCGGGCTCACGTTCAAAATACGGCCTTCAACCTTTTTACATTGACATTGTAATAGCACTTCACTCATTCGAAACTCTCCATTTTTTGGCAACTTCAATACAAAGCAACAATATAACAGGCCGCCTAAAATTATCGCCTTAATTTTTTAACGACAGCAACGGTCATCAAAAATAGGTGATTAGAAAATATCGTTGAGTGCAATGCCTACACCCACCCGTGTTTGCTTGTGGTTGTAGTCGATAAGGCTCTCCCCGTAACCACTAAATGCGGTGGCATAGCCGCGAACTGTTCCCCAAAGAGGAAAGGTAAAGCCGAGTTCAACTGCGCCATTATGAGTAGCGAAATTTTGCCTGCCCATAAAGCTAAATTTTAAGTCGTCCCACTCGTAAACCATACCCAGTTCAAAGTGCCCAAGATAATCTTCGATGTCGGGGTTATCGTCACCATCGGGGTCAAATTCAAATTCTTTTTCATCTTCATTGATGCGCGCCCACGGTCTTACCGTCATTGCGAAGTTGTCTTTTTCAAACAAGAAATGCCCGTAAACACGGTTCCAACTGCGTGATAGATACTGTGCTCGGCCGTTGGATTCATGCTCTACGCCAACCACAAAACCAGTATTGCCCCCTAAGGGATGCCAGTTTAAAGGCGCCGCATAAAAGATTTCGGGACGATAGTTGGTTTCTCTGAACGGTTTGGAAATGTTGTCTGAATAGATTTGCCACCACGCTTCTAAGGTAAAACCCACATACAAGGCATCGCCTTCAATGAGCAGCGAGTCGCGTAGCAAGGGGAGTTTTAAACTGAGCTGAAATTTGGCTTCGACTTCTGCCAAGTTTTCTTGGTACCCCTCTACCGTTGAATAAGCTTCGCGGTTAATTTCGTTGGTGGTGAGCGCGGGCAGCAAGTAGTTCATTTTGTGAGGCGTAATTACAAAAGGCTCGTATGCGGTGTGTTCTTCTTTAATCAAACGACGAGAAATAGGGCCTAACGTTTTGATGTGATCTGGTGCTTTGCGGGCAATGACTTTTTCATCTTTACCATTAAGTGTGCTGTCTTTTTTGCATAAAAGTCGTATTTCAGCCAGCGTCATAGTGGCTTTTCCCGAGGCAAACTGCGACATCACGCAATCGGTAATGGCATCTTCGGCCCACAGAGTGGTTGAAAAAAACAGACTCGCTATTGCTAATAACAATGCTGACTTCGAGGATAAATAAAGTGAGTGGGCAACCGAAAATACGGGCTTGTTCGACATATTAAAAACCAATTTGTTGAGGACAAGTTCTGCTAAGTATATAGGAAAAAAGGGATTTTGTTGGCGCAAAGTGACAAGCAAGAAAACGTGCTTGATACAATTAGGAGGACTTTCGACATTGAAAATAATAGTTAATTTCTACAATTGAGCTACATATCTGTTTTAAACGATTAATCACCTATTGAAAATTAAGCGCCCCCTTAGCCGCAACCAATATTTTGGTTATCCGCACTATTACAAATCACTAATTTTCTAACCATTTGGTCAGTGCCCTTTCAAATAAATACTGAATTATTATTTCTTATTGTTTGTTTTTCTTTTAATTTTCATGATTCGAAAATAATTTTTTCAAACACTTAAATAATTCAATTCACGCCCTCCCTACCTCGCTCTATCTCATTCTATAAATATAAAACCCCTCTTTAATTAAAACCCATAAGATACTAACCATTTCAACAAGTTACCTTCGTACAAACACTTTTGTAAATCTATTTATTGCATCATAGGAAAAGCCAAATTACGTTTTCACATGTTTGGAATAGTATTTTTCGCAATACATAAAAACTTAATAATCCTTTCTCATTAAATAAACAAAACTGTCACACAAGAATTCCAAAATTGGCCCCGTTTTGACGCTCAACTTTGGGCACATTTAATAAAAAAGCTCCACGAAACAATTGCAACATATTAAAGGGTTAGATTAATGAAATTGTCTATTGGAAATATGAAAGCCGGGTTATTAGCGACATCTATCGCTATGGTGTTAGCTGGCTGTTCTTTGGAAGGTGACGACGGTGCACAAGGTCCCGCTGGCACACAAGGTCCTACTGGTGCACAAGGCCCTACAGGGGAAACGGGTCAAACAGGTACACCGGGTGTCGATGGGCAATCTGTGGGTATATTAACTCGCTTAGCAACCGTTCCAACGGGTGCTGAAGTGACAGGGGCATTTATCACGGGCGAAGGTGACTTGTTCTTCAATGTACAACATCCTGCTAGCTCTAACATTGAGCAAGATGAAGACGGCAAAGTCTTCAATAAAGGCACGGTTGGCGTGCTTGCAGGCATTAACTTCCACAACCTACCAGAAGTGCTCATTAGCTCCCCCGTTCCTTCAAGCGATTTTGAGCGTCAAACGGTGATGTCAGCTTACGGCCAGTATCAGGTGCTCGGTCAACAAGGCGACACTTACGAAGGTAAGCTTGCAGAAGGTTTAGGTAATATTTACAACCTCGCTGGCGACACGCTTATTCTTGAAAACCAAAACCCAGACTTCAACGGCTATGTTCCTGCGGGCGAAGGCAAAGGTTATTTGTTCACTAACTGGGAAATGTACCCGGGTGGCATGAGCCGTCTTAGCATCGAAAAGCAAGCTGACGGTACTTGGAATATTACCGACGCCATGATGGTCGACTTCTCACCCATTAAAGGTACTGCGGCAAACTGTTTTGGCTCTGTTACGCCTTGGGGCACACCACTTTCTTCTGAAGAGTGGATTGTTGAGTCAACCGTTAACTCGACAACTGACGCAAGCTGGAACGATCCTGCTCAAGTGAACGACTCAACCACGCGTTTGAGCAATATGTGGTCATTAACCGCTCCCGATTCACCTAACCCATACGATTACGGTTACATCGTAGAAGTGACTGCACCGGACGCGGCCTCCCCTGTTCCTGTTAAGCATTTCACTTTAGGCCGTTATGAGCACGAAAACGCTACGGTAATGCCTGATGGTCGCACCGTGTACTTATCGCAAGACGACACCGGTGGCGTGTTATTCAAGTTCATTGCCGATGTTGCTAACGACTTATCCGCAGGCACATTGTACGGCGCAAAACTTACGCAAGACGCTGGCGTAGATGACCCGGCTACCACTGGTTTTGATGTTGAGTGGGTTGAGCTGGCACACGGTGACAACGCAACGATTCAAGCATGGATTGCAGACTTCAATGGCATCGGTACTGATGACTATGTTGAAGGCGAAACAAGCTATATGACGGTTGCAGATGTTGAAGCATGGGCAGCAGGCGCAGCAACTTACCCAACCGTTGCAAATGGTGGCGGCAAGGTCACGGCAGGCGAGCCTATGGATAACCGCGCGGTATTCCTTGAGTCTCGTGCCGCAGCAAAAGCTAAAGGCGCTACGGCTGAATGGCGCAAGCTTGAAGGGATCTCGATTAACACCAAACGCGCACAAGAGGCGGTGGAAGGCATCGATACTATTCCGGGCGAGTTGGTGCAAAAAGCATGGGTCTACTTCGGTATTTCTGACATCGACAACACCATGATCGACGATGAAGGCGATATGCAGCTTTCTGATCGCGTTAAAGATTGTGGCGGCGTTTATCGTGCGCAATTGGGCGAAAACTACAACATCAGCCGCATTGAACCGTTGGTTATGGGTGCCACATATCGTAGCTCATTAAGTGGCGCGTCTCGCTGTGATGTAGAGCAACTGTCTCAGCCTGACAACGTTATCGTACTGGAAGATGGACGCATTGTTATCGGTGAAGATGGCTTCCAAGAAAACAACACGCTTTGGATGTATGAGCCTGTTGAAAAATAAGCATTGATGCTTGTTACGGACGAGGAAGCTTCGGCTTCCTTTTCCTGTTAATGATTAGTCGAGATGTAGAGTCCCCTATGAAAGCGCAATTCGTACTTGGTTTCTTTGTAACAGCCGCTTTATTTGGCTGTAATGAGCAATCTGAACAGACCTTAGCGTCTTCTATTACCTCCGTTCCTGAAGCACAAACCGCTCTGTATCCAGAAGGCCACATTCCGGCAACGGCTTATTTGCAACATGACGAAGTATACAACCCTGAATCGGTGATCCCGCCTCAGTGCTACACCAAAACCGATGGTGTGAATAATCCGTGTTTTGCCTGTCACCAAAGTTATCCACGCAGTGCGGGACGCAGCAATATGATGTCGGACGCCGATTTACAAGGCGACTATCAATTCTCCGACGAGGGCATGACCAACAGTTGGAAAAACTTATTCATTGATCGCTCTAAAATGATCCAAAGCATCAGCGACGCAGAAATGCAGGCATATATCCGTGAAGACAATTACACGCCTTTGCTTGCGAAGCTTGAAAAACATAAACAGTGGAAAGGCAATTACGTTGCTTTAAACGGTTTGGCATTTCCACAAACGGCATTCGACGAAAACGGCTTAGCCAAAGATGGCAGCCACTGGGTGAGCTACAACTACAAGCCTTTCCCGAGCACGTTTTGGCCCACGAATGGTTCTACCGACGATTCCATGATCCGTTTACCCAAAGCTTTTCGTGAGCATGCAGGAAAGTATTCTTTCGACGTGTACTTTGCCAACTTAGCCTTAGTGGAAATGGCGATTAAAGATGTTTCCCGAATTTCGGTTCCAGCTATTTCAGAAGTAATCATTGGTCGTGATTTAAACGCCAATGGCGAGCTTGAAACCGCCGTTTCAGAAATCGTGCGCCAAAACACCTATGTTGGTGATGCCAATAACATCGAACTCAAACACATGCTTTACCCACAAGAAACCGAATTTTTGCACACGGTGCGTTATATAGGCGTGGATGAAAATGGTGATATTTACAACGCTCCACGCTTAAAAGAACTGCGTTACATGAAAAAACACCAAGACACCTCATTGGCCACGTTGCGCGTGTCTTACATGCAAGAATACAAAGAAAAAGACGCCGAGACTTTGCCGAAAACGGTTTACCTTGGTGAGCGCGGAATCGACAACGGTTTTGGCTGGACCATTAACGGTTACATCGAAGATGCACAGGGCGAGTTACGCCAACAAGAACATCAAGAATTGGCCTTCTGTAACGGTTGCCATAAAACCGTGGGGAGCACCATCGACCAAATTTTCTCCTTTGCTCGAAAAGTCGAAGGTGAACAGGGTTGGGGTTACATCAACTTAAGAGAAATGCGTGATGTGCCTAACATCGTAGGTGAAAAAGGCGAGTTCTTAACTTATTTTGAACGTGTTGGTGGCGGCGATGAGTTCCGTCAAAACCAAGAAATGCTGGATAAATGGTTCAACCACGATGGCAGTGTAAATGTTGAAAAGGTCGCACAGGCAGAAACCGTGTACGATTTAATTGCGCCTTCTGCACGCAGAGCCTTGGACTTAAACAAAGCCTACTGGACCATCGTTAAAGAGCAGAGCTTTATTTTTGGTCGTGATGCCACGATCAGCAAAGCCAAAAATGTGCTTTCCAAAATTGACGATAGCCAAGCACCGCTAAAAGAAAATCATCGCTATAAATGGGATTTACGCCTCAACTGGCACGATAAACCGCAGCAACGCGCAGGTAGCAGGTAAGCTTATGAACTGGCCGGTTTTTGATTTTATTTCTGGGTGTGTAGTGATGGGCATCGGCATTGGCACAGACGTTGCCATTGCCACGCTTTTGCGCGCTAACCAATTGAACACCACCCGCACCATTTTATATTGGGTGATTGGCGTGTCGTTAACGCACACGTTATTCCCCATGATTGGTTACTTACTCACTTACTTCAGTATTCAGGTGTTACCGATACTCACCCCGGTCGTTGGTGTGATTGCGAGTGCCTTCATCACGCACTTTTTATGGCAGGAGCTACGTGAACTATCGGCAAAAAATGCTCATCCAGTCAATTGCGAGGAGAAAGAGGACAGGCAATTTCTAGTCTCTTTTGGCTTAATTTTGGCGGTGAGCTGGGATGCACTTTGGTCGGGGCCTGCAAAATCAGCGCAGGTTATTGGCTGGCCAGAACTGCTGGTGTGGGTGTCTTTTATTGTGGTTGGTATAATGGTGGCGTTGTTTGCAATTGGTAGTTTGTATTTATCGAAACAGACGCGATTAACGCTGACCAACACTGCATCAAAATGGCATCAGGTAGGCTTATGGATGCAATATTCCATTTTCGCGTATTTCGGATTACTTGCTTTATTGCGCTATACGCTCAATGTGAATATTGTTTGGTGGCAACTGTTAATGATTGCTGCGGGCATAATGTTCATTGGTATTGAGGTGGCGAAACATATCGGTCATTGGCGCCAAGCGTCATCTAAAGCCTAAACTCGTTACCAAGCATCAAACACTCCCCCTCGTTTTGATGCCAATCTGATAGCTTACGTAATCCGCTTACGCTATTTCTTCACAATTTCAGGTTTAAACCCGAGCAAAGGTTCGAACTTATTGATAACACTTTGTAAACGCTGCGAATAATGCGTGTTAGGAAGCTGAGGCCGACGATTGGCATCTACACCATATTGTAGCTCCTGATGCGCCTCTTTTGTGTTTTTACTCACCTTTAATGCTCTTGTGGTTGAGGACAATTTGGCAATACCAAACACTTGTACATCCTCACTGAATCGTGCAAACCCTTTGTAGGCAAAATGCTCTGCCACATAGCGGTTGGAAATCAACAATAACTGTTCCATTAAACGATGCAAAAAGTGATTAATAGCGGTATCTGAAAGCAGCAGATTAACGTCTAGCCCGTTTTCGAGTTCTTCTAACGTGGTTTGTGCTGATGGAGAAAGCCTTAGCTTAACAAGCCACAAGGCATCGTCCACTTGCTCGTGTTTTAGCAATTCAAAGTGTGCGCCGTCATAAGAAAGCTGATTTAGCAACTCATGTAACGAATCGCATTGGCAATCCACCTCTTCTTGTAGCAAACAAGCATTTTGAGCCATGAGCGGAAGATCATGATGATTATTAAAAGGGGTACTTGTTCGCCCTTGAATGTTAAGCACTAATTTCTCACGAACTTCATGCTCGCGAGTTTTAAGAATGGCTAAATAAACCGTTTGAATGATCTCAGAACTGGGTAAATCGGGTTCTACACGCCATTTACGCCCATAAACAATCTTGTTGTCTTTGGCGGCACGGTAGTTATCTGGGCCAATCACACCCACTTGAATATAGAGCTGTTCTTGCTCGGCGCTGTTGGCGCTAATCAATGTTTGCTCGCCAATAAAAACAAGGTAACGTTCGTCGAAGTATATATCTTCAAGAATCGCTTCCACAGTTTTACGACTATGTGCATATCGCAAATAGTGCTGAGGAATACATTCCGACCCATTAGACAGCTTCACTTTCGGCGCGTGATCAACCGCCGATTCACCCGGTAGAATATTGACAACCGTTCCGTTCACTTTTGTGCTCATACAATACAAATCACGTTAAAAACAAAAAAGAGAGTTTAAATTGCAAGTCGGACTAAGACCCGCAACGCCTGTTTTCCATTTCATAATGACCTGACTTTTGCGTTGAAAAGCACACTGAAGTGGGTAATTGTTTTGGCGTTTTGTATTTTACGAAAGCGAGAGGTATTTAGCTTACTTCAACATGCAATTTTTCGTATCTAAATATGCATCCTCTAAATGATAGAGCTGCTTTAACATAAGTAGCCCTAAGCGATTGATTTCACGACGACCTATATCTCGATTCACGCCAAGATATTCAATATGTGCACCCACCTGAATGGCTCGGTAGAAAGCGTTTAGAAAGGCATCCGTATCAAGATTGGTGACGTCAAAAGTTGAAGCATGACCATCAATTAACCACTCCAAATTGCATCCGGTTTTTTGATGTACTTCATAACAGGCTTTTAACGGCAAGTTTTTCGCCGTTTTCCAAGAACAAATATTCGCCGACTGAATATTAAGAAAACGCGCAAGTTGCGCTTCACAGTTCACCTGACAGACTTGATACATCCGTTGAATAATCGCTTCCACCTGTTCAATTCTCACTCTACGCTCCTCACGTTGAAATGGTAAAACCTTTAAATTGCGAACATAAAACCACAATATAAATTAATAATTTAAACTTTTTAAGTTAAATATTTCGATTTTTTTACTTGATTGATAATCTTTAAGGCAGTAAATTGCACCAAAAGAGATGAGCAGAAAAGTGGAAACAAGATGCAAGTACGGACAGGGCAGCATTCTCTTTTCGAAAAGGTATCTCTTTCTCACATAGATTAAGCAGTAATATTTTTTAGTTATAAGTTTTATTTTTCGAGGTCTTTATGAGAAGAATAGTAGGAAATGATTTGAGAGCTATGCGTAACATTGCGGGATTAACCACAATGCAAATGGCCGCTGCCGCCGGAGTCAAAACAAGGAAAACTTACGAAAACTGGGAGAAAAACCTAGGTACACCTAATGTAAACCAGTTTTTTATGATGGGGACAGCGTGCGGTTTCGAAGCCGTTGAGTTAATTGAAAGCTTGAAAATACGATCTAGGCCAGCCTGAAAGCGTTACCTTTGGTTGCGTTGTCGACTTTGGCCTGATCATTCATCTTAGAAAGTGGAGGGAAAGCGAAAGCCTAAAAAGACCATGTTTTATCTTTCGTTTATCCCTTTTCTATTCCTTGGTGTTGTAGTCTAAATCCGACTCAGCAGCATGTAGGTACTGCCCGGGCATTGGTTTTTTATCGGATTGTCTTGCAAGATTAATGTCATTATTCATGCTGTTATAGAAAATCGTTGCTGCATGTTCAATCAGGGCGTAATCAGCGTTTTGATCGATACTGATAGCACCCAAATGGCTGGTATTTTTTAACGCTTCAAAGTAGCCATCAATAAAGTCGTCTAACGGCAAATTAAAAACGTTAACTTTCGGTTTTTCTGGAAACTTCTGAGGATCTTTCCCGTTAATTAACCACTCTACTGTTACACCCGTTTTCTCATACAACTCATAGCAAGCTCTGTAAGGCGGAAATTTCGCATTTTTCCAAGCCACAATGGTACTTGATTGAACGCCGAGGAATTTTGCTAGTTGAGACTCATTTTGAGCACTACACGCTTCTCTCATACGTGTAAATATGCCGTCTACATCATAGTGGCCCATTCAGTATCCTTATTATTTTATACATTGTTCGTTGCATTTTACTCGAAACACGATACTCGAAAAGGTAAATTTACGTAAATTATTAACATAATTTCAATAAAAAAATTAACACTTTTGTTAGTAATTAAAGGAAATTCGAAAAAATTGGACTCGGAATGTGGTGCAATTTAGCTCAGTGACCTTAATACAAACTTGTTCGTTTAAGAGTAAAAATTTGGTATTAAAAAATTTTAATTTTTTTAGTTTTCGAGTTGACCTTGTTCAGCCCTCTCAACTTTCACGATAATCAGGTAAACCCCTGAATTACTGCTATATTGAACAGTTATGGTGGTCTATTTTTTTGAGCGCTTTTGGTGGAGAGAATCTTCCGTTTCCAAATAAGCCGTGTTCTGTTGTTCGTTCTATGTGTGCTTGGCGCATCCATTGCTAACTTATTCCCCATTCCTTTTTTTACAGGAGCGGAACTGGTTTTTGGTAATGTGATTGCTGTCGCGGTTACATTGCTTTTGGGCTGGCGTTATGGCGTTGTGTGTTCTGTTATTTCAGCGGGGATGCTGTACGCAAACTGGAGCCACTTCTTCCCTATTTTACCTTTTTTGGGCGAAGTGCTTTCAATTGCCTATGCAAGAAAAAACAAGAAAAACGCCCTGCTATGGGGGATTGTGTATTGGTGTACGATCGGTATTACCATCGTTGCAATTGAGTATTTTTGGCTAAGCTCTTACATCCACGCAACTAAAGAAGCCATCGTTGTTAAGTATTTTGTTAACGGTGTACTTAACACAACTTTTGGGTATCTTTTAGCGCTAACCTTCAGCCGCAAAGTTATTTCTGATTGGAAAGTTGAACTATCCTTCCAGCACTTTATTTCCATGCTGATACTGATCACCTTAAGTGTTGGGGTTTTTATTAACACCTATTTTTGGTTGGTCAATTACCAAGAAAATCGCCTACACCAAATTAACCAAGATTTATCATTAGAGTCACTCTCTACCGTCGATGAGTTAGAGCATTATGTCGATATACACACCAAACTGGTGGAACTTAATGCCCGAATTTATGCTGAATCTGAGAAAGTGGATTGGGCAGTGCTATTAAATAATACCGCTCATCTCAACCCTAATATTCTTACTATGTTAGTGACGGATTCAGATGGACGTTTAATTGCTACGTCCCCCGAAAAGCTGTTAGCGCAAATTACCCCTAAAACGTCCTCTGTTTCAGACAGGGCCTACTTTAAGGAAGCTAAACGCACACTCAAACCTTATGTTTCTGATGTGTTTCAAGGTCGCGGGTTTGGCACTGATCCCATCATCGCCATTTCAGCGCCCATTATTCAAGATGGCGCGTTTAAAGGAATTGTTGAAGCATCCTTGAACCTTAAACGACTGAAGCTGGTTGATAAAAAGCGTATAGATGCTTCTCAAACCTTAGCTATTTTAGATAACAACAATAGAGTTATTTACAGCTCCGCTATGTTGCCATTTAGCTACATGCAAAACCTTAATGATTCTGATTTGCTGCGCTTTTTAGCTGCACCAACAACCTTTTATATCGATAACGAAAATTCAGCTCACTACTTGTTAAATGCCACAACCAGTGAGATCTTGGGATGGAAGGCGATTTCTTTCATCCCGCGAGAATATTATGAAAAGGAAATTGCTGATTATGTACTAGGCTCGTTACTCTTTTTGGTTTTATCCACATTCTTGTGTTTTTTCATTGCGACCAACATTTCCACAAAGCTCTCCTACCCCTTATCAGAACTCACAAGGAAATTGTTAAGCGTCAGCAAAAATAAAGCTTACGATAAACTGGAATTGGACCTCGCACCGTCCTTCTTAACCGAGATCAATGCAATTCAGCCGGTTATCCAGAACTTCTCGAAAGAACTTCGATTAATGATCGTTTCCCTCAACAACGCGAATAAAGATTTGGAAAGCTTCAATGCTAACCTAGAAAATTTAGTCCATAAGAAAACCCAAGAACTGGAGTTGGCATTAGAAGCCGCAAACGCTGCAAACAAAGCGAAGTCTGAGTTTCTAGCAACAATGAGCCATGAAATTCGAACGCCGATGAATGGTGTCTTGGGAATGTTGGAACTACTCGAGCAAGACAATTTGTCACTTGATGCAAGTCATCGTGTGTCGATTGCAAAATCTAGCGCCCACTCGTTATTGTCCTTAATTAATGACGTTCTAGACTTTTCTAAGGTGGAAGCGGGCAAGATTTCTTTTGAAAATAAAGAGTTTAGCCTAATAGAGCTATTGAGCGAAGTCGTTGAGTTTCATTCGCTCACTGCCCAAAATAAAGGAATCAAGCTATATTTTGACGCATCGGGGATAAAACAAGATTGGGTGTTTGGCGATCCATTTCGTATTCGGCAAGTGCTCACGAATTTGCTGGGTAACGCTATTAAGTTCACCGATACGGGTTTTGTTAAAGTCATTTGCCATTCGCAACCCGTCTCAAGCCATGTTCGTATTGACTTTTTTGTGCAAGATTCAGGCATTGGTATTCCTGACGAGCAGAAGCAAAAGCTGTTTTCACCTTTCACGCAAGCTGATTCATCGACCACACGTAAGTTTGGTGGAACGGGGTTGGGGTTATCGATTGCCAGCCGCTTATGCAAATTAATGCAAGGTGGAATCACGATCAACGACACTGAACAAGGCGGTAGTGAGTTCCATAGCCATATTGAGGTTGGAATGACACAGCACCCAAGTGCGTACGAATTGGATCTGCGTCAGCTCTTCACCCGGGTTATTTGCTGCATTGAACTGGATAATGAACCTGGGTTGATACCTTTGTTACATTCATGGCAGGCTCGTTTGGTGAAAGTCCATGATATTAAGCAACTTCCTCAATTATTCGAACAAGTTCAAGGAATTAAGTCATCGACTCCAAACCTACTATTCATTGATTACGAACATTATTTACAGGCAAAAGATGTTTGTGAACGATTTGTTGAACAAGGCAATTCAGTTGTTGTTTTAACAACCGTTAATCAGCATTCAGAAATTGTATACTGCAATGCCTTTACTTACGCCTGCCCATACACCGTTACTCCAGTGAGTCTTTCAACAAGCCTTTTCCCACGTGATAAACCTGAAAAGAGGGTTATTGCAGATAAGCATCGTGATATAGGCCACATTTTGGTCGTAGAAGATAATTGTATTAATACTGAAGTGATCACTAACATGCTGAAAAATATGGGTTATCAGTGCACCGCAGTGTCAAACGGTATGTTGGCCTTACAGCATTTACAGGCTCACCCGAAACACTACGACTTAGTATTGATGGATTGCCAGATGCCTGAAATGGATGGATTTACCGCTACAGGGAAAATTCGCGAGGGCGAAGCTGGTGACGAGTATACAGATGTTCCGATTATTGCTTTAACAGCTAATGCGATGTCAGGCGATAAAGAAAAATGCCTACAGGCAGGAATGAATGATTATCTATCGAAGCCGATTGAATTTAAATTATTGCAAAAGCACCTAGAATACTATTTAGCATCCTAGGTGCTTGCGTTTTAATTAAGACAAGTCTACTTGGATGTTGTCGATGAGCCTTGTTTTACCAAGGAAAGCGGCCACCAGCACAACAAGTTTTGTTTCTTCGTGACTCGGGTGTAATAGTGTGTCGGCCGAGCGAATTTCAATATAATCCACTTTAAAACCTACCGCGTTTAGCTTGCCTTTGTATTCTGCGATAAGAGCGAGAAAATCACGTCGACCTTTTCTCACTTCTTCCCCCAACCCAACTATATTCGCATATATTTTAGGCGCGATAGCTCGCTCTTCTGGCGTTAAATAGTTATTGCGCGAGCTCATGGCGAGTCCATCTTCTTCACGCTTAGTTGGTACGCCATGCACGGTTAGGTTCATGGATAAATCATGCACCATTCCCTTGATAATTTGTAACTGCTGGAAGTCCTTCTCACCAAAAAACGCATGGTTTGGCTGTACCATATTGAACAATTTACACACAATAGTCGCGACACCACGGAAATGCCCGGGACGGCTTGCTCCGCAAATCATATAAGACAACCCCGGCACTTCTACAAACGTTTGCTGTTCTAAGCCGCGTGCGTAAATATCGTCTACTTTTGGTGTAAACAACGTGGTAACGCCTAATGCCTCTAATGACTTTTTGTCGTTTTCCAAAGTGCGAGGGTAAGCGTCTAAGTCTTCATTTGGGCCAAATTGCATTGGATTTACAAAAATCGACACAACCACAACGTCACAGTGCTTTTTCGCTTCTTGGACTAACCCTAAATGCCCTTCGTGCAAGTTCCCCATAGTAGGAACAAACCCGATGACTTTGCCTTCAATTTGCCATTGACGGCGCTGCTCCCTTAAGGGAAGAATATCTGAAATGACTTGCATAATTTATTCAAAACTGTGTTCTGGGCCGGGGAACGTACCGGCTTTAACTTCTTCAATAAATGCCTTTACTGAAGCACGAATATCATGATGTTCTGCGAGATAATTTTTAGAGAATTTAGGCATGTAGTTGGCACTAATACCAAACATATCGTGCATCACTAATACTTGCCCATCGGTGTTAGCACCTGCGCCAATACCAATAACGGGAACATCAATACTTTTGCTAATTTCTGCGGCTAATGCAGAGGGGACGCATTCCAATACTAGCATTTGGATACCTGCGGCTTCCAAGGCTTTGGCATCGTCTATCATCTTCTGGGCTTGCTCTGGCAAGCGGCCCTGCACTTTAAAGCCACCAAAAACATTCACTGATTGAGGTGTTAAACCTAAGTGACCACAAACGGGAATCCCACGCTCAACGAGGCCAGAAACGGTTTCCAGCAACCAACTTCCACCTTCGATTTTGACCATGTGCGCGCCGGCAGCCATTAGCGTTGCAGCATTAGTGTACGCCACTTCTTTGGTGGCGTAAGACATAAACGGCATGTCAGCTACAATTAACGCTCGTTCAGCGCCTAATTTTACGGCGCGGGTGTGATAAGCAATGTCATCTGTCGTAACAGACAAGGTGCTATCTTCACCCTGTAAAACCATACCTAACGAATCCCCAATGAGGATTGCATCAACACCTTGCTCGTCAAATAGTTTAGCGAAGCTAGCATCGTATGCGGTAAGTACCGTGATCTTGTCGCCATCACGTTTCATTTTCTTTAACGTGGATGTTGTGACTTTTTTCATCTCTAGCCCCATTCAAACAAAAGTCGCACTATACGGATTTTAAATATGATTGCCAATTTTATATGGGAGTCTTTTTATACCATTGTGAGGAATGCACTTAAGCAGTGCTGCCACAGATGTACCACATGGCAGCGTTAAATCGGGTGCCACTTCAAATAATGGATGAATCACGAATTCCCGTTGCTTCATACCGTAATGAGGTACAACTAAATCTGGTTCATTAATGATTTCCATTCCGTACAGGAGAATATCAAGATCGAGTGTTCTTGGTCCCCAGCGTTCCTTCTTACGAACACGTCCTTGTTGAAGCTCAATTTTTTGAAGCGCTTGTAGCAACGCCATGCTTGAAAGCGAGGTTTCCAAGGCTGCAACAGCGTTTACATAATCGGGCTGCTCAGCAGGTCCCATTGGTTTACTGCCATAACACGACGATACTTGCACCACCGACGTTTGGTGAATGTTGTTCATGGCAGTTAATGCATCTTGAAGTTGCAGGGCAGGTTCACTTAAATTACTGCCCATTCCAATATAAACAAGAGGCATTACGATGGTTTTTTTGGTCTACGTTTAGGACGGCGTCTATCCTGAAAACCTTCACTGTTACGAACATCGCTCTGTAGTTTTTTCTGCTTACTCGGTGAAGCAGACTGAAACTCGGTCCACCATTGTGCTAACTCGATTAGCTCGCCACCTTCAATTTCAGCACGAATTAACAAGAAATCATATGCAGCTCTAAAACGAGGATGCTCCAAGGTGATATAAGCCCTGCGGCCCAAGCGTCGATTCAAGCGCTGTTGCAGGTGCCAAATATCACGGATAGGCGTGGTAAACCGTTTAGGGATCATGATGCGCTGCATTTGGATTGCAAGTACATCGGTTATGGCTAAATTAAATGCGTCGAAAGGTGGCAGCCCCCCCTCGGCAATATGCTGCTGTTGACGCTCTTCCACACAAAACCATAAGCACGCGGCGTAAAAGAAAGCAGGAGTAATACGCAATCCGCTATTTATTCTGTTGTCAGTGTTGCTGAGCACTTTTTCCAACATCTTGAACTCTCGCCCTTCGGGATTATCAAGAAACGGTTGCAGTTGCGGGAATAGTTGCCCAAAAAGCTTATATTCATCTAGTAAGTGAAACGTTTTTAAGCCGCTGCCGGATAGCAATAACTTGGAGATTTCTTCGAACAGTCGCGCGGCCGGAATATTCGCTAATAACGGTGCTAATTCTGGAATACGTTTTGCGGTATTTTCCTCAATTTTCATGCCGAGTTTAGCGGCAAATCGAACTGCGCGTAACATGCGAACAGGATCTTCCCGATAACGTGTTTCAGGATCACCAATGATACGAATTTCCCGTTTAGAGAGGGAATCTTGACCGTTAGCAAAGTCAGTTATCGAATAATCCGCAATGTTGTAGTACATGGCGTTAAAGCTAAAGTCGCGACGTTCGGCGTCTTCTTCTATGCTACCAAACACATTGTCTCGAACAAGCTGCCCATGTTGATTAAGGTGGCTCGTTGTTTTCTTGCCTGCTTTATCTTCTGTGGCTTGCGGTTCATGGTGCCCACGGAATGTTGCCACTTCAATAATTTCGCGACCAAACACTATATGCGCTAACCGGAAACGGCGCCCAATTAGGCGACAATTACGGAATAAGCCTTTTATTTGTTCCGGCGTTGCATCGGTGACGACATCAAAGTCTTTGGGGTGCTCACCAAGCAGGAGATCGCGCACACAACCGCCTACCAGATAAGCCTGATAACCACTGTTGTGCAAACGATAAAGCACTTTCAACGCATTAGCGCTAATGTCTTCACGAGAAATACTGTGCTCAGAGCGAGGAATAATTTTTGGTTCTAATATTATCGCCTGAGCAGAAAAATCGCCGGATCGCCCACCGTGATCATCGGTTAGCACTTGTTTTATTTTTTTTATCATCCCGGAAATAATGGTTTCACCCTCCACCAACATACCTTCTATCTCAGAGTTTAGTAGCTAAAGTTACTTACCTGATACTCTGCTAAAAACATTGGCATGGCTCTTTCTGGTTTAGCGTAGAGCCTATTTATAAGCCAATTGTCCTGTCCCCATTGCAAAATGACTTCTGGCGTATCATGCATTAATGTTTTAGGAACAGGAAGCCCTAAAAACGCCAAAGCCAAATACAAGTTTAAAGATGCCTTTTTATTATCTAGCCCTTTTGCATGACCTTGTTTACTTAATTTTCGACCTTCAGAAAACACAGCAACAGGCAAATGCAACATTTTGGGCACTGACGCCCCAAGCGCACGATACAACGCCATCTGACAAGCGCTTGGAAACAGTAAATCCGCTCCGCGCACGACTTCGGTAATGCCTTGCTGAATATCATCCACTACCGATGCCAAATGATAAGCATATAGTCCATCTTTGCGTTTAATAATAAAGTCTTCACTTGATACATCTTCTGGAAAACGGATGTCTCCCATTAATTCATCATGGAATGATAACGAAGACACCTCATTCAAAAAACGCAAGGAATATTGACTATGACCATCTGCCCCAATAACTTCGTTGACTGGTGTCAGATTACGGTCTCGACAATGTCCTAAGTAGGTACCACCTTCTGCCATAATTTGTTTTCGTGTGCACTGGCAATAATAGCTTAAGCCATTTTCATTCAACCAAGCGAGTACCTTATCGTAGACCTCTGTTTGCTGGCTTTGATAAAAAACCTCGCCGTCCCAATCAAGGTGATGTGCTTGCAAACACGTTAATATATCATCAATTGCGCTGGCAGCTTGTCTTGGCGGATCAATATCATCAATTCGCAAAAACCATTTACCCTTATTCACTTTAGCTTGCAAATAGCCCCCCACAGCGGCCACTAGCGATCCAAAATGCAAAGGGCCGGAAGGCGATGGTGCGAATCGACCACGATATTCGTCGGGTTGAATTATATTAAGGGGAGAAGGCTGCGACATTAATGACGTTTTTATAACATTTACGATATGGGTAAAAACAACAAAAGCTGCCCGAAGCAGCTTTTGTATCTCAAATTAAAGAACCGCTTAGCCAAGCAATTGCTTCTCTTTAATTTCGGCTAGCGTTTTGCAGTCAATACATAAGTCCGCAGTGGGTCTAGCTTCTAATCGACGAATACCGATCTCAATGCCACATGCATCGCAGAATCCGAAATCATCTTCTTCAATGCGTTTAAGTGTTTTTTCGATCTTTTTAATGAGCTTACGCTCACGATCTCGGGTACGTAACTCAAGGCTAAATTCTTCTTCCTGAGCAGCGCGATCCACGGGATCGGGGAAATTAGCAGCTTCGTCCTGCATATGGTGTACCGTGCGGTCAACCTCTTCACGCAACTGGTCACGCCAAGCGCCAAGAATCTTTTGAAAGTGCTCAAGTTGAGCCGCATTCATGTACTCTTCGCCGTCCTTTTCTTGGTATGGCTGTAACCCGGCGAGTGCTAGTAACCCTAATGATTTCGTATTGTTGTCTGTTGGCATAGGCCAATTCTCCTACACTGCAATACAGTAGCTTAAAAGCTTAAGGGCGCTATCTATAGCAGAAAGCCTGCTGAGTAGCAAGAATTACACCCTTTAGCGTTTTCAACATAGTGACATACATATGCTGTGCGCGATTTCAAGACGGCTGAATATGGCTGCATTTTCCTAAAAATCAATAAGCGACACTACACATTAACTGAAAGCCGCTGATTTAACTCAATTTTTTCTGGAGTCATTGCACACTGCCAAGCAACAATTTCCACCCCACTTGCCACAGCCTCTTGAATCAAGACCGCATATTTGGGATCAATATGTTCAGCAATATTCACTTCTTGTATTCCTGAATGCTGTACACAGAAGAAAAGGATTGAACGGCTTCCCTCATGTGCAATGCTTGCCAACTCGCGCAAATGCTTTTGTCCGCGCGCCGTGACCGCATCCGGAAAATAACCTAAACCATCCTGTTTTAATGTCACCGACTTTACTTCAATAAAACAGTCTTTTTGATTTGCCCCTTGAAGCAGCAAGTCAATTCGGCTGTTCTCCTGTCCATATCTTACCTCACGACTCACCTGCTCATACTTGGCTAGATCGGGGATTTTTCCCTCGAGAATGGCTTCTTCAACAATCTTATTCGCCTTTCCGGTATTCACACCAATCCATTCACCCTGTGCATTCACCACCAGTTCCCAGGTGAATTTTAATTTCCTTTTAGGGTTGTTGTGTCCCGATAGATATACACGACTCCCGGGAATCGCACAACCCGTCATTGCTCCCGTATTGGGGCAATGCGCTGTTACCACTTCCCCATTATCTAACTCAACATCGGCGAAAAAACGCTTGTAGCGACTAATTAATGTGCCTTGTAATAGTTTCCCTTCAAACTGCATTTGTCTGTTATTACCTCATGAAAAGGCTTTTTACCTAAAAACGGACAGTAAAAAATACAGGAAGCGACGATTAAATCAATGCAAGATCGTACAACAATAATAGACTAGATTTGATGCCACCTTGGGACTCAGATATTCTTTACGCCACTTTTAGACTCTGATTCGATAAGGTTAATCAATGTCAACACTTTCAATTTTTCTTTCTACAGCCCCAGCCGAAGCACAATGGGGTGAAAATGCCTTGCTCTCTTTTAACGCATCTTCTGCAACTATCCACCTAAAAGAATCTAATCAACTCGACAGCATTCAAAAAGCCGCACGAAAATTAGATGGTTTATGCGCACAAGCGGTACTTGAAGGCGATTGGAAAATGGACCAGCAATGGGCTTTTGCTATGGGTTTTGATAATCCGAAAAAGGAAAGCAGTGTTGATTGGTGTAACAATGATGATAAAGCGGCTTTAGAAGTGCAGTTTGGTGCGTACCACTTTGCTAGAAATCTAGTTAATGGTGGTCCCCATGAGATTTACCCAGAAAGCCTATGCGACCGCGTGCAAAGTTGGCTAAGCACATTAGCGGGTGACAACATTTCGTTTCAACGTTGGGTTGGTAGCGAATTAGAAGAAGCGGGTTGGATTGGCGTTTACAACGTCGGGAAAGGCAGCGACCGTCCTCCCGTCATGCTGGAAGTTGATTTCAATCCAACGGGCGATACTAATGCTCCTGTTTCCGCTGCATTGGTGGGTAAAGGCATCACATACGACAGCGGCGGCTACAGCATTAAACCCAGCGAAACCATGTCTTTCATGAAATGTGACATGGGCGGTGCAGCAACGGTAGCAGCAGCACTTGGGCTTGCCATTCAACAAGGCTTGCAAAAACGCATCAAAATGTACTTATGCTGTGCCGAAAACCTCATTAACGGACGAGCATACAAGTTAGGCGATATACTGACTTATAAAAATGGCGTTAGCGTCGAAATTCTCAACACCGACGCAGAAGGTCGTTTAGTGTTGGCAGATGGCCTAATGGCAGCGGGAGAATCCGGCGCCCCATTGATTATTGACGCAGCCACTCTCACTGGCGCGGCTTCTGTCGCAGTAGGTGATGACTACTTTGCTTTGTTATCAATGGATTATGAATTGCAAATGCGCGCCTTAGGTATTTCCCGTCAGCTCAATGAACCAGGCTGGCCATTACCCCTTGAACCATTCCATCAAGGCAAATGCCCATCTCCTTACGCAGATACAGCGAATAGTCGAGCAGTTAAAGGAGGCGGAGCTGGTGGTGCAAGTAATGCCGCAGGATTTTTGTCCCGGTTTGTTCCCAATAACGGAGCAGGTTGGCTACACTTTGATTTAGCAAACGCCTTCTTTAACAGCGCAAATGCAAAGCGCTCAGCAGGAGGAACCGGACTTGGGTTTAGAACGATCGCCAAACTCATTGCAGGTGACAAAACCTAACACTAAAAGTTTAGTTCGTTCATGAGGGGGGACACTTGTATCCCCTTGATTGTGCAGGTGTGGCCTTACAAACCACCAAGACGTTCTGCTAATACTTTATAATTTTCAACATCTTTCCGGTCGAACAGGGGCTTTCCTTCAGAGTCTTGCTCTTTTGACTGCAACAAGCTTTCTCTTTCTAACCTTTCTACGCGCAGATCTTTAACGCCGAGATATTCGGCAACCTCACCTACAGTCATTAAACTCATTCTTATTTTCCTCTCGTAATTCAACTCACCAAATTTTTTTCATGACTTATCTTTTGAATCGCTTATTAATTGATAGCACAATTTGTGCATAAGCAAAATACAAGGATAGATTCCCTCTTTTTTTCAGCTTTATCAACTCATCAATGATTCTTTGCATTGGGGGGCAATTGTCCTAGACTACGCCGCTAACAATCTTACTTTCATGCCATACCACTTTAGAGCAGGATTCCCCTTGAAGAAAAAACTCACTTTATTCCAAGACGTTAGAGAGCTTCACTCATGGCGTGCCGTTGCCTTTAGCTGTGCTTTACTTGAACGTATGTTGCCAAACTATCATTTGTTTTGCAGTGCCACGGGATTTGCCGATAGTGCCGTCATGGATAACTTGCTACAAACACTTTGGAGCTGGGTCATTGACCCGAGAACCAAAATTAATCTCACAGTACAGCTTGAGAAACTGGAGGAAATTACCCCAGATACCAGCGAATTTGAGCATTTTGGTGTTTATCCAGCGTTAGATTGCGCCATGTCGATGACCGCAGTATTTAACCTTCTCAATAAAGAGGATGAACAAGGTGCCGTTGTTGTTAGCAAGTTATCCCAAGGCACCGTTGAAAACTTCATTGAATTTACAGACGAAGATGTTATTCAAGCGGAAGACCGAAGTGCAGCCATTAAGGCTCACCCTTTAATGCAGTGGGAGATTAGTACACAACAAGAAGTGCTGGATTTTGTTAAAACACATGACCGAAATAAAGAGTCAGTGCGCGCATTACGCGCGTTAGTTCGTGAGGAAGGAATGAGTAATATCGGCCTAGATATGGCGCACTAATCCGGGCTTAGCTGCAACAATTGGTAGCAAAAGCCTGCCGTTTCCTTTGTTTTTAGTGGCTGCCAAGGTTCTACAATAGCAAGCGGAGCGGGTTGCTCCATTTCCACATACACTAAACCGGTTGGCGTTAACCAACCTTTTTCCACAATTTTCGTTAGCGTTGGCCCAACTAACCCCTTTCCAAAGGGTGGATCAACAAAAATAAGATCGTATGCCTGTGACGGTGATTGTAGGAAAAAATCGGCAGCCTCACCCAAATGCACTTGCGCCTGTTCATTGTTAACCTTAAGCAAGCTAATGTTGGACTTAAGTTGTTTAACCGCAGCGGCATTCTTCTCAATGAATGTTACACTTTTGGCCCCCCGCGACAAAGCCTCAAACCCCAAACTACCGCTCCCCGCAAAAGCATCAATACAACGTAATCCATGAATATCCTGCATCAACCAATTAAATAGCGTTTCTTTAGTTCTATCTGTTGTAGGGCGTAAGCCGTCTGCACTCAACACTGGTAATTTACGACCTCGCCACTGACCACTAATAATACGAATTGAGCCCATTCTTTGTGCGGATTTTCCTTTTGAATTTGTATGTTGAGCAGGCTTTTTTCTGTGCTGCATTGAAGGTGTGTTCCCCTGTGGTATCATCTGGGCCACAAAATTTTTGATTTGATCAGATTGGCCATTTTCTAGAAGTGTTCGCTAGTGTAGCAAGTTGTTTCTTAACCTTCATCTGCACAGGCACCCCGATGGCTCACTAATAACCTAGCTCACGCGCCTTTAAGGATTAATATTTCGTATGTCCAAGTTTTTTGGTTGGTTCAAGAAAAAGAAAAATGACGACAATATTCAAAATGATGTTGCTCAGCCTTCTGTCGAGACCTCGACGGATGAACACGCAATAGAAGCTACTCCCGAAACTGAGCTGGTTGAGCCTTCGCAGCCGACGCCCACCGAACCCAAACCTTTAGCCGAGTCTAAATCTGAGAGTGAATTGACACAAGCTCCTCAGCCGGAACAAGATCCTGTAAAACCAGAAGAAACAGCGCCGCTCGTTGAACCTGAAGAACCCGTTACAATTGCTGAAATTGCACCAGAGCCAGAGCCAGAGCCAGAGCCAGAGCCAGAGCAGGTTGCGCCTGTTGAACCACAACCGCAAGAAAAACCGTCGTTCTTCAGCCGATTAAAACGCAGTTTATCGAAAACCAAAGAGAATATTGGCAGTGGATTTGCCAATTTATTCAAAGGTAAAAAGATCGATGATGACCTATTCGAAGAATTGGAAACCCAGCTTTTAATGGCCGACTTAGGCGTTGAAACGACCACTCAAATTATCGAAAAGCTTATAGAGTCAGCCAAACGTAGTGATTTGAAAAGCGCAGATACACTATACCCAATGCTAAAACAGCACATGGCCGAATTATTAGATCCGATTTCCGAACCTTTAATGTTAAAAGAAAACGCCTCTCCTAATGTCATATTAATGGTAGGCGTAAACGGTGTGGGTAAAACCACAACCATCGGCAAAATGGCGAAACAGTTCCAAGCGCAAGGCAAAAAAGTCATGCTCGCCGCAGGTGACACTTTCCGCGCAGCCGCAGTAGAGCAATTAAAGGTTTGGGGCGAACGTAATCAAATTCCAGTGGTAGCCCAAGATACCGGTTCCGACAGCGCATCGGTGATCTTCGACGCCTTACAATCCGCAAAGGCCAAAGGTGTAGATGTACTTATTGCCGACACAGCGGGTCGTTTGCAAAATAAAAATCACTTGATGGAAGAGTTAAAGAAAATTGTGCGGGTGATGAAGAAAATCGACCCAGAAGCTCCTCATGAGATCATGCTTACCATCGACGCTGGCACTGGGCAAAATGCTATCAGCCAAACCAATCTGTTTAGCGAAGCGGTTGGCTTAACTGGCATTACCTTAACCAAGCTGGATGGCACCGCAAAAGGCGGCGTGATTTTCGCGCTTGCCGATAAATTTAGTGTGCCAGTGCGTTACATTGGTATCGGCGAAGGCATTGACGATTTACGCCCCTTTAATGGCAAAGATTTCGTCGACGCACTGTTCGACACGCAAGAAGACTAATGCAACTTTATGATTAAATTCGATGATGTAAGCAAAACCTATCCCGGCGGACAGCAAGCATTAAGACGTGTCAGTTTTCACGTTGCTCCCGGCGAGCTCGTTTTTCTCACAGGGCATTCCGGCGCAGGGAAAAGCACTCTGCTAAAGCTCATTAGTATTATGGAGCGCCCAACGGTCGGTAACGTTTATATCAATGGTCATAATTTAAACGAAATCACTCGTAAAGATATTGCTTACATTCGCCGCGATATCGGTATGATTTTCCAAAACCATCAATTGCTAATGGAGAAAAACGTGTTCGATAACGTTGCGTTGCCATTAATTATTGAAGGTTATACACGTAAGCAAATTGAAAAACGTGTCGATGCCGCACTGCACCGTGTTGGCTTATTACGTAAAAAACGCAACCTCCCTATGATGTTATCCGGTGGTGAACAACAACGTGTTGGCATTGCCAGAGCCATTGTAAATAATCCGCCAATTTTGCTGGCTGATGAGCCCACAGGGAATCTCGATCCTGCCCTTTCCATGGAAATCATGAGTATTTTCGAAGACTATAATCAGGCTGGCGGATCCGTCTTTATCGCTACCCATGATTTAGGCTTAATTGCTCGTATGAAATATCGCACGCTCACCTTGAAACAAGGGCAAATGATCACCGATGGGTTAACGCAAAATTGGCAAGAGGACGGTCATGAGCCTGTTATTTAAAGGACGTAATCAAGGCGCGCAGCGCATCAAAGTATCAAAACTGCAAAAGTTATTCATGTTCTTTAGCGATAACCTGCGCCAAGCAGTTAGCAGCTTAGGTGAATTAACTCGTGCACCTTTTGCGTCTTTAATGACCATAGCCGTTCTAGGATTAAGTATCACCCTACCTGCGGCGCTTTATGTCCTTGTCAAAAACTTAGACAGGGTGAGCAGCGATTGGCAGCAAGCTTCGGAAGTCTCCGTTTTCTTAAAAGAAAACATTGCCCAACAAGACATAGAACAACTCATTAAACGCTTAAAAACATGGCCCGAAATTAAACGTTTAGAATACATCCCAGCAGATAAAGCCCTAGACGAATTCACTCAAACATCCGGGTTTGGCGATGCTTTACAATACTTAGAAAGCAACCCTTTACCCAACGTAATTCTGGTGTATCCCACATCGCGACACGCCCAACCCAATAGCGCCAGAGATCTACTAGATAGGCTACTCAGAGAACGAGAGGTGGAACTCGGTAAGCTAGATATTGAGTGGCTAGAACGGCTACATGCAATTGTTGCCATTGCTAAAGAGTTAGTTACGCTAATTGCCGTATTACTGTTTGTATCCGTGATATTAACTGTTGGCAATACCATCCGCTTGAATATATACAATAAACGCGATGAAATTTTAGTTATGAAACTGGTGGGCGCAACCGATGGCTTTATTCAACGTCCGTTTATGTATACCGGTTTTTGGTATGGATTGCTGGGCGGCATAATGGCGTGGATTACCGTTGCCTTAATTTTGTGGTGGATGGGAAGTAGCATCGATAGAGTGATCAATCTTTACAACCAGTCATTTCAATTACGGGGTTTAGACTTTCCTATTTTAATAAGCATGCTAGCCATTTCGGTTGGCTTAGGTTTACTTGGTTCTTATCTTTCGGTTAAACGTTACGTTGCCCAAATAGAACCCAAATAAGCTTAACCTATGCGACATTAGCCTTTTAAATACAGGCGACCATAGAGTTACTCCACACTATGGACTGATTATAAAGCCCGTGCAAAGTGCGTTGATCTACCTTGAGCATTGCTGCCAACTTTTTAGTTTTCCCCCAATTGGCTTGTTCAAATGTCTTCGCTAATTCCAAATAATAATTTAGGTTATTGTGCTGCCCGCATAAAGCGACTTTTAAATCCTCACTAATCGGCAATTTCGCGACCAGATTTTCCATTTTTTGATCAAGCATCGCATCTAACATCGAAAACAAACCGACTAAAAAGCCTTTTGGCGGATTTTCATCGTCACCGCGCGCTTTTGCCAATAATTCACAAAACTTGGCTCTAACAAGCGACAAATTAAGAACTTCAGGTGGCTTTTCTTCACCCAAATTAGCCAACGCTAACAAGGCAACAAACTTCTTCACCTCTGAAGCCCCCATATAATTTAAAGCATGGCGTAATGAAGTTATCTTCTCGCGTTTATTAAAGAGAGGATTGTTAATAAATCGCAAAAGCATGTAAGACAGGGAAACTTCACGTTCTATGATGTTATTGATGACATCATAGTTCATTTCGACTTTGGCGCTCTCGGACACCAACTGAAGTAGAGATAGCTTCGCTGCCGGTAATTCCCGCTTTCTAATGATCTCTGGTTGTTCAAAGAAAAAGCCTTGAAATAAATCGAAGCCCAATTCTTTGCAGATTGAAAATTGTTCGTAAGTTTCAACTTTCTGCGCAACAAGCCGAATACCAAAGCGCAAGTAACGCGATGCTTGTTGCTTAAATTTATCTGGAGAGAAACTGGTGATATCGATTTTTATCAGAGAGGTAAAAGGCAGTAACGGCTCCCACTTTAAATCAAAATCGTGATCGTCCAGTGCAATTTGAAACCCTTTGTTTTTTAATTTCTGACAGGATGCGATCAGTTCATCATTAATGGGGGCTGACTCCACTAACTCGATTACGACTTGTTTTGGGTCAAGTGAAGCGGGGAAATGGTTCAACAACACATCATCATAGAAGTTTAAGTAAGCAATTTTTCCCCCTGTAATTTCCTCCAACCCCAGCGTTAAATGGGCATTGGTAATAATTTTAGAGGTTGCTTCATCCGGTTGGATATTTGGAAAACTATTACGTTTGCCATCTCTGAAAAATAGTTCATAACCGTGAACATTTAAGTCACTGTCTAATATCGCCTGACGCGCTACATAGGCAAACATAACTCACCCTTTATAGGCAGAATAATTTTCGAATTAATCTGCTCAACTTCAGTTTATGTTAATGCTACTGTACGAAAATATAAGAAACGTTAAATCGACAAAGTCAGTAGTAATGTATACGGAAATCCATTGGGCATAATTTTAATACGCCTACTATGAGAAAGAAATAGCCTTTCCTTAAGGTTCTATGATATTTGTATCACGGAATTATCATTGGCGAAGTTTACACTGCTATGCTAACCTTTGAGCGCGTAATTTTAAGAGGTATATAATGAGCACAAACATGCAATCAATGGCTTTAAGCGTTCCTCAAACAGGAAGCTTGGATGCCTATGTGCAGTACGTTAGTAGCATCAAAATGCTTTCCGCTGAGGAAGAAAAGGAATTAGCAACGCGTCTTCGGGAAGAAGAGGACTTAGAGTCAGCACGTAAACTTGTTTTGTCTCACCTTCGCTTCGTAGTGCATATTGCTAAGTCTTACTCAGGATACGGTCTGCCACAGGCTGATTTAATTCAAGAAGGTAATATTGGATTAATGAAGGCGGTAAAGCGCTTTGACCCAACAGTTGGTGTCCGCTTAGTTTCATTTGCAGTTCATTGGATCAAAGCCGAAATTCACGAATTCGTTCTTCGCAACTGGCGCATTGTTAAAGTAGCGACAACAAAAGCGCAACGTAAATTATTTTTTAATTTGCGCAAAGCCAAAAAACGTTTGGGTTGGTTTAGCCAAGAAGAAGTACAAACCGTTGCTAGCGAACTTGGTGTTAGCGAAAAAGAAGTGCTTCAAATGGAAGCCCGAATGAGTAGCCAAGACCAAGCATTTGATTTGTCCGCAGATGACGACGAATCAGGCAGCTTCGCCCCAGTCCAGTTTTTAGAAGATAAATCTGAAAATGTGGAAACGGCTGTAATTAATGCGGATTGGGACAAAGATACACATGGTCGCTTATATGCGGCTATCAAAACGCTTGATGAGCGTAGCCAACATATTATTCAAACACGTTGGTTAGCTGAAGAAAAAACAACATTGCAAGATTTAGCGGATAAATATCAGGTATCGGCTGAACGTGTAAGACAAATTGAAAAAAATGCAATGAAGAAGCTTCAAGAAGCTATTCAGTAATTTTTTAATTTCCATAAATAAAAAAACGGTCCTCTTAGGACCGTTTTTTATTATCTAAACAGGTAGTAAGCCCAAACTTACTCTTCTAAATCCGTCTCCGGCAATATCCAATATACACCTTCAAATTCAGCTACAGCCCGATCAACATCCTGAATTTTCACAGTCACCGTCAAGCGGTTCTTCTTTCCACGCTTTAAGTATTCAAAGTCACCCGACATTGTTTCAATATTACACACAGCTCTAGGTTCAGAAGTCACAGGCTTATGATAGTGAATATCAGCATCACCTAGGACAATTTCACCTGCCAATCCTTTTTGCTTCATTTGCAAAAAGATCATGCCCCATCCAGTTAATGTAGCTAAAGAAAAAATACTTCCCGCAAACATGGTGCCATGTAAATTAATGTTTCGCCCTAATGATGCTCTGACTTCAAGCGCATGACCGGTGTACTGATACAGTTTGATTCCCATATGTTCAGTAATAGGGATGGTTTCGTACCACGTTTTTTGTAATTCCTCACACCAATTTGGATGAAGCCGCACAGCCCCTTGATGAGCTAACTTTTTCAACATTTGCTGACGTCGTTGCATATCAAGCTCTTTAGGACCAAGCTCTTGGACTTCAAAGCCACAACTTCTGAAAAACTCAACCGAAGTATCCATACTATTGGTCACGATACGCTCAACCCCCATTTTCCGAGCGACTTCTTCTAACGCAAAAACAATCATCTGACCGAGGCCTTTACCTCGCATATCATTACTGACTGCAATATGCTTAATTTGCGCTTCTTCGGGAGTGTTTAAGTGCACTCGACCAACAGCAATAACATTACCTTCACCGTCTTTGATCATACGATGTTCAGCGACGGTCTCATACTCATCTTTCTCAGATCCTTCAGGCAAATTAAAGGGCTCTCGAAGAATTTGCCATCGAAAATGGAAATAAGCATTGAGGTCTTGCTCATCACTTGGAATACTTATCTTATACACAAAGGACCTTTCTCGTTGCAAAGGAATGGTTCATATAACCTACCCCGATCAAAATTGTGCCATTATTAAGGCGCTTTATAACAAACAAGGGTGATTCCTATTCTGTTTAATATTGATAAAGAACTCTGTTCCGGCGACATCTTACATTTTTCAAAAAACAACTTAGAAAGCATGTCAGTCCAACAAAACGCACACTATCGATGGTTGGAAATTTCAGGCACGATACAAACGGTTATGGATATGTCTGACCCACACATCCCTGTTCTGCCTCACCTACACGGAATGCTACTCAGCCTTTATTACTTAGACACTAAGCCACAAAAAATGTTCGAGTTAGGATTAGGTGGAGGTGCATTACAACGCTTTTTCCATCATCATTTTCCAACAGCCTCTTTTTGCTCAGCGGAACTAGACGAGCGCGTCATCGACTATTACGTGAAATTCTTTGCTGACACTATTGAGGCACCAGAATCTTATATTGTTCATGCGAACGCTCAAGACATCGTACAACATGAAAGCGATATCGACCTACTTTTTGTCGATTTATTTTCCGGTAGTGCTCCTCCAGACTTTATTAACGACATCTCATTTTACGAAAATTGTTTCAACGCTATAAACGACTCGGGAATTGTCGTTATTAATCTACTACCGTTAGGCGAAATCCAAACTCTAGATGTAGAGTCATTACTACTTAAAGTAAGTGGTTACACACCTGCTATTTTTAGCATCCCTTTTTACAAAAACCGAATTCTCATTGCTGCTAAACGGCGACTGGGTAGAATCCCTTTCACACAAAAATTTCAGCAGTTTTGTGAGAAGCTTGATATTGAGTTGATGAATATTCTACAACTCAAATAAGCTCACTTTTACACGGAAAGTTGAAACGTTACTGGACCATCATTTAACAAACTTACTTGCATGTCTGCCCCAAATTGCCCAGTTTCACAAAGTAGGCCCTGTGCTTTTATTTGCTCTACAAAGTCACAATACAATCGCTCCCCTTGTTCGGGTGTGGCGCCACTCGAAAAACTGGGGCGATTGCCTTTGCGCGTATCTACAACCAATGTGAACTGAGACACAACAAGCACACTTCCTTCAACTTGCTTCACGTTTAAGTTCATTTTTCCTGCCTCATCGGAAAAAATACGATAGCCAGCCACTCGCTCAGCTAAACGCTTGGTTTTAGCCTCATCATCCTCTTTTTCCACACCTAACAGCACTAACAAGCCAGCGCCTATTTCGCCCACAATCTCATTATTTACTTCTACTTTGGCATGTTTAACTCGTTGTATTAACGCGATCATTTTTTCCTTCCACTCAATCTTTTACACCAGTGCGCTTCACTCTCAATCACCTACGACTATAAATGCTAATCCCCCACTAACGTTGACCTGAAACCCAATAGCCATCGTGCTTCAGATAAGACTTTACGTTTACTCATCTACTGAGAAATGATGATTAATCACATGAAGTTAGACAAAGAATCTAACAAAAAAGGCCAATTTTTGCTTGTATAGGAGCCCAGATTACACTAGCGTTTTCAATGTAGTGAAACACTAAATTCTACATTGATGACTTAAGTTCAAAGGAGTTTTTATGGCGAGTCAAGGTTCTGGTGGCAATGTTATTGCCGCAATCTGTAATATCTTTTTCCCGGGATTAGGGCAACTAGTTCAAGGCCGAATATTAAGAGCAATTATGTTCTTCCTCGTCACCGCTATTTGCTACGGTTTAGCGGCAACTGTCATTCTTTTCATCCTTTGGCCTGTGGGGGCGATCTTCCACATTTGGTCTATTATTGACGCTGCCAAATACAATAGTTATGCACCTTAGGTACACTTATACTATGTTGCGAACATTATTCGTCGTTATTGCTCTGCTCTTAGCGGGTTGCCAATCCGCTTACTACTCTGCATGGGAAAAGTTAGGCGTTGAGAAGCGCGATATTTTATCCGACAGAGTGGAATCTGCTAAATCTGCACAGGAAGACGCGCAAAAGCAATTTGCTGATGCGTTAGAACAACTCAGCGCGTTGATTTCATTCGATGGTGGCGAACTTCAAGATACTTATGAAGCATTGAAAGATCAGTATCAAAGCAGTAAAGACAGCGCAGATAGAGTCGGCGACAAAATTGACAGCATCGAAAATGTTGCTGAAGCGTTGTTTGATGAGTGGGAAGAGGAACTGACTCAGTACAGTAATGAAAGTTTAAGACGAAAAAGCGAGCAGCAACTAAAAACAACCCAGCGCCGTTATTCAAAGTTGATACGGGCCATGCGAAAAGCGGAAGCCAGCATGGAACCAGTATTAACAACACTTAATGACAATGTGCTGTTTTTGAAACATAACTTAAACGCGAGTGCGATTGGAGCATTGCAAGGTGAGTTAGAACAAATTCAAAAAGAAATACAGATGCTTATATCTGAGATGAATTTGTCGATTTCACAATCAGAAGAATTCATCAGCTTGCTCAATAGCAACTAAGCTTAGGCGTCATCGAGGTCGGTGACGCTGTTTTCCTCCTTTTCATTTTCCTTCTCCATGTTCTTACCCACCTGAATTGTAACAATGGCGCCGAACAACACAATATTCCACGATACATATACCCAAAGTAACAAAATAGGCACAGCGGCCAACGCACCATAAATCACTTGATATGATGGAAAACCAGTGACATACAGTGCAAAAAGCTTCTTACCAAGTTCAAATAAAACTGCCGCACAAAACGCCCCCACCATAGCATGAGAAGCTTTAACGCTTTTATTGGGTACCACCATGTACAAAACGAAGTGAATAAAAAAAGAAATGATAAAAGGGGTTAAATTTAAAAATAGCGACCCTAAACCCGGTGTATATTCATCCGCAAATGTTTTGAGTCCGACTAAATAGGAGCTGATAGCAAGGCTACTTCCTACCAGTAAAGGGCCTAAGGTCAACACCATCCAATAAATCGAAAAAGTGAAAATAGCGCGCCGTTGATTAACAGTGCGCCACAGATGATTAAGCGCTTTATCGATATTTGAAATTAACAGTAGGGCAACAGCCACCAGAAACAATATGCTGATGACCCCCATTTCAGAGGCGTTTCCAACAAATTCTGTTAGGTACTTCTGCACGACATCACTTGCCGCAGGCACAAAATTACTAAACACAAAGGCTTCGAGTTGCCCTCGGATCCCAGAGAAGGCAGGAAAAGCTGAAAGAATGGCAAAGAAAACCATAACAAAGGGCACGAGAGACAATAAAGTGACGTAGGCCAAATGCCCAGCGGTAACGCCAATTCTATCGTTAACAATCTGCTTTAAGCAGCCTGTTACGATATGTCGAAGAAGGGATTTATTGGTAAAAATAAGGAAAAGAGCGCGCCATTTACTCCCCTTTTCCTGCTGAGTTTTATCTGCTGCCATTGATTCTGCTTAGGAGTTATGGATTGGGACGCACCCCTAAAATATGGCAAATTGCGTAAGTTAACTCACTGCGATTCAGCGTATAGAAGTGGAAATCTCTTACGCCTTCTTTCGCTAATACCTTTACCATATCCATCGCGATGTTCGCACCAAGCAAATTACGCGTGGTCTGATCGTCCTCATCTAATCCTTCATACATTGAGTGTAACCAGTTTGGCACATGCACATTGGTAAAGCCAGCAAAGCGCTTGAGCGTCTGATAGTTAGTAACCGGCAAGATACCCGGAACAATATCAATATCGATGCCTGCGGCAGCCGCACGGTCTCTGAAGCGCAAAAAAACTTCAATGTCGAAGAAGAATTGGGTAATAGCTTGTGTTGCCCCAGCTTCTGCCTTTCGCTTTAAATTTAACAAGTCAAATTGAGCATTAGGCGCATCAGGGTGGGTTTCTGGATAAGCCGCGACGGAAATATCAAAGTCAGCAACATCTTTAAGTAATTTAACAAGGTCTTCAGCGTAAGAAGTTGGCTTTTCCATTCCTTCCGGCAAATCCCCTCGTAACGCTACGATACGACGTATGCCACTATCCCAGTAATCTTGGGCTATTTGGCGAAGCTCATCAGCCGTAGCATCGATACAAGTAAGGTGAGGGGCCGCCGTCACGCCTGTTTGGCTTTGAATTTCTTTTACGATGTCGTGAGTACGATCCCTTTCACCACTGTTTGCGCCGTAGGTTACAGACATAAACGAAGGCTTTAACGGAGCCAAGCGGTTTACTGATTTCCACAAGGTTTGTTCCATTTTTTCTGTTTTCGGGGGGAAAAACTCGAAAGAAACATTGATATCTCTGAGTTCAGATACCGACTGATTCAATGCATCAATACCTTGTGCATAAGACACCATAATCAACTCCGAATGATAAATAAGCTTATTTTGCCTTAGTCGTTTACTTTATTTAAAAGTATAAACGGAAAGACGTTTAGATGGCTAAATGTAAAATGCATTAGAATTTGCGTCAAGCTTTTAAATTGGTAAATTTGACTGTAGGGCGATTACCTATAAAATTCCTGTCTGGAATTTTTAACGATTAAAATAGCAAACGGGCAAACAATGACTGAATGGAACGGTAAGTATATCTATCCGTATGCTGAGCACGGTAAGAAAAGCGAGCAAGTTAAGAAGATCACGGTCTCAATTCCATTGAACGTGCTAAAAGTGCTAACTGATGAGCGCACCCGACGACAAATTAATAATTTACGTCATGCAACCAACTCAGAATTACTTTGCGAGGCGTTTCTGCATGCCTTTACAGGACAACCTCTTCCTGACGATGATGATTTAAGGAAAGATAACCCTCACAAGCTGCCCAAAATTGCTAGAGAATTGTTGGCTAGTGAAGAGGCGGCCTCTAACGGAAATGACGAAATCGACGACGAAAAAGAAAACTAATTCGTCCTGCAAACCCAAATACAAAGAAGCACGCCCAACTGAACGTGCTTCGTCTGTTATAGCGGCAAACCTAATTAACAAACACAGATATCGAATTCGCTAAATACTTGTTCCAAACTATCAGTCATCTGTAGAGAGTTAAGCGTAGCCCCTCAGCCGCAGAAAAGCGGCTGTGGAACCTACATGGAAGCATCCACAGCCAGTTTGCGATAAATCTATACGGGTGGCCGACAATTAAACACAGTTATTTAAATATCTAATTCCCTAAAGACCTAAGTCTCGCGTCATGTTCTCGTTCTTATCACGATGAACAATCACATTATCTTCAATGCGAATACCACCAAATGGGCGGAAAACATCAACTTGATCCCAGTTAATAAACTTAGATTGCGGTGTCGATTTTAAATCTTGTAACAAGCTATCGATAAAATACAAACCCGGCTCAATAGTGAAAACCTGATTTGCTTCAATGGTACGAGTACAACGTAGGAATGGGTGTTCTTCTACAGAAGGCTTCGGTGTTCCATGATCATCCGCAACTAAACCACCTACATCATGTACCTGTAACCCAAGGAAGTGACCAATACCATGCGGGAAGAAGGTTTTAACGATACCTTCTTGCAACATATCCTCCGCAGACAAATTCACAATGCCAAATTCAGATAAAAGTGCGGCAATTTTGCGGTGGGCAGACAAGTGAATCTCGGCATAATCCACACCGGGTTTTAACTCATCAACAAGTTCCAGCGTCACTTTATCCATGGCAGCAATCATATCAGCGAAGCGGTTTTGCTCCTTTGCATAAGTGCGCGTAATGTCGGCGGCATATCCGTTGAAGCTTGCACCGGCATCAATAAGAAATGAACGATGTGCTTCAGGCAGCGCTTTTTCCATAACCGTGTTGTGCAAGATAGCGGCATTTTCATTTAGGGTAATGATATTGGAGTAAGGCAACTCACTGTCGGTATGACGCGTCGCTTGCATGTAAGCAAGATGAATATCGAATTCGCTTTTCCCTTCTCTAAACGCATTTTCAGCAGCTTTATGCCCATCAACTGCTATGCGATTCGCTTCTCGCATACAAGCGAGTTCATATTGAGTTTTGTAAGCACGGTGATAATGCAAATAGTGCAGTACGCGGTCTGGATTCACTAACTCAAATCCTAGCGCACCAGCCACTTCAATGTATTCGCCCATGTAGGCATAGTTCTTTTTGTCATAAGGAAGATACTTCTCAACCGCATCAGCTTTGCTTAAAAACTGAATATCGAAGTGCTCACACCAAAACGCCTCTGGCGCTTTTGGTACTTTGTGCCAAAAATCGACGGGTTGATAGAAAATCAGTGTGGGTTTGCTACTACCATCAACAATCAACCAGCAATTTGGGTTATCGACTACAGGCAACCAAGCCTTAAACAGTGGGTTAGTCGCAAAGCTATAGTTATTATCATCTAGAAAGCGGCGCTTAAGCTGCCCTGAGTGAATGACCAAACCATCAATACCCTCCCTGCTTAACGCTTCTCGGGTAACTTGTTGCAAGTATTCAATATGCGCAGGGTAAGCGCTCGCCAAGGACTGCTCTGTCATGTTTTATCCATTTGTTAAAGTTGGTTAAAAGCAGCCTCTATGATAGAGGCTGATGCCAAGTGAATCAAAGTCAGTCGGGATGAAAAGAGGAAAAGTCTCGTTTAGAAGGAGCCTAACTCGGGAATACGCATATTACTGTACTCTAAGAACAAGTTTTTGTTTCTGCCGAGTCTTGAGGCGTATATTTGTTTGTACGCCATTACCGCTTTCACATAGCTACGCGTTTCTTTGTAGGGAATGGTTTCAATCCAAATGTCCATTGGCATACCAGTACGTTCTGGCAACCAATCTTTTACACGCCGCCAACCGGCATTATACGCCGCAGTCGCTAACACTGGATTATCATTCATTTTATCCATTAAATAGCGCAGATAACGCGTACCCAGTTGAACATTAAACTCAGGATCATATAGTGCCGTTAGTTGAACACGGCTCTTTTCTAAATAGCGAGCCGTTCCCGGCATCAACTGCATCAACCCTCGAGCACCGGCTCCTGAATACGCGTCCGTCATAAATGAACTTTCTCGCCGTGTAATGGCAAATGCCCACTCAGGTGAAATCGCATTAGCTTTGGCACTTTTGGATAGCGCTTCACGATAAGCCAGTGGAAAACGACGCGACACATCATTCATATACCCCGACTGTGCGAAGGTACGAATAGCTTGATGGTGCCATCCCCAACTGTCTGCCAATACACCGGCTATAGCCTGTTGTTCACTATTTAATTCTGATAACAAAAAGCGCCATTCTCTTCTTGCACTTGTCATTCGTTTTATTTTGATAAATTCATAAGCGCGGCGCGCGGCGGGGTGATTAGCAACGACAGAAAGCTCAAGCTCAGTATACTCAATGGGTTGGTCGACCAACGAAGGCGCTTTACCTAACTTACCACTCGCCATGAAGCCATAGTAATTACGCTCTCCCGACAAAGTATCTAACGTCAATTTAGCCTTGTTAGACGCTTTTAATTCGCCGTATGAACGTGCAGCCCAATATCTGAACTGCTCATCTTTACTCACTTCTTCAGGCGCAGTTTCAACAACCCCTACAGCCTTACCCCAATCTTGTTGACGTAAAACATGGGCTAGATGCCAACGGAATATTTCTTTATCTTCAGTATGGGCTGACGCCTTTTCTAGCCAAGGCCCTGCTTGCTCATGGTTTTTTAATGCTAACCCCACCGCAAACTTTTCGGCTATGGCTTGCTTTTGCTCAGCGTTAAACGGGAATCGTGATTTCAATTTTTCCCAACTTTTTAAAGCGAGGTCTCGATCTCGCCAAATTAATCGCTTAAGGCCATAAGTTAGAATATCAGCCTCTTTCGTTGGATTAATTCCGGGGAAACGGGAAACGCGGCTAACATAGCTTGGAGAACGCCTGACTTTTAACCAAAGATCAGCAAGATAGTGCATATCTTGTGGCAATAATTTCTTTAGGTAAGGGATAAGTGTGTGTTTGCCGCCATCTGCCGCTAAGATTAAACGCTGGTAGACCATTTCATGGGTTCTTCTACCGGCCTTCTCCCAGATTGAAAATAACTTATCACAGGCTTTAGGCTGCGATTCGCCTACAAGCCAAAGTTTGTCGACTTCGTCGAGTACCGCTTGCTTTTGTTTTGGATCTTGTATTTTGAACCGCAACAGATGGCACTGTAATTCTTCATTGCCAATGTCACGATAAAAGTGCTTATAAAGCTGACTTTGACCCTGCTTAGCTAAATACTTAAGCCACTTTATTCTGAGCGGATTGTCTAAAGGGGAGCCTTCATGTTCGGTTAAAAACCTTTCAATTCTCTCCTTGTTTGAAAGAAAAGGGTAACGCATCAAGGTCTTAAGCTCCACATAAGGGTAAAGAGGGTAGCCCTCAAGCTTACTCTTTAAAAACCTAAACTCGTTACTATTGGGACTGTGCGCAATAGACTCCGCGCGGCTAAACCACTTTCTTAGCTGTTGAAGGTCCTGCTCAGAAGATTGTTGTTGTTCCGCAGCATAGGAATAAGCACTAAAAGAAAAACAAGCAACAAGTAGGGTTAAACTCCAGTGTCTGATTGCCATAATTGCCTCGTAGAAGATATGTCATCAAACATAAGTATTTCTAAATCAAGATGCAAGGTTCCTACGTCCTTAGCGCCAAATAATCCAACCCACTAAACCCCGCCTCGTTACAAGCATCACTTATAGTTATATTTGAGTATACGCTTTTTCGTAAATCAAAATCTCAATGACTCATTTAATTACCAACCAAATTGTTTTTATTTTGTTAAAGAGGATACTTTTTGGCCTTTTAATTTAACTAAATCGCCTATTTTTTATATAAATAGAGCATTAACCGTTTAATAACCACCTTTTACTAATTTTATTATCTTTATTATTCAAAGCGTTAAATTCTGTCGGATAATTCATAATACTTGTCGGACTTTTCATAACACTTAATTCTAAAAAACGCTAAATTAAAGCCATTATGAAATGCTAATCAGTGATTCTTGTTCAAATAAATCAGCTTTAGACTCAGCGAAAACTCATAATATCCAGCAATAACACTCTGTGTTTTAGGTATTTATTTTCATTCAGAAATAAGAGATAGCGAATGCGAACGCAAATATCTGCTTTAGCAGTATTCACAACGCTAGCAACTATGTCGGCTTCAGTAGATGCCGGACGCTATTTTATTAACTTGTCACAAGTTGCCCCTGGAATTTATAACGGTGGAGGCCAGCGAGACCTTGCCACCAAAAGCTCTGATAACGCCAACAAAACGGCATCTAAGGAAAATTTCCATGCCAGTGCCACCGGTTATCGTGTTAAGGGATACCACACTGTGGAGATTATATGGAAAGGCGCAAAGTCTCGGTTGATAGACATATATAGAGAAGGGCAATTGATTAGCACAACTGCAAACTCAGGCAACTTTATTGATAGCCTCAATTCTAAATCGAAGGGTGTAAGCTACACCTACGAAATATGCGAAGCGAATACTAATCACTGCGCTAACCTTGTTACTTTTTCATTTTAATTTCCCTGAAACTTGTTCCAGTAGTTGCAAAACTACGGCGGGCTTTATGCCCGCTTCTCTCCTTTTTTAGTTTTTCATATTTTTAAAAATTTGAAGCGTTCAGGAAATATATTTCACAACGAAAGTTTAAACCACTGTTTTATATGAACTTTCTTTAAATAAATGTTTTTTTCAACAACTCAGGTTAGTTTTTTCTCCAGACAAGCGTTTTTCCTATCAAAAATACGACATAACAAGAAATATTCGCCATTTTAATTTACCGTAAATTTAATAACCACTGTTCCCTTAAATGTTTTATTTATATTTATCAATATCTTAACAATGACAAAAACATGCTGTCGGAAAAATTCAAAAAGTTGTCGGCTCATTAGTAACACTTTCTCGCTGAGATCCATAAACTAGGTCTCAACTTAGGCAGTCATACAGAATGACGCGATTAAGAAAAACAAAAAACAAATTGCGAGCATTCACCTAAGTTCACAATTCAATTCTATAGCCTGAATATATGGGCAAAATAACAAACGTGTTGAGGAAGTATAGGGATATACAAACTTACTAAGCTTTACTTATCAATGCTATTAAGGCTCCGTCTAGCCAACGGGGCCTTAACTATTTTTACCCCCTGTAAAATCAATATTCGTCAATAAAACGGTAAGTTGGTTCTTTATGTACGACTTTTATCTATAACTCATCTACAGTTAACAAACCTGTGGCCTAACTCTTGCTTTCCTGACTTAACACTAAATCTAATGCCCTACATACCACGATAATAATGAATAGCGCTGCTAAAATACTTGTGCATCTTTGTACTACCAAACCGAAGTTAATTTATTGGACTTTACTGATATTAACCCTTGGAATAGGTAGTCAAATTCCAAATATAAAAATCGACACAGATCCAGAGAATATGCTGGATGCAGCGCATCCTGAACGGGTTTTTCACAACAACGTCAAACGTGACTTCAGTATGCATGATGCCATTGTTGTTGGTGCCATTAGCGCCCCCAGTACAAACGATTCAGGCATCTATAATCAACGATCATTAAAAGCGATACACGATCTTGTTGTGACAATTATGTCAATAGAAGGTGTGATTACATCTGACCTAATGGCACTTTCGACAGTTGATAACATTTCACAAGAGGAAGAAGGCGCTATTCGCTTTGAATGGATGATGCGAAATGCCCCCGTTAGCGAAGAAGAAGCGCTGCAAATTCGTGACAAAATTGCCCGACTCCCTTTGTTGTACGATACGCTTGTGTCACAAAATGATAGAGCTTCTGCCATTTATGTCCCAATTGAGGATAAAAATGAAACATATCGCATAGCAGAAACCATTCGCCAAGCTATCGAAAAGCTTGATTCGGAAGACCAATGGCACATAACGGGTTTACCTGTTGCTGAAGATCAATTCGGTTACGAGATGTTTGTGCAAATGGGCATTTCCGCACCTTTGGCTGGCTTGACCATTTTCATTCTTTTATTTGTGTTCTTTAGAAATTTCCCATTAATTATCTCGCCCATGATCGTAGCAATGTCTACCGTTATCGTAACAATGGGCTTGCTCATTACCTTTGGTTTTACCGTTCACATTATGTCTTCCATGATTGCTATCTTCTTGATGCCAATTGCCGTCGTTGACTCTGTCCATATTCTCTCGGAATTCTCTGACCGTTATAAACCCGGAGAAAACCTGCCAAAAATTGTTGAAGAAGTCATCGGACATTTGTTTAAACCCATGCTTTACACCTCGGTAACATCATCAATTGGTTTCTTCTCATTGATGCTGACTCCTATTCCACCAGTACAGATATTTGGAGCCTTTGTCGGTTTTGGTATTTTGTTTGCGTTTGTGGTGACGATTACGTTCATCCCGGCCTATTTATCTCGCATGAGTGAAACGTCCTTAATTAAACTTCAAAAAGCGATTCACAAGGACGATAAGGGCTCCCGCATCGCGCGGCTTGCTAAACAATTAGGCCACATTGCGAATCATCACCAAGGAAGATTACTAAGTGTATTTGCGTTAATATTCGTTATCTCGGCATGGGGCGTTTCTCAAATAAAAATTAACGACAACCCCGTTCGTTGGTTTAAAGAAGGGCATGAGATCCGCGTTGCAGATAAAGTATTAAATGAAAACTTTGCCGGTACTTATGACGCTTACATTGTTCTGACAGATGAAACATCCCTTCCCGGTGGTGCTACGCTGTTAAACCAAGCATCTCCCATTCCTCAAACGTTGAGCAGCTGGTATCAAAACGCCCTTGATACATTAGATAACACCGATGCTTCAGAGCAGCTTTTACAGCTAACTTCACTAATTGATGAGCAGCTTTTTACATCCGAGTCAGATGAAGCAATCCAGTGGCTAGAATCTCTTTTAGCAAATGTAGAGCGCATAGCCAGTGAATCGAAACGTTTTCAGTCGCCACAGATACTGCATTACATTAGCGAATTACAAACTTATTTAGGCAATACAGGATTGGTGGGTAAATCCAATTCGTTATCAGATGTGGTTAAAGTCGTTAACCGAGAACTGCATACAGGTGAAAACAAAGACTATCAAATTCCCGACACACCAGCCGCTGTCGCACAAACGCTTTTGCAATATCAATCTTCACATAGGCCACAGGATTTATGGCATTTCGTGACCCCAGACTACCGCTCCACACTAATATGGTTACAGCTTACCAGTGGCGACAATCAGGATATGAGCAAAGTTGTTCAGCAAGTCGACGATTATGTCGCCTCACACCCCTTACCTGAAGGCGTAAAGCTGGGTTGGGCGGGAAAAGCCTACTTGAATGTGGTTTGGCAGGAAAATATGGTCGAAGGCATGTTAGGCAGCTTACTTAGTGCATTTATCATCGTATTCTTTATGATGATCATTCTATTCCGTTCACTGGTGTTCGGCGTATTAGCCATGCTGCCGCTCACTATTACCATTACCTTTATTTACGGCTTAATTGGTATTGTGGGTAAAGACTACGATATGCCAATCGCCGTGTTATCAGCACTTACATTAGGTTTATCAGTGGACTTTGCAATTCACTTTTTAGAAAGAACACGCGCGGTTTACAAACAAACACAAGACATTAACCAAACCTTTAGCCTCATGTTTGATGAACCTGCAACCGCAATCGGTCGAAATGCGTTGGTGATTGCATTAGGTTTTACGCCTCTATTACTCGCTCCACTTGTTCCCTACATAACCGTTGGCTTTTTCCTTGCGAGTATCATGGCCGTGTCAGCCCTTGTTACTTTGCTGGTTCTACCCGCGATGATGACTAAGCTACAGCGCTTTGTATTTAAGCCCGAAACAAAATAAGGAATGCCGATCATGAAAAAATCGTTTTTAGCGCTCATAACTTTTACAGGGTTGGCTTTAACCAGCACTTGGGTCTCTGCGAAAACAGAGATTAATGTCCAAAACATTATTGAAAAAGCAGAAATGGCGTCGTTTTATGCAGGAGATGATGGTCGTGCGGAAGCACTGATGATGATTGTCGATGCACAAGGACGCAAACAAATGCGTAAGTTCACTATTTTAAGGAAAGACATTGAAGATCAAGGCGACCAAAAATTTATGGTGTTTTTCTCTCGTCCAACGGATGTAAAAAACACCGTATTCAGGGTAGAGAAACACGTAGCGCTGGAACAAGATGATGATCGTTGGCTGTATTTACCTGCGTTGGATTTGGTAAAACGTATTTCTGCGGGTGATAAACGCACCTCGTTTGTAGGCTCCCACTTTTTCTATGAAGATGTTTCTGGTCGCTCAATCACTGAAGATGACTTTTCTTTAGTAGAAGAAAATGATGCCTTTTATGTGCTTGATGCTAAACCAAAGAAGCCAGAAAGCGTGGAGTTCTCGCACTATCAGATCAAGATTGATAAAACGACTTTTCTGCCAATGAGCATCAATTTCTACAAGGGTGACAAACATTATCGCCAAGTGGAAACAGTAAAAGTCGAATCCATTTCTGGGTACCCAACAGTATTGCGTTCAAAAGTATCTGACTTAGAAACAGGCGGTTATACGCTCATGGAGTTCAGAAATGTAACTTATAATACCGGCGTACCTGATGAAGTATTTACGGAAAGAAGTTTACGCACTCCACCACAACAATGGTTGCAGTAAAACGACATTCGCGCCATGCAATTAAAAGAAAACTCACGCTTTAAAATAGCCACCTTAGTGCGAAATATAGCGCTATACAGCTTATTCACTGCAATGGTTAACGCACAAGAATCACAGCAGGATGAGTGGGATTTAGATGCTTGGGACGCTATTGCAGAAAATGATTCCACATCAAACGTAAGCCCTATCACGGGTTTCGTGGAGCTAGCCTATTCCCATCGTTTACAAACCGATCCGGTCCTCGATCGTCCACAAACGTTGGCTGACGCCCGAATGCAATTTCAATGGGATTATGCATTGCAAGCATCCCAGCTCAAAACCCGTGCCGACATTTACTATGACGGCGTCAAAAATAATACTGAATTACAAATTAGAGAGCTTGCATGGCAAGGTTCATTATCGCAATTGTCGATTCTTGGCGAGCTTGGTCAGCATTTTGACGCAAAAGTTGGTCAACAAGTTCTGACTTGGGGCACAGGCGATTATCTCTTCCTAAACGATTTATTTCCTAAGGACTATCAATCTTTCTTTTCCGGGCGAGATGATGAATATTTAAAAGCACCGTCATTTGCCGCGAAATTATCTGGTTATTTTGATTGGGTAAATCTGGATTTCGTTATTACCCCAAGGTTCACGCCCGACAACTTCATTAACGGTGAATATTATTCTTTCTTCAGCCCTGTTGTTGAAGCAAATATTGCTTCGGAATTCCATGTAGCTTCTGAAAACCGCCCAACGAGCCCTGAATATCACTTACGACTTCATAAGACCCTAGGAAGCCATGAACTTGCGTTTTATGGATACAAGGGTTACTCACCGTTACCTTCCGCATCTGATTCCTTGGGCAGACCCAAGTTCACCGACATAAATGTTTACGGATTCAGTTTAGTCACCCCAATCGGCCCCGGCATCGTTAAATTTGAGTATGCTTACCAAAACGCTTTAGAAGATACGTCGGGAGAAAACCCTTACATACCAAACTCAATGTCGAAGTATTTAGTGGGGTACGAGCAAGAGATCATCGCTAATTTAACAGGTTCGATCCAATGGTATACCGAAAGAACACAGGAGCATGGTCTTGCTTTAGCCAACAGTTTTTGGCCCCAGTTTGAACAGGAGAAAGTCCGAAATGTAGTGACAACTCAGCTAATTTATCGAGCGCTGAGACAAACGCTAACATTCAACTTATTCAATTTTTATTCCCCAAGCGACGAGGATGGTTATCTACGTTTTAGAAGCACCTACAGCCCTGTGGATCAATGGAGCATTTCAGCGGGAGTGAATGTATTTTACGGAGATAAAAAACATACTTTTTTCAACCAGTTTGACGATGCCAGCAACGGATTTTTATCCTACCGCTATTACTACACCCTCTAAATTCAAACTTAATTTAATTCCTCATAACTATGAGCTAAGCTTCAACCCGTATCGCTGTAGCTTTCGATACAAGGTACGGGTGCTGACCCCAAGCTGCTCGGCCAATTCATTGGGGCTGCCTCGAAACTCGTCGCACACTTTCTGCAAATACACTTCCTCTGCTTTATCTAATGGAACGACTGTCGCCTCTCCTCCCGCTACCTCTTCGGGAGCATCATATGCCAGCACTTGCGGTGCCAAATCGGTTTTGTGAATGATGATGTCATCAGCAAGCAAGGCTGATTGCTCCACAACACTTTTTAATTCACGAATATTGCCGGGAAAAGGGTAGCGGCATAAACATGCCATCGCTTCATCTGAAAACCGCTTATGTTTGTGTTCTGAATGCTTTAGAAAATGAAAAGCAAGATTAGGAATATCCTCAGCTCGCTCGTTTAATGAGGGTAAATGGATAGGGAAGCCCGCAATGCGGTAGTACAAGTCTTGCCGAAATTCGCCTTTTTCCACCATATTAAGTAAGTTTTTATGAGTGGCGCAAACCAATCGAAAGTCGGAACGTTTCTGTTTTAACCCCCCTACCGCGCGAAAGCTTTGCGTTTCCAACAAACGCAATAGTTTCACCTGCATATTAAGAGGAACATCACCAATTTCATCGAAGAAAACCGTTCCCCCATTGGCTACTTCAATTAAGCCTTTTTTACTGCCTGTCGCCCCAGTAAACGCGCCTTTTTCATAGCCAAATAGTTCAGACTCAAACAAGCTTTCGCTCAAGCCGGTACATTCGATCACCACAAAAGGTTTATCTTTACGACGGCTTGAATCATGTAACGCTTGTGCCACCAGCTCTTTTCCTGTTCCGGTATCACCTTGAAGTAATACCGCAATTTCGGCTTGGGCAGCTCGGTTAATTTGGTTCAACATATTTTTAAAACTGCCAGATGTTCCAATCATCTTGTCTTTTTCCGACTCAGCAGAGGCGTAATTGATTTTATCTAGGATCTCTAAATAACCAATTGTCATGCCAGAATCGTCGGTAACAGGTTTCATTAAAATATCGCAATATGTTTTTCCTGACGATGTACTGTGAATATGCACAACACTCGTATTGCGCTGAGTCTCTTTGCATTGCTGAAGTGGGCAGTCTTCGCCGCATTGGTCACAAGGTTGGGTGTTTTGGTGAGAAATTTCGAAACAGGTACTTGTACCAACTTTCACTTCTGTTGCGTAAGTATCCCGATAGGTTTGATTAACGGCTTGAATCACATAATCTGGCGTGATAAAAATTGCGGGCTTATCAATGGCATTGATCATAGATTGAATAACGGAGGTATTCATGAATTTCTCACTTCGTTAGCACTGATCGAGTGTCATATTTGACAAAATGTTATCGCAATGACGACAACATTGACACCTTTATGGTAATTATCTAAATCAATCCATAGGAATATGGACAAGATTACCACTTCAAGTTTAAAAAGGACTTTCTTATGAAATTACTCACCTTATCCGTTTTTTCTGCTGCACTATTTACTGCGCCTATCTCGTATTCAGAAACCGATAAAACCCAATCACTTCATTTAGGTACAATTAAAAATGCTGAAGTTATCACAAGATTACCACCTAAATATCCTAAAAGCGCCGCCGCACAAGGTAAAGAAGGCTGGGTGAGTTTGAGTTATGTGATTGAGCCAGATGGATCGGTAGCGAATGTAATAGTCGTAGATTCTTCCAATGAAATATTTGAGAAAAACGCTATCGCTTCAATAAAACAATGGCAATATTCACCTGCGACCCAAGACGGCAACCCCACTCAACGATGTCGGAATCACGTTATATTAGATTTCCGACTTGAAAAGGGACCTAAAGCCGCATCCCGCCAATTTGTGAAAAGATACCGCATTGCAAATAAACATCTAAAAAACGGCGAGTTAGCCAAAGCGAAGGCTGTTAGAGATGAAATTGAAAATAAAGGTCGCTGGAACGCTTATGAAGACATGTTCTTCCAAATGTTGAATACCCTAATCGCTCAACAAGAAAATGACAGTCTCGCGGAACTAAATGCTATCGAAGATATTTTGTTCCATAGGGAGTTACTCAAGCCAGACCAAATCGTGGCTTATGTTTCTCGGCTTTTTCCTCTTGCCATTCAAAATCAACAATACGGTAAGATAAAATGGCAGTTTGAGAAGCTTGTAGAAACGCAAGGTGATCATCCTCAAATCGAAAAACTGCGTCCATACTACGACAAAGTAACAGCTTTGCTAGAAAGTGATACTCCATTTACCGTTGAAGGTGAAATTGGCGAACGAAACTACTGGTATTACCGCCTCAACCGCCGAGCATTTAATATTTCGCAAATAAACGGAGCACTCGCCAAACTTGAAGTTCGATGCGACAATAAATTGTCGGAGTTTTTAGTTGAAGAAGATAGTGTGTGGCATGTTCCCGCCAGTTGGGGAAAATGTTCGGTTTATCTGTTTGGGGACCAAGCAACTCAATTTACGCTAACAGAAATATACGATTTACCGCAAACTCATACCTCAGTATAGCAAGCAGTTTTTGGTTCTTCTTACTATACTCGGGTTAAGGGAGTTTTTTTATATTCTAAGGGTATGTGGCATACCGATTGCTTTTCTTTTTTTCGTGTGACGTGTTAAGCAAACGTATAACACTATAAATTTGAGAAATGTCTAGGGAACGGCCTACGTATTAAACGAACTTTGAATGAAAAAACAATGAAAAACCTGACTTCGATATACGCTGTAGTGCTAGCAACCAGTTTTTACTCTCCGAATGTGCTGTCTCATTCTGGCGAGGTCCACCCTCCAGAAGGGGATGAATATCTCGTCGATATCGCCTATAAAAAAACACACGAATTTTCCCGTGAATTAAAGTTGACCTTACATAGTGCGATAGCCAAAGGCGGATTTGCCGCAGGCATATCCGCTTGTAATTCAGAAGCCCCCGAAATAAAAACAGCATTTTCCAAAGATGGTTGGGAGATAGGAAGAACCAGCCTAAAAACGCGCAACCCCAAGAATTCACCGGATGAGTGGGAAGCGAAGATCCTCAAAGAGTTTCAGCGAGACAAAGATAACGGCGCAGAATTTAGCGAACTCGCTCATAGTGAAATTATTGAAAAAGACGGGCAGCGAATATTCCGTTTTATGAAAGCCATTCCAGCAAAGTCCATGTGTTTAACTTGCCACGGTTCGCGCATAGGTCCTTCATTATCTGCCAAACTCAAATGGAAGTATCCAAACGACAAAGCCGTAAATTATCGCGTTGACGATATTCGGGGAGCATTTACCTTAACGAAAAAGCTATGAGCTAATTGTCTATTCGTTTTAAAACAAGAAAACTACTATCAGCGCGGCTTGCATCTGGCTTTCGACTATCCATTTGTGCCCGGTGGGTCGTGAAGTAGTAATAATCTTCATCAACATGAACAAGCTGTAAACGCTTTAGCTGATATTCATAGCCTCGATTTAAAAACCAAAACTCGTGCAATTGCCGACAGAAAGAATAACCAATGGAAAAAGAGCGGCACTGGCCTTGCCCGGCAACCACTTCAATAGAATCGTCGGCTTCTATTTGTAATCTATCTTCTTTTACTGTTTGAGCAATGCGAACACCAAACGCCAACCGGTTGTCTTTCATCACGAAAAAACGCTCATCGGCGCTGAAGTAATCTTCACTAGAAACCATTTTAAACGTACCCGCTAACGAGCTTGCCACAGGCAACTCTGGTGGCGCAGACTCCACCACTCTGATCAAGGGGTATACATGTGTAAATGGAGTTTGTTGACGAGCGCCGGAAAGTAGAAGCTGACCCTGACTATTTTCATACATTTCATAAGCTCTTGTCTTTTCAGCATCCGTAACCAACAACTGATTGGCACTCACCTCCCAAACTGCATTCTGCATTGCAACATAATCAGGTAAGCCCGCTGTTTTAACGTCAAGTTGCGCTTCTCCCTGAGCAAAAAGCCGCAGTTTTGTTGCGCCAATTTGAGAGACTTGTGTACCACTAATCACAACATCAGACGTTGCATCAAAGCCTGAATAATAGGTATTTCCTGCTTCGAAAAAGCGCCCTATCTCAATGCGCTTTAATGGCTCAAAAATGACCGTTCGCTGTATTGGTGTTTCCAGATATTTTGCTAGGGAAACATCATAGTCATCCAGCTCTACATCTTGATTTTCGGAACTCAAAGCGGGAATAACAGCAACCTCAAGTTGAGTTATATGTTCGTTGGAAAATGTCACATCGATACTATGAGCAAACAAATCAAATCGAAGCCCCAAAAAAGCACCATGCTTCTCATTGAAAAAAGTTTTTAAATAACTTCCATACAACGGTTCTCGTGTTTTTTCGTCAGGGAAAGTAGCGTTAAGATGTTCTTCATCAAATTCTCCCTGAAAGACTACATCAACCTCCTCATCTCCTGTTGATACTCGGGCAGGAATAACAAATTGAGATGCATCGACACGGGCTAACACTCCGACATTAGTCGCGAAAGACAAATACTCCCCAGAGGGCATCCCTTGAGGCTCTACCTCAATGGTATTACTCACAATGATGTCACCTATTGGTGGGGTCAACAGCCAACGTTGTCGCTGACTTTGCTCGGCAACAATCGATAAGGTGTACTCACGAAACAAACCGCACGAAAAGCAATCAAGATCATAAAACTGTACTCTAGCCTCTCCTCGTCGATTCAACTGCCAACGCACTTGATATTGTTCACCAAATTTATTGGCATACAACCCCTTGCCGTTGTCAAATAGGTAGATTAGGTCGCGAGATTGAAAGACATGAAGGCCAATAAGGTCACTCCTCGTAATACGGATATTGCGATATTTAGCGGGGTTATCATCAACCGCAAGTTCAAACACATAACTTCGAGTATCGTTGCCATCATCAAGTGTTAAATCCATCCGATAGTTACCGATGTCGAAGAAATCAGGGGAAACCGTCACCGTTAGCACATCATTTGTAGATTCATAGCGAAGCCAGTCGGGGGGAGAATCTAGGTTGACTGAAATCGTGTCATCATCAGGGTCGATAATTGGAAAAACAAAGACAGTTTCTTCTTCCGCTAGCACTCGGTTGGAATGAACCCCTCCTAATTCAGGCAAAGTATTGCCGGAGTCGTTCAATTGTGGCGGATTAGTGCCTAAAGGAAACTGAGGTGAATGAGTATGATCTTGATTACAACCAAGTAAAAAAGCAACCAACAATAAACAAGTCAAAAGACGGCTTATTCTTGCTTTATCCACCTATATATCCCCTATCTGCTGCTAGATAGCGGACTATACAGATTCTTAAAAACAAACAGAAGCAAATTGGTTAATTTTAATTCCAGAAAGTCGCAATTTATGCGTGATGTTTTCTTTCAGCTAATGCACCAAGAACCAGATATATAAGAAGTACAATTCCACCAAACCAACTGCGATCAGGCATCTTTACAAGATGGTTCACCGCGACTTCACCGTAATTGGCCAGAACACCGTAACCAAAAGAGCAAAGCACAACAAATGCAGACATACGAACCAGATAATGATAGGGCTGCATAATCCGTTTTAGTAACTTATTGATATTATCGCCATACAACACCAACAACACAGCCACCCATGTTGTCACTAATAACGTTTTATAGCCCCATAGCCAATTTGAAAAGTCGTTATTAACGGCATAAAACCATTCCATACATTGTCCTGCTAAGTCATGAAAAATAGGGTTAACTTTTATAAATCGCAATCATGTATGAGGCGGAAAAAATAATCAATTAGTGATGCGAATACGCTATTCAGGTAGAGCTAAAATCTATTTGCGTTATAATGCCGCTCACGTAACGCTTTTGGAGTAAATTTCTGTGGCTAAGGGAATCAACAAAGTCATTTTAGTCGGCAACCTGGGCCAAGACCCAGAAGTTAAGTATATGCCTAATGGCAACGCTGTAACGAATATCAGTATTGCAACAAGTGAGAGCTGGAAAGATCAATCCGGCCAACCTCAGGAACGTACTGAATGGCACCGTGTTGTCATGTTCCGTAAGCTCGCTGAAATTGCGGGCCAATATTTGCGTAAAGGCTCGCAGGTATATATTGAAGGCAAACTGCAAACCCGTAAGTGGCAAGATCAAGGCGGTCAAGATCGCTATACCACTGAAATCGTAGCAGATAATATGCAAATGCTAGGTGGACGCACTCAAGACGGTGGAGGTTTCCAACAAAATCAAGGCATGGGTGGCGGCGCACCTCAGCAGCAACAAGGTTATCAACAAATGCCTCCACAGAATCAAGGTGGCTATAACCAACAGCAAGCTCCCCAAGGTGGTCAACAAAGTAGTGGCTATAATCAAACACCACAGCAGCAACCGCAACAAGCTCAGCGCCCTTCACAAGAGCCTGACTTCGACTTTGATGACGATATTCCGTTCTAGGTCCTGTATTTTTTAAAAGTGTCAATATAAACGCTTTAAAAGTAGAAAATAACCCTGAGCCCAGCAGAAATGCTGGGCTTTTTTATTTTTACACTTTAGCTGTATTAGTGTGATTACCAAGGGATTATGTCGGTCTAATTACCGAGCGACTTTGTCGCATTTAAGGTAACAGTTAGTATTATCTAGTTCACAATAAATGTGTAAATGTTTCCTTTAAAACATGAGTTGATTAGACGTTTTGTATATTATTGAATTAGTCAGAATATTAAAGGTAGCCAATGTATACAATAAGTAAACTTGCGAAAGAGGCAAATGTTGGTGTAGAGACCATTCGTTTCTATGAACGCAAAGGCTTACTTGAACAACCCATCAAACCGATACAGGGATACAGGCAATATACAGAACAAGCACTTTCAAGAGTATTGTTCATAAAGCGTGCACAGTATTTAGGTTTTACATTGGCGGAAATATCATCATTATTAATATTAAGTGCTAGTAATTGTGAAGATGTTCAGCAACTCGCTGAGCAAAAGCTTGCAGTAATTGAAGATAAGTTAAGAGATTTGCTTAATCTTAAAGAAAGCCTTGTCTCACTCGTTTCAGACTGTAAAAATAATCCAAGTGATAAAGATTGCCCGATCATTCAGTCACTCCAACCGTAAAATGACACATCACTTGACTCCGTACCCATATACGGAGTTTATACTGTATATAAAGAACAGTTTAATAGGCGTAAATATGGCAAAAAGTAGTCAACTATCAATCTTAGGCGGGCTTGCCGCAGCAATCGGTGCCAGTGCCTGCTGTGCTGGGCCACTTGTTTTGCTTTTATTGGGTATAAGTGGATCATGGATTAGCCATTTAACACTCTTAGACCCTTATCGTCCTATTTTTATATTCGTGGTTGTGGTTTTATTTGGCTTTGCTGGGTGGAAGATACATCAGCCTGTTGAAAACTGTGCGGATGGCGAGGCATGTGCAGTTCCAAAGGTAAGAGCGCGACGAAAAGCAGTATTTTGGTTTACCACACTGTTGGCGTTTGTTTTTGTTACCAGCAACTACTGGATCATATGGGTCGTGTAGGTGCTATCACTTAACTCTAATTGGAGAGAAAGATGAAGAAGTTATTGATTACAACATTATTGTTGATAAGCAGCACGGCGACGTTTGCCAAAGATGTAACTGTTACGTTAGAAGTTCCGTCCATGGATTGTGTAACGTGCCCGATAACAGTAGAAAAAGCACTTGAGCGCGTTAAAGGCGTTAAACAAGTGGAAGTGACATTTGAAAATAAACTTGCTGTTGTAACATTTGACGATGAGGTGACAAATTCTGATGCATTAACGAAGGCTACAAAGAATGCTGGTTATCCTTCATTAGTAAAGTCGTAAGGCCTTCGCTAGTTGAACGATAATGAAATCCTCTGAGGAACACAAAACTATGGCGAAAATAGAACTCTCATCGACGATTACTTGCCCACATTGCAATTATAGCCAGCAAGAAGAAATGCCAACCACTGCATGCCAATTTTTTTATGAATGCACTAAATGTAAATCACTGCTAAAGCCTCTGAGCGGCGACTGCTGCGTTTATTGCTCATATGGAACAGTGAAGTGCCCTCCAGTTCAAGAGGGCAACAGTTGTTGTAATTAAAAAGTAGTCAGTTGAACAACTGGCTATTTTTCATGCTGATTTATGCAAAGCTTGTGACCTCTCAACTCTCAGTGCAGTTGTATTCATATCATTTCTAAGCCACATACTGCGCACGCCATTCGGGCTAACTTCAATTCCTAATGCTTTAGTTAGCTTCATCGCAACCTTCTGCTGACCTAGGTGGGGATGTTCAAGAGAGAACTCGATTACCGCTTTCTCGATTTCCATATCTACACAGTTTTTATGCCGTATGTTAGGCGTTTCTTGCCGTTTTAAGGCATCAGGCCCGCCTTGCTTGACCAATTTCAGATGACGGTAGATAGTGTCGCGAGACACCCCACTTTGACGCGAAGCCTTAGAGACATTACCTAGTCTTTCAACCAAGGCAAGGATCTCTAGCTTCTTTTGAATTTCTAAGTCTTCAACCGCTAATTTACTCGGCTCATTGACTTCTGATACTGCAAGTTTGCGCCCCGCGAAGTGCGCAGTAAACCCTTTCTTGCTGGTGTTTCTGATTTCTATTTTCTGATTTGCAATGGAGTGCTTGAGCGGTGAGTCAATCAAGTAAAATTTGTTACCATAACTAAAAGTATGGTCATTACGGATTTTGCGATGGTCTTTAATTACGCAGATATCATCAAGGGTAGTGTGTTTGGATAATGGTGTGAATTCTGATGCTTGATGCTTCGATTTTACTTCGATATGTGACCGCCAAAACTGCGGGATAAATACATGTTTGAGGTAGGCGTTTGCAGCGGCAATATCAGTAATGTTACTCAGCCTTAATTCAGGCACTAAACGGTCTTGGAAGGTATCGAAAGCTCGCTCAATACGACCTTTACCTTGTGGTGAATTGGCAAAGATAATTTCAATACCCAACTCTTCACAAGCTCTTTGCATTTGTGAGAAGTTACACCGCTTAGGGCCACCGAAGATACCTGCTCTGTCTACATAGAGTGTTTTGAAAACGCCTTTTGTTTCAATGCAGTCTCGCATGACTTTTAAGCAACCAACGGTGGTTTCAGAGGGGAAGAATTCAGCATGCACTTCACTGGTAGCATCATCAATCATGGCGATTAGGCACTGCTTCCTATTCCCAAACCAGCGATGTGGACTACCGTCCATTTGCATCATTAGGCCAGCAGCCTCCATACGCTCTCTGCGCTTACGCACGATGCTTCGTCTACGTTTGGCACGCTTAACATGGTGAATATCATGTGCCCAGCCACGCAGCGTCTCTCGCTTCACTACGATGTGTTCATCGGCCTCTAACTTTTCCGCAAGATGTAGTAAATTCAAATCAAAATACTTTTCTTTGATTAAGGCCTGCACTGCTTTTTTAATTGAAACGGGCGTTTTATTAGGTGGTGATTTTCCACTATTGCCATGCACAACAAACTGAATACCAACTTGCTGAAACCGTGTTACATAGCGTTCAATCGAACGGCGAGACTTGCTTAGTAGCTTAGTAGCTTAGTAGCTTAGTAGCTTAGTAGCTTAGTAGCTTAGTAGCTTAGTAGCTTAGTAGCTTA
>NZ_JABEPE010000018.1 GCF_026788005.1 Alteromonas sp. a30
TGTGTAGCTCAGCTGGATAGAGTACCTGGCTACGAACCAGGCGGTCGGAGGTTCGAATCCTTCCACACGCGCCATTTTTCAAAAGTAAATATTATCTTCTGCGCGTGTGTAGCTCAGCTGGATAGAGTACCTGGCTACGAACCAGGCGGTCGGAGGTTCGAATCCTTCCACACGCGCCATTTCTCCTGATTCCTTTTACACTTTACTTTCAGTTCGCTAAGCTAAATATCCTCAGCGTTTTAACCATCAAAGCCAAACACGCGTCCTTGCGTTTTGCTAATTGATAGTTCAGGGCTTTACCTAAATACTATTGCATTACTTCAAATTTGAGACCGGCTTTATCTTCTAGTCGGCTGACTAGGTCCATGCCAAATAGGCTTGCAGGTGTCCAGAATCCGCCGGTTTTTTCACTTTCCAAATTAGCGAAGAAGATAGCTGTTTCTGCTAACATTTTCGCTGTTGAGCCATAACCTGGGTCCCGATCACCAGTCACTTTTGTACGGATTTGCTTACCGCTAGCGGTTTCGCCAAAAAACTGTAGGTTAAAGAAGCCCTTTTCTTGTTCTTCTTTAGATGGCCCTTGCCCCGGTTTCGGTAAAAAGAAGCGTTCCATCAAAGCGCGAGTGGGTTTCATGGATGCTCCAAGCATAAACAACCCCATAACCAATCCCGTCATTTTAGCCGCCCGTTTTGATTTCATTAACATTGCTTCGTCATATTGGAAGTTGTTACCAAAACGAGCGTCAAGCAAGGCATTGGTCCGATGAACGATGCGTGTATTAATGGCAGCCATGACAAAGGGGGCAATCCAGCGTTTGAAATCGCTATCAAATTTAGGGCTGTTATTACTTGCTTGTCTAACAAAGAATGGATGCCCGTCGCCGCATAGGGCATAAGGGTTTGATAATTCGCGGCGAAGTCCCGGGTTTGAAGATGCCTCTTTTACTACGTTAATTAAGCTAGCAACGGTTCCGCCGGAAAAGCCGCCATTTGCTGCTTTAACACGCATCTTGATGCGGTAACAATCTTCTTTGAAGGCTTCTTGGCTTTTCTCTTGAAGGAAAAGCACGCCTAAATCGGATGGGATGGAGTCGAAGCCACAACTATTCACAATACGAGCGCCAGAGGCTTGAGCTGTGGTGTGATATTTTTTTATCATGGCACCAATCCAATGCGCTTCACCGGTTAGGTCGCAATAATCCGTTCCTGTTTCAGCACATACTTTTACCAATGCCTCACCGTAAAGGGCGTACGGCCCCACAGTGGAAACCACTACCTTTGTTTGCGCACAAAGCGATTGCAAGCTAGTTTCATCGTTGGAATCGGCAATGATCTCTGGAATATCTGAAGCTTTACTTCCTAACTCAGATTTAAGCTCTGAAATTTTACTTTTAGAGCGGCCAGCAATAGCCCATTTCACTTCATCTTCTGAATAGGTATTAACCATGTATTCGCAGATGATTTTACCAACGAAGCTGGTGGCACCAAATAATACGAAATCAAACTGTGTATTTTCCGTCATCGTTTTTCCTGCGTTACTTATGTTGACGTTATGCTTTTAGCTCGCGGAGCACTTTAATAAATAATTCGGGTTCTGGGCGAACGCGATAATTATCGGTTTCATGGGACCAAAGTACAGTATTGTTTTCGTCAGTAATAATGACGGTTGGTAATACCGTGTCGCTATCGTAACCCATGACCTGAAGTCCCATCGGTAAGCCATTTGGGCTATCAATTCCCAGTTTTTTAGCGGCTTGATTATTTAAGTCAGAATAAAACTCAAAGTTCACCTTGAATTTGTCTGCTAGAATTTGCGTTTGCTTCTCTGACTGAGGTGAAATAAGGGCCACTCGAACGCCCATATTATCAAGTTCTTGATAAAGGCTGACCATTTCTTTTACTTGTGCGACGCATAAAGGGCACCAGTTACCTCTAAAGAACATTAGAATGCTCGTTTTTCCTGTTTTGTCGTTAAAGTTAACTTTGTTACCGTCTTTGTCGGTCAGTGTAATGTCGGGCAGCGTTTTTCCTACTGCAAAAGTCGCGTTTTCCCGCTTCCCAAAGCGAGAGTACCAGAAAATATAGATAAGTAAGCCAACCCAAACAATCAATGATAGTGTTGGTGCGAATGTGCTTATGCTTTGTGATGTTGCTTGCCACGTTGTTAATACCACGCCAATAATAGCGAGTATATTGAGTACGGCTAAATTTCCAGAGGTTCGCGCTTGGCTTTCCATCACAAGCCACGCATTGATCATGACTGCGAAAGGCCCTGCACTAAGTAGTACGCCGACCCATAACAAGCTGTTTGGGGACACAAAAAGCTGGTAAATAGCATAAACTGAAGTGATGTTGGTAAAGGTAATAAAGCTGGTAATAAAAAAGGATTTAAGCAAGTTCATCCATCTCTCCTGAATGGGAAGCCTATCTGAAGGTCAACTCTGAGTTGTTCGCATCATACACGAATCTTAGGAGTGGGTAATCCTTTACTCAATCCATTAATGAATTGAAGGTAAAATAAAGGGACTTATTTTATATTCTTGTGTTAGTATCACGCGCTTATTTTTAGTCGTGAATGTGGTATTTCTTCAACGTCTTTTTAGGTGATGATGGTATGAAACTATCTAGTTTAACCTTGGTTCAATGGCGTATATTGCTCTTTTTGTGCTGGTTGACTGTGGTCATATTCTTCAGCGCAGAGCCTATTGCACTATTCCTAGAATATGGTGCCTACGCTTTTGTTGGTGTATTGGCGGCAATTTTTGCGAATGCAACTGGTGCCGGTGGTGGTGTTGTTTTTGTGCCGTTTTTTTCACAACTGCAATTTGAGCAAACTACGATTGTTGCCACTAGCTTTGGTATTCAGTGCTTTGGCATGACATCAGGCTCGATAACGTGGTTTTCCCACTATCGAAAAGAGCGACAAAATGACGAGAAATGGTCGTCGTTATTCAACATTCTGTTGTACACCATTCCATTCTCTATTATTGGCTTAGTTGCTGCTCAATTTTTAGAGTTTGGAGCACCTCAAGGTTTAAATATGACCTTCGGAGTGTTCTCGATTATTTTGGCTTTTGCTTTGTATGCCACTATTCCTATTTTAAAAAGTGGTAGCAATCGCACACAATTAACGCAACTTGATAAAGCTCTGTTACCTATTATTTGCTTAGTTGGTGGTGTGATTACCGCATGGTTATCGGTAGGGGTCGGGGAGTTAGTTGCCATCTATCTTATTTTTCGCAGATTCGATGCACCATTTGCCATTGCATGTGCTGTCATACTCACAGCGTTTTCAGTTTGGAGCGGAGTTATGTATCATACATTCGTCAGTAACCATATCTTTTGGCCCATTGTTGCTTGTGCAGGACTAGGCGCAGTCATTGGAGGGGTTATTGCAAAACGCGTGGTGTTATTTTTCTCAGCAACAAATCTAAAACTTTTCTTCGCAAGCTGGGTACTACTTTCAGGAATAGCATCAATTACCTAATCTTTATTTAAAGAATCATTTAGTCAGTTTGATGCGAAACGTTAACGATATTTTTTCCGCTGAAGGCCCTCTCGCGAAGGCTATCAGCGGCTTCCTTCCACGCCAACCGCAAATTGATATGGCGTTGGCTGTAGAAACAGCCATAAAGAAGCAGCAAACTTTGTTGGTCGAAGCCGGAACGGGCACTGGGAAAACCTTTGCTTACCTAACGCCGCTATTTGCATCCCAGAAAAAGGCCATTGTTTCAACAGGGACAAAAAACCTTCAAGAGCAGCTTTATCACCGCGATTTACCGCTAGTGAAAAAGGCGTTGGGATCTCACAAAAAAACCGCTTTACTAAAAGGGCGTTCAAATTATCTATGTTTGTTTAGGCTACGTCAGCACAGTCATGGCAATACTTTTTACGACAAGCAAACCTTAACCGAACTGAATTTAGTTAAAGAATGGGCTAATTCCACCAAGATGGGGGACGTTGGCGAACTTGATAGCATTCAAGAAGGGGCAGCGGTGCTCCCTTATGTGACTTCTACCGTTGATAATTGCCTTGGCCGCGATTGCCCAGATTACGAAGCATGTTATTTGGTGAAAGCGCGAAAAGAGGCGTTAGAAGCGGATCTCATTGTCGTAAATCATCATTTATTTTTTGCTGATCTGGCACTCAAAGACACTGGTTTTGGTGAATTAGTGCCGGAAGCTGATTGCATTGTCTTTGATGAAGCACATCAGGTGCCTGATATTGCCACTGAATACTTTGGGGAGTCAGTGTCGAGTAGGCAAATCCAAGAGTTATGTAAAGACATCGAAATGCTGCAAAGGACGGTGTTAAAAGATGCGGATCAACTTACCAAGGCCGCAAATAAATTATATTTATTAACGGCAGACTTGCGGATTCTAATGCCTGCATCTCCGCAGAAAGGCAATTGGCGGGATGCGCAAGAGCGCGACGACATTGCTGAACAGATTGGTAAAATTCAGGATGGCTTCGATGTATTGTATGAAGTGGTAAAAGTGCATCTCGGAAGGGAGAAAGCCTTAGATCAGATGTTTGAGCGCACCACCGAATTACGCACACTGTTTACACGTCTAAATGAAACGGAACACCCCGGAGTCAGCCTTTGGTACGAAACCACGCAAAAGCACATCATCTTACATCTCACACCGCTAAGCATTGCTAAACGTTTTAATGCGATTGTCACTGAACCTTCTCGGACGTGGGTTTTCACCTCAGCCACCATTAGCGTTAATAATGACTTTAAACATTTTAAGCGTCAGTTGGGGCTAGAAGACACACAAGAAATGATTTTGCCCAGCCCTTTCGATTATCCTAATCAAGCGTTGTTATGTGTGCCTCGTTACTTACCGGCACCGAATCATAAAGAAATGGGACGCTTTTTGTGTGATGTAGGTAAAAAGCTGATTGCCGCTAGCAGAGGGCGTTGCTTTTTGCTGTTTACCAGTCATTACATGATGCGCACGGTGGCAGAATTATTAGAAGAAGCGGTGGATAATCCAATTCTTGTACAAGGTGAAACCAGTAAACGTCGACTATTAGACCGATATATCCAAGAAAAAGATGCTGTATTGTGCGCGACAGGTTCGTTCTGGGAAGGGGTTGATGTGCGTGGCAACGACTTGACCTGTGTGATGATTGATAAATTACCTTTTGCTTCCCCAGATGATCCGTTATTGCAGGCCAGAACCGAGAATTGTCGAAAAGCTGGGGTCAATCCCTTTGCGACCTTACAAATACCGCAAGCGGTTATTACTCTGAAACAGGGCGCCGGCAGGTTGATTCGTGACCAAAAAGACAAAGGAGTGTTAGTCATCTGTGACAATCGGTTGGTTTCCAAAGAATATGGTGATATTTTCCTGCGCAGTTTACCGAATATGAAACGCACTCGAGACTTAAACGGCGTGTTGAGCTTTTTGAAGGACATACCTTACTAATGAATATCCTTGCTATTGAAACCGCAACTGAAGCGTGTTCTGCCGCCCTTGTAACAAAGGATGAGACATTGAAGGAATATCAAGTCGCACCGCAAAAACATAGCCAGTTGATTCTACCCATGGTGGATAATTTGTTATCTCAGGCTAAACTGGATGTAGCGCAATTGCATTACCTTGCGTTTGGTCGCGGACCGGGGTCGTTCACGGGAGTGAGGATTGCGACGGGGGTAGTTCAGGGGTTGGCTATGTCAGCATCGTTGCCTGTGGTCGCGGTGTCGACGTTAGCAACGATGGCACAGCAAGCGTTTGCTACGCATGATACTCATTATGTGGCATCTGCTATCGACGCCAGAATGGGTGAAGTTTATTTTGCACTTTACACTAAAGATGCCAGTGGTGTAGCGCAGCTAGTCAATGAGGAAGCTGTGTTGTCGCCTGAAAAAGCCTGTGCATTACTTGAGGCGTTTGTGAAAGATAAACAAACCTCTTTTGTTAGTGTTGGTACTGGCTGGGAATCGTATCCTCAGCTTTTATCAGGTGAAACAGCGCCTTTTCAACAATCCTCCGTTGTGCAGCTTCCTGATGCTGAGTACATGTTGCCCATCGCTAAAACGTTAGCTGAAAAGGGTGAGGTATTGGCAATTGATGAGATTCAACCCGTCTATGTTCGTGATGAAGTGACGTGGAAAAAGCTGCCCGGCAGATAGAAGTGGTATAAATTTTGCTGTGGCTAGTGACGTAGATTATTCAAGAAGAATCGATTTAGAGCTGGTCACTAAGTGGAAATAGAATCCTCTGTAGTCGCATCACAAAACGCTATTATTAGTAATCCTCCGGTTAGAGAACCACAGAAGGAGGTTGACACTCGCCAGCAACAAGAGCAACGCAAAAATACCGAACTGCCGAAAACACAAACCGTCATTCGCTCGGGTAATAATCAAGTTTTCGAACAAGCAGAAAAATTCCGCGAAAAGCAATCCTTCAACGAAACATTTAGAGAGCCGAAAGACGCGCGCGCGCAGCAAGCTATTTCCGCTTATCAAAGCTTAGATAAAGAAGCACGACGAGCAGAAATTCAAGCGTTAATGGGCGTCGACACTTACGTCTAGTTACGGTTTTTGATACAGTAACCGCGAGTTTATTTAAACCCTTGCGAATGTTTTTATTATCGCGTATTGACCGTAAAGCCATCCGGTTCAGTCAAGATTCACTCCATCAGTTAATACTGATTTTAATGGCTGACGCACTTTGGTCGGTTATCTTACATTAAGATTGAGGTTGTCATGTTTTTACGCACTGTTATGTTAGCTGGCGTTCTTCTATTATCAGGTTGTGCTAGCTTCCCTGAGTCTGTCCAATTACCGCCTGATACGCCAACCGTTAGTTATGAACAAGTCGCCTCGGAACCTGAACGAGCTAAAGACCAATTAGCTCAGTGGGGCGGAGTGGTTGCACAAATTCAAAATTTAAAAGATGCCACGATGGTGGAAATGGTTTTTTATCCGTTGAGAAGTTACGGACGTCCGTTGTTAGGCAAAGAAAGTATTGGTCGTTTCCGAGTTTATGTTGACGGATTTTTAGATCCAATGGTTTACCAAAAGGGGCGCAGTATGACCTTTTCCGGTGTCGTTCAGGGAGTCGAAGAAGGAATGGTTGGTGAACATCAATACATTTTCCCAACCCTAAAGGCGAAGGGCTACTATTTATGGGAAGACATTGATCGAATTGATGTAACATCAGTTTCTGTTTGGCCTTATCCATATTATGGTGGTTGGTATGGTCGTCGTTATTGGGATGGTTGGTATGGAACGCCGTTCTATACACAGCAACACACTATTCGTATCAAACATGATCATTACCGCTATTCCAATGATGCAAGTTCCAATTCATCTGTCAATCAGCCAGCGGCAAAACCTAAAAAGCCGCCTGTTAATAAAACACCCAATGTCGATCCTCGACCAGCGTTGAAAAAGGCGGCAAAGGGCGGCAAAAACATTCCGTAGGTGGCAAACTGTTACCTGTTTTGAAGGTTGAAGCGGCAAACATTTGCCGCTTTTTTGTGTTCAAGAGATTTAAAAATGAAAAACGTTTCGTTTCAATTAGATCATATAAAATTGGAAGGCTTATCCTTCGGTAATGCAAACAAACCTGTCGTACTAGCGACACATGGTTGGTTAGATAACGCGGCAAGTTTCATTCCTCTTGCTGAGCGTTTAAATGATTATCATATTGTTGCGGTGGATTATGCCGGTCATGGGTTATCTGAGCCAAGGCCCAAAGGGGGACACTATCACTTTCTCGATAATATCTTTGATATGAATGCGCTAATTCAACAGCAAGGTTGGCAGGATGTTATTTTACTTGGGCATTCAATGGGGGGCATTTTAGCCAGTATTTATGCTGCGTCTTTCCCTGAACACGTCCGAGCTTTAGTTATGGTAGAAGCGTTTGGTCCCCTAACAAAAGGTGAAGAAACGAGTCCTCAACAACTTCATGATGCAATTAAGAGTCGTCATGCTGTTGCCAGTAAGGCTGTTCATCACCCGAGTTCTTTTGAAATGGCGGTTCAGGCACGTTTGGCTGCGGGAAAAATGAATACGGCATCAGCCGAGTTATTGATGCAGCGAAACGTAAAAGAACAAAATGGCATGTTTAGTTGGCGAACCGATCCTCGCTTGCGAACATTGTCGCCTTTACGCTTAACGGAAAATCAAGCGAAAGCATTTCTATCTGCAATAACATGCCCAACACTCTCCATTTTAGGGAAGCAAGGGTTTACCGAATTGAGGGATGCTCAGGAAAAGGATGCACATTTAATTCAGGATTTTCATACCGCAGAATTCGAAGGGGGACATCATGTTCATATGGATTCCCCGGAGTTAGTATCGGAGGCTATGCTTGCATTCTTTAACAAGGTGTTAAAAGTAGGTTAATTATTGTGCGAATGATGAAAATATTTTCAATGAATATTAATTTGCATTTAACTTTCTTGTGCCATTCGATACTATCCTAACGAAAACATCGGATCTGATAAAAATATTACCGCTAAGAGCATAATTAAAAATATCTGGGAGCAAATAAGAGTGGAAAAAATCTGGCTTAAGAATTATGAAGAAGGTATATCGGAAGAGATCAACCCAGATGGATATGCTTCTCTCATGCATGTTTTTGAGGAGTCGGTTGCCAAATACGGGGATAAAGTGGCATTCCTCAACATGGACCAGAAACTGACATTCAATGAACTTGATCGTCTAAGCAAAAACTTTGCTGCCTACCTGCAAAATAGTGGTCTTAAAAAAGGCGATGCCGTTGCTATTATGATGCCGAACCTTTTGCAATATCCCATTGCGTTATTTGGTGTGTTACGAGCAGGTATGACGGTGGTCAATGTAAACCCGATGTATACCAATCGTGAATTAAAACACCAACTCAACGATTCCGGTGCCAAAGCGATTATTATTGTTGAAAATTTTGCTCATACACTAGCAGAGGTCATTGCGGAAACACCGACTAACTTGGTGATTACGACACAAATTGGCGACATGTTACCGATTCCAAAGCGTTGGATTGTTAACTTTGTGGTCAAAAAAGTTAAAAAGATGGTTCCCGATTTTAACCTGCCAAGCCGTAAAACTTTTCAATCCGCACTATCTGAAGGGCAGAAGCAAAGCTATAAGCGCCCGGAACTTACTGGTGAAGACTTAGCATTTTTACAATATACCGGCGGAACAACGGGGGTATCCAAAGGGGCGATGTTGACGCATCGCAATATGGTAAGCAATTTAGAACAAGTGTCTGGCTTATTGGAGCTTGTCGTCGTAGAAGGCAAAGACATGATAGTGACGGCGTTACCGCTGTATCATATCTTCGCGCTTACCGCTAATTGCCTCACTTTTTTAAAGTATGGTTGTGAAAACCTGCTTATTACCAATCCAAGGGATCTCCCCGGTTTCGTTAAAGAGTTATCGAATAACCCATTTACTATTTTATTTGGTGTTAACACTTTATTTAATGGCTTACTGAATACACCTGGATTTAAGGAATTAGATTTCTCTAAATTCAAATTAGCGTTGGGCGGCGGGGCTGCGGTTCAACGTCCGGTTGCGGAAAGGTGGCATGCGGTAACAGGCAAGCCATTATTAGAAGGTTATGGTTTGACTGAATGTAGCCCCGTAGTAACTGTTAATCCGACTAATCTGAAAGAATATAAAGGCTCCATCGGTATCCCCGTTCCTTCAACCGATATTCGCTTGATAGATGATGATGGAAACGAAGTGCCACTCGGCGAATCGGGTGAAATGTACGTTCGTGGACCTCAAGTGATGAAAGGGTACTTGAATCGTCAAGAAGCAACGGAAGAAATATTAAAAGACGGTTGGTTGGCAACTGGGGATGTGGCCAAGTGCGACGAAGAAGGTTTCTTCTATATTGTCGACCGTAAAAAAGATATGATTCTGGTTTCAGGCTTTAACGTCTTCCCTAACGAGATTGAAGAAGTGGCTGCGATGATGGATGAAGTGGTTGAAGCAGCGGCCGTAGGTATTCCACATGATGTTTCAGGAGAAGTTGTGAAACTGTTTATTGTTAGAAAAGGCAATGACCTGACGGATAAGCAAGTTATCGAACACTGTCGTAAACATTTAACTGGTTATAAAGTACCGAAAATAATCGAGTTTAGAGAAGAATTACCGAAAACCAATGTAGGAAAGATTCTTCGTCGTGAGTTGCGCTAAGGCGTATACTCCGATTAATCACAATGCTATGCAATTCCAATTTATTAACTCTCAGGACGCGTTCAATGCGGTTTGTAAATCCGCGCTGAACGCCTCTTTTGTCGCACTTGATACTGAGTTTGTCAGAACTCGAACTTACTACCCTAAATTAGGACTTATCCAGTTATTTGACGGCACGCATTTGTCGTTAATTGATCCCCTTGAAATTAACGATTGGCAGCCGTTTATCCAATTATTGGAAAATGAAGCCACTGTAAAAGTGCTGCATTCATGCTCAGAGGATATGGAAGTCTTTTTATGTTACTTCAAAACGGTTCCCACGCCTCTATTTGATACCCAATTTGCAGCGGGCTTACTTGGGTTTGGCGCTTCACTTGGCTATGCCAAATTAGTCGCTGATTTCCTCGATGTGGCGTTGGATAAAGGCGAGTCCAGAACCGATTGGTTGCAGCGCCCGCTAAGTGCTGAACAGTTACAATATGCCGCGAACGATGTTGAGTATTTGTATCAACTTTATCCACTGTTGAAAGCTAAAACTGATGAATGTCAACGAACCCAATGGGTATTTGACGAAATGGCGCAATTGGCTTTGAAAAAGCGTCATGGACTGCCTAGCGATTATGCCTATCTGACGATTAAAAATAACTGGCAATTAAGTGGGAAATCACTGATGGCGCTGAAGTTAATTGCCGGTTGGCGTTTGGATAAAGCGCGAGAGCAAGATATGGCGTTAAACTTTATTATTCGAGAAACGAGTGTGCTCGACATTGCCAGAAATTGTCCAACAGATAAGCGTACTTTGGCTAACCTAGGGTGCTTAAGTGGCAAGGAACTACGTTTGTACGGCGATGAAATCATTGCTTTAGTGAAACAGGCTCTGGATTCTGATGAGTCCGCGTATCCAACAAAAGTGAAGCGTTTACCCGATGTGTCGGGTTACAAGAAAACCCTTCATGCACTAAGAGAAATTTGCCTGAAGAAATCAGAGTCAGACAACATCAAGCCCGAACTCTTAGCGTCGAAAAATCAAATTAATCAATTGCTGAAGTGGCATTGGTTCACGCCAAATGAATTTGAAGCCAGTGGTCTCTTGCCCGATTTAGCGACAGGTTGGCGTAAGCATATCGTGTACGATGAGTTGATGGCGTTTTTAACACGAACGTCGCCTGAATAGCGTAACTTAGGTATACTGCGCGAACTCAGAAATTGATATTTTGGCGACCCTTTTATGTTGAGTTCCATCTATAAAAGTACACGTAAACACGACACCTATCTATATATTGAAAAAGCCGGGGACTTTTCTCGGGTTCCTGATGCTTTAATGGATACATTTGGTAAGCCTGTTTTGGTTATGACGCTTAATTTGAGTAAACAGAAAAAGCTTGCTGGTGCAGATATTGAAACGGTTTTATCCGACCTCAAAGAAAAGGGGTTTTATTTACAACTATCCAAATCAGAAGAAGATATGCTCGCAATGCATAAAGCTATGCAAAAAGCCGATTTGGAGCTGGAAAAGCAAAATGCTGCGGATGCAGCTGAGAATGCGCCGAAACATTAATTAGGTTGCTCAATTTTCATTCACCTCTTTCAGAAGCGATTTATGTCCTATTCTCATCAATTTTTGGAAAATGCACCACTAGATTTGCCGGTAGGTAAAGTCGTCTGTGTGGGGCGTAATTATGCCGATCACATCGCAGAACTGAATAACGCTATCCCCGATGAGCCTTTGCTGTTTATTAAGCCTAATACAGCATGTGTGGATATGTGTTCTCCTGTGGGGATTCCTACGTCTAGCACTTGCCACAATGAACTGGAAGTGGCGTTGCTGATCACACAACCATTGATATCTGGTCAGTTATATAGTGATACCGAGCTCTTAGATGCCGTGGGCGGCCTTGGCTTAGGGCTTGATCTTACTTTAAGAGATAAGCAGTCTGAATTAAAAAGTAAAGGTCATCCTTGGGAGCGAGCAAAATCGTTTGATGCAAGTTGTCCTCTTTCTCCCTTTGTTCGGTTTAATGTTGATACTGATTTACAAGATTTGCATTTTGAATTGAAGGTTAATGATAACGTGCGTCAAAGTGGGCACACTGCCAATATGATGCATCCTTGTTTTGCACTTATTCGGGAGATACTGTCTTGTTTCAGTTTACTGCCGGGTGACGTTGTGATGACAGGAACACCAAAAGGTGTTGGTCCGTTGTTGGTTGGAGACAAGTTAGCAGCACGTTTATGTTATCAACAAAACGAATTGCTCAATATTAAAACCCAAGTTGAGTAGTGTTTAGGTAAAAGCGATGCACGATGAACGTTTTTGGGAGACCAAAGATCTCCACGAAATGACCCGAGAAGAATGGGAGTCCCTTTGTGATGGTTGCGGCAAGTGTTGTTTGCATAAATTTATTGAAGATGATGATGTAGACGAACAAGCACCAACCGATCGCATTGAAGATGGTGAGCAGATTCATTTCACCAATATTGTTTGTGGATTATTGAATACCAAAACCTGTAGTTGTACACGGTATCAGGACAGAACAACGCTTGTGCCAGATTGTGTGCGTTTAACCAGAGAAAACCTTGATAGCATTTTCTTTATGCCGCCTAGTTGCACTTATCGACGGTTGCATGAGGGCCGTGGAATTCCTTCTTGGCATCCGCTGCTTCACCGGGGGGCAAAGAGCAAAATGCACAAAGAAGGCATGTCAGTTCGTGGTAAAACTGTTTATGAGCACGATGTCGACTTGGAGCAATTTGAGGATTATATCGTGACGTGGCCTTTGGGCGATGAAGATTAACCTTCATCGCGCTTTCCAAAGCAGGCTATACAAAATAGGCTGATATAGTGAAAGTGTAGAGAGTTAAAGTCACTTACCTACACTCTATGATGCGATATCAATCTACAAAGTAATACACCAATAAATACAAGGCTATACGCGCCAAAAATCACAATCATCCACTGTGGCATACTCAATGAAAGAAATGACCAATCTATATCGCCACAGTCTCCCGTTGCAGCGAAAAAGGCAGGAACCCAGTCATGCAGTGGAACAGGAAAGTTCGGTACAATTTCACAAGTGACGAAAAAAGGATTGGCTGCTGTTTGAATGTCGACATGCTCAATCGCGATAAATAACCCCCAAATTGCCGACACTCCCCAGCCGATAAAACCAAGTAGGCGAGTCAGCGTGTTATTGATAAGGTACACGAGAAGGCCAGATAGTAGCACTCCCAGCACAGCAGTACGTTGATAGATACACATGATGCAAGGTTCCAATCCCATACCGTATTGGAAGTAAAGCGCGCTTAATTCAAGGCAGAGAGCGGAGAAGAACAAAACTCCCCAAGCGGACTTATTTTCAGTAAGTTGAGCTAAAGTACGGATCATAATGATGCTCTTATTGTTGTTGTAAAAGAATGCGAAGCTGTTAAAACAAAAGCAAACACCGCTTGCGCTGAATTTGCTTGTTGGGTCTTAATCGATTTGCTTTTTTGCCGTTAGCAATATGCTAGCACCTCTTTAGGGGGGAATCTCCCACAAATTCGTGAGAGAGAAGACTTGTCATAAAGTTAAACTAAAGTGAAAAATGTTTTGTCATATCCCACTTGCTTCATCGAAGATATAGTTAGCGAGCTTTAAGTCACAAGCTGGATATAGCACTTGATCTGCGCCAAATATGTGTTTTTCATGTGTGGGCTGAAGTGCTTTGAACTTATCGCTAATATTGATCAAATTTTCAATCACTTAGTTTTGGCTGTGTTTTGAAAAGTAGGCATGCCGAGAGTTCGTAGTAAAGCGTTATATAAATGTCATGTATACGTATACGCCCCCTAGTCGATTTGCTGTAAAAATGGACTACTATTAAATACAAAACTATTGAAAAAGTAAGCCGCAGAGTGATTTTCTTCCTGAATTTCAGGGTGTTGTAAATTAGCGTTTTTTACAAGATCTATTCTGAGGGAGAGTTATGCATTATGGATAACCAATCTGTTCTGATAGAAGCACCATGAGGCCGAAAATTTCCAGTTTTAGGTTTTATGAGTTTTGGTAGAGCTTCAAGAGGAAAGGGCGTGAAAAAATACTATCATTTGGCGCTAGGTGTCAATATCGTATCTATGGCTGTTGCCTTGCTATTCTCCATAGAAAATGTGAATTTTCTGATTTTGGTTGCAGCAATGATTGGGTCGCTCGGCTGCTTGATTAAAATGGATCATTGGGCAAAAGAGAAATTCAACTTTTATGAACAGGTTCTCGATACTATTCCAAATCCTCTCTCTGTCACTGATATGGATATGAAATGGACGTTTGTCAATCGAGCGGCTACCGAGCCTCTAGGCGTAACACGCGAAGATGTACTCGGACAGCACTGTTCAAACTGGGGGGCGAAGATCTGTAATACCGAAGACTGTGGTGTGAACTGTTTAAGAAAAGGTAAGCCTGTTACTTTATTTAATCAGTGGGATAAGGAATTTCGAGTGGATGCTTTTTACATCAAAGGATTAAATGGCAACAAGATAGGCCATGTTGAATACGTGCAGGAAATATCAGAAAAAGTCGCGCTAAAAGCAGTTTACAAAGATGTGGATGACATTAGTGAGAACCTAACGGCAGGGGCAAATGAGCTCAATATTGCTAGCCATGCTCTGACATTAGGGTCAAATCAGCAAGCCGCTTCCATTTCTCAAATCGGCAACTCGCTCAATGAGATTCTTGCTCAGGCCAATGACAACGCCAAGCGAGCATCAAAGGCTAGTGCGGTCTCATCTGAGGCGCAGCAAGCTGCGACTGTGGCCTCCGATGGAATAAAAGAACTTGAACAAGCAATGCAGGAAATTAATCGTTCAAGTGAAGCGATTAGCGATATTCTTAATGTGATTGACGATATAGCATCCCAAACTAATTTACTTGCACTTAATGCTTCCATTGAGGCCGCTCGTGCAGGCGAAATGGGTCGCGGTTTTGCAGTGGTCGCAGATGAAGTAAGAACGCTTGCTGAGCGCAGTACAAAAGCCGCTAAGGAGTCAGCGCAGTATATTCAATCATCAGTGGAAAATGTTGAAAGGGGAAATTCGATATCACAAAAATGTGTGAGTGCATTGAGCAAGATTGTTAAGCACGTAGAAGCAGTCTCCGGCACCATCAAAGAAATAGATGATGCATCGCAAAGTCAAGCGACGGGATTGAGTCAGGTAAATCAGGGGGTGTCAGAAATTGATGAGGTGACTCATTCCACGGCAGCGTCTGCAGAAGAAACTTCCCTCTCTGCTACTCAGCTGAGCAAGCTTTCATTGCAACTCCAAGCCCAGCTCGAAAACATGAGAAAAATCGATGGATTAATTGATGACGAAAAAACACACAGTAACCTTATTGAGGTTAAAGATGTGTCATAACATAAATAAAAAAATCTAAAATGTAATGGGTCTATAACAAGACATTATGGCGTCAATAGCTAAGCTTGAGCCGTTGACGCTTCCCACATTACTCCGTCTCTGAGCATCGAGTTTAAGATAACCACTATCTTTCTATCACAAGCTATTATCGCTACTTTCACGGTTCAGAGGCGCGACACCGACTAATGTAAAAGCTTGCTTGTTGATTATTTAACCTCACTCATCCCTCATTGGAGCCAAAGGCTTGGAAAAAATCTATGCTTGCTCGACAACTGTCAGCCGGAGTTGGTGAGCTTCAATGTAAAGATTTTGGAGAAAGAGTTTTAACTTTAGGCAAAGCAGTCACATATTTAGAAGGGTTTATGACTATCTAAATCTATTAGAAGTATTTCAATTAAGCTGCCCGCTTGACAGAGTATTAGAGGTTAATGCAATGGGTGCCATATACGAAAATTTCTGACGAGATCGTGTGATAAGAATGTTTGAATAACTGGAAAAGTGTGGCAAGCGATAGAGTGTATCAACTTGCCACAACATAATGGATTAGTGTGATGGAGCCGTGCCTAAATTGGCAGTGTGGTGGTTAATCCAGTGCATATCGTAGAACCATTCAGTCATGCCATAAAGGTTTAAATAAACCGAGGCCAAACCAACGATGGTTAATACGATTGTGTAAGGTAAAGCCATATAAACCATCTTACCGTAAGATAAGCGAAGCAGAGGTGCTAAAGCAGACGTTAGCATGAACAAGAAGGCTGCTTGTCCGTTTGGTGTGGCAACGCTTGGTAAGTTAGTACCAGTGTTAATTGCAACGGCTAACATGTCGAATTGGTCGCGGGTAATCGAACCATGCTCTAATGCCGCGCCTACTTCCGTAATGTATACCGAACCCACGAAGACGTTATCACTCACCATTGAAAGCAAGCCATTGGCTAAGTAGAACAGCATCATTTGGGTTTTGCCTTCATAGGTTAATACCCAATCTATAACAGGCGTAAACAACTGTTGTTGAATGATAACGGCAACCACACCAAAGAAGACAACGAGTAGCGCTGTAAAAGGAAGCGCTTCTTCAAAAGCGTGACCAATTTGGTGTTCTTCAACAATCCCAGTAAAGGCAGTCGCAAGTACGATAACGGTCAAGCCGATTAAGCCTACCGCAGCAAGGTGTAGACCTAACCCAATGACTAGCCAAACTGCCACAATTGCTTGGACAGCCAATTTGGCGTTATCGCGAGTGGTACGTTTGTCATCAAGGTGGCGATCATATTCATCTAAGATAGCTCTTACGTTTTCAGGCAATTGAGCACCGTAGGTAAAGAGTCTAAACTTTTCTAACAGGACTGTGGTAATCAGTCCAAAAACAAAAACAGGGATGGTGACAGGGCTCATTCGAATAAAGAACTCGATGAAATCCCAGTTTGCTTTCTGGGCAATGATTAAGTTCTGTGGTTCACCTACCATGGTCATAACGCCGCCTAACGCTGTACCTATCGAGGCGTGCATCATTAAGTTACGTAAGAAGCCTCGGAAATCTTCTAAGTCTTGACGGGTTAAGTGATGTAAATGTTCATCTTCAGTATGATCATGTTCGTGATGGTATTCTTTACCGGAAGCTACCTTGTGGTAGATGGAGTAGAAGCCAGTTGCCACAGTGATAATAACGGCCACAACGGTTAGCGCATCTAAGAAGGCGGATAAGACTGCGGCTGTAATGGTAAAGGCTAGAGATAAAAGGAGTTTGCTTTTCAGTCGAGTTAATAGCTTGGTAAAGCCGAACAATAAAAGGTCCTTCATAAAGAAGATACCCGCCACCATAAATATCAGTAGCAAAATAACTTCTAAATTAACTTGCACCTCATGCATAACTAAATCAGGTGAGGTCATGCCAATGAATACAGCTTCAATTAGGAGTAGGCCACCAGGCTGCAATGGGTAGCACTTCAGAGCCATTGCAAGCGTAAAGATAAACTGTAGTACGAGAGCCCAACCAGCAAGGTAGGGATTCATTGTAAATATGAAGGGATTTATAACGAGAAAACCAATAATGGCTTTTTTGTACCAGTCAGGAGCGTTTCCGAGGAAGTTATTATAAATCGCCTGGGTCATGGTTTGTTGCATTAGTTTTTTACACCTTATGTAATCATAAAGACAAAGGTCTATCTATTATAGACTAGCAAAAATACCTCTAAAAACAGTGAATAGCTAATTTTTTGTTTGCTTAACCCTTCCATGCTAGGTAAGAAAATGACACATTTTAAATCTCTAATATTCAATGTGTCAAAGGTTTAGTTATAATTAATAAAAATGTGATCTATAAGTTAATAGTTTGAAAAAAATGTATTAAAAGTATGCTTAAATTCGTCATGTGAGGTAAGTTACAAAAATCTCTGAAAGAAAGATTCGGGTTTGTAGTGAAGGAAGTGTTATTATTCAGGTCTACAAATTCTATAAGCACAGTCCTGGAAGTCGATTTCCACTAATAAAAATAAGCATGTGAGCAGCTAGATGATTTACAAAGCGCAAAGTCCTGCTGGATTTGCAGAGGAGTATATTGTTGAGTCAATATGGAGCGGGCGTTTCCCCCCTGGAACCATCTTACCAGCAGAACGTGAACTCTCTGAACTCATTGGTGTTACAAGAACAACACTAAGAGAAGTTTTGCAAAGGTTAGCACGCGATGGATGGCTAACTATTCAGCACGGCAAACCAACTAAAGTCAACAATTTCTGGGAGACATGTGGACTTAACATCTTAGAAACATTGGCGAGGTTGGATGAGGAGGGAATTCCAGAGCTTGTCGATAATTTATTGGCTGCAAGAACGTACGTGATTGCTGTGTTTATCCGCGTCGCAATAAAAAGTTCGCCGGAAAAGGTAGTGGCGTTACTGAAAGATTATGAAAAAGTACCGAATGAAGGCAAAGCTTTCGCTGAGTACGATTATAAAATCACTCATGACCTTGCCTTGTTGTCTCGAAACCCAGTATTTATATTAATGATGAATGGGTTTAAGGGGTTATATTCTCGTATCGGTAGCTTTTACTTTTCTTTTGAAAAGTCGAGAGACATAGGCAGAGCTTATTACCACTCCCTTTCTGAACTAGCTAAAGCCAAAGACCACGAAAGTGTAGCGCAGCTAGTGCGTCAATACGGCATTGATAGTGGTCGTGTGTGGTCTGAAATTCGTGATCAATTACCCAAGGGGATCGCTGATTAATCTTTTCAGGCTGGTAAAACTGCCAGCCTTGTCACTTTTCCTTCCTCGATCTTCAAAAATTCTTAATTTTTTTCAAACTTAGTATGCGGTTTCTAATTCCTTTGATTAGTCTGTACCCATAACACCACAGAGTGGAACACATTCAAAAATCTTTAAGAGGGCAATGCCATGACTAAGTTAGACGCGATTAAAAGTAAAGTATCTACCGCAGAAGAATTTGCACGTAAAATCTGGTTAGCAGGTTTAGGTGCTTACGGTAAAAGCTTTGATGAAGTACAAGGTCAGTATGAAAAGCTTAATACTGAAGCGGGTAAGATGTTCAACGAATTAGTTACAAAAGGTGAACAACTTGAAGGCGAAGCGAAAGGTAAAATTAAGGAAAAAACCAACATTGAATCTCGTGTTGCAGAAGTGCGCTCTAAACTTGGTTTAGATAAGCAAAGCAATGACGAAAAAATCGCGGAACTTTCAGCAAAAATTGATGCTTTAACCACTGCTGTCGCTAAATTATCAGCAGAAAAGTAATCCCGTAATTACTTTTTAGGGCAACTTCGGTTGCCCTTTCTCTATTTCATGTCGGATACATCGGGGGACGTTTATGAAAACGGTAAAAGAAATTGAAGAAACTGGTCGTCAGTTTTTTATGGCTGGATTGGGTATTGTTGGTTTGAGTAAAGACTATGCAGTGCATAAACTCGATAATTTTATGGAGGGCGTTAATGAGTTTGTTAACGAACTGCTGATCCGTGGTGAAGCCGTTGAACAGGATTTAGAGAAAAAAGACAAACTCCAGCTTGTGAAAGAAAAGCGGATTGCCCAAATCAGGCAGCGTTTAGGTCTTGCAAATGACCCTTATACAAGTGAACTGGATGCGCTATCACATAAATTGGACGATTTATCTCGCGTCATTGATAAGCTGATTCAAAAGAAAGCTGAAGAAAAAGCGGCAAAAGAAACTTCTACTACTGCAGGTAAGTCGGCTGAGAAGGCCGATACCAAAGAAGATAAGCCAGTAGCAAAAACAACCGCTCGCAAAAGAACCAGCAGTGCCGCAAGTAAACGCACTTCTAGTACGAAAAGCACCGCTTCGTCATCTGCAACGAAATCCGCAGAGCGCGACACCAAGAGCACAACGGCAAAAACTGCATCCAAGCCAGCTACTCGCAGAACAACTCAAAGTAAAACGACTCAGACGAAAAGCTCGTCGACAAATGCCAGTGCTTCGCAGAACAAGACCGACTCTGAGTAAGAATAGCCTTAATACGCAGTAAGGTTCTTAACGTCCTAGATACTCGTCGATTAGTTCGGCGAGTTTTTCTTGTAAATTCTCCTCAAATTCATCCAAGTTTTTATCTAGCGAAGCTAAATACTGGGATGCTCGTTCTTGAGACAGCGACTTGTTTCTCACTTTGTACTCCATTTCTGGCAAAGTTTTGTCGTAACGAGGAGTAATCACCCAGCGAATATAACCTGAATCCAGTTGAGCAACAGACTTTTTGGCGTAAGCACAAAACTCTTCTACGTGGTCAATTCCATCGGGACCTAAGCAACCCGGCTCAATTCGAAATAACACATTCAGCTTTTTATACAGAGGTAAAGACACTGTGCTCCTTCCTAACATAAATTATATTGTTTTATCATCAGCCAGTTTTTGTGGTTAATACTCAAACTCCAAACTTCTGCTTTTTTATTTTTTACCCTATTTCGTCATCATTTGAGAGTTGATTGTTAAATTTTTAAATCGGTCTGATGGCATTTAGGCTACGAGTACAGAAGTAATATCACATTTAGCGAATAAGTATAACGGCTATGAGACAAAAGTGGATTGTGAAAAGGGCGTTTACGCCACGCCCTGAACTTGTTTTATTGGTTTTGAACTAAGCGAAGACCGGGTTGACCGGATAGCAATTGTTCTTCTCGTTTCTTTAGCAGCTTAAGATATTTGCGGAATGTCTTACTTATTTTGGTATTCCGTTTGATAAGATCCAACTGAGGCCAAGTGGCTTTTTCAGCGGTTTTTATTAAGTCTTGAATGCCTTCGAGAGTGGGATTGGCAAATACGTGCATCGCATTATTTATGCTGCGTCGAGGCAGAATATTAATATCCCCCACGTATTGCTGGTCGATGATTGAACGAATTTTGTGGATGCCGAGCTTCATGCTTTCATTAGCGACCAGATCCTCCAGAATATCGAACGCAAAGATACTGTTGGCCTTCACAAGTCCCGCTAAATGACGTTTCGTTTTGGAGAAAATATCCGTAGAGTGACGTTTACTACGAGACAAAAACGGCACAGCTAATGGGTTAGTTTGACTAACAATACTATGGTTTACGCCGTATAAACGCGCTAAGCGATCAAATGGCATGTCGGCCATAATCGAGCCATCACAAAATTTTCTATTTGGAATGTAAGGGACGATTTTACCATCTTGATTTTTTGCTTTTAGCTGAACCGGAGAGAAAAACATCGGAATCGCCGTTGATGCGCGTACCGCCATAGTAATAATGGCATTAGGCGATGTTTTCGCATTTAGTAAGCGCGATGTTTGGTGCAAATTGGAAGGCGACACTGTTATGGTGATTTTACGACCAGTTCTGTTATAGGCTTCCTCAAATGTCATAGTACCAAACATTTCAATTAGCGCATTTTCTAAATTAGTGCTGTTCAATAAGCCGTTGCTTTTAGTGCCTTGCCATACGCACCAGCGTTTGAATTTATCATAAATATTTTCAGCGGAAATTTCTTGAGTGAGCTCATCATCACTTCTTGTTCCAACCATTGCAGTAATGATAGAGCCCGCACTTGCGCCACTGATAACATTAGGAAGTAAATGATGTTCAGCTAACGATTTAATAACTCCCGCATGAAAGAAGCCTAATCCTGCACCGCCACTTAGCATCAAGCAACTACTGCCATAGGAATGATAGGTTTCTTCAAAGAACGATAGTTTTTCATAAAAATCGACTTCGTTTTCATCAGCATGATAAATAGAGCTAAGCGCATCGCAGACTTGATCAATAAAAGCTTCAATTAGGTATTTTGTGCCAACTCGAGAATAATGGTTCATCTCGGGATTCGCGATATTACCCAAATTGCCATGAATACCTTCATGCAAAACTGACATTAGGCCGCTGGGGTCCCCGTGAGCTTTAGCTACCTTGAGTCGTTCAAGGCGTTTACGGATAAGTTTGTAGTCATATTCTCTTGCACTATCTTCAGCCTTCCAATCGTTAGCACCCGACAACATGTCGTGCTCAAGGCTCGCTTCGTAAAATTCCTCGTATGTATCCGCATTATGGATAGCTCTTTCAATTTGAACTAACTTGGATGATAAGGACATAGGCACCTACACACATTGGTTTCTTGTTACTTCAATGAGACAGCTTTTTTTTAGAATCTGCTACCAAGATTGCAAAGTTTTTGGTTTTCAGAGTGCTTATTTACGGTAAAATAAAATACCGAGAATTTGTAATGAAGTTGTAAATTACCACTTTGCCGCTACCTTATCCAATACTTAAATTCTATTAAGTGAGTGGAAACACGTCGTGAAAATCGGGTTTTAGATTGACCATTCTAACTTCTGTGGTTAGCCTGAACGAATAACTTGGTTCCGAAAGCTTCCATTTGAGGTATTTGGACCTAAAACCATAAGAATAATTCCAACGCGCTAAGTTAAAACTCAATATGGAAATAACATCTGAACACCTTTTACTTCTAGCGATTCCGCTAATTAGTGCTTTCGTCGGTTGGTTTACCAATTATCTGGCAGTAAAGATGATGTTCTATCCCATAGAGTTTATTGGCATCAAACCTTTCCTCGGTTGGCAGGGGCTCATTCCCAAAAAACGTCAAGAAATGGCGGAAATAGAAGTCGAGCTTGTTCTTGGCAAGTTGCTAAGTGTTCAAGAGATTGCCGCGCGACTTGATCCACAAGAACTCACCACAAATATTCAGCGACGTTTAAAGCAAGTGATTCGTAAACTTGTTGATGACATCATGCAAGAGGCCGCTCCTACCCTGTGGGCTGCATTACCCATTCATGGCAAAAATCTCGTATACAAACGTATAGAGTGGGACATTCCTAATGTGGTGCAGAAAACCATCTCTGATTTTCAGCATAATGTGACGGAAATCCTCGATATTAAAGAGTTGGTTGTAAAGCAACTCGTTGATAAACCAGAGCTGATCAATGAAATTTTCTTGAAAGCGGGTTCTAAAGAGTTCCCGTTTATTGAGCGCTCCGGGTTATATTTCGGCTTCTTATTTGGTTTACCAACGATGTTTATTTGGCACTTTTACCAGCTTTGGTGGATTCTACCTTTGGGTGGTTTAATCGTTGGTTATGCGACAAATTGGATTGCTATCAAAATTATATTTGAGCCGAAACATCCAATAAAAATCGGCCCGTTTACGCTTCAAGGCATGTTTTTGAAGCGACAAAAAGAAGTGGCAAGAGTGTATTCCGACATCATTGATGAAAAGCTGCTTAATTCCAAGAACATCACTGATATTGTGTTGCATGGTTCCGGTTCAAAGAATTTGTTGGAGTTGGTGGAGCTGCATGTTAACGATGCTATTGAACGCTATGTTGCCGTCGCACAACCGTATTTTGCTTTGGGAGTGGGTTCCGAGAACTATTATAAGATGAAGGCTCTGGCCACTCGACGTTTGTTTGAAAGCTCCGAAAGTTATTTATCTTATGCCTTTGATTATGCCAATAATGCGTTATGCATTGGTGATGATCTATGCCAGAAAATGCAGGAATTAACACCAGAAGAATTTGAAGGCGTGTTGCGCCCTGCCTATCAAGCTGATGAGTGGAAACTCATTGTCACAGGAGCCTTTTTGGGGATGGCAGCAGGGTTTTTCCAAATTACCTTTGTTTTTGTTTAATCGATTTAGGCTGCTTACTGTTCTAGGTATTCGTAAATAGCCATTAGGCTTTGAGATATTTTGTGCTTCGGTGCCATGTGCAATAAAGGCTTTCTTACCTGATGCGACTCCCGCATTTTCACCGATTGAGCTACATAGGTTGGAATAACTGGATGCCCTTCGTTTATCAAAGATTGGATAATTTGATTAGGTAGTTTGGCGGTGCTTAAATATTGATTGGCAATAATGCCTTCTACGGTGAGATCAGGATTATGATCTTCTTGGATTTCCCGAATGTGCTGCTGAAGGTTAAACAATCCTTGAATCGCAAAATCGTCACAATCGATGGGAATTAATACAGAATTAGCGGCAATTAACGCAGATAGACTGTAAAAGTTCAACGCTGGTGGCGTGTCGATATAAATACGTGAATACTGTTCAGTTGCTTCTTGAAGAGCATCTCGTAGTTTATAAATTTTGTGTCGACTATCTAGCTCGTTTTCAATATCCGCTAAGTGCGGAGACCCGGGAATCATCGATAGGTTTTCATAGCCAGTATCGACAGCAAATTCATGGGCAGGTTTACGACGTAGATGAAAAGTAATCGTTTGCTCAAACAAGCCTGCGATGGTGTCGTCTCTTTTGGTGTCAGGTATATTTAAGTAGTGGGTCGAGTTGCACTGAGTGTCGAGGTCGATTAGCAGGGTATTATGACCTTTCGACGCTGAGATCGCCGCTAAGTTTACTGCCAAGCTGGATTTACCCACCCCGCCTTTTTTATTGAATAGCACTCTGATCATAAATTTTCCAAGTCGCAACGTTTGCTTGCATTTATCGCATGATTAATCAACATGAATCAATGCCGTTTTGATAATGATGTTGTTCGTAGCTGATTGTAGTCAATTTAGGGTAGAAAATTCCATAGAGAAATAGCATTACCCTTCCGAATAGCATATGATTCAGAAGCTCGTACTCGTTTGCAATATCTACGGTTAATACCTAGTGGGAGGATTATCTCCAAAATGAAAACCGCCGAACGTATTTTGTTGACTTCACTGGCGCTGTTTAATCAGCACGGAGAAGCAAATGTAAGTTGTGTTGATATTGCGGTCGAGTTAGATATTAGCCCCGGTAATTTGTACTATCACTACAAAGGAAAAGAAGTAATCGTTCATGCGCTGTTCGATATGTTTAAGGAGCGCGTTACCAAATTACTTAATTCAACTAATCATGCCGAGCTGACAGTAGAAGAGTTTTTTTACTTCCAACTCATGCTATTAGAAAGCGTACATTTGTTTCGGTTTTTCTATCACAATCCCGCCGATCTTTTAGATAAGTATCCCAGTATTAGCCGCGGCTTTAAACAGGTCCTGCTTAACAAAGAAGCCTGTTTTCGCAGTTTGTTTGAAAGCTATGTGAAGCAAGGGAAAATGAAGTTGTCACAGTCTCAGATCGAGCAGATTGTGTATTTATCGTCTATGCTTTTTACCTCGGCCCATAATTATTCCCTACTTAAAGGCGAAGATGTGAATTCTGAAGCATACCTTTTTCATATTTTGGGGAATTCGCTGTTTATGTTGAAGCCCTACATGCAGATTGAGGATGGGGTGTTGGAACATTTAAGACAAGACATAGAAAACCAAACTCTATAGACAGGTGGGACTACTAATGAAACGATCAATTCGTTTTCTGGATAAAACATTTTGGATCACAGAATCCAAAGATAACCCCAAACATGTCGCTAGCTTGCAGCTACTCCAAAAACCCGACGATGCGGGTGAAAGCTATATTGATGAGCTTGTTACTCGATTACGTACCTTTTCAGATGCCGTACCACCGTTCAATATGATCGTGAAAACCTTTCTAGGATTTCCTCTGTGGTTGAGATGTGTAGACAAACTTGACATGAATTATCATGTGCAAGTGCGTGAAATGGAGGACGTATCGGATTCTGAAAAGCTCAATGAGTTAGTTGCGCGATTGCATGAGCCTCGGTTAGATAGAGATAAACCGCTGTGGCAATTTATTGTGATCAAAGGGAAGCAAGGTAATCGTTTCGCGATTTATGTAAAAATTCATCATATGTATGGTGATGGCGCGAGTTTAGTGAAATGGTTTCAAGCTGGATATTTACCTGAGCCGCAACAAGCCGAATTTGTTCCAGTTTGGGCGGTGAACAGACCATCACGAGAGAAACCAACGAAAGGGGTTTTAGCAACCGCTCTTGTTAAAACTTGGGAATTTATTGTAGTCATGGCAGATCTTTTCTGGATTCTGTTACGCTTATTTCTCAAAATTATACGCGTTAACCGTGAATACATGCCAATTCCGTTTACAGGCACGAAAACAATGTTGACGGGGCAAGTTAAACAGGGAAGGGTTGTGTCGACGGTAGATATTGACTTTAAACGTGTTAAGGAACTGTCGAAAAAACTTCGAGCAACGGCAAACGAAGTATTACTGTGCTGTTTTGATATTGGGATAAGGCGCTACTTAGCCGATGAAGGTCAGATATTTGAACGTGCTTTGTATACCAATATGCCAATTAATCTGCGAAAGCCGGGAGAGCAAGTATCGGGAAATAAAATCGCAATTGTGCCAGTGAAGCTGGCTCATGGTGAAAATGACCCTTACATTCGCTTACGCCAAATAATAGAAAATCACCGCATTGTTAAGCGAGCGGCAAAACGTTCACATCCTGCTGCGTTTAGCTCTTACACAATTTTGATTCAGTCGTTTGCATTGTTATTTGAAGTGTTACGGATATCGGATTTGGTCCGTCCTATCGCTAATATTCTGATTTCCAATGTTCCAGGTCCCAGTGATGTTCGCTATTTTGGCGACGCTAAGCTAGAGGCCATTTATCCTATCTCCACTATTGTTCCGGGGGGCGGAGTGAACATTACCTTGTTGACTTATGGTGACATGGCTAATGTCGGCTTGGTGTGTAGCGATCGTAAAATAAAATCCTTGGAGTCTATGGCGCATTACTTCAATGATGCTTTTGAACTGCTTGAGAAGAGCGTAAGTGACTACGATGTTAGTATTCAGGATATTGGTGAGCGAGTCGTTTCCGATGATAAAGCAATTGTTGATGATCATCCTTATCATCACATTTCAGAAGAACATCACTCCAGCGTTTAAGTTGCTCAATTGCCTTGGTTAGTTAATCTGTTGAAGGCAGAGGTTTAGGGTTTAGAGTGGAAAATGAAATGCAGTTCGCCATTTTCCACTTTAACTTCCTTCCCATACTGAGCGAATAATTTCTCTTCCAGAATTTCCGGGTCCATGGCGCATTCTAAATCGCCAGATTCCGCCATTTCAGTAATAATCTTTTCTATTTCTGGCTTATGAAAATCCACAATTCGTTGTTTGCTGCCAGTCAAATATATTGACAGGTAATCCGACATTTCTTGGTAGGTTCCTGCGCTCAGTAGGTTCAAAGTTGTTTTGAAGGTTGTACTTAGCAAACCCCGAAAAGGTGAGGGGGTGAGTTGTTCGATGATGCTGCGGGTGTCTTTCAATAGTGCATATTCATCTTTGACGAGGTGTACACCTAGTACCTGTGCGTGCTGCATTCTAACCACGCTCTCATCGGGTAAGTAATAAGGCTCGCCAGAAGCACTAATTACTAAATGTGCCCGATAAATGGGATTGCTAACGACCTTAATGTGCATCGCGCAAAATAAGCTTGCATCAATGCGATTTGCATCTTTCGGCATACTGAGTTCGGCAGATTCAACTATCAATTCACCTGAGCTACCCGGAACCGATAATGGAAAGGTTTCAGGTAAATTGTCGGCGAGCATTTCATTTAGCTCATTTGCGCTAAAAGCAACATATTTAATGCGTTTGGTTCGGATGAGCAGGGCAAGGAACCAATGCTTAGCTTTTTCTTTTAGCGACATGAGTATTGAATATAGGTGCTAAGTAAAATGAGGTTAGCAGAACTTTATCTTTATTCGTCATGGGGTTCAAATATTAGCGATGTTAGTGTTGTATTTATGCGTTAAATCAAGGAGTAGTAAATTTTTATACGGGATGAATAGCTAATACTCTGGACAGTGGTTAGTATGATCTATGTTAAATATTTGTTGCGTTGGCTTTATTAACTGGGAAGGGCTTTCATGTTTGTACCAAGTATCCTATTGAAACAACTTTATACACGGGGCAGTTTGTCGAATAAAAAAGATGGCATCCACTTTAGTTTAAAAAACCGTCTTAAAGATTCCACTATCAAGAAAATTATCAGTGTTAGCATAAATGGGAAGTCAGTACCGTTAGAGCAGGTTTCAGTGCGTGTTGGTAGTGAAGATGAAATAAGTGTTTTGTCGCTGAATGAAGCACAAAATACTCCCTTCGCGTTACGTGCTGTTATTGATATTCACATTAACGGACATCCAAACCTAACGCATGCAGAAAAGCAAGTTGTGGGCTTAAGCTTCGATGTTGCTCCTTTTGGTACATTGAAATTGGACGTTGAAGACGTAATTGCGTTCGATGCCGATGAAAAGCCTGTCGGCATTCCGCGAGATGATCATGATGATTATGGCGATGATATTATTAAACAGCGACAGCGTTACTTCTGCGAAGCTTCAGGCGCATCAATTGAGCATCTCGCCAAATATTCCATCAATCCACAAGACTTAAAAGGCAATATTGAAAACTTTATTGGTGTTGCTCAAGTTCCCATTGGGGTGGCTGGTCCTATGATTGTCAATGGCGAGCATGCAAGGGGAGAGTTTTTAGTGCCATTAGCGACCACGGAAGGAACCTTGGTGGCATCTTATAATCGAGGTATGAAGCTCATGAACATGAGTGGTGGTGTTAAGTCTACCGTGGTAGATGATGCCATGCAGCGCGCACCTGTGTTTGTATTTGAGGATGCCAGAGGGGCGAGGGATTTCGTCGCGTGGATAAAAGAGAATTTTAGTTTCATTAAAGAAGAAGCTGAGGCAACCTCATCTGTCGCGAAGCTGACTTATATTGACCACTTTTTGTCGAACAAGTTTGCGTTCTTACGTTTTAACTTCAAAACCGGGGATGCTGCTGGTCAGAATATGGTAGGGCGCGCAACGTTTGCTGCATGTGGCTGGATACTTGATCATTATAAAGACAACAAAGTAACGGATTTTTACTTAGAGTCTAATTTTGCGACCGATAAAAAAGCGTCGCAGATCAATATCATGCGAACTCGGGGTAAGCGTGTTACTGCGGAAATTACACTTAAGCGTGAAGATTTACTGCAAGTGATGCGGGTTGATCCAAAGCAAATTGATTATCACGGACGCGTTGCTTCGGTTGGTTCGTTTTTGTCGGGCGTGAATAATACTGGCCTGCATTCGCCAAATGGTATTACTGCAATGTTTATTGCGACGGGGCAGGATGTCGCGAATGTATCGGAATCCTCAGCGGGTATTCTTTATTCTGAACTTACCGATGAAGGGGATTTATATCTCTCAATTACCATCCCGTCGTTGATTGTAGCGACTTACGGTGGGGGAACAGGCATAGGCACACAAAAGGAATGTTTAGAATTGATGGATTGTTACGGTCGAGACAGAGTGTTGAAGTTTGCTGAAATTGTAGGGGCCGTTGTATTAGCCGGGGAAATATCCTTAGCGTCGGCTATTTCGTCTTCCGATTGGGTGTCATCCCATGAGCAATACGGGCGTAACCGTTAAACACGATTCGTCGTTAGCCTCGGTATTTATAACGCCTTTATCACGCTGGTGTGAATATGATTTTTGGTTTCTACGGTCTGGGATAAAGACACAAAAAACTGAACACTCATAATGCACAAAGGAGGAAGGCGTTGCGATCCTATTTAGCTTGCATAGTTGGTTTAAGTGCGCTCGCGTTTAATGTGAGTGCCAGTCGTTACTGTGTGGAAGATTGGGCGTGTGCAGGTGTAACCGAAGTCGATAAACAGCACAAAGTTTGGTTGTCCAATGAGCGCAGTTATCCTATTACCATGACGCTTTTAGTGACCACGCAAAATTTACAGGATGCAGTGGGTACAAAAGGCGATTTTGAAATTACCAAAGTGGTTCCCGGTAATCAAAAGATTCCGGTATTAAGCCTTCAACAGGCAGACCCCAACTCGCGCTGGCGTTATCATTACAGTTTTGATTGGAGCGTGGGCGATATGCATGCCGAGCATGATGACTCGTATCGTTATCTTGCGCCTTTTGAACAGGGCAAGCAGTTTAATGTTATTCAAGGGTACAACGGCGGTTTCACGCACCACGGTTCAGAACGTTACGCCCTAGACTTTGGAATGCCCGTAGGTACGCCGGTTCATGCTGCACGAGAAGGGGTGGTTGTTGATACCGCAGAGCATAATGATTTAGGGGGAGGTTCAGAAGAATATTCCCAATATGCTAATTACGTGATTATTTTGCATGATGACGGCACAACTGGAGAATATTTCCATCTTATGTATCAGGGAGTAGAGGTGGATATTGGTCAGTATGTGCAAGCAGGAGATTTATTAGGTTATTCGGGCAATACAGGGTTCTCGACCGTTCCTCACCTGCATTTTGCCGTGTATCGCGCAAGACCGAAAGGTGATTTTCAATCCATTCCTATCCAATTCGCAGAAGGGCAAAAAGTAGACTCGTAATGAGTCTACTCTTTATTTTGAGGTGGACAGGTATCCAATAAATAAGGTGCATCACCATTAGGTGGCGCAACTTCTAATTTGATTGGAAAGCCCCAGAGTCGATGTAAGTGTTTCAACACTTCAGACTTACTGTCTGATAACGGAATATCATTTTGAGGGATATAACGCAGCGTTAACGACCGATCCCCTTTCACATCTACATTATAAACCTGAATGTTTGGCTCTAAGTTAGATAGGTTATATTGGCTAGATAACTTTTCTCTTATTGCGTAGTAACCCTGTTCATCATGAATGGCAGAGACCTTCAGGTATGAGAACTTATCGTCATCCTCAATGGCGAATAAGCGAAAATCACGCATGAGTTTCGGAGATAGAAATTGGCTGATAAAGCTTTCATCTTTGAAATTTTTCATGGCAAAGTGCAACGTTTCAAGCCAGTTGGAGCCCGCGATTTCTGGGAACCATTCTCTGTCTTCATCAGTTGGGCTTTCACAAATACGCTTAATGTCCATGAACATATTGAAGCCTAGCGCGTAGGGGTTGATGCCAGAGTAATACGGACTGTTATATTCTGGCTGCATCACCACACTTGTGTGACTGTGCAAAAATTCCATGATAAAGCGATCCGTTACTTTGCCTTCATCATACAAGTGATTCAGGATATGGTAGTGCCAGAAGGTGGCCCAACCTTCGTTCATTACCTGCGTTTGTTTTTGTGGATAAAAGTATTGTGAAACCTTTCTCACAATTCGCACAAGCTCTCGCTGCCAAGGCTCAAGCAGTGGCGCTTTCTTCTCGATAAAATATAGAATATTTTCTTGTGGTTCTTCGGGAAAGCAATGCACTTTAGGCTCGGCTTCGGAACGTGTATCTGGAATAGTGCGCCAAAGTTCATTCACTTGAGATTGCAGGTAACTTTCCCGTTCTTTTTGCCGCTCTTTTTCCTCTTGCATTGAAATTTTTTGCGGCCTTTTATAACGATCTACTCCGTAGTTCATTAAGGCATGGCAGGAATCCAACAGGTTTTCGACTTCAGAAATACCGTATTTCTGCTCGCATTGACTGATGTAGTTCTTAGCAAATACTAAGTAATCAATAATTGAGCTCGCATCAGTCCATGTTTTAAAGAGGTAATTATTTTTAAAAAAAGAATTGTGACCATAACATGCGTGGGCCATAACGAGCGCCTGCATAGTAATGGTGTTTTCTTCCATTAAATAAGCAATACAGGGGTCAGAGTTAATCACAATTTCATAAGCCAAACCCATCTGCCCTCGACGGTAGTTTTGCTCAGTCGAAATAAATTTCTTGCCAAAAGACCAGTGCGTGTAGTTGAGAGGCATGCCTACACTTGCATAGGCATCCATCATCTGTTCGGCGGTAATGACTTCAATTTGGTTAGGGTAAGTGTCAAGACCGTATAGTTTAGCAACACGGTCTATCTCATTTTCATAATCTTCCAGTAATTCGAATGTCCAGTCTGGGCCATCACTTAATGCCTTAACTGATTTTTTTTTAGTTGCCTTGGGAATGGCTTTGCTTGCTACTGCCTTAGTCGGTGTTGCCACTAGCTCTCCCCCTTACTGGTTATGCCTTTCTTAAACAATTCACGGAACACAGGATAAATATCCTCGACTCGGCGAATATGCTTCATGGCAAAATTAGTGTTGGCTTCGCCTAATTTTGTGTACTCTCGCCATAAGCTCTGATGCTGACGTTCAGTAATCTCGATGTACGAGTAGTAGCGTACTTTTTTCAGCAATTTATTATGCAAAATATGGGTACACATAGGCGAATCATCTGCCCAGTTATCGCCATCAGACGCTTGCGCTGCGTAGATGTTCCATTCATCAGCCGGATACCTGTCTTCCACGATCTCATCCATAAGTTTGAGCGCGCTGGAGACAATAGTACCGCCAGTTTCTTGGGAGTAGAAAAACTCTTGTTCATCCACTTCTTTCGCTTGCGTGTGGTGACGAATGTAAACCACGTCTACGTTTTTGTAGCTGCGAGTTAAGAACAAATACAGCAGAATATAAAAACGCTTGGCAATATCTTTTGTGGCTTGGTCCATTGAACCAGACACATCCATTAAGCAAAACATTACTGCTTTGCTGGTGGGCTGAGGACGTTTCTCATAATTTCTAAAACGCAGATCAAAAGTGTCGATAAATGGGACTTTGGCTATCTGACGTTTCAGTTCATCAATTTCTTTTTCAAGTTCCAGTATTTCTAATTGATGGTCGTGGGTATCCTGCTTTAATGCTTCTAGAGTTTCTTCTAGTTGCTTAAGTTTTTTCTTCTTGCCAGAGGTTAAGGCAATACGCCTAGCGACAGAGCCCTTCAAACTGCGCACAATGTCCAAATTGCTGGGGACGCCATCGGTTTGGTAGCCAGCCCGATAGGTTTTGTACTGCACTAATTTGTCGAACTGATTTTCTTGAAGATTAGGGAGCTCGAGATCTTCAAAGAGTAAATCTAGGTATTCATCTCTGGAAATTTGAAAAATAAAGTCATCTTGACCTTCGCCAGAATCGCTCGCTTGACCTTCACCAGCACCCTCTCCAGCGCCGCCAAGGGGGCGTTTAATTTTGTCACCTTGAGAAAATTGATCGTTCCCTGGGTGAACCATCTCACGCTTACCACCTTTGTCTGTGTGAAATACGGGCTCTGAAATATCGCGAGTAGGGATGCTAACTTCTTCGCCAGAAGTAACATCCGTAACGCTGCGGCCGCTGATGGAATCCGAAACGGCCTTTTTAATTTGTTGTTTATAGCGTCGGATAAAGCGCTGTCGGTTGACAGTGCTTTTACCCTTGCTATTTAACCTTCGATCAATGAAGTGCGCCATAAGCCACCTCTTTCGTTAAGACGATTTTCTAACTCTTAAGTACCACTCACATAACAAGCGAACTTGCTTTTGTGTGTAGCCTTTTTCCGTCATGCGTTTAACAAAATCGTCGTGTTTTTTCTGATCTTCGGCTGAGCCTTTGGTATTGAATGAAATGACTGGCAATAAGTCCTCCGTATTTGAGAACATTTTCTTCTCAATCACGGTGCGCAGTTTTTCGTAGCTAACCCAAGATGGATTCTTGCCTTCGTTATTTGCACGAGCACGAAGTACAAAGTTAACAATCTCATTTCTGAAGTCTTTCGGATTGCTAATACCGGCAGGCTTCTCGATTTTTTCTAACTCTGCATTGAGTGCTTCTCTGTCAAATAGTTGACCGGTTTCAGGATCGCGATATTCCTGATCTTGAATCCAGAAGTCAGCATAGGTGACGTATCTGTCGAATAAGTTTTGTCCGTACTCAGAATAGGATTCCAAATAAGCGGTTTGTATTTCTTTACCGATAAATTCCACATATTTCGGAATCAGATACCCTTTTAGGTGCTCTTTGTACTTCTCTTCTGTTTCCGATGGGAACTGTTCACGCTCAATTTGGCGTTCAATGACATAGAACAGGTGAACCGGATTAGCGGACACTTCTAGGTAATCGAAGTTGAATACTTTCGACAAAATCTTAAAGGCAAAACGCGTAGATAAACCGTCCATGCCCTCATCGACACCTGCGTAATCGCGGTATTCTTGGTAAGATTTTGCTTTTGGATCGGTATCTTTTAACGATTCGCCATCATACACCCGCATTTTTGAGTAAATGCTTGAGTTTTCTGGATCTTGTAAGCGTGATAGAACACTAAATTGTGCCAAGGTTTCCAAAGTGCCAGGTGAACAAGGTGCTTCAAAAAGCTCACTGGATTCTAACAACTTCTCATAGATTTTGACTTCTTCAGAAACGCGTAAGCAGTAAGGAACTTTGACAATATAGACCCTATCCAAAAAGGCTTCGTTATTTTTGTTGTTTCTGAAAGCTTGCCACTCTGATTCATTTGAGTGAGCCAAAATTAGACCGTCGAACGGTAAAGCAGAAAAGCCTTCGGTTGGGTTGTAGTTACCTTCTTGAGTCGCGGTAAGTAATGGATGCAAGACTTTAATTGGCGCCTTGAACATCTCGACGAATTCCATCAGACCTTGGTTAGCCTTACACAATGAACCTGAGTAGCTGTAAGCATCAGGATCGTTTTGTGCGAAATCTTCTAAACGGCGAATATCGACTTTACCCACTAAGGTACTAATGTCTTGGTTGTTTTCATCGCCTGGTTCGGTTTTGGCAATACCAACCTGATCTAAAATCGATGGATAAACTTTTACGACTTTGAATTGACTGATGTCACCGTTGAACTCATGTAGGCGCTTGCGTACCCAAGGTGACATGATGCACTTCATATAGCGCTTTGCGATGCCGTATTCTTTTTCAAGGATGTCGCCATCTTCATTTACGTCGAATAAGCACAGTGGTGAGTCGTTAACCGGGCTGCCTTTTAACACGTAAATTGGCACTTTTTGCATCAGTGCTTTTAATTTTTCGGCAAGCGATGATTTACCACCACCTACAGGTCCCAGCAAATACAGAATTTGTTTTTTCTCTTCCAGACCTTGTGCAGCATGTTTTAAGTAGGACACTATCTGTTCGATAGATTCTTCCATGCCATAAAACTCACTGAACGCAGGATACTGAGAAATGACTCGGTTGGAGAAAATACGGCTTAACGTTGGATTTTGGGATGTATCGACCAACTGAGGCTCTCCGATTGCCTCTAGTAAGCGCTCGGCGGCGTTGGCATAAACCATACGGTCTGCTTTGCACAGTTCTAAAAATTCCTGTATCGAATACTCTTCTTCCTTGTGAGCTTCATATCTTTGTTGATAATGCTCGAAAATACTCATGACGACCTCCAGCTATGGAAACGGGTTGGTGCGCAATCTTATATAATGCTAGTGCGTCCGCTTTTCTTTAAGGGTAGTACCTTGTTCCACGGATTGCTTGACAAATTAGATTAATTTTTTGAAGAGCCAGCATAACAAAATATTTTAATTTCAATATTTTGCTGACCTAAGAGGGTGATTTCCTTCCTAGAGCAATGCTAGCTAAGCAAATTCTTTTACTTCCGGCAATGGTTACAAGCTAACCAACAAACTGCGTGTTGTCTATGCTTCTTTTACTGCGATCTTTAATAAATGTGCAGAGATAATCTCTGTAGGGCTTGACTGACTTGGGGTACGGGAAGTTGTAACAGAGGGTGAAAAAATTTAACTGGTTGAAAATTAAACAGTTGTTGTGTTTCGATAAGTAAACCAAGTTCCCCTAGTTAAGGGGAACTTGAACATCAATTATGACAGGAATGATTAACCGAAGTTCTTCGCTGCGAAGTCCCAGTTAATAAGTGCCCAAAACGCTTCCAAGTATTTAGGACGAGCGTTTCTGTAGTCGATGTAGTAAGCATGCTCCCACAAATCAACCGTCATTAATGGGGTAACGCCTTCTTCAGTGATAGGTGTTGCAGCATTGCTAGTGTTAACAATGTCCAAGCTACCATCAGCTAATTTTACTAACCAAGTCCAGCTAGAACCAAAGTTGTTTACTGCTTTGTCGTCGAATGCTTTTTGGAATTCTGCAAAAGAACCCCACTTTGCATTGATTGCGTCAGCCAGTGCACCAGTTGGCTCGCCGCCACCATTTGGGCTTAAGCTATTCCAGTAAAACGTGTGGTTCCAGATTTGCGCCGCGTTGTTAAATACGCCGCCTTCAGAATTTTTAACAATCTCTTCAAGAGATTGGTTAGCTTGATCAGTACCTTCAACTAAACCATTCAACTTGGCAACGTAAGTTGCGTGGTGCTTACCGTAGTGAAAGTCTAATGTTTCCGCAGAAATATGTGGCTCAAGTGCGTTTTTCTCGTACGGTAATGGTGGTAATTCAAAAGCCATGGTGATTCTCCAAAGTTCAAATGGGATGCAATCCTAAGTGTGATTAAAGCGGACTAAACACTGTTGCTCTATATTAGAAACCTTGCTTAGCCATTGATCGCAGTCAACAATATGGGCTCTTATTGGTTAAAAACAAGAGTCTATTTTGCAAATACTTATAAAAAAATGAACTAACCAGAACTTGAAATCGCGCAGAATGTCTCAATCATATGATGTTCGTAGTCGTCACTTTTGGTAGAGACTAGAAGTTCCACTCTTGATGGTCAACTGTTAGCATTGAGGGTACGAACCAATTATCAACGAGTAATAGGTAAACTTTTAATGGAAACCCTAGATAAAATTAAGCAGCAAATTACTGAAAACCCAATCTTGTTATATATGAAGGGCTCACCAAAGTTACCCAGTTGTGGCTTTTCTTCTCAGGCGGCTCAAGTCTTAATGTCTTGTGGTGAACCTTTTGCCTATGTCGATATTTTGCAGAATCCTGATATTCGTGCGGAGTTACCTAAATATGCAGATTGGCCCACATTTCCGCAATTGTGGATTGAAGGTGAGCTGATTGGAGGTTGTGACATTATTTTAGAAATGTTCCAACAAGGTGAATTGCAACCAATCATTCAAGAAGCTTCAGAAAAGGCGAAAGAGGGTAGCGAGCAAAACGCTAACTAATTGCTTCCTCAGGCTGTCGGCGCATAAGTCGGCAGCCTTATTTTACTCTTTCCTGAGTGTTACCCGTTCCGGTATTCCTCAACTTGGGAACACAATCCCTTAGCTACTAAAAGACTCTTTCCAATGTTACCAAGCTTATTTTGGTCTCAGAACAATAAGGCCGGATTGCTATTATTTATTGGTAGGGACTTGTTATGTATTTTATCAAGGCGAGGGGCACTTGGCATTCGATAAGGATAAAAGTAAAGGGGAGAAGTGTCAGTTAAGACACTTCCTTAAATAAACTGCAGTCGACGATAGTTTGATCGATAATTTGTTGGGCAACTTGTGTGCATTTTCCACATTGGCTAGCAACGCCGAGTTGTTGTTTCAACTCACGTATGTTGCCTGCGCCATCCTCTACGGCTTCGCGTATGGTTTTGTCTGTGATTGCATTGCATAAACAAACGTACATAATCTTTATCGCTATCTATATGCGTTGTTCGCGCCTCAATATGCTGATTGGAGGGCGGACGCTATTGTTAAGGTGTACCTTGAGAGAAGAAATAGAAAAGCCAGCCAATAATTGTTGCTAGATAACCTTTCAATTTACGCTCAAAGTTTCTGGAACATCACACTTAAAACGTTATGTAAATGATAATAATTGCTATTTGTAATATTGGCAAGTAGAAAATAACACCTATTAGAAATTAAAAAATGTGCAAAAGGTGTCCGTTTATTAACAGTTGTGAAGAAATATTTCCGACCACATAGAATTTCTTGAATAAGACAATTAAGTAAATCGATTGGTTTTTTAGTTCTTCATCACTATATTGTGTTTGGTCCAAGCCTAACAGGGTTGGTTTGTCTAGAATTCAGACATTTTGACCTCGGCGGGGTGGAATAATTTTCGCATTTGTAAAAGCGAACCCCTTTTGATTGAATTTCTATTAAACGGAGAACTCAATGAGTGTATTAGTTGGTCGTCCTGCTCCTGACTTTACTGCAGCAGCAGTAAAAGGTAACGGTGAGATTGTTGACAGTTTCACGCTGTCTGAAGAGATCAAAGGCAAAAAAGCTGTTATTTTCTTCTATCCACTAGATTTTACTTTTGTATGTCCTTCTGAATTAATCGCTTTCGATAAGCGTTTTGAAGAGTTCCAGAAGCGTGGTGTTGAGGTAATTGGTGTTTCTATCGACTCTCAGTTCTCTCACAATGCTTGGCGTAACACTCCTGTTGAAAAAGGTGGTATCGGTGCTGTTAAGTACACTTTGGTTGCTGACGTTAAGCATGAAATCTGTCAAGCATACGACGTTGAGCACCCAACTGATGGTGTCGCATTCCGTGGTTCTTTCTTGATTGATGCGGAAGGTAATGTACGTCACCAAGTTGTTAACGACTTACCACTTGGCCGTAACATCGATGAAATGTTACGTATGGTTGATGCCTTAAACTTCCACGAAGAGCATGGCGAAGTTTGTCCTGCTGGTTGGGAAGAAGGCAAAAAAGGTATGGATGCAAGCCCAGAGGGCGTTGCTGCATTCTTATCTGAGAATACTGACCAGTTATAAGATTGATAACAGTCTTAGAATTAAAAAAGGGAAGCTTTGGCTTCCCTTTTTCTTTGCTTAGTCTGCATCAGCAAATTTCACCTTCTAGGTGTTTGGCCAGCCCACTTTTTCCTGCCATTTGTTTACCATAATACAAAATAGCTCTGCGGTTTTTTTCGCATCGTATAATGCCGAATGAGCAGATTTAGGATCAAACTCCATACCCGCTGCTTTACATGCTTTTGCAAGAACAGTTTGCCCAAAAGCAAGACCTGCTAAACTGGTTGTGTCGAACGAGACAAAAGGATGAAAAGGGCTGCGTTTTAATTCTGTTCTGTCTATGGCGGCGTTAATAAATCCCTGATCAAAGGCGGCGTTATGTGCAACAATCACTGAACGTTGACAGTTGGCTGCTTTTTGCCCTTTGCGGATGTTCTTACAAAGGTCTTTCATGGCCTCAACTTCAGGAATGGCTCCTCGTAACGCGCAGTATGGATCAATACCGTTAAAATCCAGAGCAGCCTGTTCCAAGTTGGCTCCCGGAAATGGCATTGTATGATAATGAAACGTTTTATCGGGATGCAACATGCCATCTTCATCCATTCTTAACGTTACCGCTGCGACTTCAAGAAGCGCGTCTTGAAGGGCGTTAAAGCCTGCGGTTTCAACGTCAATAACAACGGGATAGTAACCTCTAAAGCGATTACATAACTCGAATTTTTCCTCTGTTAGTGGCATATCATCAAAGCTGAATTCCATAAAAATCCTAAGTGTTAGCCTAAGACAGGCAAATCGTGGAACAACGGCTTGATACTAGCAAAATACAGAAGTTGTTTTCGAATTTTCTATGCACTTTTTTCTGTGATGATGTAATTGTCTACAAATTGTTTGAATTACCGACAAAATTTAAAGATATTCAATTTTTATTATTCGTAGTAGACTCCGGTATAGGTATATTGAGGTTTTGTTCATTCATATTGATTTTGGTGTTTTGCCAAATACGGTATGGCAGTTGAAGTGCATTAGATATCGCTGTTATCTAGGCTTCACTTGCATGAATAAAATGTAAAGAGGCAGTTATGTGTAAAGTCCTGTTAAGGGATTTTTGTGTCTGCCGATAAAGTGAGGGTAAACGAAGCTTTAAACCGATGAAGTTGGATTAATACCTTTATGAGAAAATATGCTGCTTTCTTTCCTTTGTCATTAATGGCGCTTTTTAGTGTCTCTGCGTCCGCTCATCTTCGTCAATATTCTGCCTCCGTTGATAATTCCGTTTGGAGCATCAATGTGCCCAATCGTCTTGAATGTACTCTAACGCATAACCTTCCAGGGTATGGTAAGGCTATTTTTAGTAGTGTTGCCAGTAAACATTTAAATATGGAATTTACCTTGGAGATGCGTCGCCTACCTAAGCATTACAGTGTGGCATCAGTGTACTCTGTTCCACCGGCTTGGATGCCCGGTGAAATTCAGCGTCCGATTGCAGAAATGGTGATTCGTAAACAATATGATGGTGACTTACCCGAACAAGCAGCATGGACAATGCTTTCAGAATTAGAAAAGGGATATTGGCCAACATTGTATTACCAAGATTGGTATAACCAATACGACAATATTTCTGTTTCACTCAATGCTAGCAACTTTGCTCTACCTTACGAAAGCTTTGTCAATTGTGTTTCAAATTTGCTGCCGTTTAGTTTTGAGGATATCGCTTACACTGTTTTAACGTACAAAAGTAACGCGGTGGAATTAACCAAAGCCTCAAAGAAAAAGCTTGATATGATTGCTGAGTATCTAAAAGAAGATACTGACTTAGAACTGGTATTATTAGATGGCTACGCCGATAGTTACGGTGGACGCGCTAAAAACAAAGAGTTATCTGTTCAGCGTGCAGTTGAAATCAAGAGCTTTTTCAGAGATAGCGGGGTCGCTGCTGATCGGATACAAGTAACAGGTCATGGTGAGCGTCGTCACATTGCACCTAACATAACACCGGAAGGTCGCGCTAAAAACAGACGCGTGGTTATCCGATTGCAAAAAGCCTAGTTAAACTAGGCTTTTTCGTTTCCAAGGACTGTCACCCTGAATGGTCATCGTCAATGGTGAGGCTTGGAGTGCTATCGGGCAGTCCATCCACCATCTAATACAAGTGTTTGGCCTGTAATATTTTTGGCTGCATTACCCATCAAAAAAGCAGCTGTTTCTGCTAGTTCGTCTAAACCAATAAAGGCTTTTTTGGGCATGGGCTCAAGCATGATTTTATTAACAACTTCTTCTTCGGTGATGCCGTGTTGCTCTGCTTGAGAAGCAATTTGCTTTTCCACTAAAGGTGTTTTTACGTAGGAAGGACAAAGCGTATTAATCGTGATATTTGCATCGCCAGTTTCCAATGCGACAGTTTTCGCAAATCCCAGCAAACCATGTTTTGCGGCAACATAAGCAGACTTATACGGCGAAGCCACCAAAGAATGAATAGAGCCTACATTAATGATTCTACCGTAGCCTCTTTCTCGCATAGAAGGTAAAAAAGCCCGAGTTAGCATGGCTGGCCCAACAAGCATAACCTGCAATAAAAACGCCCATTTATCCGCAGGGAAGTCTTCAAGTTTTGATACATGCTGAATACCCGCATTATTAATCAATACGTCGACAGGAGTATGAGTGAGTCGATTTGGAAGAGACTCAATTTGCTCAATGTTCGATACATCTAACGCTAATGCAGAAGCGCTGATATTCTCATCTTGTAGCTTATGAGTTGCGCTAATTGCAGCATCTTCATTTAGATCAGCAATAATAATGTGATGTCCTTGTTTACCTAACAACTCGGCCATTGCAAAGCCGATGCCGCTTGCTCCACCCGTAATGAGTATATTCTTCGAATCTTTTTGCTTGGACATGTTATTTTCCTGTCATTTTCTGTACTAACGCGTTAATGGCTTTGAGTTGTTTGCCATCTTGAGTGGCATAATTTTCATCCGTGTATCCCCACCAATCCCAGCATCCTTGTGGGTTAAACGGCATCATATTGCTATTCTTTGTTTGAGGATAAAGCACAACTAAATCGTTATTTTCGGCCCAGCGGTTATACCCTGTTTTTTCTACAAATTGCAGCGAAACAGCGGTGTCGTTTTGATTGCAACCATGAAACGCAATGTGAAGTCGACACATTGCGCCAGACTCACACTGGCTTGGAACATAAGCATAAGCGTAAGCACCAATGCTATCGCCTAGTTCATCCGGTAAGGTTTTGGTCTCAATGCGCTTAATTCTGCTTTTTTGTGCGACAGTTGGTGCCTTTAGATTGCCGTACAAATGTGAAAGTAGGCTTCCAGCTGTATCAAAGCCGCAATTTCCAATAAAGGGGGACTCTGAGGTATCGCAACTTACCCCTTCATTTAACGTTGGAAAATGATGTGCGAAAGGTTTGTCGTACTCGTAATGAATTTGCGCTTCAGGGAGCCATTGTTGATATTGGTTATATAATGACTTGACGATTTTCTGAGAGACTTTCTGATCTTTTGTGCCTCCAAGAATCCATACTCTGTCATTCTTGAGGTTTGCCAATGGTTGGATCTTTTTTTCTTTTTCCCAACGTTTGATAGTGGTTCCTAAATCCGCTAGATCAATCGCCTTTTTAGGTGAGCCAATACAATCAGAAAGTGCTGTGGTTAAACTATTTCTGGCGCAGTACAGTGGGCCTGCTGCAATGATAGCAGCGCCTTGAATCCAGTCAGAATAGGCAACATGCATCTGATTCGCCATAAAGCCGCCGCTGGATAGGCCAGAAACGGTGGTTTCCTTGAGATTAAGCTGTAAAGGTGTACTGAGTGATTCAACTTCTTCTGCCGCCAGTGTTGGGAGAGAGATAAGGCTGCAACTCAAAAAAGGTAGCCAGAATCGGAGCTGACGTTTGTGGCTGGTGAGCAGTAACTGCTTGATTTTTGCTCTTGTCATAGCGTTCTTCCGGTAATGTTGACTAAAGAAAGCGGGCGCTTGCGCCCACTTTGAAGAATTAACCCATAATGTTGAATAAGGCGACTGCAATTGCGAGCCCAACCAATGGCACAACAACGGTCAAGGCTCCAACGGCACCATAAGCGCGTTGATGTGTTTCACGACAAATAGCGCGGATTGTTGTTACCACGTAGCCGTTGTGTGGCAAGGAGTCAATGGCTCCAGAAGAAATAGAGACAATTCGGTGCAACTGTTCAGGATCGACCCCTTGATCGAGATAATGAGGGCCAATTAACGGCAGAGCGATGGCTTGTCCACCTGAGGCAGAGCCGGTTAAACCTGCAATAACACTTACTGCCACTGCGGCACCAATAAGCTCATTGCCCGGAATACTTGTGGTAAGTTCAACAGCCGTTAAAAAAGCGGGGGTCGCTTTGGCTACTGAGCCAAATCCAACCACTGCGGCGGTATTACCGATGGCAACAAGGGCGCCAGTTGTACCTTCATTAACGGCATTTGATAAATTGTGGAAGTAACGCCAATTTATAATCATCAATGTGATTACCCCACCGCCAAGTGCAAGAATGAGCGCCAATTGCTGCAATGATTCATGGAATGAAAATGAAATAACTAACACCACAAGCAAGGGAATGATACCCGTGATAGGGCTGGGCAATTTACGTTCAGGAACGTCAGGGTCGCCAGCAAATGATTCAAATACTTCGCCATTGGCAACGGCTTTTTTGATCATTTTATTGAGCCAGAGAAAGCCTAAAGCGGCCATGATAATGGCAACAATTAAGCTGACTTCCCAAGCGGCAAATGGCGATGTTCCAAGGTATTTGATAGGGATCCAGTTTTGAATTTCCGGCGAACCAGCAGAGGTCATGGTGAAAGTTACTGAGCCGAATGCAAGTGCCGCAGGAATAAAACGACGAGGTAAATTTGCATCCTTAAATAGGCTTAACGCCATCGGATATACAGAGAAGGCGACGACAAATACGCTAACACCACCGTAAGTAAGAATCGCACAAGCCAAGACCACGGCAACAACGGCGTGCTTTTTCCCTAAACGTCCAATAATCCAAGAGGCAACTGCGTCGGCAGCCCCTGTGTCGGACATAAACTTCCCGAAAAGTGAGCCCAGTAAAAACATGAAGAACCAAGAGGCAATAAAGCCCGAAAATCCAGACATGTAATTGGACACGAAATTCTCTTCACCGATAAATACGGGAAGCCCGCCAGTTAGCCCAACAATCAGGGCACAAAGTGGAGCGGCGATGAATAAATTCATACCTCGAATGGTTAGCACGATAAGCAGTAGTAAACCGCCCACCAAGCCAAAAATGCTCAACATATTATTACCTTAAATGAAAATGACAATGATGCAGCTAGGTTGTGCGCACCCGCAGGTGTTTAATAGTGAGGACGCTTCCTGCTGGGTAACATGATAGCGGTTATGGTGTTACAAGATGGTAGTGAAGACCATAGTACTATCGTACTGCATACGAACCAAAATCCCTGGAGTATCCTTATTCGCGGCTTTTTATACGAAAGGTAATATTATGAACACACCCAAACATTTAGCTTCATCAAGCCCAACACTTTGTGCTCTTGCTGTATGCCTTGCTCTTTCTAGCACTGCTACGGCACAGGAGACCGGACAGGAAAACAATGGCGGTCTGGAAAAGATCGAAATTACTGCTCGTAAGGTTGTTGAAAGCCTACAAGAAGTACCCGTTGCTGTAACCTCCATTGGGGAAATACAGTTAGCAGAAAAAGGCATCGCAGTGTTAACTGAAGTGCAGCAATTTTCGCCAAATACAACACTTCAGCGAAGTCGTGGTACCAACTCAACTATTACCGCGTTTATTCGTGGTGTCGGTCAACAAGATCCTCTTTGGGGTTATGAACCTGGCGTTGGGATTTACATTGATGACGTTTATATTGCACGTCCTCAGGGTGCTGTTCTTGATTTACTGGATGTTCAACGTATCGAAGTCTTACGAGGTCCTCAAGGGACGCTTTATGGCAAAAATACAATAGGCGGAGCTATTAAATACGTAACTAAACCAATGGTTGGAGATGCCACTTTTAAGGCTCAAGCAACCGTGGGTAGTTACAGTCAACGTGACTTAAAAGTCACAGGTCAGATTCCACTCATTGAAAACGAACTATATTTTGGATTTGGTGTAGCCACATTAAACCGCAATGGTTTTGGCACTTACCTAGAGTCAGCTTTACCAAACCAAGACCGTGAAAACTACAATAAAGACGTGACTGCTGCGCGCATGACACTAGAGTGGGAAGCAACGGAAGATCTTTTCCTTCGTTTCAATTGGGATAGAACGCAGGATGATTCAAACGCAAAAGGCGGTTTCCGTTTACTGCCTAGTTTGTTAACTGACGCGCCAGTTCCGGGCAGCGTATTCGATTCTTACACAAGTTTGCCAACTGAAAATGAAGTTGAACTAGATGGCTATAGCTTCACTGCCACTTGGGACATAACCGATGATTTCGCCCTGAAATATGTGTATGCAGACCGCGAAAGCACCTCTGATACCAATATCGACTTTGATAACACAGCATTACGTATTTTCGATGTACCAGCTTATTACGATGATGAACAGGAGTCTCATGAGATTCAAGGGACTTACCTCGGTGATAATTTTAAAATTGTCGGCGGCATTTACTATTTTGATGCTGAATCATGTGGTCGCTTTGACGCGATATTAGAAGTGCTGGGTCAAACCGCGCTCGGTTCGCCTGGCTTAACGCGTGAAATTACTGGCTGTAGTAATGGTGAAAGCATCGCCGCTTATGTACAAGGTGCTATCGACCTGACTGATAAGTGGTCTATGACTGTTGGTGCGCGTTTCACCGATGATGAAAAAGAAGCTTTCGTTAATAACGGTTTAGTGCCTGCCACCATTTATCCTGAATCCAACTGGGTTCCGGGATTTTCTCGTGATGAAGCATTCATTTCTCAATTTACCCCTCGCGTGTTAGGTACAGATACCAATGGAGACGGCATTTTAGATGCGGCGGCAAAAGAAAGTTGGTCACGCTTCACGCCTCGCGTTGGCTTTGAATACCAAATGAATAGAGATCTAATGTTCTTCGTTAGTTATGGTCAAGGCTTCAAGTCGGGTACTTTCAACCCGCGAGCTCAAACCAATGAGCCTGCTGCAAGTCCAGAAATCGTAGACTCTTATGAAATTGGGATGAAGAGTGATTGGAACGACATTCTACGTGCCAACATTACGGTGTTCTCACTCGATCATGAAGACCGTCAATACATTACCGCATTGCCAAGTGATGTCCCGGGTTCATTGAACCAATTCCTTGGAAACGTGGGTAAATCTGATGCTTGGGGGATTGAAGCTGACTTTACTTACGTTGCAACGGATGCGCTAACGTTTACGGCCAATGTTGGTTACATTGATGCCGAGTTTAAAGAAGTACAGCGCTTCAATGCGGAAACCAATAGTTTCGACAACATTGCTGATACATTTGATGTGTCTAATACCCCAGAAGTCACAGCAAACCTAGCAATGAATTACACCTACTCAAATAATTTAGGTGATTGGGTATTCAACGCAAACTATTACTACCGTGCGGATTATGCCATTAACGAAGAACAAAACCTGCTGACTCAAGAAGGGTATGGTTTAGTGAACGTTGGCTTAAATTGGTATCACCCAGACGGTGAATGGTATGCGTCTTTACATGTTAAAAACCTAACAGATAAAGAATACCTTGTTGGTGGCTATCAGTTTGTTACGCCAGATTCATCTGACCCGAGCAACACCGCACTTTATACACCGGGTTTAGGTGGTGACAATACGTTAATTGGGTACTACGCGGATCCAAGGACTGTCCACCTTACGGTCGGTTATCAATTCTAAGCTTTTTATTGTGTGTCAGAACTGGGCTAGTGGCTGCGGTCACTAGTCCTTTTTTTACAAATCTTGACTTCCTCCAGGAGTTCGTTTTAATTAACGCCCCTAAGCAGAATTGAACAGAACAGAGTTTAGTATATGAGTGCTCAAGTAATAGTCGCTGATGATCATCCCTTATTTCGAAGCGCTCTTGTTCAAGCTGTAAAATCAGTCCTTCAAAGCAATATACTTCAAGCTGCAAATTTCAACGAAGTTGTTACCCTATTGGAATCAAGCCCTGACGTCGAGCTGGTGTTGCTTGATCTAAATATGCCGGGTAATGATGGGTTAACAGGCTTAACGTCTATCTTAAACGCATTTCCAGGCGTGCTGGTTATTGTGGTTTCGGCGCAAGAGGACCCATACACAATTCGCCGTGCAATGGATTTTGGAGCCAGTGGCTTTGTGCCTAAATCCTCTCCTATTGATGTTTTATCAGAGGCGGTCGAAACCGTCTTGGAAGGCGGGACTTGGCTCCCTGAGAATATTAGTCTTCAGCTTCAGCATATCGATGGGGATGAGTCTCAAGCTTTTGCTGAAAAACTTAAATTGTTGACGCCACATCAGTTTAGCGTACTCAAATTGTTAGCCGATGGATTATTGAATAAGCAAATCGCTTATGAACTCAACGTTCAAGAAACCACCATAAAGCAACATGTTTCTGCTGTTCTGAAAAAACTCGAAGTTAATAATCGCACACAAGCGGGAGTGATTTTTAAACAAGCCATGGGAACCGATAACTCCAAAGAAGCGAATTAATCCGTTAATTAAATACCCTGATTTTCTCCTACATTTGAACAAGTTCTCGCCAGCACGGCTCTGTACTATCTAATCTCTCTTATTTTGTTTTAATTTATCCAACCACATTTGGAGAAATCGAGTGAACACTCAGGGAAATGTTATTTTGTCGATCCGTTTGCACTTAAGAAGGACCCTTCGTCGCAGCTTGGTTATGGGTCTATCAAAAAAGAAGCAAAGCGGGGCATTCCCCCACTATTTTGAGTGGGCAGAAACTTTCTTGTTGCGCTTTTAGCGGCGTTGGGAAGATCGCAAGAAATTCGCAGTAATAATGAGCTCACCCTCAAGCAAGTTGATATTGCTATGTTGTTGTGGCATCAAGATAGGCAAACTCATAGGGGAAAAACAGGGTTTCAGACTTCATCTTGAAGTGGCGTTTACGACAGTATCAAGAACTATTGAGCGCCATGCTTGCAGGAAAACAAGCTAAGGTTAGCCATCTCTAATGTTTTATCAGGAAGGAGCGAATGAATGACGATATTCAATCTGTTTTTGAGTACATTTTGTCTCAACTTTCAATTGAGTATGAAGACGCAGCGTCTTAGTTAATCGATGTAATCAATTCAGTATTGTCACAACGAAGCGAGGCGTTGCAAGAATTAGTCAATGCTTTATGAGCGGGTGAAATTTCATTAGATGAATATGAAATTGAGGTAGAAAGAGAAAAGCAAATCATCAATGCCCAAATGATAACATTGGAAATTCACGCGAGGGCATCTTTGCAAAAAAGTGATTAATGCAGCATTTAATAGGTTAACGGCGAATGTGGCGGGTAATTTATAACACGATTTTGATATGTGCTTAAAGACAAGGATGTATTTAGAGGTGTATTCAAAAAAATTCTATTTAAGATCCAACTTACGTTCGAAGGTTTTTTATTATTCGCTTTTTTCATAAAGAAATAAATCAATCTCTCAAATCTATTTTCCTCCAAGCTCTTTTTATGTTCGTTATTTTCTTGCCAACTATTACTTTCCTGCTAGGTGTGGGTAATAAATTTGTCTCAAAGGTCTTAATGTTTAACGTGTGAGTCCTAAATTTATACCTTTTATCTATTTCTAATATTAGTGATTTTATACGAAAAACTTTAACCAAAATTCGAAAACCGCATAGATTCACCCGATTAAAGTCGGTTTGATTATTTTAATTTTGAGGCTCCCTATGAGTAAGTGCGAAATAATTAAGGGAGCCTTGAAAAGTGCATAACTAGAGGAAATAGCAATCACATACGTGAAAAATTAGTAATCCATTTCTTTCAGTATATGTTGCGTTCAAAGCTTCCCTTTCGCCTTTAATTCTTAAAGAGCTAAAACGGAATCTTGTCAAATGAACGAAGAATATACCGAAATCAGTCAAGCCTTTTCAGTTGGAAAATTTAGTGTTTTGCAGCATCAGTTAACACAAACACTTTCAGACAATAACTTTGAGTCCGCTTCCATCCGACTTATCGATAGTAGTTTTGACAATGTCATTCCGAGTGAAATCCGGTTTGGCTGTGAAAGCGAGCCGCATTCTAACTTTGTTTCTTACCCCATTTTGTATCGAAAAAGGAAACTTGGGGATTTACGACTTCAAGAAAGGCAAGTGAGCGATCCCAGAAACCGGGAAGTGCCAGCACTAGCTAAACGTATCGCATTGATATTAAAACGCTTTCAAGCGACTGAGTTAAAAAGTCATTATATTGGTAAAGAGTTATGCTTGGCGGGTTACAGTGAGCATTTGCTTGAGTTAGAGCATTTTATTGAGAAAGCTGCGAGTGCGAATTGTCCGGTTATTATTGGTGGACCGATGGGCAGCGAGTCCCTTGCGGTTGCTAGCGCCATTCACTGTAATAGCAGCGTGTCTGAGCAACCTTTTGTCGAAATTCGCTGCGTATCGGGTAATGATAGAACGTTTCAGATGCAAATTATGCGAGGTGTTCGACGTGCCCAAGGTGGTAGCATTTTTATTAATTCCATTGATGAGTTATCGCTGGAACAACAAAATATTTTAACGGAGTTAATGTCGTCGCAAATTCAAGCGAAAGGGGAAAACCGGCTTAGAGCGAGTGCAAGCAATGTACGGATTTTAGTCTCGACGTCTAAACCACTAGAGGGTTTAGTTGCGAGTCGCTTGTTTTCTCGTCGTTTGTATTCTGAACTTAATTTTTTACAGGTGTGGCTTCCACCGCTGGCACAACGCAAAGAAGATATACCCAGCATAGTTGAAAAGTTGCTGAGTAAATATTGTCATCCCCAAATACGCTCGTTGACGCCAGAAGCAATGACACTGTTGCAGAATTATCATTGGCCAGAAAACTATGAAGAATTGGAGCGGGTTATTGCCCGAATTAGTACCTTTGCTGAAGAAGCAACAATTGATGTCTCTGATGTGGTTGATTTTGCCCCAGAGGTGGTCGATTTCAAAAGTCTTGCGCCGAGTTTTGCCGAAAACATCCGTCAAAACTTTGAGGGGTTAGTTGATATTTTATTAAAACAAGAGTTTGAGGTGCTTCAGGGGTTTCACCCCAGTTTAAATAAGGCCTTAGTCTTTTTAGCTGAGAATTATTGTCAGGAAATTACACTGAGCAGTTTATCGAGTAACGCGTTTATTAGTCCTTCACATTTATCTTTTTTATTTAAGAGTACCTTGGGGACGAGTTTTAAACCTTTGTTAGCAGCAATGCGTATCGAGCGAGCTAAATCCATTTTACAGGAGCGGCCAAATGCAAGAATCACGGATGTCTCGTTAGAGGTGGGGTTTGGCGATTTGAGCCATTTTGAGAAAATCTTTAAGCGCCTAACAGGCATGACCCCTAGGGACTACAAAAATCATTGGAAGAAACGGTACTAAAACGCCCATAATTCATCAGTATTATTCGGTTACACTAGAGCGCGTTGTATGCGAATGTAAGTCATTAATCTAGATGGAAAAGCCTTGTAGATTCTTCCGTTGGGCGAGCAAGGCTTTTAAATGTTCTCATTATTTCTCATCAAAAATATTCTTCAGTAAACGCTTTAAACTTGCCAGCTTCAGTGGCTTATGCAAAAAGTGTAGCCCGGCTTCTATGGCTTGCTCTCGAATTTCATCATCGTGATTGGCACTATTCAAAATAGTTGGAATGTCATGACCCACTCGCCCAAAAATACGAATGGCTTCAACATTACCCGTTTTGTTTTCATCCAGATGATAGTCAATGAGTAACAAGTCGGCTGGGTTAGCGCCAGGGGCACGGACCTGCTCAAATAGGTTATCCGCATCCTTAGCCGTAGTGACGCTGGCATTCCAAGATAAAAACAGGTCCCGTGTCGCGTCTAGCACTTGTCGGTCATTGTCGACAATCCAAATGTATTTTCCACTAAGGCTGAATTTCAGGTCGCTTTTTTTATTGGAGGCGAGTTTGGCGCCATTGTTTTGATGGAGCGGAGGCGCAATAGGATGTATTTGAGTAAAGAAAACCGTGCCTTTTCCGGGGGTTGATGCGAGCCCTACCGGAATATTGAGTAATTCACTCATTCTTTCAACAATTGTTAGGCCAAGCCCTAGCCCTTGTTTTGATTCGGAATTTTGCAATTGCTGGAATTCTTCAAAAATTTCTTTTTGTTTATGGCTTGGGATGCCGATACCGGTGTCCGCTACACAAATAAGCAAGTCCTGTTGACGACGTTTTACGCCGATGAGAATTTTTCCTTTTGGGGTATAACGTATAGCGTTTGAGATGAGATTAGCAATCATCCTGCGAAACAAGGCTTTGTCTGTTTCTATCCAGTGTTTACTGGGCACATATCGCAGCTCTAAACCTTTTTGTAGGGCGACGATAGATGCTTCGGCAACCAGTGGTCCGAGAACATCATTCAGTTGAAATTGGCTCGGTGAGGGGCGGAGAACGCCGGATTCTAATTTGCTGAAGTCCAATAATCCGGTGAGCAATTCTTCTGCATTGTGTAATGCTTGTTTTAAGCCATCACTGGTTTGAGCTAAATCCGTGTTTTTGGTTTTTTCTGCCAGTAAGGATGCATATAAGGTCGCGGCATTGAAAGGCTGCATGAGGTCATGACCTGCCGCTGCCAGAAAGCGTGTTTTACTTAGGTTGGCCTGCGCCAATGCTTTGTTGGCAAGGCTAAGTGCTTTGGTTCTGTTTTCGACTCGTTTTTCCAGTTCATCTTTAGAACGTTCTAATTCTTGCTGCGTTCGAATAAGGTCGGTAATGTCGGTATAGGTGGTTACAAAACCTCCACCGGGCATGGGGCTACCTTGGATTTCAATTGCGCTGCCATCAGGTTGGTAACGTCGGTATTTGTATCGACTGCCGTTGGTTAGGAAGTCCAAGCGTTTTTGGATTTCTGTGTTGGCGTCTATTTGCTTGCCTAATAAACCTCTGCGAGCGTTAAATTGCAAGATGGACTTCATACTCAAACCAGCTTGCAAGTAATTTTCTGGGTAAGAGAACATGGTTTCGTAGTATTGGTTCCAAGCAACTAGATTCAACTGTCTGTCAATAACGCAAATACCTTGTTCAATATGCTGCATTGAAGCTTGCAGGAGTTCTTGATTGAACTGGAATGTTTGGCTTGCTTCTTCAACCCAAACCAGCAGGTCATCAAGGGCGAGTTTTTTCTGGTTAGTTAACGTTGTCAGCAGCATACGGCTGCCGCCTTGACCTAAATATGCACTGAGTATCTTTTCCACTTTGCTCAGCATTTGAGGCGAAATATAACCCGATTGGGTTTTGTCTTTTAAAAAGCGGCGCACTTTTTCATAATCTTTCGCGGTAAGCAGTTTGGTTAGAATGTTGTGTAATTGTTCAGATTGAATGGCGACAGGCTCACCATAGTCTTGGTGTTTAACCCGTGAAGTGTAGAATGCGTTGTTAAACAATAAGTAGAGTGAAATGTTTATACCAAGACTAATTAAAAATCCTTGGCTTAAATCTGCATCGGTAGGCGCGGGCGCGAAAGCGTAAGTGTGTTTAATGCTGGGCCAAAGCAACAAGTACAACCAGCCTACTATTCCCGCTAGAGTGGCAGCCCAGAATGAAAATACGCCATTATTTTTCCAATAAAGACTCATCAAAAGGGCAGGGATAAACTGAGCGAGCAAGGCTATGGATAAAATACCGCTGTTCGCTAAAGGTTCGGTTTGCCCAACCGTTTGGTAATACAAATAAGAGACACCTATCACCAAAAGAACCGTGGTACGGCGAATCATTAACAGCATATTACCCTCAATTCCTTGTGCATCACCTGCGCGTAATTGACGTTTTAGCCAAATAGGAGTCACGAGGTTATTGGCTAGCATAATGCCCACCGCTAGCGTCGCAACAATGATCATACTCGTTGCTGCGGCCAGCCCTCCAAGATAACCAAGGAGTGTGAAAAACGCCTGTTCCTGCTGCTGAGGTAGCGCGAGTATAAACAGGTCAGGGGAGAGTTGCGTGTCGTTGAATTGAAGGGTCCCTGCAAGTGCAATGGGCAGTACAAATAGGTTAATTGCGGCCAAGTAAAGGGGGAACACCCAGCGCGCTTTGGTGATTTCTTCTGGTGAGTTGTACTCGACGAAGTTGATATGAAACTGACGAGGTAAACATATCATCGAACAAAAGCCCAGCAACATATGTCCTAAATAGGCGAGCCACGCGCCTTCGCCTTGCATGATTTTTCGGGTGGTTTCATTGTTGCCAGCTTGAGTGATTAAGTCGAACATGCCATCGAAAATGCCGTAGCAAATGTAAATGGCAACGCCCACGAAGGCGACCAGTTTGACCAAGGACTCAAAGGCGATGGCGGCAAGTAAACCGCTACGTTTTTCCGTAAGGTTTGTGCTGCGAGTACCAAATAAAACCGCAAAAATGGCCATTAAAATAGATATGTAAAGGCTGGCGTTATGAGAGCCATCGTCAGGTTCATCACTCAGAAATATTAAACTGTTGGTAAGCGCGTCTAGTTGTAACGATGTGTAGGGAACAACGCCAATTAGCGTAACAATCGTGACCATTGCTGCAATGCTGGTGGAACGGTTGAAACGTAAACTTAATAATTCTGCCAAGGAGCTAATTTGATGCTGTTTACAAAGAGCAGCTATGCGCATCAGTAACGGATAACCAACGGCAAATAGTAGAATTGCGCCTAAGTAAGTTGGGGTGAATGCCCAGCCATATTGCGCACTTTGTGTGGTCGTACCAAAGAATGACCATGTTGTGCAATGCACACCAAGTGCGAAACTATAAAAGTATGGTCGAGGTTTGCGGTTTGGTAGATATTTGTCGCCGAGATAACCAACAACAAACATCAGACCCAAATAAACAACGGCAATACCAATTAGCAACCAGATACTAAACACGGGCGAAGTCCAACATTTAGGCAAAAAACTGCCAATATCATACCTGTATCAGGGCATGAAATGTAGCGATACCCCTTGCTTAGTTTGCGTGTGCTTTTGTGTCTCGATGTTGAGAATCTTGGTATAGCTCTAAGCTGGTAAAATCTTTCAGTGGTAACGGTTTGCTATAAAAGTAACCCTGAATCAAGTGACACCCTAATTGACTCATGTAACTTAACTGTGTTTCTGTTTCTACCCCTTCCACAACACAATCGAGTTCAAGGTTGCGCGCCAACATGACGATGGAATTCACAATAGCTCGGTTTGTTTTGTTTTCCAAAGCGTGAACAAAGCTTTTGTCGATTTTGATGTAGTCAATGGAGAATCGACTTAAGTAACTCATGGAGGAGTAACCCGTGCCAAAATCATCCAGCATTAATTTAAAGCCTAACTCTCGTAATTCATCCAAACGGCGCAGCGCGATGTCTAGGTCGGCGAGTAAGGTGTTTTCGGTAATTTCCAAGCGTAATACCTTGGGAGATAGCTGATGTTTTGCCAATTGTGAAAGCAAGGTCTGACCTAACCCTTCTTGCAAAATGTGAATAGGCGACAGATTGATGGAAATGTAAAAGTCTGGCACCGTTATAAATTGCTTTTTGTAATCCACAAGGGCTTTTTCAATGGCTTGAATCGTCATGTTGGAAATCAAGCCGATTTCTTCCGCAATGGGAATGAAAATATAAGGCGGGATCAACTTGTCTGCATTAAACCAACGAAGCAACAATTCAGCTCCCACCACCTTATTTTTCTGAATATCCACAATCGGCTGGTAATAGTTAACAAATTCGTTGTTTGAACAGGCATGTTGCAAATCATTTTCTAGCGTTAGTCGCAAATGTGCTTTTTCATTAATGTCTTGAGTAAAGTATTGGAACTCACCTCGACCTTTGTTTTTGGCATGGATCATTGCTAAGTCGGCTTTTTTAATGATTTCACTGGAACAGTTGGAATCATCGGGGTAAATGGCGATACCGACGCTGGAGGTGATGTGCACATGCAAATCATCTAACACGATGGTTTTGGATAACTGTTTTAGAACCGTTTGGGCGATATGGCTGATTTCGTTAATGTCTTTGAATTTATCAATCAAAATAATAAATTCATCGCCACTTTGTCGGGCAACAATATCTTTGTGACCGACACAGTTGAGTAAAATGGAGGAAACCTTTTTCAGTAGTTGATCGCCAATAAAGTGCCCATACAAGTCGTTTACTTGTTTAAATTTGTCGAGATCGATAAAGAGCACGGCGAAACGTGAGTTCTTTTGCTTAATTTTGTTTTCGATTTTCTCGAATAGCAATTGGCGATTAGGCAAGTCGGTTAAATAATCGTAGTGGGCTAAATGACGTAGTTTTTCTTCAGCGTCTTTTTGCTGAGTGATGTCGGAAACCACGATTACATAATGGCAGATAATATTCTTTTTCTGAGCAATGGCGTGTATCTTGATAAGCACTGGTGAGCGCTCACCGTTGGGGACATCAATGACTTCTTCGCCTTGCCAACTTCCTCTGGGTTTAAGGCCCGTAAGAATCTCTTTAAACTCTTGATATTTTTCCTCTCCTAAACTTTTCAGAAGTAATGATAGGATCTCTGGAGAAGGTTTATGCTCCATATTAAATTGTTTTTGGAACGCTTCGTTTGCGGTGACAGGAATGAGCTTTTCATCGAGAATGAGTACCCAGTCATTAATCTGCCTAAAGGCTTCGCCAAATAGCTTGGCTTTATCTTCATTCAATTTGGTTTCGGTGATATTGGTGTAAGTACCAATGACACGGGTTGCTTTTCCTTCACTGTCGTAGGCAATGACGCGGCCAATGACACGGAACCAAGGCCACTCTTTATCCTGAGTTTTCACTTGGTAAGTTGCGTCCCAATTGACACTTTCTCCGCTTAGGAATTTTTCCCATCGCTTTAATAAACCTTGAGTGTCATCAGTTTTTATTTTTTGTATTAACTCTTGCATTCCAAGTTGCAAGTGAGAGCTTTCACCATCAAATCGGCTTGGGATGAGTTCAACGTATATGGTGTCTTTTTCCAACCAGTAATCCCAAACACCGCTGTTGCTGCCAAACATGGCCATTTGCATCCGATTATGACTGGCTTGTGTTCGTTTATGTAATGCTTTGAGTTCGCGCTCTTTCGCTTTGCGGTTGACGGTGTAATTTAAGAACAAAATCAATAGGATGAGCACATAGAACACTTTTGCCGGTGTTGCTAGCCAAGGCGTATTATTCACCACCATTTGTAAAACAAGGGGTTTGCTTTTTATTCCGTGTTGCGCGGAAATAGCGCTGATGGTCAGCGTATAGTGCCCAGGTGACACGCGGGGAAGTAAAAACTCCCCTCCTAGATAATGTTCTAGATGTAATGTATGTGGACCATCAAGGTGAATATTGTAAAGTGTTCGCTCTTGCTGCCTAAATTCTAGCGTAGAAAACTCAAGTTTTAGACCGTACTGATCATAGTCTATTTCTATCGTATCTCGGGCACTGTTGAGAATTTTTGCATTTTTATCGGACAGCAAACTAATGTCACTGAGATGGATTTCGTAGTTATCTTTTTTGAATTGATCAATTTGAAAATGATTGGGATTAAAGTAGTTGATACCTAGCGGTGAACCAAAAGCCAAATAACCATTTTGTAGTTTAATGGAAGAGGAACCATTGAACTCAGAAGAAAGAAGGCCATCGTTGGCGAGGTAAACATCAACATGATTCCGCTCTGCATTGAATTTATACAACCCGTATTGAGAACTTAACCAAATTTGGTTGTTTTCATCGAGTTGTAGTTGGTAAACCTGATCGTTATTGAGTTGATTGTTGACGTCAAAACGATACTTTTCTTCGTAAGTGTCACTATCTAGCCCGATTAAGCCTTCACCTGTAAAGGCAATCCAAAGGATGCCATCTTGATCAATAACCCAACTGTCGACGCTATCGTAAGCTTGACGTTGAAAGTTTTTAACTTTGTAGATCAGATGGAGTTTATCGGTGACGAAATTATATTCGTACAGATGCCCAGAAGTGGTTAGTAATATGGTGTTGGGTCGGTTTGGTAATGCTGCTAAAAACGCCCAACTATAGAAGGGATTTGCTTGCTTATCTATGCCTGTGAGTGCAAAAGCCTCTCCGGTTACTGAGTTATAGCGAAAGTGACCGTCATCGTTGAAGAAAAAGATATTTTCAGCATCTTTAACATGTACACCGTAAATATATTCCGAATAAATAAGATTTCGGTGTTGCTCAGTAACGTAGGGGCGGGATAATTCACCCGTGGATTTATTAAATAAAAATAGACCGGTGCCAGTGTGTACCCACATTTGATTTGGGTCGGACTCATCCCAAAACATATCAATAATATTACTTTCCAAGGTGATACGGCTGCCGCTCTCTTCACCTAGAAAATGTTGAAATGTCCCTTTTTCTAAGTCGATTTTATTAATACCGTTATCCGTTGCAATCCAAATAAAGCCGTCTTTATCTTGCAGTATCTTCCATGTACTTTCATGACTTAATTTAATCGTTGTGGTTGTCGAAATATGTTTAAATCGGGTTGATACATCACTCCAAATTAAAACTCCTTGAGAACGAGAACCTAGCCAAAAGTTGCCAGATTTATCCCGAAATAGGTCGGTAACATTATTGTCGATGGTTCTATAATCTGAACGACTAAATTGGATTAAATTAAAGTATTCGTTTGTTTTAGGATTGAAATGAAATAAGCCTTTATTCGATGCAATTAAAAAATAATCGTCGACTTTTTCAATGTCCCAAACGCCTATTTCTGGAATAAGGGTGCGTGATTTTCCGGTTTTTTTGTTTTCAATATCAAGTGAATATAAACCTGCTTTTGTGCCAATGACTAATCCAAGTTCATTGTCGAGAAATATTTTTCTTACATTCAAATTTCGTTCATTGGAAATATTATCGGGTAAAAAGGGAAGGGGGGAACTATCGCCCGTTTTTTGATTAACCGTGATAATGCCATCAGTTGATGCTGCAATAATGTTGTCTTGGTATGTGAGGATATTGGTAATCCAAGTGTCTTTTTTCTGCCCCTGATACAAGGAGGTCATTTTCCTATTATTAACATCGAAATGTTGAATGCTGTTATTGAGGACTAACCAAATGGCGTTATCGGATGCCTGGATCATGTCAGAAACGACAGCAAAGGGCGTATTTTGTTCTGGCATGATACCGTTGAAGTAGCGTTCTGTGACAAGTGTTACGGGGTTGACACGATACAAGCCGGAAGCAAGAGTGCTTACCCATAAATAGCCTTGGTTATCTAAATGCAGCGCGAGTATTTCTTCTTGATTGAATATGTTATTTGGGCCGGGAATTTTTTTAACTTTGTAGCCATCGTAACGATTAAGTCCCATCCGTGTACCAATCCAAATAAAGCCATTTTCATCTTGAATTGTGCGAGTCACTTCGCTTTGAGATAGTCCTTCATTAGGTGACAGTCTACGTAAGAAGCGGCTGTAGTCCTCAAAGCCCGCATTTGATAATTTAGCTAAAGAGAGAGGCGAAATAATTAATAGAATAGGCAGAAGTACACACAAAATGAGAATTCTATTAATTTTCATCTTGTGAGAGAGAAGGGACTGGTTTCTTTTAAAAATACAATTAATATTCAAAAGGATTTGTATCATTTTTCATTACACTATCACGAGCATGTTATTTTATTTCAACGTTATGTCACTTAAGTATTGTCAATAAAGTGAACTTTCTCCATAAAAAACGTTGAATGAGTATTGAAAATGATAAAACTTGGGATGGTGGTAATTTAATTACTGGGGAAGGATGAGAGAGGAAAACGGTTAATTAATTTCGTTAACCTCTCGCTTAAGGTAAATATTATTCTTGAATTAATTCAATTGCATAGCCATCGGGATCACGAACAAAGGCAATAACTGTGTCACCGCCCAATACAGGGCCTGGTTCTCGATAAACATCACAGCCTTGTGTTTTCATATCTTCACAGACTTTGTAAATATCATCGACCCCCAATGCTAAATGACCAAAAGCGGAGCCATGATCGTATTCTTCTGTATCCCAGTTATACGTTAATTCGATAACCGTATTTTCTGATTCGTCACCATATCCTAAAAAGGCGAGAGTATAGCGATACTCCGTATTTTCACTTTGACGTAACAACTTCATACCGAGGATATTTGTGTAAAAATCGATAGAGCGTTGCAAATTGCCTACGCGTAACATGGTGTGTAAAAAGCGCATGATGTCGTCCTGTAATCAGTGGGTTGATTGACAATCCTAAGCAAATGAGCGCCGAACATTTTGCGCGCTCCAGTCAGGAAAGATAAAGCATCTGTATTATACACCGATGTTGATTATTGTGATCATAGATAAATGCTACGTCTGTTTGAGCTGAAGTTTGTTTTGATGCTGAATTCGCGGGCAAATTAGTGCTAACACTGGTAACACAGCGCTTTCATGTCATTTTCAAATTGTGACGTTTTGTGTTTAATCTTATTTGCTGTTAGTTGTCAGACACTATTTAGGGGGAATAGAGTAAGTACCAGTTGCATGAGCAACAGGGTCTTCGATGTGGTCGGAATAAAGAAATACATCACCAACAGCAAGGGATTTGCCCATTTTAATGAGTCGACATTTTGCCGTTAGTCGCCCATCTGCTGAGGGTTTGCGTAAAAAATTAATATTGAGGTTGGTGGTAACTGCAAGGGAAATTAAGCCAATTTCACCTAGAATTGCAACATACAAAGCTGCGTCGGCCATTTGCATTAATGTTGGCCCAGAAACAGTGCCGCCCGGACGCAAATGCGCATGGGTAATTTCTATGCTGATGGTCGCAGCTTTGTTGCCTACTTCATCAATTCGAAAGTTCGCCTGCGGAAACTCGTGAATAAAAAAGGCTTCTAATTCTGATTTTGTTGCCATGAATCGCGAATCCTATCAATAACCAAGGGACTAAAAATTCTGTTTTAACGGAGGAAAGATGAAATAGCAAAGTTTGATGCCAGATAAAACATAATTGAGGTATTAAGATGCTGCCGTTGGATGGTGATGAAAACAAAAAAGATGCAAAGAATAGGCGTTGTACTGGGCTATAGGCACAAAAAAGGCCGGAAAATTCCAGCCTTTTTTCAGCAATTAAGCGTTTTGCAAATATGTAAAACGCTCAGCTAATAGTGTTACTTACGCAACAACAACGTTAGTTGCTTGAGGGCCTTTTTGACCTTGCTCAACTTGGAATGTTACTGCTTGGCCTTCAGCTAAAGTTTTGAAGCCTTCAGAAGCAATTGCGCGGAAATGAACAAATACGTCTTTGCCGCCGTTTTCTGGAGTGATGAAACCGAAACCTTTCTCTTCGTTAAACCATTTAACTGTGCCGTTTACTGAATCAGACATGATAGATACCTTAAAGTATAAATTACATATATATGCGGTGAATAATCACCAGTGGAGCAATAGATAGAACTCAGCTAACAGGCTTGTGCATATCTATAATCAACTTACAAAGGTGGATAAAGAAACAGAGGCAGTAAAGCAGTAAATAGAGAAAGCTAGTCATAACTAAAGCGAGTTAATAGTATGTGCTTTCTGTGTGTGTGTCTAGTAAATACTGGCCCGATGAGTAATAATTTTTAAAATTTTCGATTAGATCAGCGTTATTTCTGTTTTGATAACTGTACAGTGAAGCGTATTTTGCAGTATTTATGTTAAATATATGCTTTATTATCAATGAGTTAATAAATGGCTGCTCATGTGTTATTGGTATCATTAATTCGATAAAGTGCGGTGATTACTCATAATCACTCGCATAAGTTTCTTCATAGCTATGAGAATAAAGTTCAAAAAGGTTGCCGAATGGATCTTCCAGATAAACCATTTTAGCTGGTTTACTGTCGTCTTCTGGGTGATAACGCATGACATCCATTCTTACTTTTCCCCCATACGCTTCGGTTTTTTGCATCACAGTGTCAAAATCATCAGTTTGTAAGCAAAAATGGAAGATACCTAATCGAGAAAAATTGAGGTCGTGACGTTCATCACGTTGATTCATTTCAAATAATTCGACACCAATACCGTCGGTTGTAACTAAATGAGCAATATTGAAGCCCTCAAAGCCTTCACCAAAAACCGCTGTACACATTCTTCCAATGGCCGTTTCTCGTTCTTCGACCACTTTAGTGTTGTTCATTACTATTCTTAGTCCAAGCACTTTAGTGTAGAACTCAACAGCCTTGTCCATATCACCGACCATAATTCCTACGTGATTCATCTTCATATTTCACCCCTTATGTCATTGTTCATTTGATGAGTGCTATTTTAGGGAATACTGTTATTTTATAAAATTATCATTAATAATTATTTCGATAATATTTTGTTATGAGGTTGGTGTGCTAAATCCAATATGGCTTAAAACATTTGTGACACTTGTTGATACGGGGCATTTCACACAAGCCGCAGAAAAATTATTTATGACGCAACCGGGCGTTAGCCAGCATATTAATAAGCTTGAAAAGGCTTGTGGGCATTTATTGATTACGCGAGGAAAAAAGTCATTCGTTATTACTGAACAAGGGCGTTTGGTATATCGCTATGCAAAAAGCCTTGAACGAAATGAAGAGGCATTAATTGAACAACTGGCTTTTGACGACCCGTATTCAGGAGAATGTACATTAGCGTGTTCGGGCTCGGTTGCACTGATGTTGTACCCTAAATTGTTAGAGGAGCAGGTCAAACACCCTAATATTATTATTAAAATGAAAGCCGCACCTTATCATCAGATTTTGTCGGACATTAAAAAAGGCACTGTTGACCAAGGTATCGTTACGGATATTCCAAATAAAATCTATTTTGAGACTAAAGTGTTAGGGGAAGAAGAGTTGTGTTTGGTTGTTCCTAGCCGTGTTGATACTAATGTGAACAAGGCGACATTGTTAATGAATCTTGGATTAATATTACATCCCGACGCTAAACATTATTTATCGTTGTTTATTGCTAAGAATTACAAGACAGAATTGGGCCAACTCAATATTAACAGTCTCCCTGTCGTTGGTTTTATCAACCAAATCAATCAAATACTTGAGCCTATTGCCAATGGGATTGGCTTTACAGTATTACCAAAAAGTGCAGTGGATAGTTTTCATAATAAGCAGGGCTTACAAGTGATTAAGCCTGATAACACGGTTATTGAAACACTGTACTTAGTAACCCAGAAAAATAGAGTATTACCCGCACGTTTTGAGACCCTTAATAAAGTCATTGATAGTGCTTGGAAGTAACCTTATTTATATCAGCAAATATTTTAGCTCCCACAATGCGATAGCACTCAGCGGATGGTTCGCACCCGCCAGCGCCAAATACCAAGTACCGCTAGTGGTACCCTGATTAAACTCAGTGAGTACGACGCCGGGCATTCTACCCGCCAGTTGCCAAGCATAGTCGATATCCGGTAAACGAACGGCATCACCGGAAAGACGGTCAACTGAGGTAAGCATACGGCTAGCATCAGCCGAATATTTGGCTACAACTTCAATGCGTTCGCCCACTGAAAAGCTGATATCACCTTTACGAGTATTGTATTCGGTCGCCATTACATCTGCTTCTTGCGCTTGGAGGGTCATGGCGAGAAAAAGGCTAGAAAGCGGAAACAGAACAACTGAAGAACCAGAAAACAAACAAGAAGTCTTAGAAGGCATAAAATCTCTCAACATCAACACGTTAAAAATCAGCGCGGATTATTCCTTCTCGTCGGGTCTGCAACAATGTGGCATATTGTCGCAGTTGATGATCATCCGATGCTCAGAGACTCCAATCTTCATTTATTACGAACGCTACACTTGCGGCAGCAGAAACCCCATGTTTGCAAAGCAATCAGATAAAATCGAATAAAGGCTGTCAGCTAGCATGCTAGATTTCTCTTGTTTTAAAGCTGGCTTTTCAACATGCCCTAGTTCTTAGATAAAACGGCCATCTTCGAGTTTAACCGCAGAAATATCCATGCCTTCGCCTATCACCTCGATAACAGGTGAGTGCTCAAACTGAATCCCTCGCTGTTCTAAAAAAAGCTGTTGTTCTGTATCGGGTAAATGTTGCCCCTGTGAAAAGTACGTTGTTACGCCCCAATCGGGGATCATTCCAGCTTGGTGTAAAGACATAGGCCCAGTGGCGATTACGCCTAATGAGCGATTTCGTAATTCATAACCGTGGCAATATGGGCAATGCACAACGGTTTTCCCCCAGCGGTGCTGTAAGCCTTTGATATCCGGTAATGTGTCCCTTAAGCCTGTGGCAATAATTAGTTTTTTGCCTGTCAGTTTGGATTGATTTCGAGCATGAACGCTTTGCTGAATCTCAATTAGAACCACAAAAAAGGCGGCTATTGAATAGCCACCTTTGCCTATTTTCTATGGCAGTGAATTATCTACCCGATGCTTCTCTGGCATCCTTAAAATCAGAATCGCCAGTCCATTCTGGCCAATCCCCGTTGTTGGCAAGCTCAGCCATGATCTGGCCGATCAGGTCTAAGTCCTGCTTGACGCCACCTAGTGTCCAGCTAGAGAAGTAGTCATCGCCGCTTTTGTGATAGCGGCTCGCGATAAACTGCGGATCAGTATCGCCTAGGCTCATGAACAGGTAAGACGGGATCCCCTGACGCGCAGCGGCAAAGTGATCTGAGCGGAAAAATAAGCCATTTTGTGGGCGAGGATCCGGTTTAACATATCGTCCTTGTGATTTTGCCGTCTTTGCCACATAGTCTTCCAGTTCTGACAGGCCATCACCGTATTGCAGCGTATAATCGGTGGCATCGTTAACGTTCATGCCGTCGATATTCAAAAAAGCAACAATATTTTTGGCTGGAATAGGTGGGTTTTGAGCAAAATGCTCAGCACCAATTAGGCCCGTTTCCTCGGCAGTAAATGCACCAAACATCATGGTGCGTTTAAACGGATGGTTCTTGCTTTGCTTTTTGAACACCCGTGCCAGTTCTAGTACACCAGCCACGCCTGAGGCGTTGTCTACCGCCCCATTTAAAATCACTTCCTTGCCATTTTCCGAACCTTTACCCAGATGGTCCCAATGGGCATGCAGCGCCACCCATTCATCTTGCGACTCGGTACCTGACAGCAAAGCCGCTACATTCTGCGATTCTTTATGCTCGATATTGTTGTGTAAGGTGAGTTCTGCTTTCTGATGTAAATCTACCGCTTTAAAGCCGCGTTTGCCGGCGGCGGCTTTCATCTCACGGTAATTCATTCCGGCGGCTTCAAACATCTTTTGCGCCGCGCGCAGTTGCATCCAGCCCATTACACCCACTTGCGACTGGTTGTTGTTATCGTCAACTAACGTGAATTTGGCAGTGGTTCCACCCGCCCGAACGACGCCCCAGCCATAACCGGCAGGCATGGTTTCGTGAACGATAAATACACCCTTTGCGCCCTGACGCGCGGCTTCTTCATATTTATAAGTCCAGCGTCCATAGTAGGTCATAGCGTTGCCGTTAAAAAAGTCACGTTTGCCCGATGAAAAGCCGGGATCATTTACTAAAACAATCACGGTTTTACCTTTCACATCCACACCTTGGTAGTCATTCCAATTATATTCCGGCGCGTTGATGCCGTAACCTACAAAAACAACATCATCATTTAGCGAGATGGTATCGCTGATACGCTGGGTGCGAGCAACAAAATCAGTACCGTTTTCAAACGTCAAATCCCCCATTTTGAGAGAAAAGTCCTGATCGGCCAGAATTTTTGCCAGCGGCACCTTCTGGATGTAGCTGTTGCCAAAAGCTGGCTTTAGGCCGATCTCCTTAAACTGGCTTACAAGGTAGGCAATGGTTTTGTCTTCCCCGGCAGACAAGGGGGCGCGCCCCTCAAAAGCGTCGCTGGCAAGGGTTTTTACATCCTCGCGATATTGTTCAAGATTGAGGCTTTTGCCAATTTCAGATATGGAGGTGGCGGCTTGTACACCACTGACAGCCAGAAACCCACTGATCAGAAGAAGTTGTTTAATCATAAGTGCCATTTTTTATTACTGTACTTGCTGGCAGATTAACGAATGTATCGCAGTGGCTCAAACAGAATAGGGCCAATGAACTACTGTAACGGATAGAATGTAGTCTATCTGTTCTTGTTGGTAAAATTGGTGCCAACACCCGATTCAACCTTGCTCGTTTCCGGCGACTGGCAAGGTAGGGAGTATTCGCCTCCAACGCCAATCGCGAACAAGGCATGATTACGGACGAAGACATTGGCAGCCCCTGTGGCGCCTACATGGAAGTATCCATGGCGGGGTTTGCGGGTTATCTAGGTATAGCAGCCGTGTAACATTAGCTAGTGGTGCAGGTCTTAGAAGAATTCGGTTTTTCTTGGCGTGTTTTTTAATGATGCTTTGGTCAGCTAAAACCTGCTCGACCGCGGTCGACAACCTCTTTCCATTCATACTCAAATTGTTAAGTTCGGCACTAATCTAAGTCTTATATCAACTACTAAAGTTTGGAAATTGAACATAGTCAATATCAATGTCACCAATATTTGAGTAGGTAAATATCATATAGCCTAAGAAATGAGGCCAATCATTTAATGTGAAGTTGGGATTATTAATGCGAGATGCTAAGGTGGCTAAAATAGTATCATGTGTAATCCAAAGATGAGTTCCATATGCTGAATTGCTCAACAGCTCTTTAATTGTATTGAATATATCATTGCATATATGGTCTAAATCATGAAAACCTGCCCACTTTTCTTTGCCTGAAATCAAATGCTGATTAACAGCATCATGCCCTTTATCGAGCCAATGTTGCCAGGCTAATTCACTGTCTTGGATAATAAAGCCTGGGTCGCCAAGAGATTTGCATTGCTCAATATTTTCCACTCTAAAACCTAATGATTGAGCAATTACATTGGCTGTCTGGATACAGCGACCTATTGGACTTGATTTCACACTATGAAGAGGTAGATCGATTAAAGATGCAAACAATTTACTTTGTTCAATGCCTTTTTCAGTTAACATTACATCATTACCCACTGTATTAGAGGGTATTTCAGGTCGTTCAGCATGCCTTGCAACTATTAATTTTTTCATATTATCTTGCGTTTTAATTTCATTATTGTAATTAAACTAGCTTGGTTAATTTCTGCATCAATATATAGGTCTACTTTATCAAACAACGCTTCAAACTGAGCTCTAGTTCTTTCTTCTCCACCAGTTACAGTGAGTAAATGTAAATCACATAGAGAACCGCTGAAGTCATTTTCTTCTCTAATCATCTCAAAAATATAAATAACACCATTAGAATGAAGAGAATCACACGCATTTGATAGAATTTTTACAGCATCATCGTCATTCCAATCGTGAAGAACTCTTGCTAACAATATTTTGTCTGCTTTAAGAGACCAATTGTTAAACAAATCAAATGATGTCTTATTGGTAAATTCGCTTGATTTAACTACAGGTGCTAAGTCGCCCAAAATCACATTACTTTTGGGAAACTGGTTTTGAATCAATAGAGCTAACGTGCCATCGCCACCAGCAGCATCAAAAACGGTGTCATTGCATTCAATATCGAGATTAGAGACTAACTTTTGATAATCTTCTAATGCATAGCTTCTAAGCATTTTATGGTGCTTCTTAGTGTGCTCTTCATTGTTTGCAACTTTCTGAAAGATGTCTGAAGCTTTTACATCTTGCTTCATCAATGTAACTAAGTCATACCACCTTTCTAATAACTCATCTCGATACTCAGTAGCTGCGGTCCTGAGAGATTTAGGGTGCTCTGAAGTTAAGTATTGAGCTTTAGGTGTTAACTCCCACATTTCGGCTTTAAGATCGACAAGACCTAATTCACCCAAAGCGCTTAAGAGACGATACAAACGCGCTTCAATAGTCTTTGTTTTTTGTGAAAGAGATTGAGTTCTTGCAGGTAAATAATCAAAAATCTTTAGTTCTGCTGCTGCCGCAATTGTAAACGTGCGCCAGTAGCCCACCATATCCGCAGATAAACTAGCAAAATCATTAGACTGACTCGATCTTAACTCTCGTTGCAATGCCCCACTTTCATCAATGATTTGTAGAGAGCCATCAAATGTTTCAACCCGCGCAAACCCATTATAAAAAGGTTCGATGCTAGCATAGTATTGTTGGTAGATAGGTTTACCATCTTTATTGATGTGTTGCCAACCAGCCCTGTTTTTAGCTCTTGCAAAGCCTTTATGATATACATCAAGATCTAAAAACCACTGAGAGTGAATGAAATCGCCATTGATATTAATGTGTGTACTAAGCCCATTACTGTGCTGAACAACGGCGATTCCTTCTCTAAAGTCTCCACAATAATGCCACTTGTGTTTGTAAATGGGTTTACCACTTTTATCTATATGATAGTAAAAGCCTTCTTTATTACATACTACCGCTATATCCTGTTGGAAATTACCAACAAAATCATAACGTTCACTATAAGCAGCTTTACCTTCCGGTGTAATATGAAACCAATGGTAGCCATCGACAACAGCAGCCAAATCACAATAAAAACCAAAAGTTCTATTGAAAGTAGACTTATAAATCGCTTTCCCATCACTCCCTATATGAAATGCATTATTTCCTTTTATAACAGGTGCAATTTGGTATTCATTTTCAACTAAATGGTATGATAATACTTCATCAAATCTCGCACTATATGCTTCAGTTCCATCTGGCAAGGTATGATATTGCCCGTCCTCAGAAATAGTTAACTTTCTTAGATTAACCATTATTAACGTCTCATTGTACACTGCTTACAAAGGCTGTTTTCTTTGTAACTATTCATTAATTGGCTATATTTTTTACTCTTAGCTAACTCAGAAAGTGAGTTATTAGAAACTGAACCAAAGTCTCCTAAAGTTTTTCGCTCTTGGTCTGGAGCACAACAAACATTAAAGCGTCCAGTAGGGTCTATCCAAATTTCTTTGCCTAAAAAAGGACAACTCCCATTTGGTGCAATATCATCTAAATTATTTAAGTAAAGTTCAGAAAAGTTATCTAATTTGAAGGGGCGAGACGCGGTTTCATTGTGCCTTGTTACACGCTCTTTACAGTATTTAACAATTTGGTTCCACCTATCCGCAAAAATAATATCATTCCTTAAATTCTCACTAGCTATTTCATCAAAGTGTGTCCACAAATGATGCCCTTTTATTCGGTCAAAACCTAATTCGATGGCCAAATCAAGCATATCGGGAATTTCTTCCAAATTACTTCTGAGAAATGTCAGCTGCATTGTCATTGAACAATAATGTTGTTCGGCCAACTCATCCCTTACAGCAATAAATCGTTTTGCATTTTCGATATGCTTAGATAATTTAGCGCCCAGCATAATTTTACTTTGAGTGTGCTCTTTAGCCCCATTCCATGATATTTTTACGTCGCTACCAATAGGAACAACACGATTTGCCCAGTATTCAACGTTTTGGTGTTTATCAGGGCTTGGAAAGGTGCCATTAGTAGTAAGATTTAATGACAAATTAAGTTCATGACATAAGTCGAGAAACACATCAAAATGAGGGTAGAGCAGCGGTTCTCCCATTGTGGAAGGTATAATTTCCTTAATACCCATATTGGCAGCATCTCTAATAACACGTTCAAGCATATCCCTATCCATATTTGGGCGTAATCTTCTCTGTTGTTTTCTGATTTTAGGGCTATCCGAGTATGGTGAATGATCTTCACACATTATGCAGTTTAAATTGCAGGTATCAGGGTTGGTATCAAGTGTTATACGCCAGAAGTTCGTCTCACTCACTTTAACAACTCCTTGTAGCATGCCTCTAGGTCAACTATGTGCTGGTCAATGCATGGTATTTCACCGTCATCGCTATAAGCGTATCCTTTAGTACCTAGCTCTTTGGCGAACTCAGGGTTATCAACAAATAACTGCATTTTTTTTGCAAGGTCATCAACATTTCTATGCTCAAAAGTAAGGCCGTTTAAACCATCTACAACATATTCTCCCATTCCACCAGTATTTGCTGTTATTACAGGCACTCTAGACTGTTGTGCTTCATGGATAACTAGCGGTGAGTTCTCTACCCAAACTGAAGGCGTTACAATCGCGTCTGTTTTGCTAAATACATCTGTTGCAATATGTTGATTTTTGTACTCTGGCATCCATTGAATATTGTTTTTCTTTTCATCTGGTAAAGTATCAGCAATTGCTCTAAGTGCACGAGTGTCTTGTCCGCGATCTCTGCCCCAAATCCTTAAAACAGCATCACCTTTCAATTGACCAAAAGCGAGAATTAATTGGTGGATACCTTTTGCAGGGATATGCGTACCAATGTACCCAAAAGTAAATGGCTCATCAGTGTTACGCTTTCTACCAGACATACGTGAACGATCAAAACCATAATCTAGATAAATACTTTTTTCTTTGGGTAAACCAAAATCTTTTTCGTATCGGTTTTTAAGGTATTTGGCGGGTGAAATAAACAAGTCTACCTGTGAAACAATCTCCTTCACATGCCTCATTCGTCGCTCAACCCAATTTTCCCAGTACGCAAGATCAAAATCTCGATCATCATCATCGCCAGAAAAATATCGAGCATAACATTGGCGTGCGCACTTCTTATTTTCCTGTCCATCACATGCTGCCCATAAATCATTATCGGCAGAATGCATTTGCATAAATTGCCCTCTAGGACACATTAACCAATAATCGTGGAGAGTGTATACAATAGGAATATTACGTTTTTTTGCTTCAAAAACGAGCGACGTTGAAAGGTGGTTTAGATGTCCAATGTGAACAATATTAGGTTGTAGTTCATCGAGTAGTTCAGCGAATCTCTCATCAATAATAGTTAGGCGATATCTATCTTTATGACGAGGGTTGTTAACTAAATAGAGTTTTATTACTGGCATATCAGCATCATAGCTAACACGAATATCCCCATCAGGTCTGAATGCATCCTCTTCACGAGTAAATACATGTACCTCATGGCCTTGTTTAACAAGACCATGACAAATAGTTTGTGAATAAACTTCAGAGCCTGCGTTATATAGCATTGGGTAACCATGTATTACTTTTAAAATTCTCATGCTACCACTCCTAACTTTAGTTTCTGTTTGAATGCTTCAACCAATAATGAAATACCTTTTTCAGGTAATATATTTGCTTGCCATCCTAGTAAGTTTCTAGCACGAGAGGGATCACCAATAAATTTAGCTACATCATATGCGCGAGAAGTTGCCTCAATGATTGATGATTTACTACCCGCTGCGGAAATTGCGAACTCGGCAGCTTCTCTGAGCGTTGTACCATGCCCTGGTAATAAATGTATTGGTGGTAAATTTCGCTCCCCAGCGTTTAGTAGCTCGATAATTCTAGCAATACCATTTACAGTGTCGCTAACATGGGTAAAATCAAAAAGATGGTCAAAACCATCTACTCTTAAATTTGCACCTAATGCTGCATTTTTACTGAATGCTGGCAAAACACGGTCTGCATGATCTAATGTACATCCATACACATTAGCTAATCTTACAATGGCAGTATTTAAACCTGCTGTTCTAGCTTTTAATGTTGCATCTTCCATATATAGCTTAGAGCGCCCATAAATATTCACTGGTGATAGCGTCATACTTTCAGAAACTGGAAGAGAGTTTGGTTCTCCATACACTTCACGACTACTAGCAACTAGTACCCAAGGTTTTTTATGATGCTCGGCTGCTAGCTTCAATAACATTTCACTTGCAATTGCATTGGTTTGCCAGCACTTTTTAGGGTTGTTTTGTCCCCAGATAACGCGTGATACAGCTGCTAAATGGATAACACCGCAGCATTGTTTCAATGCATTGTTTAATTCGAATGTGTTACAAATATCGCCAGAGTTATTGGCAGTATCGAATCCTGTAATCTCATAGCCTTGTTGTGTTAAAAGAGGTGATAAATGACGACCTATAAGGCCTAAATGTCCAGTGATTAGAATTTTTTTCATTAAGCATTGTCCGTTGATATAGGTGGAAATTTGCTAATTCCTATAACTGCTTTTTTATGTGGAAGTCACGAAGTAACAGAACAGCTCGAGTTTATCCGTGGGTGCATAAACTAAAGCAAAACTCATTGCTAAGCTTTGGGATGAAGCTTTGGGATATTGCGAAGCTTTGAATTTTGTATCAGGCTTTAGCCGTGTAGTATATTCAAATTCTATGCGATCAGATATTGAATTAATATTATTCCGTTTTTTCCTTAAACTCGCACAAATCTTCGATAATACAGGAACCGCAGCGGGGTTTGCGGGCGACGCAGGTGTAGCGCCCGTGAAGAATTAGCCAGTGGTGTACATCAACCTTAAATTCAGCGGGCACAACTTTTAGTAGTTTTTGTTCCACTTGATCGACGTTTTTGCCCATGGCGAATTTGGTGCGGTTTGAAACCCGAAAAATATGGGTGTCCACGGCGATAGTCGGCCAGCCAAAGGCGGTATTCAAAACCACATTTGCCGTTTTCCTTCCAACGCCGGGCAGGGCTTCTAAGGCTTCGCGATTTTCGGGGACTTGTGAGCCGTGTTCTTCAATTAAGATTTTGCAGGTTTTAATCACATTTTCTGCTTTGGCGTTGTATAAACCAATGGTTTTGATGTATTCCTTTAGGCCATCCACGCCCAGCGCATAAATAGCTTCTGGCGTATTGGCAACGGGGAAGAGTTTGTCCGTGGCCTTGTTAACGCCAACATCGGTGGCTTGTGCAGAAAGGGTAACGGCAACCAGCAATTCAAAGGGAGTACTGAAGTTTAATTCGGTTGTTGGATGCGGGTTCGCATCACGTAATCGCGTAAGAATTTCGAGGCGTTTTTCTTTGTTCATAATGCGTGGTTAGTCCGTCATGTTGGCTGCGGTAACGCGCGCTCTTTGGATTTCCTGCACTGCTTCGGGTTGCTCAAAGAGGTTTTCGATGCGTTTATCTAGCACGTTTTTCAGCGCGATAATTAATCCCATTCCTATAAAGGCTCCCGGCGGTAAAATGGCCAGAAGGAAAGGGCTATCGGTTTCAAATACCGTTACTTTGAGCACTTTTGCCCAGTCGCCCAACAGTAAGTGAGCGCCGTTTAATAAGGTGCCGTTGCCAAGCAATTCTCGCATTGCCCCAAGCAGCACCAATACTAGGGTGAACCCTGCGCCCATCATTAAGCCATCCACGGCGGCGAGTTTAACGGGGTTTTTAGAGGCGTAAGCTTCGGCGCGGCCAATAATGGCGCAGTTGGTCACAATTAACGGAATAAAAATGCCAAGGGCTTGGTATAGGCTGAATGTGAAAGCGTTCATGAGCAGTTGCACAATGGTAACAAAGGCAGCAATCACCATGACAAACACGGGAATGCGAATGTCTTTGGGAACGAAATGACGAACTGCTGAAACCGTGCAATTTGAGCCAAGCAATACCAAGGTGGTGGCCAGCCCAAGGCCAAGGCCGTTGATAACGCTTGCGGTAACGGCCAGTAAAGGGCAAAGCCCTAGTAGTTGCACGAGTGCGGCGTTATTTTTCCACAAGCCTTGCCATGTGAGTTCTTTTATTTCTGCATTCATGATGTTGCTCCGCAAACCGGATAAGGGTTGCCGTTCGCGTCAGTTTCTTGGAAAGACGCTTGCCACGACTGCTGTAAATAGGTGACGGCGTTTTTAGTGCCTTTTAACACGGCACGGGGGGTAATGGTCGCGCCGGTGAATTGGTCGAATTGACCACCGTCTTTTTTCACGGCCCACACACTGTCGTATACGTTTTCTGCGGGCAGGTTATTGAACTGAGTAATCCAATCGCTAATACGCTCTTCTACCTTGTCGCCAAGTCCCGGTGTTTCTTGGTGAGAGAGTACACGCACGCCGCCCAGAGTTTGGTTGTCAACAAGAGCAACCAGCATTTTTATGTTGCCGTTGTAACCATCTGGAGAGATAACTTCTGCTGCCAAGGCAAACGGCTGACCATCCATTCTTGCACGGTAAACACGCATCGCTTGACGTGCAGACAAACGTTCATCCGACACTAATATGCAATCGTTGCTTAACCCGTTGTTGTATCCAGATTCAGGAATGATTTTATTTAGCGTGCTAAGCAGTTTGGCTTGTTCCTGCTCTGCAATTTTGCCTTTAGTGAGCGTATGAGTAAGGGCAATTAGGCCAGAAGTGGCCAGCGCAAATGCACCTAATAACCAACCATGTTTAACAATCACATTGGAAAGCATTATTCTGCGCCTCCATTTTGATTATTAAGCGAATGCGTGCGCTGTTTATCGTGACCATAAGCCTTCGGCTTGGTGTAATAATCAATCACTGGCACTGCCATATTCATGATGACTACCGCAAAAGCGATGGCGTCGGGATAGCCGCCCCAGTTACGGATAATGTAAACCCACAAACCAATACTGGCGCCGAAAATGATGCGTCCTTTATTGCTGGTGGCAGCGGTTACTGGGTCTGTCGCGATGAAAAACGCGCCCATAATCATACTGCCGCTGACTAAATGAAAAACGGGGGAGGCGAAATGATCGGCATCCACAAGATAGAAGACACTGGCGATAACCACTAAACCACCCAGCATGGAAAGCGGAATATGCCAAGAAATCACACGTTGCTGTAATAACACTAAGCCACCAAGCAAGTAGGATAAACTCACCCATGTCCATGGGTTGAAACCGTTAATGCTAGTGAATTGCGCGGCGCTGAAGGCTTCCGTTAGGGTTTGGTTATGGTTCAATGCGGTTTTCACTTCATCTAATGGTGTGGCCATGGTGAAGCCATCTATTCCTGCGCGCATTTGGGTAACGCTAAAGCCTTCTTCACTGAATTGGGTGAAAATAATCGAGATGATGTCCATCATGCTTTGGTTTTGTTCGGCTAATTGAGCTGGCGGTGTCCACGCGGTCATTTGCACCGGAAATGACACCAGCAGGGCGACATATGCGGCCATAGCGGGGTTAAACAAGTTAAAGCCCAATCCACCGTAAAGTTGTTTCACAAAAGCAATAGCGAAGAAGCTGCCAATGACCGTTACCCACCACGGCGCAAAAGGGGGAATGGATATGGCGAGTAATAGCGCAGTAAGCAGCGCGGAGCTATCTTTAATCGCCAATTCAATATTGCGCTTGCGCAGCTCTAAAATACAGGCTTCGGTAACAACGGCAACGGTGCAGGCAATCGCCACATGAATTAACGTACCCCAACCAAAAAAGTAGGTTTGGGCGGCAATGCCGGGAACAGTGCAGAGCATGACTAAACGCATAATTGTGGCAGTGCTGCGTTTTACATGTTGATGCGGTGAGCTTGTCATAAACAGTGACATGAATTAGTGCTCTCCTGAATTTGACGAATTATTTTGGTGTTCTTGTTGTGCTTTGGCTTTGTCTCGCTCAGCTTTACGGGCTTTTGCCTTGGCTACGGCGGCGGCAACGCGCTTTTGGCGCTCCTCCTCGGTTTCATTTGCGCTTGGCTTTTGAGTCACTTTAGGCGTTGACGCATCTTTAACCGGTGTTTCTTGTGAAGCCGTTACTTCTGTTTTCGGCGCGGGTTTTTCCTTAACGGAGGCCGTTTCTGCGGTGAGTTTATTCGCGTCTTCCTTCGCTGCTTGTTCTTTTTCTAATTTACGAGCTTTCGCTCTTGCGATAGCGGCGGCAACGCGTTCATCTTTTGATTGCCCGGTAGTTGGTTCTGGCGTTGATTTGCCAGCACTTTCATTTGCTCGATTATCGTCAGTCTTCTCGCTTGAATTTGTCGCTGGCGCATCATCTTGAGCATTTTGCGCTGCCTTTTTGGCCTTGGCTCTTGCGATAGCGGCGGCAACGCGTTCATCTTTTGATTGCCCGGTAGTTGGTTCTGGCGTTGATTTGCCAGCACTTTCTTTTGCTCGATTATCGTCAGTCTTCTCGCTTGAATTTGTTGCTGGCGCATCATCTTGAGCATTTTTCGCCGCCTTTTTAGCCTTGGCTCGAGCAATAGCCGCAGCGACTTTATCGCTTTTGTTTTCAACGGGCGCACTTTGCGGTGACGCTTCTTGTGAAGCGTTATCGACTTCTTGAGTTTGATTACGCGCTTCTCTTGCTGCTTTAGCTTGTTCTCGGGCTTTTGCTGACTGCAAACGCTTTTCTTCACGTTCTTGTTTTTCTCGTTCCAAACGTTCCTGACGCGCATTAAAACGGGCTTTGGAGCGATCCGACTTTTCCTTTTCTTCTTGCGCTATTTTGATGTCGGCTTTTGCCGTACGATAGTAGTGAACCAGTGGAATATTGCTTGGGCAAACAAAGGCACAGGCACCGCATTCAATACAATCGGCAAGATTAAACGCCTGCGCTTTCTCGAGTTCACCGGACTTAGCGTGCCAGTACAGTTGTTGTGGCAATAAACCGGCTGGGCAGGCATCGGCGCATGCGCCACAGCGAATACATGGCATTTCGTCTTGCGGTAATGGCAACTCTTTGTTTGCTGGCACTAATAAGCAGTTGCTAATTTTTACAATCGGCACCTTGGTGGACGCCGCAGTAAAGCCCATCATCGGGCCGCCAATAATCACGCGCGGGGCTTTTTGTTTTTTTGCTTGATACTGCGCCACCTCAAGCAAGTGTGAAATCGGTGTGCCGATTAATCCCCACACATTTTGCGGCGCTTTGAGCGCTTTACCGGTAAGCGTAACAACACGTTGAATTAACGGCTTCCCGGCAAACACCGCATCGGCAATGGCAAAACAAGTGCCAACGTTTTGCATCACAATACCCACATCAATAGGATGTTTGTCCTTGGGAATTTGCTGGCCTGTTAGCACTTCTATCAGTTGCTTTTCGCCGCCAGCGGGGTATTTCGTGGGCACCGAAGTCACCAGATAATTATCGGCATCCTGACAGGCTACTTGCATGGCTTGAATGGCTTCAGGCTTATTATCTTCAATCGCAATAATGGCAAATTCGGGTTGCAGCAAATGCATCAATACATCAATGCCTTGCCTTACTTGCCAAGCATGCTCTCGCATAAGGCGATCGTCCGAAGTAATATACGGTTCGCACTCAATGCCGTTAATGACTAAGTAATGAATAGGCTTTTCTGAACCTACTTTGATATGTGTTGGAAAGCCTGCGCCACCCATGCCGGAAATTCCCGCGTTACATAGGTGTTCAACCACGGTTGCTTTTGGCAACGTTTGGTAGTCGCTCAATGGCGACAAATCGCACCACTTTTCCAATCCATCAGGTTTCAGTATGACGGTGGTTTCGGGCTTGCCGGAAGGATGGGCTGAAACATGTTCGTCAATGGCGACAATTTCACCGGAAGTTGAGGCGTGGATAGGAACGGCAAAGGGGTTGGTACTGTGCGTAAGCGCTTGTCCTTTCAACACTTTATCGCCTACGCCAACGTTGAGTTTGCCTTCTACACCAATGTGCTGCTTCAATGGAATATAGAGTGTTTCCGGTAAGCCGACTTCGGCAATTTCATGCTTATTCGATAACGACTTAAACTGTTTGGGATGGACGCCGCCAGCAAAGTCCCAAAGTCGGTTTTGTTTGATCCTGTCAATAATACTGTTCACGGGTTTACCTACTTAACCTGTTTGACGGGAATACTGTCTAACTGCCAGCGCCAATGTTTGCTGTCTTCTTTCACTGGCACCATATCGATACAGTCAACGGGGCAGGGGGCAACGCACAGATCGCAGCCGGTACATTCATCAATAATCACGGTGTGCATTTGCCGGGTTGCGCCGACAATGGCGTCAACCGGGCAGGCTTGAATACACTTAGTGCAGCCAATGCATTCATCTTCTCGAATATAAGCGACTTTTTTAACATCTGCCTCGCCGTGAGCTTCATTAAGTGGTTTGGCTTCAACGCCTAACAAATTAGCAATATTCTTGATGGTGGCGTCGCCGCCCGGAGGGCATTTGTTAATTTCTTCGCCGTTTGCAATAGCTTCTGCGTAAGGTTTACAACCGGGATAACCACATTGACCGCATTGAGTTTGTGGCAAAAGTTCGTCAATTTGCTCAACAATGGGGTCGCCTTCCACCTTAAAGCGAATACCGGCAAAACCAAGTAATGCGCCAAATAGCAGGGCGAGTATGGCAATGGCAAAAATAGCAAATAACGTCATGGCAATGTCACCAAACCTGTGAAGCCCATAAAGGCCAAACTCATTAACCCTGCCGTGACCATGGCGATGGCTGTGCCTTTAAAGGGGGTGGGAACATCGGCAACCGCTAGGCGTTCGCGAAGTGCAGAAAAGAGGACCAATACAAGGGAAAAGCCAGCAGCCGCGCCAAATCCATACACAATGGATTCAACAAAATTGTGCTGCTTGTTGACGTTTAGCAACGCCACGCCAAGTACGGCGCAGTTGGTGGTAATCAATGGTAAGAAAATACCGAGTAAACGGTATAAAACAGGGCTGGTTTTGTGGACAACTAATTCAGTAAATTGCACCACAACGGCAATCACTAAAATAAAGCTTAAGGTGCGCAAATATTGAATTTCCAGTGGAGCCAAAATGTATTGCTCCACTAAATAGCTACACATGGAGGCAATGGTCAGCACAAAGGTGGTTGCCATCGACATGCCAATCGCTGTTTCTAACTTGCCGGAGACGCCCATAAACGGACACAGCCCAAGAAACTGTACCAAGACAAAGTTATTCACTAAAACAGTGCTAATAAGGAGAAGAAGAAATTCAGTCATTAAACGTTAAATACTGCTGTTGAAAAAGTTTGCGCAAATGCGCGGTATTATCCTTGAGCCACACAGGTGACGCAAGGGAGAGGCGAGTTTTCTTGGTAAATAAAGTGAAACTCGCCTTAAGTGAAACGTGCTGAGCTGAATATATTACTCAATCCCCTGTTTTTATAGGGAAATTACTCGGGCACGGATGCGCTTTGGTACGATTGTCACACACTTGAATGCGGTTTACATAATCTAGCCATGTTTGCCATTGCTTAGGCTTAGGTGGCGTGCGGAAAATGCGCTTGAATAAATAATGGGAGTCATTGCCTAAAATGCTTTTGTGGAGGGTTTTAATATACAAGCCCGCACCGATTTCACATTCAGAAAACCATGTTAATTGTGGATACCCATTTTGCTGATGATCAGAAAGCACTTGGCTTTGAAAGTGCTCATCACAACTGGCTTTGCCTAGGTTGTCGTCGTTGGCTTTTAGTGTTTCCAAGGATGCGTTAGCGACATCCCGCATCACGAACGTTTGCACCATATCTTGCGAAGCATCTTTGTTCCAGCGGGTTTCAATGATGTTGCCTGATTCGGTTTCATGTTGGGTTACTTGCCAATCGCTTTCGGGTAATGGAAGTGGTTGAATGAGCGTTTCACCCTTGAAATTCTCGTAAGGATTATTGGCACAGCTTGCTAAAACGGTAAGCGCAAACAAGGCGGCAAATAGCTTGCTGGGCGCTACGGTCGCTATAGCCGAGTGGTTCTTCGGTAAGCGGAAACGGTTTGTATGTTTTTGCAAAGTCGGCGTTTTGTTAAATGGGCGTCTTATCAATGAAATCAACATTAGGCTCCTTAACCTTGTTGGACTGCGCGGGAAATGGGGTTGGAATACGTCATGCTTGCGTAGTAAACAAGTGTTTTGCACTTGATGCAATAGGAAGTTGTCACGCGCAGCGGGTTTGCTGATTTATGTTAGCGGCTTCTTTGCTCGTGCTAACGGGTGCTTATCAATAGCGTTTATTGGTTTTCAAACGTACACGAAAACGTGGGTTGTAAATTCAATCCACACCTTCTTGGGCTGAGGGCTTAATAGGCAAAACTATACCGAGTTGCCTATCACATTGCCTTTATCACCCGGCACGGTGGTTTTTTTCATTTGAGTTTTTTCGTTTGATGCGGCTTCATTCGAGTTTTTGCTATTGCCGTTACTTGCACAACCCGAAATCAAAAATAAGGTGGCGATTGACGCCATCATCACGGAAGTCATTCTCGCCGTGCTGCGCTTTGTGAGTTGCGTTTGTATTGTCATTTTTCTACCTAAGTTTCTTTATTTTATGGCAGGTTATTTACCTATATATTGTTATTTAAGCCAGCGTACTTGCGTTTTGCACCCTAACGCCAAGACGTAATTAAATGGTAGACAGTTCCAAAATGTTTTGGCTTTTGGGAAGGTGTTTGAGGGGAATTCTTACTCGTAATATAGCGAGGAAAGCCAATTGGGAATAGTAGGCACATACCCTCTTCCCATTTTATCCTGCCCTTAAAGCAGCAACGCTCCCTCAATCGGGTAATATGCAGTAGCGGCATTAATTAGCGAGGCGGAAGTTAGGGCTTTGACACCATATACTTCTACACGCTTGTTTTTGCTTAGGCGGAGCTTGTTGGCAAGCAAATCGAAATCACCATCGCCGGACACTAAAACAATGATGTCGGCTTGTTCGGCGTATTCTAGTGCATCTATAGTGATGCCAACATCCCAATCGCCTTTGGCTGAGCCATCCGAACGTTGAATGAAAGGCTTGAGTTTGACTTCAAAGCCGATGGCTCGAAGAATATTTTGGAATTCTTTTTGTTTTTGGTCGCCTCGGTCAATAGCGTAAGCAAAGGCTTGAGTGACGTTTCGATTGTGGGTTGCTAGCGCCCAAAATTGGTTGTAATCAAAATTACGTTTGTGAATTTGGCGCGTGGTGTAATACACGTTTTGCACATCCACAAAAATAGCAACGTTTGGTGTATTTTCAGCTTGCTCTACTCTGGCTTCAAGGTTCATTTGTTCAGGGCTCATCTATTCATGGTCCAAACGTTAGTGGGGGGGGGGTTGCTCGTTTTTGAATCTGATTTTTTTGATTCTGCTTTCTTTGCATCTGTACGATCGGAATCCGGCCACTTAGGCTTATTAGCAACTGAAGATTGGTATGGGGATTTTTCCGCTTTTGGCATTGACGATTTTTTATCAAAGCGCGGGCGCTGAGGCGGGGGCGTTGAGCTTGCGGATGCAAAGGTGTGAATGTAAAGTGCTTCTACTTTGTCTCGCGCCCATTGGGTTTTACGCAAAAATTTTAATGCAGATTTGATACTTGGATTGCTCACAAAACAATTCACGCGAATACGAGCATAAAGGCCATCCCAGCCGAATTTATCCTGTAACTTGGTGAGGATAGTTTCAAGGGTTAACCCGTGTAGCGGATTGTTTGGCTGTTCGGACATAAATCTTAATTCCACAGAAATACGTTGCGCTAAAATTGGCAGCAGAGTATCAGATGCGCGTCGATGAAGCGATGTTATCACGCATGTTGACGCACAATTTCCAAGAACGTTTGATCGTGATGAGCAATATTTATTGCATCCCATTCAATTACACCCCATTGCACAGGTTTCCGGCTTTCTCTGTATATGAAATTACTAAAATGAATGGGCTCAGGATACTCAACGGAATCTGTAAATCCTAATTTGCCATAAATGTGTTTTATTGCGCCATTGCTCACATCATAAAGGCCAAATGCGCGTTGCACTGGCTCTGTTGATCAATTCACTCCATAGACAAAACATCAGTAATACAGCCCTATTTCAGGCCACTTTGTAGGTTTCAGTCATACCTATCTTGGTAAGTTTGTTCATTGCTTTAATAGCTGCCATTGTTTCTGCAATCTGTGAATTGTAATGCCTTAAGCTCAGTTTA